>NZ_JAIWJX010000002.1:622108-1244216 GCF_023149135.1 Fictibacillus marinisediminis | reverse complement strand
CTGGCATCTCGATTCCTCCTCTTTTTACAGAACGATACTTTCCATTATAATCCACTTATCTTTCTGAACAGAACGTTATTTTAGCAGAGACAGAAAACCCAATGGATGGTTTGGGTCGTTACTTGCGGGTTTAAGCGGGTTTACTTGCGGCTTTGGCCCGTTTACTTGCGGTTCGACAGAGTTTACTTGCGATTTCACAGCCGTTACTTGCGGTTCGACAAGGATTACTTGCATATCACGTCATTTTCATAAAAGAACATACAATAAAGCACCGCTGGAATCAATCCAGCAGTGCCTCGTTATTAGCAACAATCATATTTCTATAGCATCAAAATTTCCCGAATATCTTCTTCAGTAAGGGACGAAGCCGGCTTCTCCCCAACGCCAATAATCTCTTCAATGAGATCCTTCTTTTTCTCTTGCAATTCATTCATTTTTTCTTCGATTGTACCTCGGGTAACGAGTTTGATGACCTGTACAGCATTGGTCTGCCCCATCCGATGGGCACGGTCAGCTGCCTGGTCCTCGACAGCAGGGTTCCACCATATATCATAAAGAATGACTGTATCAGCACCTGTCAAGTTAAGGCCCGTCCCTCCCGCTTTCAAGGAAATGAGAAATAGATCACGTTCACCTGAATTGAATTGATTGCATAGCTCTACCCGTTCCATGGAGGGAGTTTGTCCATCCAGATAGAAAAAAGGAAGGCCTTGGTTCGCTAATTCCCTTCCTATAAACTCCAGCATTTTCGTAAATTGAGAGAAGATCAGCACCCTTCTTCCAGATAGCTTGGATTCCTCTACAATCTGCATGAGCTGCTTGAATTTCCCTGATGTCCCTTTGTAACTGTCTACAAATAAAGCCGGATGGCAGCAAATCTGCCGTAAACGCGTCAAACCAGCAAGGATTTTGATGCGATTTTTCCGAAGTGTATCTTTGTCCAGATGCTTTAGTGTGTCGTGCCTCAGCTTCGCCAAATAGGCTGCATACAGTTTCTTCTGTTCAGGAAGCAATGCCACCGATTCCATGGACTCTGTTTTTTCAGGAAGCTCCATCAGTACATCCTCTTTTAACCTCCGCAGCAAGAATGGAGAGATTCTTCGTGTAATGGTTTTCTTTGGAAGATTACTAAATTCCTTTAATCCTCGCAATAGCTCAGGAAAGACAACATGAAAGATCGACCACAGTTCTTCCAGCGAATTCTCCACTGGTGTACCTGTAAGCGCGAATCGATGATTTGCCTGGATCTTCTTCACAGCTCGTGCTGTTTGCGTCACAGGATTTTTAAAAGCCTGTGCCTCATCAAAAAATACCGTGTGAAAAGCTTGTTTCTCATACCACCCGATGTCCTTGCGCAACAAGGGATAAGAGGTGATGATAACATCATGATCCAATGCTTCCTTAATGAATGCTAATCTCTCTGCTTTACCGCCATCAACCACCACAGATTGTATGTCCGGAGCGAATTTTTTCATTTCACTCAGCCAGTTGTACGTTAAAGAAGACGGGCAGACAATTAAGACCGGAGACTTCTTTTCACGAATATTCTGAAGCACCGATACGATGAATGTGATGCTTTGCAGCGTTTTTCCCAATCCCATATCATCAGCAAGGATCCCGCCAAATCCATAGCTGGCAAGTGTTTTCATCCATTGGTATCCTTGTACTTGATAATCTCGCAAGATCGGTTCCAAGTTTACAGGGACCTCGAATGCCAAGCTGCCCGGATTTTGCAGGTTTTCCAAGAATTGAAGGAAGGATTTCTCCAAATCAAACGTACGATCCTCAGCAGTATCAAGCATTTGCATTCCCTGAATGAAAGGTAGATTGAGGCCATTTTCCAGATCATGATTTGGAACAGGCAAGGCATACAGAAAACGTTGAATTTCTTCAAATTCCCTAGTTTCTAAAGAAAGCAGCGAGCCGTTTCTCAAACGGAAATATTTTCTTTTCTCCTCGAGTGCTAAAAGAACATCTCGTATTTGTCCTTCAGGAATACCATCGATATCAAATTTGAATTCCAGCCAATTGGTCCGTTCTTTTTTGAGCTTTACTCTAATCTGCGGCCGTGCATTCTCTCTGAAAATACGATTTCTCACAGAGGTGGTTGCATAGATTTGGGCGATCTTTTGAAGTTTAGGAACAACATCATATAAAAACTCATATTCCAGCTCTTCATTATGCAAAAAATATCCGCCATCTGTCTTGGCAAACGAGCTTTCCTCCATTAGCCTGAGTATCATTTCCTCTTTCTCCACATCTCTGATAAGTTTGGAGTTTTCCTGAAGATCACGCCTGACCAATGGATCAATGACGATATTATCATAATGAAACTCCAGCCCGGCAAGGAGTCGATTCTTTACACGATCCAAATATAGTTTTGCCGTTAACGGTATCTTGGCAAATTGCTCGGTGATCGCACGAGATACGTGAACTTCCCCGAGGCGTTTCAAGCCTGGAATGACTTTTTCTAAAAAAATCCCCATCTGCTTCTGAGAAATCGGGATGACATTCGTTCTTGATGCATCCAGCATTCGTTTCAGTTCTGAAAGGCGTGAGCAGTCATCACTTTTTAACTGAAACAGTTTTCCTGCTGAAAGGACAGAGCGATAGGAATGCAACACGACCATCTGCTTTAGTCCTTCAATCTTCAAATGATAGCTATTTCCTTGCGCCTCTCCAAAGTCAAACTGTAGAGACAGCGGTTCTTTCGATGTCCGAAACCTTCTATACGTGTTGCCATACTCCAGCTTTACCCATGGTGCTTTCTCAAGCAAAGGCAGCAGCATGTCCCAAGAAGAAGGGGAGATAAATAAGGTGTTGTTATGAGTAACCTCATTCGGCCGGTCTAACAGTTCATCGATATATACCTGTTCATCATGCATGGCTTTTATAAGCTGTTGAAGTACAGCATCGTTTTCCATTTGAAAGCAATGGAGGCACGGATCAAATGTGAATGAAAGGGAAAGCGGGCTGGTATTCCCTTCTTCCACACGTTGAAGAAAGTCCCGGATGTGCTGCACTTTAACCGGACCGATTTTCACCTCTAGGCCTAAAACGGTTTGTCCTTTGCTTACCTCCACGGGTTTGCAGGTAAACTCCACATCAAGCACTTGCCTTTTTTCAAAATGAAGCTGATGCCTGCTTGATCGCTTGTGCTGATCATTAAAAAGTGTCAGAAAATCTTCTGTCAGTTCTTGATTTTCCAGAGATTCAGAAAGATGTCGACCGGAAATCAGAGGAGCTGTCCCTTGTTGCTGGTGATGGTAAATCGCCAGTAAAACGGCTGCAACGTGCTGACAATCCTTTTGAAATGAAGCCAGTGTCGGACAGCTGCACTCCGACCGAAAGCCTCCGTTCATATCCCGTTCAATGGTGACATGAAATTCCTGTGTTCCTGTAACTGCTGCTTTACAAGCATCCATATTGTAACTTTCAAAGTACACTTTATCCGCTCGATAAAAAGAGTCTCCTTTTTTGAAGGAGACCGTACCGCACTTTTCTTTGATGATGCTGTGGTTGAGTTTGATATTCAAATGTTTTGGCTCCTTACTCAGGATGTTTCGACTCTGCTAGTTATATGATAGTAAAAATCCCGAAAATATGCGAGGTTTTATAAAATCAATGACTCCACCTACCTATGAGATGATAAAATGGTTTTTTGTTTGTATCATCATCCTGTCCATTGGTACAATAAAAAAAGAGCTAATCAATCTAGCTCCTCTCCTGCAACACTGCTATTCCCCCATAGCTCAATAAAGATAACCTAATAAATCAAGATTCCCTTCCCTCCAATTTGTCATACCGACTTGCTTAATCATTAATTCATCAATGTGTTCAGTACCTATACCATTTGTAACTTGGGTTTCATGATTAATTTGCATCCATTTGCATTTGTTTCTAACTGGTTGATATCCATTTCTTAAATATAAGTTCATGTTATCTGCAAATAAGAGTATAAAATCAATATCGCGTCCCTGAGAAAACCTATCAATTTCTAAAAGCAGCCTCGAACCAATACCCTGTGAGCGGGCGTTTTGCGAAACACACAAATCAATTACACCGAGTATTTTTAGGGGCTTTCCGTTTAAATTCATCACTCTGTAATCCAGTCCGACATGTCCTATGAGTTGACTTTCCTCATTAAAAGCTAGAAATCTAAAATGCGGTAACTGCTTAAAGTAAATTCTATTCGTTGGATAGACATCTGGAAAACTGCCATTTAATAATTCTTGTATACGCACCGAAAGCTCATTACTAATATCATATTCAAATACTTTATCTATTTTCAAGTTACCTCTCCCATACCAATATTTTCGTAATAACAATTCTACAAATTGCTCCCTCATACCTTCTTCTCCTAAGCAGCCGGTTAATGATTGGTGCTTCTCATCGTATATGGGGGAATCCGTCAACTCTTACGACATAAGGGCCTAAACGACAGAAAGTATTATGCAGCCCTTGTCATCACAAGGGATTTTAGTCAAAAACAGATCTCTATGCATTCCCCTTCTTCATCCACGATTCAAATCTTAGTCAATCAGGGGACGAACAGTTCTGCTTCCGCTATTGCAGGCCAGATGCTAAATGGAGTCGTAGAAAAGGAACCGATCAAAAAAGACGTGGTCAATGTCAATGCATTCGGAACCCACAGCGCAAATGGCAACGCCCCTGTTTCCATGTTTCAGCCATTACGGATGGCAAGCTTGATTGGAGCGATGCTTCTTTACACTGTCATGAGCAATACCGTTTTTAATACCCGAAAGGAAAAGCTGCTGGCCGTCACGAAACAGTTGATTACAGGAGTGTTGTTCGCAATCTTGGCAGCATTTGGGATCACCTGGTTTAAAAATCAAACAGTAATTCTGAAAGGAGACGATGATATGAATCCTCAAGTCTTGATTGTCGGGGCAGGTCCAACAGGGCTTGTCCTGGCCCTTCAGCTCTCAAAAATGGGGATTCCATTCCGCATTATTGAAAAACATTCCGGACCTGGTGAAGCATCTCGAGCATTGGTCGTCCATGCAAGGATTTTAGAGTTTTACCGTCAATTGGGCATTGCGGACGAAGTGGTAAGCCTCGGCATCCCGATGAAATCTGTTTATCTTCGTGAAGGAACGAAAGAAAAAGCAGAATTCAAGTTCAGCGATCTTGGGAAGGACATCAGCCCTTTTCCTTTTGCCTTAAGTTTTCCTCAGGATGTCAACGAACAATTTCTAGTGGAACAGCTTAAAAAGGCTGGTGTCACCATTGAGTGGAACACCGAGCTGGGTTCTTTTACGGATGACAGCGAAGGAGTCCGCACCGTTTTGAAGAAAGACGGTATGGAGGAAGCCGCTGAATTCCACTATTTATGCGGATGTGACGGCGCCCACAGTACCGTACGAAAAGGGTTGGGCTTCGACTTTGCCGGAGGAACGTACGAACAGCTTTTTTATGTGGCTGATGTGGAGTCATCAAATAAAGAAACACAGGACCGCTCACTAAAAGTACATCTCAGTGAAAGGGGGTTCTGTTTGTATATGCCGGTCAGAAGTACGGCAATGATCAGACTGATCGGCATCATCCCCCGTGAGCTTGAGCAGTCCACGTCAATTACATTCGATGAGATCCAGCCTTACGCTGAAAATCAGATTGGTTTAAAAGTTGATAAAGTCAATTGGTTCTCAACCTATCATGTTCATCATCGGGTCAGTGAGCATTTTAGAAAGGGCCGCTGCTTTATAGCTGGAGATGCCGGCCATATTCATAGTCCTGCAGGCGGACAGGGGATGAACACCGGTATTGGGGATGCGGTTAATCTATCGTGGAAGGTTGCATGGGTTCTGAAAGGCAAGGCAGAACCTGAGATCCTTGAGACGTATGAAACAGAACGGATCGCCTTTGCCCGCACACTCGTTTCAACAACCGACCGTGCCTTTCAAATGATAGTAGGACGCAATACTCGTAACCGGCTGTTCCGTACGGTGTTGATTCCCTATGTCGCTCCATTGCTGCTTGGTTTCACTGCCGCACGCAGGGCTGCCTTTAATACCGTATCACAAACACGGATCGAATACCGGGACAGCGCACTGAGCATGGGAAAAGCAGGAAAAATCCACGGAGGCGACCGCTTGCCCTGGATTCAGACAGAGAGCGGCAACAATTTCGATCCGCTGAAAACAATGGACTGGCAGATTCATGTATACGGTGAAATTCATGCGGATATTCGGGAATATGGTAAAAGCGCTGGCTTTGCGATTCATACCTTTGTGTGGCAGCCTGGAATGGAGGATGTTGGCCTTAAAAAGGATTCCTTATATGCTGTCCGGCCGGATGGATACGTCGCTCTTGCGGATGATACCCAAAACATAGAGAAACTGAAGCACTTTTTTGAGAAGTTCA
Source organism: Fictibacillus marinisediminis (assembly GCF_023149135.1). NCBI lineage: Bacteria > Bacillati > Bacillota > Bacilli > Caryophanales > Fictibacillaceae > Fictibacillus > Fictibacillus marinisediminis. The sequence goes on along the minus strand of NZ_JAIWJX010000002.1, from coordinate 1,237,832 downwards.
GGATTCGTCCCTTAATGTCGATATAAAAACGAAGAGGGCAGAAGGCTAAAAATGGATGCCGCCCGATTGATCTTTAAACTTAAAAATTATGAAACATTTGGCCTAGCATCTGCTACTCTTTAAATAGATACAAACAAAAAAGGAGTTCGGATCATGGATACGGATAGGATTGTGAAAGATTTATACACCCAAGGGATCATAGAATCAAAAGATGCCGTGTACGAACCTTTGAGCGGAGGAACGACCAGTACGATCGGATTACTGCGTGATGGAAGCAGAAAACAATGGGTGCTTAAGTTCAACGAACCGAATGTTATTAAGGCAGAGGCGGAATTCTTGAATGAATACGAGAATATTCCTTTCCTGCCCCTTCTCGTATACAAAGACCCCGCGAACCGATTCATCGTCTATCCCTTTCTTGCAGGAACAACAGACAGTTCCGGGACGCACAAAACAAACATCCTGTCCTCCCTCGTCCATCATGTGCTCAATTACTATCAACTTTTTTCTGAAGCAAGTGGATGGGGATACAGGGACGACCTTAAGCATTCAAGAGAACCATTTTTGGAGGACGAAATACGTTCAGTCAAAGAAATTATTCATTCTGGGCTGCTTGAAAAAGAAGATTACGAGCTTATCGCTGAACTTGCGAAACAAAGGTCCAAAAGCAAGGAATCTGAACTCTCTTATTTGCTGCATGGAGACTGCGGGTATCATAATTTCCTGTTCTCAGAGCAGGAGCTCTCTGGTTTAATTGATCCTCAAACCTTTATCGGCCACCCGCTCCATGATCTTGTCTTTGCTTTTTGTTCTACCCCAAACGAACTTACACAAGAAACGATTATTCCTGCTGCAAGGCAATTAAAGATGTGGAATTATGATGAACAAGTCCTCAATGAGGAAGTACTGCTCGGTCTTTTCACACGGCTGGCCAGAAGCTCTCAGCATCACCCTTCAGACTTGCCGGCATATTTGAAGGCATGGGAGAAATGGAAAGTCCTCGTCTCACCTGCATAAAAAAGAGGACCCCGGTCCTCTTTTCCCCCTTACTTCACATCCTTTTTTATCACCCTCCAAAACTCTTTAGCGATCACTTTATATCCTTTGATGTTGAGGTGGTTATCTTCCGGATTGGGCATGTATTTCTGGAAATGCGGATCGATGGCGCCACCTGTCGGGACATACGAATCGCCATTTGATACAGCTGCCTCCTTAATAGCAGAATTCAATGCGTTATTCAAAGGATCTAAGAACGCTTGGCTATCCTGATCATAATAAGAAAAGGGGTTGTAATACCCCATCACATAGACATGCACATTTGGGTTTAGCTTATCGATTGCCTGCAGGATGTTCTCAAGGTTAGCACTGGCAGCCGCAATCCCATCAGAAGCATGCGCTGGATCGGTCATCAGTTTGCGAAAAAGATCGTTTGCCCCGATATTTATCGTAATATGGGTTGCTTCTTTAATCTCCTTCATCACGTCTGGATTGTTTAAAACATCCTCTTTCAGCTGTTCAGAAGTATAGCCTGGCACACCCAAATTATCATAATCTAATAGCTTCACATGGGATCTTTTAAAATAGCTTTGAATAAAATCCGGATAGCTCTTGTTAATGTCACCATAAGGCGTCATACCTGCGGCTATTGAATCTCCTAAAGCGATATACTCAACTTTCTTTTGTTCTTCCTGATGGTCGGCATAGGCGGTCAATGGGGCAAAAGAGAACAGCGTACTCGCCGCCAGCAAAGCGGCAACAGATTTTTTCATCAAATCCTCTCCTCTTTAAGGGTTACCCATTCTTTATGAAGCGATTAAATGGAAGTAAGCCCGCAGGACCCGTTGTCATTCAATGAATCAGGCATTTAAACTTTAGAACAGGCACCTAGGATACATTCTCTCCTATCAGACTTTTTTCCTTTAAATATAAGCCTAAAGTCCTCCAGCAATTCCCATTCTTTTACATACCCTCTAGTCATATGTTGTAAAAAACATTTAATTAGGTGATACCATGGCCAAAAAGGTTTTGCTTTTTGCGGATGTTGGCATCGATGATACGATTGCCTTAATTTACGGGTATTTAAGTAAACAAGTGGATATCATTGGAGTGGTTGCGGACTACGGAAATGTTCCCAGGGTAATGGGATTGCGCAATATTACGTATTTGGTTAATTTATTTAATCTCTCCCAGCATACAAAGGTCATACTCGGTGCCGAAAAACCGATGACAGGAGAAGACCCCATCTTTTATCCGGAAGTGCACGGAGAGTCCGGCTTGGGATACATCAAACCTCCCCAACAGCTCCCCCCTCAAGGGTTCACTGAGAACTTTTGTGAAGTTGTCTCACTCATCAACCAGCACCCGGGTGAATTGACGATTGTAAACACAGGCAGACTAACTTCCCTTGCAAGCATGTACATCTTATATAATGACTTGATTAATAAAGTAAAAGAAGTGTACATCATGGGCGGTGCATTCTGGGTGCCAGGCAATGTTACCGCTGTATCGGAAGCGAACTTTCACGGAGATCCTATTGCTGCAAAAATCGTACTTCGCTATGCCAATAATGTAACGATTATTCCCCTGAATGTAACAGACCGGGCCATCGTCACTCCCCAGATGGTCGATTACATTCAGTCTAAAGGAAAAGCTAAAATTATTAAGCCTCTGCTCGATTTTTATTATGAGTTTTATAAGAAGCGCAATCCGAGTATTAAAGGAAGCCCTGTTCATGATGCACTCACACTGATGGCTACATTGCATCAGAACATGTTCTCGTTTCGTCATCTTCCCGTATACATAAACACGGATAGCGGGGTGACAAAGGGACAGAGTATCGCTGACATCCGTCCTTATGCCGACTTGAATGGCGAAAAAACACACAGAATCGCTTTTGATTTTAACTCTAACTGGTTTTACAATGACTTTATGTCTGTGATGACCGGAGAACTCATGTAGTGTCATCCTAACCCCTGCTCTTTTAGCAGGGGTTATTCTTTTTCCAGTGTCCTAAAATAAGCTGTAAAAGAATATTAAAAATGGGTTTGACATTGACGCTGCGTCAAGGTGTACATTTAGGATGTCAGGAGGTGCTCACATGGAATATACGGTGCAAAAGCTAGGAAGACTGGCCGGAATCAGTACGAGAACACTAAGGTATTATGATGAGATTGGCATCCTTAGGCCGGCAAGGATCAATTCGTCAGGTTACCGGATCTATGGCCAGCCCGAAATAGACCAGTTACAGCAGATTTTGTTCTACCGGGAGCTCGGACTCAGTCTGGAAAAGATTAAGGAGATCACGACTGACCCTTCCTTTAACGGGACCGAGGCTCTTAAAGAACACCGTGAGAAGCTCCTGGACAAGAAAAAGCAATTGGAATTGCTTATTAATAATGTGGAAAAAACGATTGCTTCATCTGAAGGGAGAATGACGATGACAGATCAAGAAAAATTCGAAGGCTTTAAAAAGAAGCTCATTGATGATAACGAGAAACAATATGGAAAAGAGATTCGTGAAAAATACGGTGATGATACGATTAATCAATCCAATGAAAAGCTGAAAAACATGACGAAGGAAGATCATGAGGAAGTAAATCATTTGGCGGACGAACTAAAGACCTCGTTGGCTGAAGCCTTTAAAACTGGGGATCCTGCGGGAGACCTAGCCCAAAAAGCAGCAGATCTTCATAAGCAATGGCTGTGTTTTTACTGGAGTGAATACAGCAAAGAAGCCCATGCGGGTCTGGCGCAAATGTATGTAGACGATGAACGCTTCAAACAGCATTATGATAAAGACCAGCCAGGAACTGCTGAGTTCTTAAGAGATGCGATTCACATTTATACGGGAGTAAAAAAATAAGGAAACAGCCCATCTGCACGGTTCAGGTGGGCTGTTTTTTTCCAGACTGTAACACTATAGTAAAACTAAGCTGTTTGTTTTTATTTTATGAAAGCTTTCTCTTATCCTCCATCAGCTGCTTAAACTCCTGGTCCAGCCTCGTATATTCCTTATCACCAGGAGACAGGAGGCTAAGCTCTCCCAAAACAGCACTGATTCGGTTCTCAATAACCATCCTTTTTTCAAGAAGATCCGTTTTATGATTTTGTGACTGTACCGGTTTTTGTTTGGCTTCAGCAAACTCTTTAAAGCCTTCTTGCGTTTTTCTTATGTTTCCATCTTCAAAAACCAGGAGCTTTTCACACGTTTTTTCCAGGAAATAGCGGTCATGGGAAACGATAAGCAGTGTGCCGCTAAACGACAGCAATGCTTCCTCAAGCTGCTCCCTGCTTGCCAGATCAAGGTGATTCGTCGGCTCATCCAGAATCAGAAGATCATGTTCCTGCATGATGAGCAAGGCGAGCTTCACCCTCATCCGTTCACCAAGACTCAATTGCTGAATCTGCTTCTTCAGCAATCGTTCGTCAAACCCCATATTGGCGAGCAGGGTCCGGGCCTTAGAGGCTTCTGACCGAACTTCAAAAATAGCGTGTATCAAGCTTACTACCGTTTGTTCCGATTGGAGGTCTGTAACATCCTGTGTCAGATAGGCCATTTTTGCGCTTGAACTGATCCAAAGCTCACCCGAATCGACGGTCTCCCTTCCTGTCAGCATTTTAAGGAGTGTCGTCTTGCCGCACCCGTTTGGACCTGTCAATCCCAGTCTTTCACCTCGTTTAATATAAAACGAGCTTTTCCGAAAGAGGGATCGAGAACTAAAGGATTTGGAGATTTCCTTCGCATCCACCAGACGCTTTCCCCGTTTCTCCGGATTATCCCAGCCAAACTGTATTTTTGTTTCCTCCTTTGGCTTTTCCACACCCTCCAATTCAATCTTTTTCAGGCGTTTGATCCGGGAACTGATCTGTTTATCCATGCTCTTTGCTTTGCTTCTGTAAAATTCTTTTGTGCCGCGCATATCTGCCATCTTGCCGACTTTCCCGGCTTCTCTGTGTGCTTTCGACGACCAGTTGTCGAGCCTTTCAATCTCAGATTGTATTTTTTGTTCGTACTTTTTCTGTGCTTCATACTGATGCAGCTGTGCCTGGTACCTTCTCTCCTTCTCTTCCCGATAAAATGAATAATTCCCCGGAAAATCAACAGCCTTGCCATCCTCCAGTTCAATGATTCGATTCACGGTTTGATCAAGGAAATACCGGTCATGCGAGATGATCAGTGTGGTACCTGTAAATGATCTCAACTCCTGAATCAGCCATTCCACTCCTTGAAAATCAAGGTGGTTGGTCGGCTCATCCAGTATGAGAAGGTCGGGTCTTGTTGACCAGATATGAGCGATAGCCAGCTTCGTCCTCTCCCCTCCGCTTAATCCTGAGAAACGGCTCTCATCCCAATTCTGTACTTTCTTTAAACCGAGACGGCTCGTCATCTGCAGAAAATCCTCTTCTTCACTCTGCATATGTGAAAAAGTATTGGTCGTATAGGAGGTGGACTGCTGAAGATAACCGATCTTCAGTGGATTTTTATGTTTAACGATAGAACCTTTATCGGGCTGAAGTGTTCCGAAAATCAGGTTAGCCAAAGTAGTCTTTCCCGCTCCATTAACACCAACCAAACCTATCCTTTCATTACTGTCCAGATCCAAAGAAACCTCTTTTAAAATCAGGCGCTCACCAAATTCTTTACTTAATTCGTGACAGCTTAATAGAGTCATCAAAAATCACCGCTTTGCGTTTCGTTCAAAGGCAATAGGGATTCATGATATCTGAAGACGAAAAAAAACCGCATTCCTGCGGTTTTTGGATAAGCGAAAAAAGATACGAAAAAACACCTCATAGTGCATTGACCGTTAGATCAGCTTCAGCACACTGATACATTGAATTTAACCGTTGAGGGTCTCCTATAGACATACGTATCCCATCCCGCTCCAAAACCCGCAGAGCATCACTTGCCGTGCAATCAGATTTCATGATCGACAAGGGGATTAGTTCCACATAATGTCTAATTGGATACCTCCTTCACATTGTTGGTATTAGTATAACACGATTATGGTAAAATTGTGCAAACCATTCTGTCAGAGAGAAGTAAGCCTTAAAGAAACAGCATTCCCACCATTCCACTAAACACACCTAAAACGACGACCGATAAGGTGACAAACGACAGAACACGTTTGGGATAGGACCTTGAAACGATGAGCAAGGACGGCAAGCTTAGCGCTGGCAGTGTAATGAGCAAGGCAGCAGCAGGTCCTGCACCAAGACCTACGAGCATAAACGTCTGGATAATTGGAATTTCGGCAGCAGTCGGTACAACGAACAGCATACCGGCAAGAGCAAATCCGATAACAGCAAACAAGCTGTTGGACGCCGTTTCACTTAGCTGCGGAAACAGCCAGACACGTGCTGCACCAAGTAGGAGCACAGAAAAAATGTAAGCTGGTCCAATATGGAGCAGCATGGTGCCAAGGCTCTTCATCCATCTGCTGAAAAACGGTCCTTCCTCTTCCTCAAAGTTCTCGCTTTCCGGCACTTTCTCCATATCTACTGGCTCAGCGTTTTTGGCAAAACGATTGGCAAAGTAACTGACACCAAACACGAGAATTAGTCCAAAGAATAATCGCAGTACCGTAAATTCCCATGATAATACAAATGTCATAAAAATCAGGGTTGCCGGGTTAATGGTCGGATTACCCAGCCAAAAAGCAAGGCTTGCTCCAATCGGCACTTTCTTCTTTCGCATACCCACGGCCATTGGCGCCGCACAGCAAGTACACATCATGCCTGGAATAGACGCCAATCCTCCTGCTGCTGTACTGCCAAACGATGTTTTTCCGAGCACTTTAAGCAGCCATCGTGACGGAAGCAGCACTTGAATCAACGAACCGAGTAAGATCCCCAGTAATGCAGCTTTCCATACAGACTGAAAATACACTTTTCCATAGTCCCAAGCATTTACCCATGGTGACGCCGAAGCTGCTTGATCACCAAGGATCGATGGACCGATAGAATGAGTAGCTGAAGCTGAGATCACCTTTTGAAAATACGGCCACCATTTTACATACAGCAAACCAGCCGCGGCAACCGCCATGAATATAACAATGAACCAGATTGCCTTTTTGCTGGTGGATTTTCCATTTTGAACACTATGATTGATTTGAGACATAGATTCCCCCACCCAAGTTTTTTTTCCGACCTTAAGATTGGATAGTAAATTATATCACAGTTCCTGCAAAAACATATTTTTAAGCTTTCCAAAATTCGGCTAAAATGAAATTAGAGAAGAAGTAATTTATAATAGGATATAGATGTGCAGTACAGAAGGGCGGAAAAAACCAGTGTTTCAGGATATTGCAATTGAAAAGCTTATGTCATCCTACAATAAAAAAGAGATCACACTCATTGATGTACGGTCACCCTCCGAATTTAAGGATTCTACGATTCCTGGAAGCTTGAACATCCCTCTTTTTAATGATGAAGAACGTGCTGAAGTTGGGACTCTATATAAACAGCAAAGTGTGGAAGCCGCTAAGGAACGAGGACTCGAGATTGTTTCTGCCAAGCTTCCTGCCTTTATTAAAGAATTCTCGAAGATCGCTGGACCCAAAGCTGTTTTTTGCTGGAGGGGAGGAATGCGCAGCAAAACGACTGCGACTGTGCTTGATCTCATGGGAATTCGCGCTTACCGGCTGCAAGGCGGTTTCCGTGTGTACCGGCAGTGGATTGTAAAAAACCTAGAGGAGATGGAGTTTGCTCCTAAAGCCTGCGTTCTCCATGGAAATACCGGCACCGGTAAAACATTAATCCTTCAAGAGCTTGCCAAGCAAGGATTTCCCGTTCTTGATCTTGAGCAATTGGCCGGTCACCGCGGTTCCATTTTTGGAGAAATCGGTCTTCAGCCAAACAACCAGAAAATGTTTGAATCTCTCCTTTTTCATCATTTGTTTGCACTGAAAGATACATCTTTTGTTCTGATGGAAGCTGAGAGCAAACGAATCGGAAAAGTCGTACTTCCAGGTTTTGTAACGGATAAGAAGCAGCAAGGTCTTCATATTTTCCTGGACATGCCGATTGAGGAACGGGTCAATCATATTCTTGAAGACTATCTTCCGTGGGAGCATCACGAGGAATGTCTTGCCGCGTTTCAAAAGATCAAACGACGCATTCATACACCCCTAGCTGCTCAGATTGAACATGATCTGAGTGAAGGAAACTATCATTCAGCTGTCCGCCTGCTACTTGAGCACTATTATGATCCACGTTACGAGCATCATGATGTCGAATATCCAGAAGACCAGCGACTTACCTTAAAAGTTAATAATATTGCGGAAGCCATTGACCAAATTAAAGAAATTCTTCAAAAAAGAAAGCCGGTACATCAAGTTCTGTGAGTTTTTACAGCCCTTGCCGGCTTTTTAGTTTTTTTGATCCAATTTTGTCGGTGTATGAGAAGGCAAAGTTCATTTATTATCAAAAATGGCTTTTTATTATTGATAATCCTGATATTATCGAAAAAACGAATTTATTATCGATACGTCCCACCTCCATCTTCCTCTTATTTCCTTTGAAAGAAGGAGAATCCACCCTATAAGTCTAATAAATTCAATAATCATATTATGGGACCTATAATACACATAAGAGAATAAGATATTTCATGCAGAAGGAGTTACGTATATGACCACATACCAATCAAGAAATGATGTTCCTGAACAAGAGAAATGGAACCTGACCGATATTTATCCTTCACTGGATGAATGGGAAAAGGATTATGAACAAGTAAAGGTAATGACTGAGGAATTAAAGGCGTTTGATGGAAACATTGATTCAGGTAAGTCACTGCTTGAATATCTCACTAAACAAGAAGAGCTCTCCCACACGTTCAATCTCGTTTATGTTTATGCCATGCTGAATGTGGACGTGGATACGCGAAACTCAGATTCTCAGTCCTTATTGGATCGCGCGAAGCATGCCGGAGTGAAAATCAGCTCTGCCACTTCATTCTTTATGCCTTTCCTGTTAAGTTTGGACGAAGCACAGCTGAAGGAATATATCGCAGAGGATGAAGGGCTGAACTACTTTGAAGAAGATCTGTTTGATTCCTTTCGCTACAAGTCCCATGTCCTGAGTAAAGAGCAGGAGAAAATTGTTTCCCGCCTGGGTGAAGCGCTCTCCTCTCCAAGCGGCACATTCAGCATGATTAATAACGCGGATATTAAGTTCGGCGAAGTCACTGATAAAGATGGTAAAAAGGCTGAAATGACCCGAGGCATGTATTCCAAATTGATTGAGGACGAAGACCGTGAAGTAAGAAAAGAAGCATACAAAGCTTATTATGAACCCTATGTGGCATTAAAAAATACGATTGCATCCACCCTTTCATCTGCGGTTAAAAACAATGTCTCGCTTGCGGAAATCCGCAACTATCCTTCTGCTCTTGAAAAAGGTTTATTTGGTGATAACGTACCGAAAGAAGTCTATGAAAATCTCATAGCCACCACAAAAGAAAACATTAAGTCCATGCACCGGTACACAGAGATCAGAAAAGAGAAACTGGGACTTGATGAGCTGCGCCAATACGATCTTAGCGCTCCCCTTGTAAAAGGAGTTAAGCTGGACATTCCCTATCAAGAAGCCTATGAAACGATGGTTAAAGCACTGGCGCCGCTTGGCAATGATTATGTTGAACGATTGAAAGAGTTTAAAAATGCACGTTATATCGACGTTAGGGAAACACGCGGAAAACGTTCTGGAGCTTATAATCTTGGGTTGTACGGCGTTCATCCTTTCGTGCTTCTGAACCATCAGGATGATTTAGACAGCCTCTTTACGCTGGCCCACGAAATGGGACATGCGATGCACAGCCATTATTCCAATAAGCATCAGCCAAAAATCACAGCCGGCTACAGCATTTTTGTCGCGGAGGTTGCTTCTACCGTTAACGAAGTACTTCTGATCAATTACCTGCTGAACAAGGAAACCCACAAAGATATTAAAAAACATTTACTGAATCATTTTATCGATCAGTTCAAAGGAACATTGTTTACGCAAGTGATGTTTGCCGAGTTTGAGATGAAAACCCATGCACTCGCAGAAGAAGGCCAGCCGCTGAATGCTGAGGTCTTCAACCAAATCTATGAAAATCTGTTTAGAGAGTACAACGGCGATACTGTGGTATTTGATGAAGAAGTGAAATACGGCTGGTCCAGAATCCCTCATTTCTACCGTCCATTTTATGTTTACAAATATGCTACAGGGTTTGCGTCAGCTATCCACCTCGCTACAAAAATCTTAGACGGCGACCAACAGACCCTTGACTCCTACTTGGATTTCTTAAAAAGTGGAAGCTCTGATTATCCGCTCGATCTTTTGAAAAAGACAGGGGTCGACTTAACAACCCCAGAGCCGATCGTCAATGCGCTGAAACGCTTTGAGGAACTGGTAGAGGAATTTGCACAATTATAAGAAATTAAAAGATGACCCTTTAGTTTAAGGGTCATCTTTTTCATTCCTAATGTCAACTTAATTTTATTTTTGGTTGACATTTAATTTATTAATCAGGCAAACTTGTACTAGGCTTTTAATATTGAAGGAGGTGATCATCCTGAACACCAGAAGCATATCGTATGTAGCTTTATTTGCTGCCATGACCGCGATTGGTGCATTTATTAAGGTTCCCATCCCGTATATCCCCTTTACCCTGCAGATTCTATCGGTCTATCTTGCCGGTGCCCTGCTCGGTCCGCGATTGGGCCTGATCAGCCAGCTTTGCTATGTCTTGATCGGCCTCATCGGAATTCCTGTTTTTGCTGATGGCGGGGGGTTCAGCTATGTATTTAAACCGACTTTTGGCTATCTAATCGGCTATGTCATCGCTGCCTTTGTCAACGGCTGGATTATCCACCGCTTTCAGCTTGAAAAAGTTAAATCTGTGTTTGCTGCTAATTTAGCCTCACTGCTAACTGTCTATTTTTTCGGCTGTGCTTGGCTTTATGCCGCCATGAACTGGTTTGTGAATACGCCATTTACGCTAAGCCAAACGTTTCTTTACGGCTTTTTGCTGCCTGTTCCCGGAGACTTGCTTCTCTGTTTTTTATGTGCGGTATTTATCGTGCAGACCCGTCCCCGTATGGCACGATTCATCAACAGAAAGGAGAATGAAAGAACATGGGCCAAGCCTACTTTATAACCGGCACCGGAACCGAAATCGGTAAAACGGTGGCCACCAGCCTGCTGTACCTATCCCTCACTTCCTTGGGAAAAAGCGTAACGATATTCAAACCGTTTCAGACCGGCCTTGATCGTGAAAATCATACATATCCTGATATCTCCTGGTATGAGGAACAGCTCGGTGTGAAAGATTGCGGCATGTATATGCTGGAGCCGGAAACCTCTCCCCACCTCGCGATTAAATTGACAGGCAGAAAGGTTGATGAACAGCGCGTCATCGATCGAATTCACGCACTTAAAGAAGAATACGAGATTGTCCTTGTTGAGGGTGCCGGCGGGATTGCCGTCCCTCTCATTGAACAGGATACGCATTTTTATATGACAGCTGATCTTATTAAAGATTGTGGACTGCCTGTCATTTTCGTTTCAAACAGCGGACTTGGATCCATCCATCATGTTCTTACCACACAGTTCTATACAGCCTTGCAGAACATTGATATCAAAACCATCCTTTTTAATTTCTTTCAACATGACAATATAATCCACAGAGATAATGTTGAAACGATAACAAAACTGACCGGTCTGGAGCCGCTTGTGCGCATCCCAGCCTTTAAGAATGTAAAAGAAGATCTGCCTGCTTACATTGCATCACTTTTAAAAGACCAACACTATTTACAGCTACTGAAAGAGGTGTTTTTCAATGAGTACTCCATCCACTGAACTAGAACAATGGGACAAAGAGTATGTCTGGCATCCTTTTACCCAAATGAAAACCTACCGAGAATCCAAACCGTTGATTATAGAGAGCGGAAAAGGCAGCTACCTTTACGATACAGAAGGCAACCGGTATCTCGACGGCTACGCTTCACTATGGGTGAATGTCCACGGCCACAGCGAACCAGAGCTGAACAGAGCACTCATCGAACAGGTCGAGAAAGTTGCCCATTCCACCCTGCTCGGTTCAGCGAATGTTCCTTCCATCCTGTTGGCTAAAAAACTGGCTGAGATCACACCGGGCAATCTCTCCAACGTATTTTATTCCGATACAGGAGCAGCAGCAGTAGAGATTGCGCTTAAGATCGCCTACCAATACTGGAAAAATCTCGATTCTGAAAAATATGCCAGTAAAAACAAATTCGTATCCATGAACGAAGCGTACCACGGCGATACAGTCGGTGCTGTAAGTGTCGGAGGGATGGATTTGTTTCACAGAATCTTTCGGCCGCTTCTCTTTGAACGCATCCCTTCTCCGTCTCCTTATTCTTACCGGATGACAGATCTGGGTAATGAAAAAGCAGTAAAAGATTACTGCCTTACTGAACTGGAATCACTTTTAAAATCACATTCCGAAGAGATCGCCGGAGTAATTATGGAGCCGCTCGTCCAAGGAGCTGCCGGCATACTGACACACCCTGAAGGCTTCTTAAAAGGGGTCGAACAGCTGTGCCGAAAATACGATGTGCTATTGATCTGTGATGAAGTAGCAGTCGGCTTCGGCCGAACTGGGACACTGTTTGCATGCGAGCAGGAAGACGTTGTTCCTGATTTAATGTGCATGGGTAAAGGGATCACCGGCGGTTACATGCCGCTCGCCGCTACCATCACACATGACAGGATCTTTAATGCCTTTTTAGGAGAACAGGACGAGCACAAAACCTTCTATCACGGCCACACGTATACCGGCAACCAGCTCGCCTGTTCCCTCGCATTAAAAAATATAGAGCTGATTGAACAACGGAATCTTGTGGCGGACATTCAGCGAAAAGCAGAAAAGATTTCCGCAAAATTGGATACCCTTTATGAGCTTCCGAATGTCGGTGAAGTGCGGCAGCGAGGCTTGATGATCGGTATTGAAATTGTGAAGGACCGCACGACCAAAGAAACGTTCAGTGTCCAGGAAGGCGTTATCTCCCGTATTATCCAAAATGCCCGGGAGCATCGACTGATCATTCGGGAACTTGGCTCGGTCATTACGATGATGCCGATCCTGTCCATGACTGACGAAGAACTGCACACGATGGTGGACATCACCTACCGCTCGATTCAGGAAGCATGCGAAAGCCTGGCCGTTCGATAAGTCGGTCTATCAAAAAAGGGGCTGTCCAAGAAGTCTGTAAGCTGTTGATTTCCGTTCCAGGGTGCTCGCTTTCCGCGGGGCGTGCGGTGAGCCTCTTGGCGCTAGCGCCTGCGGGAGTCTCACCTGTCACGCTAGTCCCGCAGGAGTCTCGCACCTTCCACTTCAATCAACTTTTCATTGAAGATTTTCAAGCCAAAAAGGAGCTGCTGAAGGTCAATTTTCGACTTTCAGGACAGCCCCTCCTTCATTACTTCTTTTTTTCTTGTTTCTCCAAAAATGCACGCATCTTCTGCAAATATTCCGGCGCGTCCATCGGATCTTCAACGACCAGTTCGATCATACAAAGTTTTTCTCCCTGTAATCGTTCAGCCTCAGTGATGGCATCGTCCAGTTCCTGGTTCGTCCACACCTGTTTCGTAAACGCCTCTCTTCCGAACGCTTCTGCCAGCTTGGTATACTTCCAGGAAGGGATCTCGTTATACTTCTGTTTCTCAATCTCCACTTTAACGTTCAAGTACTTTTCAATGGTATATCCATTGTTATTCAAAATAAAGATGATGGGTTTGCAGCCGTTCTCTAGCATCGAGCTAATTTCCTGTACGGTCAGCTGCAATGAGCCATCACCAGTAAAAAGAAGAACACGCCGGTCCTTCGCCGCCATACATGCCCCGAACGCCGCAGGAGTAGCAAACCCGATGCTTTGCCAGCCACCCTGTGCAATATAAGTCGCTCCTTTCGGCAGCCTGATTTGTGACATTCCATAAGATAACGAACCTGTCTCAACAACAACCACATCATTTTCCCTGAGCATGTGCTGAAATCTTGGATAGTAAGATGCAGCCTTGATTGGTTCCTCTCCCCCGCCGCTCACCGTACCGTAAGGAAATGCGATGTCACCGATTGAACTCTCCTGTTTAAATCCAATATTTGTTAACTCATGTAAAAGGTCCTCCGCTTTTACGTTCAAATAACTCGCTGCTCCGACCTTTACAGATTCAGGCTGGATCTCAACAATTTTTAAGGGATTCAGTTTAATCGTATGTTTTGACGTATTCACATCGGTCCATTGTACGCCAATCGCAAAAATGCAGTCGGCTTCTTCAACCGTTTTAGTTACCTCTTCCTGTCCAAAAGCTCCACCGTATACACCGATGTACTGTGGATGGCTTTCATCAAACCCGCTCTTCCCTTGCATGAGTGAAGCGACAGGAACTTTGAGTTGTTCTGCTAGCTGATGCACTTGATCCTGCAGCCGGTAGCGAATGGCTTTCATATCAACAAGAATGACTGCTTTCTTTGCCTCTTCCACCATCCCAGTAATCTGTTTTAGCGCAGCCTGAAGTGCGGTTTGACTGCTCTTCGTCTGTGTTACTTCCGTTTCATGAAAGATGATCGGCTGAGTCACCAAGTCGATCGCAACACTTAAATAAACTGGCTTTTTCTTTTGCTTTGCCGCTTGAATGGCAGCCGGGATTTCCCGAGCTGCGTTTTCCGGTGTCAGAACAGCCGTATATGCAGTGATGTTTTCGTACACTTTTCGAAAAACATCATAATCACCATCCATTAATGTGTGATGAGCCAGCTCTTTATCCTTCTGCATTTTTGATTTTGGCGAGCCAACGATCTGTATCACAGGCACGTCTTCACTGAATGCGCCGGCAATTGCGTTCGTCGCACTCATTTCGCCGACCCCAAATGTTGTAATGAGTGCCGATATACCGTTAATCCGTGCGTATGCATCTGCTGCATATCCTGCATTCAGCTCATTTCTATTCGTAATAAAAGAAAGGCCGCTATCGCTTTCAAGCGTATCCAGCAATGAAAAGTTATAATCACCCGGCACCCCGAAGACTTCTGATATTCCTTCTCTTTTTAAACAATCCAATAAATATTGTCCCACCGTTCTGCTTTCTGCCAAACTACTCACTCCTTCAATGGTTCATCTCCTACTCCTATTTATATACCCAAACCCTTCTATGCTAATCGCTGATCCAATATGTGAGACATGAAGAAAACTCCTGAATTACTTCAGGAGTTTTTCTGTCTATCGTCTATCATTGTTCTCTCCTTCAGTATTAAAAGATAGATACCAATCAATAAACCACTGATTTTTCTCAAGCAACTGGTGGGTAACAAATAAACACAAAAGAAAGGTGATGGCAACATCATTTGTTTCAAGAAAGTAAAGGACACAATAAAACAGAATGACTGCAAATACAAAAGTAAAAACCAGCTGGGATAATTCTCGTTTCATTGCCCCACTCCTATTTTTACAGAAATAGTTTCTGGAATTTTTTCATAGACTCTGGACTGCTGATTACTGAAAAATGCTGGAACAGCTTCTGGAGTGCTTCCTCTCGATCAATCTCTATATTTTCTATCTTATTTTTTTCTGTCCAATGCTCAATCGTCTCATAGGAAGTGCTGTTCCAGCCATTTTTTTCGCCGATTGCCTTTTGTTTCTCCTTTGTACCGGAGACGACAATATCAAGAGAGGCCTGAAGTTCGAGCAATCCGTTGTCGAAGGCTTTCTTTTTCTCTTTTGCTTTCATATCAGCCTTTGCCCTTAAAAGCCTCGTATCAATTCCTTCTTCCTGCAGGATGTGTGAGTGAAGATCGAAGGCATCTTTTGACAGCATGCCATTATAATAACGGTCCTTCACAGACATTGGATTCCCCAGAACCGTTCTTATATAAGGAAGGAGTTCGCGGGAGATGAGAACAGATTTTTTCTTAACAAATTTTCCGTACGCGGCTATTCCATCTGCAGCAAACCGCGTTCTCCAGCCCCAAGGATCAAATTCGGTCTCCGTATACCAATTTTCCTTAACCGTAATACTGCTAAGTGAGGGAAAATCGGGAAACAAAGGAGCAAGCGGCAGCAACCCTACTTCATTCACAATATCAATGGCTTTTTCGTACGTTTTAATTTTATAATCAAGCATTCACTCATTCCCCTTTGCTCTTTCCTTATTATGTATCCATCTTTCCCCTAAGCTTCCAAGTGCCTTTCATACGCCAGATAAGAGTACAATCGGTATATTATCGGGATAAGAACGAGAAGGGAAACAAACCTTAAGGACCCTTCCGTAAAAAAGACCAACCATAACCCAAATAAAATGGAGATCACCATAGAAATGTTGCCTGAGAGACCATTGAGCGATCGGTTGTTAAGAAAGAAAGATATCGTTCCTTTTAGATCGTGCGCATAGCACTCCTCGTGATAAGGGATCACCTCAAAAAACATCGTTACCGTAACTAAATCATCTTTAAGTGTAATTTCTTTTGTACATCTATCGCAGATAATGGTTTTAGACACCCTTTCCCCCCTTGGATCTTGAGGTTAATTTCGTTTTTTGTCTTCTGTAATGGCGTTTCGTCACACACCACCCAAAATCAAAAACATGCCTGAAAAGATCCACGTAATTCCATTATATACCATAATTAATCGAGACGTATTTAATTTTGCATGGACTTTCCCCATTCAGCCAGTGATTTTAAAGATGGGATCAAGTCCTCTCCTGCCTTTGTCAGTGAGTATTCTACTCTTGGTGGAATTTCCATAAATTGCTTTCGAATGATAAGTCCTTGGTTCTCCATTAATCAGTTTTTTCTGACTTAGACATAAAATACTGCATACTTGTTTTACTTTGATTATGTAATAAAATTATATCGTAGTTGATTAATAGTAGGATAAATAAAGGAGTGATAGTTTTGAAGTTAAAATATGAAGTTTTACCTGATGAAAAAATTGAATGCTGCAGAGAAATTTGCAATGAACTCATGGCCTTTCAAAAATCAAAATCCTACATAACACCTGAATTGTTTGACAACATGAATTTTGAAACAAGGCTGATTCCATCAATAAATAATGCCGTTCACAATTATACAGTGGTAGTTAAAGATGATGATCAAATTGTAGGATATGTATATTCCAATATCTCTCCTAAAGAAGCCTATTCCAATGAATTTGCC
The DNA here is from genome assembly GCF_023149135.1 of Fictibacillus marinisediminis. Lineage (NCBI taxonomy): Bacteria > Bacillati > Bacillota > Bacilli > Caryophanales > Fictibacillaceae > Fictibacillus > Fictibacillus marinisediminis. The sequence goes on along the minus strand of NZ_JAIWJX010000002.1, from coordinate 1,220,659 downwards.
ACTTTTTTTGATCTTTCTTCTGTTAACAGAGATCATGTAGGCTGTTTATCTCAATTTTATATTAAAGAAGAGTACAGGCAATATGGGATTGGATCCAAACTTTTTCATATGTCCATGGATTGGATCAAGCAATTTGACGATGTGGAAGATTATTTTATTTATGTCTCAAATGGCAATACTAATGCACTGGAATTCTATAAACGTAAAGGATTTACTGTGAGTCATGATATATTGGATGGTTTTATAACTGTTTTACGAAGCAAAAGAGAGATTGGATGTAACCATTAAAAAGGGTGGAGCTGATATCAGCTCCACCCTTTCAGTAATGATATTTATCTTGTTCTTGATACATACGGATAAATTGGGTCTTTAAGCGCAAATTCATAGGTTTCGCCATTCACAATTCCTACAACCTTGCTGCTGTCATAGAGATCCAGCAAAAATCCAGCCATCTGTTTAGCCGTGTGGTACTCAGGAACCGCACCTTCATACTCAAACTTATCCAAATCCATAGAGCGCTGCGCAAATTCGGTTTCTGTGGCAGCAGGGGCCAGTACCTTCGCTTGCATTTTTGCTCCGTTTGCTTTTAGTTCCTGTGCAAGTCCTTCTGTAAAAGCACTGACGTAAAATTTAGTTGCACAATACGTAATCGCACTCCCTACAATCGTATAACCGCCAGCTGAAGAGATATTAATCAGCTGTGTACCCTCTGTGTTTGCATAATCACGAACAAAGAGAGAAGATAAGATCGTCAATGCTTCGATGTTTAAATGAAGCATATCTCCTATTTTATTTAAATCTTGATCTCCTACAGATGCAAAGTTTCCGAACCCGGCATTGTTGATCCAGGTTTCAATTTCAAGATCTTTTAAGCTGTCGTACAGCTCGTACGCATTTTTCGAAACAGATAAGTCAGTGACACGAACTACAACTTCTAATTCTGAATTAACCTTCGCGATTTCTGTCTTTAACTCCTCCAATTTTTCTTCGCGGCGTGCAGCGATTACCAGGTTTTTTCCTCGTGCGGCAAATTCAAGCGCCGTTTCAAACCCAATTCCTGAACTTGCACCTGTAATTACGGTATATTTCATAAAAAGCACCTCCAATAATTTCTTGCCTTGTGGTGATTATAAGGGTTAGAGTTTACTCTAAGTCAAACTTTAATTATACTTTCTTGAAGAATGAATCAATAGGAGGATAAAATGTACAGTATTAGTGAGGCAGCAAAGTTACTGGAAATCAGTTCTCACACATTGCGTTATTATGAAAAAGAACAAATTATTTTACCTGATCGCAACGATCATGGTGAACGGGAATATGGCGACTCCCACATTGCCTGGCTGCGGTTCGTCATTAAATTAAAACAGACGCAAATGCCGTTGGTTAAAATAAGGGAATATTCAAGGCTGTATCAAGAAGGAGAACATACGCAGGAAGCACGTCTCCGTCTCCTCGAAGAGCATCGAAACTCGGTGAGGGAGCAAATCAGCACCCTTCAGGAAACTGAAAAGATGCTGGATCATAAAATCGGATCCTATAAAGAAATGATCAATCCGAGCATTTAAAAACCAGCACCTAGTTCTGATTTCAGAACCTAGGTGCTGGTTTTCACGTTACTGTTCGGTTTGCGTGGTATTCTTTTCCACGGAACTCGGCTTTGCTTCCTCTGGTTTTTTCGTATCATTCTGTTCTTTCGGCGGCTCGGTTCCAGGATCCGTTGGTTTATCACCTGTACCCGGATTCGTAGTGCCATCTCCTGGCTTATCTTTAGGCGGGGTTGTTGGATCTGTCGGCTTATCCTGTTTGCCTCCGCCTTGATCATTCCCACCCTGATCTGTTCCGCCATTTCCGCCTTGGCCATTGCCACCCTGATCGTTGCCGCCTTGATCGTCTTTAGGCGGTGTGACCGGTGTATCCGGTTTTGTTTTACCGTCATCATTAGGTTTTTCTTTATCATCTTTTTTCTTTTGGTCTTCTTCTTTTTTCTCTTTTTCTTTATCTTGCTTTTCTTTTTCAGCATCAGCTGATGGATCTTCTTTTTTGTCTTCCTTATGGCTTGGCTGTGCTATAGCCGGCATCGAAGTTCCTTGCACGTAAAGCTCAGAGCCTCGTGAAACGACAGATCCCGGTTTTTGGAAATCGGCAGTGAGCTTATTTGCTGAAACATGGGATACCAGTTCTTTAAAGATCAGCTTAGCGATCACTTGGTCTTCTTTCTTTACATAAGCATCCTGGCCCGGGTGATCATATCCTGTCCAGACAGCTGCTGTATAGCGTGTGGTATAACCGACAAACCATGAATCGGTCGAGCCGTTGCCATAGACATTGGCTGGAAGGTTCGTCGTTCCTGTCTTACCGGCTACATCCAATCCTGGAATCTGAGCCATGCGGCCGGTTCCGTTATTGACAACACTCTTCAGCATATCCGTTACCATGTAAGCTGTGTAATCGCTCATGGCAGTTTTTGGCTGGTGGCTAAACTGCTTCACTTCTCCATTCGGATATTCAATCTTTCTTAATGTTGTAGGCTGATGATAGACGCCCTTGTTTCCAAAAGCAGAATACGCACCGGCCATCGTTAATGGAGAAACCCCTTTATTGAATCCGCCGATCGCATAGGACGGATAGATCGTATCCAGCTTAATTCCAAGGTTTCCTGCAAACTGTTTCGCGTTCGCTTCTCCTACTGCCTGGAACGTTTTAATGGCAGGAATGTTATACGATTGGACGAGTGCTTCTCTCATAGAAAGCGTACCATGATAGGTTTTATCCCAGTTCTGGAACTGCTTGCCGTTGATTTCGAGCGGCTCATCCTTGATCGGGGTACTCGTAGACCATTTCAAGTATTCAATCGCCGGGCCGTAGTCAAGAATCGGTTTAATCGTCGATCCCGGCTGTCTTTCTGTATCGGTCGCATAGTTAAATCCTCTGATGGCCTGTTTGTTGTCGTCCAGCCTGTTGCCGCCTATAGCACGAATCTGGCCGGTTTCAGTATCAAGGAGAACGACCCCCGCCTGAAATTTATTGTCTGGGTAACGGACATAATCCTCCGTTGATAAGATTTTTTCTGCTTGAGATTGGGCATCCTGGTCAAGCGTCGTGTAGATTTTCAATCCGCCTTCAAACAGTTCTTTTTCAGAAATGCCTTCTTTTCGTGCGTCTTTAATGACCTGCTGTAAAAACGCTTCGTATCTCGGCTGAGACTTCTTAGGTTTCACAAGCATTTTCTTAATTGGCTGCTGCTGCGCTTTTACTTTTTCCTGCTCAGAAATATATCCGTTTTTGTGCAGAAGCGACAAGACCACATTTCTTCGCTGTTCCGCTAATTCTGGATGTACGAATGGATCATACCCGCTCGGACGCTGTGGCAGTCCAGCAAGCAATGCAGCCTCGCCGATGGTCAGCTGGTCCAGAGGCTTGTTAAAATACGTTTTTGCTGCTGTTTTTACTCCATAGGCACTATTGCCGAAATAAATTTTATTTAAATAGAATTCAAGAATCTGATCCTTGGAATATTTCCGTTCAAGCTGGATCGCCAAATAGGCTTCTTGTACCTTCCTAGTTACTGTCTTTTCTGGTGATAAGAACGAGTTTTTTACAACCTGCTGTGTGATTGTACTGGCACCTTCTGAACCAAATCCGTGAGTTATATTGGAAAGAATGGCTCCTGCGACCCTTTTCGTATCAATTCCGTTATGTTTGTAGAATCGAACGTCTTCTGTCGCAATAAAAGCGTTCCGAACAAGCGGCGGAATATCTTTAATGTGAGCATAATCTCTCTTTTCCTTCCCGCTGATTGAAACGACTTTCTCATTGTTCATGTCATAGACGGTGGAAGTACGTGAATACTTCAGGTTTTCGGGGTTCAATTCAGGAGCGCCTTTTGCAACTGAAAATACGGTTGCGCCCCCGCCAATAACCACTAAAAGAAAGAGAACAAGAAAAGTTAGTGTACTGTATGTAAGGAATTTTCGAAAACGTTTTGGCCTTTTGTTCTGTTTTCTTCTTTCCAATCGTGAAGCTGAATTTTTCTTTTCCATCATTAACTCTCCTTAAATTGTTCCATGCTGTTCCCTATGCTGAAATAGTTTATTTTTCCTGAACACCAATTTTATACTATTTTTATAGAAAATAATACGAATACATCTCATAAATGTTACATTTTTATTACAAACAGGTCAGAAGTACTAGTACCCGTTTTTCCAGCTTTTTAATCTATATGAATTAAAAAAAGAACAAGAACATGATGTCTCGTTCAAATGCTGCTTTTAGTGATATGCAGGACCAATAGCCTTTGTTTCCATTGGTTGCTCAGGGTAATAAAAGGATAAGTTTTGGTAGCTCCAGGCAAACTTGCTTTTAGAAAAGTACTTGCCCAAAGAGAGGTATTTCATTTTTTGATGATCAATATAAATATCTTTATTCCTCGGTTTATCAGTATCGAAACCAAATTCCAGTAAATTTTTGTTAAAATACATTCCATCTTTATTGATGCTCTGATATAAAAGATTTACACCAACCAGGGATGCTTTATATTTACCAAAATGATTTGTTATTTTAAAAACATAAATTTTATGTGGTGCTTTCGTAATCTCCAGAACATAAGGGCTATTGGGGACAGGAACCGATTGAACCTTCTCCGTGTTTAATTCAATGGCTTCTTTCGTCCAGCCCTTCTGCAGTGCCTCTTTTTTGGTGTGGTACCCGTAATTAACCACATATAAATAGATTCCTGCTGCGATAAAAGATAACACAAACGCAGCTCCCCAGCCGTTTTTCATCAACAAACCCCATTTCCATTGAAGGCTATTTCAATTGCTTATTCTCTTATTGTTTGAAGTCTATTTCTCTTTTTCTTCTCCTTTTTTGCAAAGATGGATACAACCAATGAAATCAGAAGGACGGGTACCAAAATAGACCATGTTTAAGATCAATTCCCAAATAAATACCAATTACTTACAGTTTATCATAAAATGAATTGAAAGTTTTACTAAAATAAAAAAGCAGCCCTCATATCATGAGAACGCTGCAGTATTCTTAGTCAATCCCGCTTCTTCCTTTTTTAGCTCCCAATTCAGCATTTCACCCTCTTGCCCTAAACGCTTCATGTTTATTTTTTCCAATACCCGAATGGAAGGATCATTGTTTATCAGGCATTCTGCAATGACGCGGTTAACTTGGTCAGAAGTAAAGGCCCAATCGATTATCGCCTTTACTGATTCGGTGGCGTATCCTTTTTGCTGAGCAGACGGAATGATACCATAACCGACCTCTACTGTTCGTTCGGCACTGGGTTTCCCTTTGAATCCAATATCTCCGACAATCATTCCCGTTTCCTTTTCTGTGACCAGCCACACACCCCATCCGTATAGCTCAGGGTCTTGTTCTAACCGTTCAACGTGGGACTTAATTTGGTTTCTGATTGGATATGCATCAGTCGATAGCGATTCTATGTATGGTTTGCTGCAGGGTATGATGAATAACCGCTCTGTTTCCAATTTCATCTGTAACTTCCTTTCTCTATTCCATGTCTTCTAAAAAACTATTCTTCCCTCAGTCTGCTAATCCTCTTTTAACCTGCCATTTCTGAGTTTGGTTCAATTCGCCGACGAGACACCATCAAACAGGCTGCCAAGTCTCCTCGACAGCCTCATTAAATATAGTTTTACGCTTGTTTACTCTCACCAACCGGTTTCCCCTCACTAGCTGGCACTTCTTCTTCCCACCATAAAGCTTCATCAGGATCCTGCAAGATCTCTTTGATCTCGCCTGGGTCTTCTACAGCTGGAAGAGATCCACGCAATGAACGGCCTGCTGTTTCTTTGACAAAGAAAGCTACAACAACAATGCCGATCGTACAGACAGCCATTAAATAATAGGCCGGCAGCAGTTTATTATTGGTTTCTTTCACCAGCCAGGCGACAATGAGCGGAGTCGTTCCGCCAAAGATGGAAGTAGAGACATTGTAAGTGATGGCTAGTGATCCATATCGAACGTTTGTAAAAAATAAAGAAGGAAGTGTTGCCGGGAGCGTTCCCTGAAAAGCGGTGAGCAGACATCCCAGAATCAGCACTCCGAAGAAGGCATTATTGCCATTTTCATTCCCTGCTAGCATAAAGGCCGGTATGCTCAAAAGAATGGTTAGAACCAAAGCTCCTATCAAAACTTTATTTCTTCCAATCCGGTCACCCAAATACCCCATCCCCAAAACGAAAGGAATCATAATAACCATTACAATGAGAATGAGCAGCAGCCCTTTTGTTTCTCCATAACCAATCTGTTCAGAAAGGTAAGTCGGCATATAGGTTAGCACCATGTAGACAATTGTATTGTAAAAGAGCACAATGCCTACACAGATCAATAGGGATCTCCAATGATTGAGGAAAATTTCTTTAAGAGACGAATCCTTCTTCTTTTCCTCTTGTTCTTCCTCCATTGCCTGAAAAGCAGGTGTTTCCTCGAGGTGAGAACGGAAATATAAACCGATTAAACCTAGTGGAGCTGCAATAAAGAACGGAATTCTCCAGCCCCATTCCAGCATGGCTTCCGAACCTAGAATAAAGGTCAGCAGGGTCACAAGCCCTGAACCAGCAATATAGCCGGCCAAAGTTCCTACCTCTAAAACGCTTGACATAAAACTGCGCTTTTTATCCGGTGTTGATTCTGCAATAAACGTCATGGCCCCAGCGTATTCACCGCCGGTTGAGAAGCCTTGCACCAATCTGGCAACCAGCAGAAGGATGGGCGCCACAATCCCGATCGACTTATAGCCGGGTATTAGCCCGAGACTGAGTGTTGCAATCGCCATCATGATCAATGTAATGGCCAGTACCTTTTTTCGCCCTAAACGGTCACCCATTATTCCAAACACTACACCGCCGATCGGCCTCGCGATAAATGCTACTGCAAATGTCGCAAAAGCATAAATCACCTGGGCAGAAGAATCGACTTCAGGAAAAAACACTTTGCCAATGGTTACCGCTAAATAAGAATAAATACCAAAATCAAACCATTCCATGGCATTACCGAGCGAGGTCCCCAGTATCGATTGTTTTGCGATTTTTGTATCAACAACCGTAATATCTTCTTTTTGTAATCTATTACTATTTTTTCTATCCACAGCGTGCCTCCTCATACTACATAAAATTAAAAGTTGTTGTACTAAACCATTTCCCTAAATCAATCCCAAACTAACCATTTTCATATAAAAAGGCTGCCGAATCAGCCTCGGCAGCCTGCAACAATTTTATCGGATGTTTCCTACATTTTTCTGCTGAGATCCCAAAATGCTTATTTTTTCTTTCAATGCTGCTCTTTCATTTCTCTCCCGAACTTCTTCCTTCCACCACAAAGCTTCCTCTGAATTTATTAGTATTTCCTTTATCTCACTAGGATCTTCTACAGCGGGGTACGATCCCCTTAATGATCTTCCTGCTGTTTCTTTAACGAATAATGCTACTACAACGATCCCGATAACACAGACCGTGATCAAATAATAAGCCGGCAGCATACTGTTATTCGTTGCTTTAACGAGCCATGCTACGATTAAAGGTGTAGTTCCGCCAAAGATGGAGGTTGAAACATTGTACGTTATCGCCAAGGAACCATATCGTACCTCTGTGAAAAAAAACGACGGCAATGCTGCAGGTAATGTGCCTTGAAAGGCTGTAAACAAACAGCTCAGGGTCAGCAATCCCAGAAAAGCCAAAATGCTTGAACCCGTGCCCATCATGAGGAACGCCGGAATGCTGAGAACGATCGTACCGATTAACGCTCCTTTAATCAGGCGGTTTCTTCCGATCCGATCACCCCAGTATCCCATTGCCAAAACAAAGGGAATCATTGCCATCATGACAAATAGGATGAGGACCAGCCCCTTTGTTTCACCAAAACCAAGCTGTTCTGATAAATAAGAGGGCATATACGTAAGAATCATATAGTTTATGGTGTTATAGAAAAAAACGACGCCAATGCAAATCAAAAGGGAACGCCAGTGCTCCGTAAAAATATGTTTCAGGGAGGTTTGCTGTTTCCTCTCTTTTGCCGATTCCTTCATCGCCTGGAATGCCGGGGTTTCTTCCAGATGCGATCTGAAATAAAACCCGATCAGCCCTAAAGGTGCGGCAATTAAGAAAGGAATTCTCCAGCCCCATTCAAGCATAGTTTCAGATCCAAGCAGAAAGGTAAGCAGAGTAACGAATCCCGATCCGGCGATGAACCCGACAAGTGTTCCGACTTCAAGGCCGCTTGACATAAACCCTCGTTTCTTATCAGGTGTAGATTCAGCGATAAACGTCATCGCACCTGCATACTCTCCGCCGGTTGAAAAGCCTTGTATCATTCTTGCAACAAGCAATAAAACTGGTGCTGCGGCTCCGATCGTTGCATAGCCCGGAATGAGTCCGATGCTTAATGTGGCAATGGCCATCATGATTAACGTTATGGCCAAAACTTTCTTTCGGCCTAAACGGTCACCCATCATTCCAAACACTATACCGCCGATCGGCCTCGCGATAAATGCCACCGCAAACGTGGCAAAAGCATAGATTAACTGGGCAGAAGGATCGATTTCAGGGAAAAATACTTTACCAATCGTAACCGCTAAGTAGGAATAGATGCCAAAATCAAACCACTCCATGGCATTGCCAAGGGATGTTCCAAATATTGATTTTTTCGCAATTTTATTGTCAACAACTGTGATATCCTCTTTGGTCAGCTTTTCTATTTGTCCTCTTTCCACATCGTACCTCCTCTTAATACCGTAAATCTTGCTTGTTTTCTCACTCATCTCTTTTCAGTTAGATAGTTTATAACAAACGACTTTTGGTTCTGTCATTTCTTGTATCGCAAATTTAATGCCTTCCCGTCCCAAGCCTGACTTCTTCACCCCGCCAAACGGCATGGCATCGATTCGGTAGTCACTGCTGTCGTTGATCATGATGCCTCCTACATCCATCCTGGCAATCGCTTTTTGAGCTTTATCAATGTTTTTTGTAAAAATACCTGCCTGCAGCCCGTAGCTTACTTCATTGGATTTATCAATGGCCTCATCCACATCCGCAACAGCGTATAGGAGTACAACCGGGCCAAAAATTTCTTCTTTTGCAATCGTGCTGTCATCGGGAATATTCTTTAGAACGGTCGGAGAATAAAACGCTTGATTACGCTTGCCTCCTGTCAGCAGTTCAGCGCCTTTATCAACGGCTTCGTTCACAAGACTCTCTACACGAATCGCCTCCTTTTCAGTGATTAGCGGACCTATATCGGTAAGCTCTGACAGCTTATCGCCTACGATATACTGTTTTGTTCGCTTAACAAACGACCTTTCAAAATCGGACATAATGCTCTGCTGCACATAGATTCTCTGCACACTCAGGCAGTTTTGGCCGGCTGCCCAATAGGCCCCGGAGACTGTGGATTCAACGGCATCATGCAAGTCCGCATCTTCCAGAACAATAACCGGAGAATTAGAGCCGAGTTCCATACTCACCTTTTTTAAGCCGGCTTTTCTTACAATCTCTTCTCCAGCCTCTACTCCTCCTGTAAAGGAAATCATCCGAATGGCTGGGTGAGTGACAAGAACATCTCCGATCTCGCTTCCATGTCCCGTAATGACGGACAATACTTTTGTAGGCAGCCCCCCATGGGCAAATGCCTCAGCAAGCAGCAGCGCACTTAGCGGAGTGACCGTTGCCGGCTTTACGATGATAGCGTTTCCTGAAGCAATTGCCGGCCCTACTTTATGGGCGACCAGGTTCAGGGGGTCATTAAATGGAGTGATCGCGCCAATGATTCCAATTGGAAAACGCTGATAGTAGCCGACCCGGTTGTTGTTCCCTTCCATTTGGTCAAAGGGAATGGTCTCCCCCTGAATCCTTCTTGCCTCTTCTGCACTGATACGGAGGGTCTGAATGCATCTTTCGGTTTCTTTAGCAGCTTCACGAATCGTCTTGCTGCCTTCCTTCGCAATGGTCAAAGCGTACTTTTCTTTATTGGCTTCAATGTAGTCTGCCGCTTTATGAATGACAGCCATCCGTTCATACACCGGCATGGCGGCGGCAATCTTTGCTCCTTCTTTTGCGTGCTCAATACAAGCCAGCATATCTTCTCTTGAAGCTGCAGGAACAGTGTCTATCATTCTGTTATCCTGCGGGTCCCGAACCTCAATGGTTCTATCACGGTGTACCCATTTTCCTGCTAAAAACATCTTTTGGCCAGCAACCTGAGTCGTCATCAACATCCCCGCCTTCCACTGTTTAAATGTTTACGAGTTTTTTTTCGCGATCAATGTTAATTAAATCGATTAACAAGGAAAAGCCTGTTTCAACCTTACCTGCACCTGCTCCGCTTAGCGTAACAGTTCCTAAGAGATCACAATCATAAGCAATGGCGTTTACAGCTCCGCTGATGGAAGCAAGTGGATCAGTCATATCGATCTTTTCAGGAGCGATAGAAGCATTAACTTTCCCGTTTTCTTTACGAGCTTTGGCCAGCAGTTTCCACCGTTTCCCTTCGGCTTTTGCCTCTTCAATATCCGTCAGGGTGAGATCTGTAATCCCCCGGCATGATACTTCTTCTACCAGCAAAGGTTCATTCATCACATAGTTTGACAGAATGGTAATCTTATATCGCGCATCATAGCCCTCAACATCACTGGTTGGATCGGCTTCTGCATAACCCAGTTTTTGGGCTTCCTTCAACGCTTCCTCATACGTTACTCCCTCTTCTTCCATTTTGGTTAAGATAAAATTGGTAGTACCGTTTAAGATGCCCCGAATTTCTGTAATCTCATTCCCCGCCAAAGCGGCAGCAGGCATCCTTAATGAAGGGGTTCCGCTCATGACGGTTCCTTCAAATCCCCAGTACACCCCTTCCTCTTTTGCCAATTCAGAAAGCTCTTTATACGCCAATGCAACCGGGCCCTTATTGGTCATGACCACATTTTTTTTCGCCAAGAATGCCGTCCGGCAATGATCGATGGCCGGCTGTCCTGTACGTACATCGGTATACGAAACCTCAATAATGCTATCCGCATTAGTTTCACGAATGGTCCTTAGGCTGTCCCAGCCGGTCACGAGGCCAGGGGCCGGCGGGTAGTTTTCCAGATTTCCAGTCTCCCGCAGCACTTGTAAAACCGTATTAATGTTCAGACCGTTTGGGTGATAGATTGAACCTTTGTTAAAATCAGAGATAGCCACAATTTCAGCTTCAAAATGCTCTTTAGCCTTTAAATGTTCGTGCTTGTCCCTTAGAATTTCAGCCAATCCCTGGCCGACTGTTCCAAACCCAATAAAAGCAAGTTTATGTGCCATATGTGTCTACCTCCACCTTTTCACGGCTCGGCAGGAATACCTCGCCTTTTAAATACTTTATAGCTGTCTGTGCTAGAATCGCTGTCCCGATTGGCAGGCAGTCTTCATTTATATCAAAAAATGGAGTGTGCAAATCTCTCTGGTCTTGTCCTTGCTCGGCACATCCCAGAAAGAACATGGCACCCGGCGTTTTCTGTGTTACATATCCAAAATCTTCTCCGCCCATTCCAAACGGGCCTCTTTTAATCGTGATTTCGGGATAAAGCTCTCTTGCCGCCTCCATAAACCACTTGTTGATGGTTTTATGATTCTTCAGCGCAGGCTCGCCCCGGTCTACTTTGAAAGAGTACTCCCCACCTAGAGGCTGTACAATCGAAAACGCCTTTTCCAATTCTGAGGCGAGCATGCCGCGTATTTCAGGTGAATAGCTGCGAATCGTTCCCGATATGGATACCTCGGTAGGAATAATATTGCTTGCCGAACCCGCATGGATCTCACCTATGCTGATCACGGCTGACTCCATTGCCGATACTTTCCGTGCCACAATGCCATGCAGTGCCTGCATGACAGGCCCCAGCATCCAAATGGGGTCGGCTCCCTGTTCAGGATAAGCACCGTGTCCTCCTGTTCCATAAATTTTGCCCTGGAACACATCAACATTGGCCATGCTGTAGCCATCGTTCACTTGAATAGCACCAGCTGGAAGCCAAGGGCACATATGGAGGGCTATGGCTGCATCTGCTTCATCATAGGCTCCTGCCTGAACCATATATGGAGAACCTGACAGTCCGTGTTCATCAATGCTTTCTTCGGCCGGCTGAAAAACAAATTTTACCGTACCCTGTATATCTCCCCGTTCAAATGCATCTGCCAGAAGGCTGGCAACCCCCAGCAGGATGGACGTATGGGCATCATGACCGCAAGCATGCATCACACCCTCGTTCCCGGATTTGTAACCAATTGCATTTTTCTCTTGAATGGGTAAGGCATCCATGTCTGCGCGGATGGCGATGACCGGTCCTTCCCCTGAGGTAAGGGTTCCTACAACACCAGTGGGAACACCCACTCCGATCTCCGTTTTCATTCCGGGAATCCGCCTTAATGTTTCTGCCACCAGGCTTGACGTTTCAAATTCCTGAAAACTGAGTTCAGGATTTTGATGGATCTGCCGCCTCCATGCAATCAATTTTTCATTCAACCCTTTTACCGAAGCAGCAACAAACTGATGATTTGCCATTTGTCATTCATCTCCTCAAACACACTTGCTATCTTTTAGACTTTTAAAGCATTTTCCACATGTTGAAAAGCCTGCTCAAAGTCTGCAATAATATCTTCGATGTCCTCTATGCCGCAGGAGATGCGGATCAATCCTTCAGGAATTCCCATCGCCGCCCGTTCTTCCGGTGTACATTCCACGTGGCTTGTCGTACGTGCAGGGCCGACGGTTGTTTCTACTGCGCCAAGATTGGCCGCACGGTTAGCAAATTGCAATTTGGGAAGCAGATCTCTGACCGTTTCGACCCCTCCCTTTACTGCAAAGCTGAGCATTCCGCCAAATCCCTTCATCTGCTTTTTCGCAATTTCATGGTTTGGATGTGTTTCAAGTCCAGGATAATAAACTCCTTCTACCAAGTCTTGCGTTTGGAGGAATTTAGCAAGCTCCATTGCATTTTCACCTTGCTGGCGAACACGCAGCTGAAGGGTTTTCATCCCCCTTAAGATGAGGTAAGCAGCCATCGGATCCATCGTTGCTCCGTTGATTTCACGGAAATGATAGATTTTTTCCACCAATTCCCCCGAACCGCATACTACGCCTCCAAGCGCATCGGCATGTCCTCCCAAAAATTTGGTCGCACTATGGATGACAAGATCTGCTCCCAAAGCGAGCGGATTCTGGTTGATCGGTGTTCCGAACGTATTGTCAACTACCACTAACGCACCCGCTTCACGTCCTGCTTTGGCCATCCTCTCAATGTCTGTAATTTTAACCGTTGGATTGGTTGGTGTTTCCAAATACAGAATACTGCAGCCTTTTGCTACTTCTTTTTCAATCTGTTCATGGTTGCCCGTTTCACATAACGCAACCTCGATCTGCTGCCGGGGGAGGAATTCTGTGAATATTTTATTGGTTCCGCCATAGGTATCCTTGATGGAGACGATCCGGTCACCAGGCACTAAAAAAGTAGAAAGTGTATTGCTGATCGCTGCCATTCCTGTTGAAAAACTCGTAGCTGATTCGGCTCCTTCGAGAATTTTTACTTTGTCTTCAAAAGCCTGGACCGTCGGATTTGTGTTTCGTCCGTATATATGCCCTTTTTTCTTCCCGATGGCGACGTCATACCAATCATCCATATCGTCGTAGCCATACGCTACACTTAGAACGACCGGCACCTGGGTGGCACCGTGCACCAAATACTCTTTTTCCCCTGCCCACACGGACTTCGTGCCTGCTTTTACGTTTTGATTTGTCATGTGATCACTCCTCGTTAATTTTTTAAGGCTGCTTCTTTGTTTTCTATTTCCAAACCAAGTCCTCGTTTCAACATTTCTTGAAAAGCAAACAAAGCGATGGCGGTATCCTGTACTCCTGTTCCGGTTAAGTCACAGATCGTAATCTGTTCTTCATCCTGCCGGCCTACTGTTTTTTGCGAAGTCAGCTCCCCGAGCTCAACGATAGGTTGTTCACGGGATAAAAGTCCTCGATCATATGCATGATGAAGTTCGCCTAACCGCTCACATTGAGCGATGGTGTCGCAAACAAGCCGGCCGGCCTGTGCCAATACTTCAGCCTCGAGTTCCTGCTTGTGCTCGGCGTCCGATCCCATCGCTGTAATATGAATTCCTGGATGGAGCCATTCTGCTTTAATCACCGGTTCCTTTGCCGGCGTAGTTGTAATGACGAGATCACTGTTACGTACAACCGCCTCTGCGCTTTCGACCGCTTTGACCTCAATCCCAAGCTCAGCTGACATTTCCTCTGCATAGGCCGTCGCCCGTTCAACTGACCGACCATAGACGAGCACCTCTTGAAAGTCCCTTACTAGCCGCAAGGCTTTTACCTGGTATCTCGCCTGGCTTCCTGAGCCGATCACGCCAACGGTTTGTATCTTTTCTCTTGATAGATATTTAGCAGCAATAGCACCGGCGGCAGCCGTACGAATATCGGTAAGATAACCGTTATCAAGCAAGATCGCCTGCGGCACACCTGTTTTTGCACTGATGAGCATCATCAGTCCGCTTCCGCTCGGCAGGCCGATCTGGTAATTGTTAAAAAATCCAGAAGACACTTTAATCGCAAACATGTCTTTCCCTTCGACATAGGCGGTTTTCACGTCCACTTCTCCGTTATGATCATGAACATCAACCCGCATGATGGGCGGCATGGTTACTTTATCTTCGGCTAGGTAAGAAAAGCCTTCTTCAACAACGGAAAGAGCGTCCAGGTTTAATGAGATATGCTGCTTCAATTCCTGCTCTGTGAAAATATACATTTTTCTCTTCACCCCTTTTAGTTCATGTTCGTTTCCAGCACTCCATCTTTGATAAACAGTTGTCTTGGCATTGAAGCAAAGGCTTCACAGCCGTTCGCAGTTACCCGGAAAGATTCGCTGGCCTCAAAGCCGTATTGATCAAGCCAGATTCCGGGGATGAGGTGGAAGGTCATATTCGGCTGCAGAATGGTTCGGTCTCCTTTCCGGATGCTTGCCGTGTGCTCACCCCAGTCCGGTGGATAATTAAGTCCCATCGCATAGCCAAGCCGCGATTCTTTAACAATGCCGCTTTTGTGGATCGTCTTTCTCCACGTTTCTTCAATTTCCTCACAGGCAATTCCCGGCTTGATCATGTCCAGGCATGCATTCAGCCCTTCTACTACAACATCGGAAAGATTTTTGAGCTTGTCGGATGGCGGTCCGATATTTACTGTTCTTGCAAGCGGGGAATGATACCGTCTATAGCAGCCTGCCAGTTCCAAAATGACGGAGTCCCCTTTTTTATACCGGTCATCCGTCCAAGTTAAGTGAGGAGTAGACGTTTTTTCTCCTGAAGGCAGCAGGGGCACGATCGCCGGATAGTCACCGCCAAAGTCTTTCGTCCCTTTGATTTGGGTATGAAAGATCTCGGCGGCCACATCACATTCCCTGACGCCTTCATTAATGAGCCCGATTCCTTTCATCATGGCATTTTCCACAATTTCAGCAGCGCGTTTCATATACGTAATTTCGGCATCTGATTTTACGAGGCGAACCCAGTTTACTAATAATGTGGCATCTTTAAACGAAGCATTGGGCAGCCCCTTCTTTAACTGCTCATAACATTTAGCCGTAAAGTAATAATTGTCCATCTCCACACCGATCGAACGCTTGTCCTGCCCGATCTGCTTTAGGATATCGGCCACAAAATCCATAGGATGCTTCGAGTCTGATTGGACATATTCGTCGGAATAAGGAATCAGGTTCTCATGATAAAGCCATGACGTTGCTTTTGCCCCATTGGCATCCTGGCCGCGGCCGATCCAGATCGGCTGATCTTCGTCATTAATAACGATCAGCATTTGATGGACGTAAAACGACCATCCATCGTATCCTGACAAATAGTTCATATTGGCCGGGTCTGTAATCAGGAGGACTTCTATCCCTTTCTCTGCCATACTCTTTTTCGTTTTATAAATTCTTTCCTGATATTCAGCTGTCCCAAATGACATAGGACCTTCCCTCCTGTTTCTGTGTTATTATTAGAATTTTATGAATAGTGAATTTATAAACTCAGTATAGAACAACCTCCATCTATTCATCATCTGCAAAAATGTATGAACTTTTGTAAAAAGTTTTAGTCAATTTTTTAGAATAGCTAGCACACACAAAAAAAGAGCTTGTCCATGTTCAGACAAGCCCTCAAATATTTTATTAATAAAAGATTGTTAATTTATCTTTGAAAGTATTTAGCTGTTAATAGGATATCGTGCTTCAGTTAACCCTAATTTCCAGGTTTTGATGCTGAGGTCCAATAAAAATAAATCGTCCGTGTCGATCAGGGAAAGACCGGTCAGGGTCTCTATTTTACGCAGCCTGTACAATAGGGATTGCCGGTGAAGATTTAGCAGGCGCGCGGTCTGACTCACATTTCCGTGGCATTCATTGTAGGCAGTGAACGTTCCGATAAGATCCATAGTGCGCTGCTGGTCATATTGAATAAGCGGTTCGATCGCTGATACGATGATTTCTTTCATTTCTTTGTTCTGTGCAAGAGTCAACAACACCCGGTCAACCTTTGTATTTTCATACAGTACCCGGTGTCCTGCTCCCTTCTTATTTCTTCCGATCTGCAGTGCGGTCTTTGCCTGGTCAAATCCTTTTTTAAACGCAGTAACCTCCTCCTGGTGCCCGCCGATTCCCCATGAAATGATGACATCCGGCAGCAGATTCCGGAGACGCCTCTCAACTAGATCCAAAAAATGATGTGCAGGGTTCTCATTGCTTGTAATTTCTACAAAAAGGATAAGTTTTTCCCCTTGATAGGTCATCATCACTTCTTTTTTTAGAGATTGTGCCGCATAATAAATTTCTTCCTCAATATAGCGGATCATGCTGTCAAGCCAGTGCTCATACGAAGCATAGTGCTGCTTTCTTTTTTTGAACAATAGTGCCAGGTTTTCAGGATAGCCAGCAATACAAACATAAGGGAGTTTAATATTAAACCCGAGCAATTTTGCTCTGGATTCAGCTTGTTCCCGGGAAGAAAACTCTCCTTTTGCCAATTCCAGAACAAAATCACTGCGAAGACGCATCTCCGCTTCTTCAATGGCATTTTGGCGCGACAGCCAAAGAGCGATCGTGGTAGCTGAATGTTCGAGCACGTTCACACGGTATTGATTTAAAAACTCTTCGATCACCAAATCGTTTGGAGGCAGAACAAATAAATATCCCTGTATATCTCCTGAAGCCTTTAGTATTGGCAGTTGAAGAATTGACTCACCCTTACGTTCAATAAGATGAAATTTTTGAAACATCGGATCCTGCGGCAGAACGGCAGGTGTTTTTTCTGTGGAGATGCAATCTTTCATGTCATAGTATTTCCATCTGGCGCCAGGCTTGCATGCTTCAGCCCTGTCCTGAATAATTCCCGCTCTGTCCGTAATAACGAGAGGACAGCCTATATGTTTTTGAATATAACCGGATATTTCGTTCAGGCTTGTCTCCTTCAGAATGAGTTTAAGGAGTTCCTGCTGAACTTTTTCAGATTTTTCCCGGTCTTTAAACTGCCTGTCATTGAGTTCTCTAAGAACATCTTCAATGATGGTAGCAAAACGGATTTCCCATGGAATTTCAATAATGATAAAGTTATGTTTTTCTGCAAGCTCCATCACTTCTTTTGGAACATCATATATGTAACGGCCTAAAGCAATAATAAGCGCTGAGGCTTCAGATTGTATGATGTCTTCAACAAATTTTTTGAATAACAAAATATCATGGCCGCACCCAATGGCCGTGCTCAGGACCACTTCATTTTTGCGGACAAAATTCTCTACGGGCATCTCTATAGCAGAAATCCATTGAACATACCGTTCGTTCAGGATATTGCCCCCAGTTCGTACTCTGGCATTTTTCATAATCTTGAAGTTTAATATATCCCCTACTGCAAACCTCATATGAACCCTCCTGACCGCAAGATGTTCCTTCCTGAATTATACATATTGTTAAATATAGCACATCACAATAATCGGGAAGATCTCTACTATATTTTCAACACAAAACCAAATTCCCCTGTACAATCTTACGGTAAAATGGGTAATTTCAAGAAGGTGAGTAGGCTTGAAGAATTCGTTGTACCACCGAAAGATCTACATTATTGCCTGTGATAATGACAGCAATTGCTCCTTCCTGGTGCTCTATTTTCTTTCCTAATAATGCTGCAATTGCAGTACCTGCTGCTCCTTCCATGACCATTCGGTGATGATCCATCATATAGGCCATGCTGTAGGCAATCTCATCTTCAGAGATTAATAGAACCTGGTCCATATACCTTTTTACCATTTCAAAGGTATGGCGATTGTTCAGGCCAATTCCTCCGAGAAGGCTGTCAGCAAGTGTGTCCTTCTCAGGTAATTTTACGGGTTTCCCTGCTCTAAGGCTCTCATACATCACTGCGGATTCTGCCATGGAAACCCCAGTAACCCTGATCCCCGGGTCGTTTGACTTAACCGCCATACCGATGCCGGATAGCAGCCCCCCACCCGAAAGCGGCACGATCACATCAGTTAAACATGGAATATCTTCAAGCAGTTCCAAACCAATGGTACCTTGTCCTGCGATTATGTGCGGATCATCGAATGGCTCGATCACGGTCAATCCCTGCTCTTTTTCTAATGTGAAACATCTTTCGCCAGCCTCATCCTGGCTTTCTCCACAAAATTCAATGACAGCACCCAGTCTCTTAAGAGAATCAACTTTTGCTTTTGGCACCCGGTTGGATATACAAACAGTGGCCTCAATGCCTAGTTTTTTCGCCACATAGGCTACTGCCATTCCATGATTTCCCGTAGAATACGTTGTAACTCCCCTCTTTTTTTCCTCTTCACTTAAACTTAAAATTTTGTTCGCTGCCCCCCGGACTTTAAATGCTCCTGTATCATGAACCGTCTCAAGTTTAAGATAAACTGGCCGTCCTGCTCTTTCAGATAGAATAAAAGATTCAACAGCAGGTGTTTTTTTTATCAGGGAACCGATCCTCTTTTTGGCTCCCCATACCTCCCGAATCGTCACTTCAGCTTTTATACTGGTACTTATTATTTCATTCATGCTGGTCCCCTCCCTGAGTATCATTCCTACTTTGGATTATATAGTATGAATATTCTGCAATCTACTGTTAATAGTGAATAGTGATTGAATTGAGTTTTCGTACAAATTGACATCAAAAAGGCCGTCGGGTTACGCCGGCAGCCTTTAGCTTTTTGTTATTTACCTTCAAGAACAACAGCACTAAGTGCAGGAACCTTTATCTTTTTGCCCAGCAGGGTACCGAGTGATTTGTTTCCCGCTTTCTCACCATTGGCAAGCACCTTCCATGGTCCGACCGTTGGAAGAGAGATCGTTTGTACAGTTTCGTTGGCGTTGTACACGACAACTAGATCTTTTGCCCTGTCTTTGTTTGCGTGGCCTTTCAGATCATAGATGACTGTATTTTTCGGAGCTGGAAGGAACGTTAAGTGACTTCGGATATCCTGTGCTGTTCTCATTCGGAATGCCGGATGGCTCTTGCGCAGCTTGATCAGGCCTTTCATATAATCTACTTCTTTGCTGAAGTCTGCTCGGCGCTGCCAATCAAGCTGGTTCACAGAATCAGGAGATCTGTAGCTATTAGGGTCGCCCCCTTTCGTTCTCATGAACTCCTGGCCGGCATGCAGGAACGAAATGCCTTGTGACGTCAGGATAATAGAGGACGCAAGCTTGTGCATTTTCTTACGGGTATCAACTGAACTCTCCGGATTGGTCAGCTGTAATTTATCCCATAAGGTGTGGTTATCGTGAGCTTCCACGTATGTGATCACTTGCTGCGGATCTTTATAGGTCGCCGTCGTGCTTGGATAATCGATGCCTGCTTTTACACCTTCTTTAATGGCATCCTCTGTACCCGGTTTACCGTTCACAAATCCTTTATCTATATCATTGAACACGCTGCCTTTTAGACCATCACGTATGCCATCGTTGAAATGAGCAATTCCCGGCATTTTTCCGGCATTCTTTTGATTCGCTTTGGTTTCAGGATCAATCGGTGTGTTGAGATCCCAACCTTCGCCAAGCACTATAATAGAAGGATCAATTGTGTTCAATGCTTTTCTGACTTGGTTCATCGTTTCAACGTCATGGATCCCCATCAAGTCGAATCGGAAACCATCCAGATTGTATTCTTTGGCCCAATAGCTCACAGAATCTACGATAAATTTGCGCATCATCTTACGCTCTGATGCCGTATCATTCCCCACACCTGTACCGTTCGCCAACGTCCCATCTTCGTTATAGCGGAAATAATAGCCCGGTACAAGCTTCTGGAAGTTAGACTCCCCTGCTGCGAACATATGGTTATATACCACGTCCATGATGACCCGAAGTTTGTTGTGATGCAGGGTGTTGACCATCTGTTTCATCTCTTTGATCCGGACTGCTGGCTTATAAGGATCAGTAGAATACGAGCCTTCTGGTGCATTATAGTTCTTAGGATCATAGCCCCAGTTGAATTGCGGTTCATTCAATTTTGTCTCATCAACCGTATTATAATCATAGATAGGCAGCAGCTGAACGTGTGTAACACCGAGATCTTTAATATGGTTCAGTCCTGTTTTTACTCCCGCTGGCCCGGTTGTTTTTTCTTCAGCTACTCCCAAGAACTTGCCTTTATGCTTGATGCCGCTTTTTGGATGCATGGATAAATCTCTGACATGAAGCTCGTAAATGATGGCATCTTCAGGAGTGAAGGCCTTCATTCTTTTGTGAAAATGCTTCGGATCGGTATTATCCAAATTGATAACAGCACCCTTATCGCCATTTACCGTTACTGCACGTGCGTAGGGGTCCACGGCTTCATTCCACTGGTCGCCAATCTTTACTTTGTACGTATAAATCAGACCCTCTTGATTGCCGTTAAGAGTTGTTTTCCAAGTGCCTCGCTCGGACTTCTTCAATGGCAGCTCGGTGCCCTTCTCTTCTTGCCATGATTTGTAGACCACGATCTTGGCTTCACTAGCAGTTGGTGCCCAAAGCCTGAAACTCGTTTCTTTTTTAGAATAGGTGTTTCCTAAATCTTTACCGTTATAGAAGAACTGCTTATCAAATTCCGGTGTACGGACCACCTTGCCTGTCTGTACTGCGGCTTCTCCAAAATTCTCTTTAGAGATCTTATAAACTTTTGTAAGATCCAGATTTTTCGAAGTGATGACCTTAACTTTGTTTGTAAAATCGCCTGCTTTGCTGTCATAAGGAACAACTTCTTTTATAGCTGCTCCGCCTGAAAGTGAAAGACCGTGATTTTTTATATCAAACGGGAAGTTGGTTTCAAACGTAATTTCATTGAACCCATCAAGGCTGGCTTTTACGATTTTCGGCGTACGGTCGACCAAGTCTTTGTCATAATAAATGCGCTCCTGCCCCTGTGCGATCCACACTTCTGCAGAACCGTCTTCGTGAAACTTTGTTACGTATCTATCATTAAATTCCTTATCCGCCCACTCATTTCCGGGCACGCTTTTTCTTACAATAAGCCCGATTTTATGAACGTCCTTCAAGTTATCCATCTTGATGTTGGCCACTTTGCCAAATTCATCTTCATCGGTAAATTGAACCGCTTTTCCCTCGCCGTTCTCCGGCCAGGTCCATAGGTTCCAACCCTCATATTGATTGTCGTATCTGAAATAATGAACCTTCACATTAATATTTTCATAAGCAGGAAGGTCTCGATACTCTCCATCTGGCGGCTCTGTGTAAGTATTGTCATCACCGGACTTCACCCAAACTTCGCCTTCGCCGGCAGAGATATCAATAAAACGGTCTCCACCATCCTTTTCCCAGCTGTCCGTTCTTACGATGAAGCCGACTTTCTTGTATGTACCGTCAAGCTCGATCTCGGCTACCTTTCCGAACTTGTCCTCACCTGTAAACGGATAGGCTTTTCCTTCTCCGCCTTCAGGAAAGACCCATAAATTCCAGTCCTTCGTGCTGCCTCCTGCAGGCTTGTAGTGAATCGTGACTTTTGTTTTTCCAGACGTCGTTTCCGCAAACGATTGCACAGAATGAAAAGAAAAAAGACCTCCAATGACTAAAGTAAAAATCGAGAGTAATGCAATAAATCGCTTGATCGATGCCAACTTCATTCCTTATCCTCCCTTTACATTACAAAATGTGGATTTCAAACATAACTTTATCATGATAAAGAAACAAATGAAAGCGGTTGCACAATAGATAGGTAAATAGTCTTATTGGCAAAAAAAAACGAATTAGAGGGTTCTAATCCGTTTCCGGGTTTACTTTTTCCAGTAACTCGCTGTAATACCTGACTTGATCAGGAAACAAAGCCATCTCTTTCTTTCCTTTTTCACTGACTCCATACATTCCCCTGGCAATTTTCTCAAACCAGCCATAATAATTTTTGTTCAGGATCGAGAGGGTTTTCGCACCTGTCCCTAGCTCCCGAAGCGCTTTTGGGGACAACGGCCCAAGCTGATCAAGCAGATAGGCGATCTGGATGCAGTTTTCTTTGTAGGCGGTCATGAGCTTCGTTTTGTTGCTGCCTCCAACGTTATAATCTCCGTTTCTTCCTTTAATTTCTTCCAGAAGCTTGGTTCGTTTCTTCTTATACCTCTGCTGGCTTTTTAACCGGTCAAATGCTCCGGGAGAAAGAACGGTTTCCACTACAGGTCCGCTCTTTAGAAATGAAACGAGCAGCAAGCCAAGCTCCAGCCTTCTGATCAAATGAAGGATGTTCTGCCACTTTTTTGACCTTAATTTGTATTTAGGCTTCGGGATAGCGATGTATACAAGATCCGTCAGCCTCTGTCTGTTCGTTGCCTGGACGAGGAGGTCAACATTGAGATTCAGCTTCAATTCTACAATAATCAGTTCATCTTCCTTGACTATCGCAATGTCACAGTGGTTGACCTCTCCATGCACTTCAAAGCCTTTTTCCATAAAAAAATCTCTTACTGGTTCGTACAAGTCTGTTTCATATCGTTTGTCATTTTTGTTGTTCATAAAAACCTCTGCCTGTTTTCGCAACCATTGTTGCTCTTGAGAGTGGTTGATTTCCGTTTCAGGATGCTCGCTTTCCGCGGGGCGTGCGCTGAACCCCTCGACGCTAGCGCCTGCGGGTTTCACCTGTCACGCTCGTCCCGCTGGAGTCTCGCACCTTGCACTCCAATCAACAATCATTGAAGACTTTTCACAAAAATGTTCCCAAAGCACATTCTTTTAGAAAAGATAGGTTTTAATTCATTTTTAATTTAATTTTCAGGTGAATTTAATTGCTCTTAAGTATGGTTGATGATGTAATCATCCATTTCAATAAAAAAGGAGGAAATAGATTTGGAAAACATTGAAAACACTCAAACCTCAATCGGACGCCAAATGCTGAATAAAGTTCCTGAGGTTACGATTTTCTTTTGGATCATTAAAATTATGGCCACAACGGTTGGTGAAACAGCAGCCGATTTTCTTACCTTCAAGCTGCACTGGGGACTGACCAATACAACCTATGTCATGAGCGTTCTCTTGATCATCACCTTGGTCTTTCAGTTTAAAGCAAAAAAGTATATTCCCGGTATTTATTGGCTTGCCGTCGTGCTCATCAGCGTAGTTGGGACTTTGATCACCGACAATCTCACCGATCATTTCGGAGTGCCTCTGGTGACATCGACGATTGTTTTTTCCATCGTATTAGCCATTACCTTCGCAGCATGGTATTCCAGTGAAAAGACCCTTTCAATCCACTCCATCTTTACAACGAAACGGGAAACCTTTTATTGGCTCGCTATTTTGTTTACCTTTGCACTTGGTACAGCAGCCGGAGACCTTGTCTCTGAAGATATGGGATTAGGCTACTGGAAATCCGGAATTATTTTCGCTGCCGTGATTGCTTTAGTAACTCTTGCTTTTTACAAGTTTAACATGAATGCCGTTCTTTCCTTCTGGATCGCCTATATTTTAACACGCCCACTTGGCGCTTCAATCGGCGATTTTCTTTCACAGTCCCACCATGCAGGAGGACTTGGTCTCGGAACGACTGGAACAAGTGTGATCTTCTTGGTTATTATTTTGGCTCTCGTTACTTATCTGACGAAGACACGAAGAGATGAGTCCCCGCTGGAAAGTTAACCTTTATGCTAGCATAAAAAGCGCTCCATTTTCAGGAGCGCTTTTTTGTATGCTTACATTTTTTTATTTATAATTCTTCAAAATCACCTTTCGCAAGCATTTCATAGTACTCTGTTTCTTCAATCTTTCCTTTTCTGTCACAGTATTCACATGCTGTATCTGTATCAAATTCTCCCGTTCCCTCACATTCAGGACATGAGATATACTCATCCTCCTCTAATGAAGATGATCTAAATTGAAAGAGCGAAAGAAGTTTTTCTAAAATAGCCACAATACATCGCCTCTATTTTAAGATTTGATGGTTCAGTATTTAACAGTTGAACCTTGTGTCCACTTTAGCACGTACAATTCTTTATTTTCGGTTTTTCATTTATTATTAATGTTCTCCTCAGCAAATTTTAATGTTATACCTCTTGAGTCGTTTGGTAAAAAATCGGAATTCGTAATTCAACCTCCGTCCCTTTTCCTTCCCTGCTTTTTATATCAATATCGCCTCGATGAAGCTTCATAATGATTTTAGCAATGGATAGCCCGAGGCCAGTTCCTCCCGTCTCTCTGGATCTTGCCTTATCCACACGGTAAAATCGTTCGAAAATGTGGGCGACATCTTCTTCTGGTATGCCGATTCCATAGTCTTTCACATGAATAAAGGCTTGCCCTTCTCTTTGGCGGACCGTGACTTCTATTTTGGCTTTGCTGTATTTTATCGCATTATCAAGAACGATGATGATTACCTGTTTTATCTTTAATTCATCAGCTTCAACAACAACTGGCGGATTATCCTGATGAAAGAGGATTTCCCGTTTATAAATACTTTTTAGCTGTCTGGCAAGGCTTTCGCAAACTTGAGTAAGATTTACTTTTTTGACATGTAATGAGGTTTCATTTTCAGAAGAGGCCAGATCAAGCAGTGTCTCTGTCATTTTTTGCATCCTCATCGCTTCCTGATGAATGGCTTCAATCGCTTCTTTTGAGAGTTTTTCGTTTTTTAATCCTCTTCTTCTTAATAGGTTCGCATAGCTGCCAATAACCGTGATTGGCGTTTTTAACTCATGGGAGGCATCAGAAACAAATTGCTTCTGCCGTTCAATATTTTCTTGCAATCTGCTGATCATGCGATTAAATGTGTTGGCAAGTGTATAGAGTTCATCCTTCGATTGATTTTGGATAAATATCGTTTTAGGAACCCCGCTCTGTTCAATGTCTTCCATCGTTCTAATCATTCTGGAGATTGGCTTCATGATCACGTTGGAGAGCAACCTCCCCCCTGCCAAAGAGAGGAGAATCGTAATGGCTGAACATGCAGCTAAGATGGATAATAGCTTGTCTTTCTTCACCTCAAGCCCTGATACCCTCTGTGCAATCTCCATCGTATAGGAAACAGTTTGATTCGTTAAGATGGGAACGCGGACAAACTGGAACTGTTCTTCACCGATCTGCCGCAGCTCGGATTCCTCTTTGGGTGAAAATTCCGCTTTTACCTTTGCCAAGTCTTGATCATCCGTAATTTGCTTGATGACCACTGAATTCTTATCTACTAAACGAATAAAAGAATGATCCGACAGATAGACTTCCAACAAGTCCTTAGTTAAAACTCTTGAACCCTGATTTTCTGTTTTTTTAATAATCTCGTGAGCCTTCTGAATGAGGAATCGTTCTTCAATATTGCCGATGGTTTTCATAAATGTAAAAAAAACAAGAACATTCATGATGAGAAGGATAAAGACCAGCCAGGCTGTTGTTAAGATGTTGATCTTTGTGGTGATTTTCACTTTACTTCTCCTTCATGGTGTAACCGACACCACGAACGGTCTGAATTAATGGATCGGATGAATCATCTTCGAGTTTTTTCCTCAGGTGCCGGATATAAACATCGATCACATTGGTTTCTCCTTCAAATTCATAGCCCCAAACATTTGTTAATATTCCTTCGCGTGTAACGATCTTATTTTTATGATGAAGAAGATAAACAAGCAAATCATATTCTTTTGGAGTAAGTGATATGCTTTCTCCACTTCTTGTCACTTCCCTTGTTTCTGTGTTCACACTTAAATCCTTAATCGAAATCTTCGGCTGCTCGTTTCGGTCCGCTTGCCAGCTGATGATGGAAGAGTGATAGCGGATGGAGGATCGCACCCGCGCCAGCAGCTCTTCAATCTCGAACGGCTTCGTGACATAATCGTTCGCTCCCAGATCCAGGCCCATCACTTTATCCAGGGTTGTATTTCGGGCAGTTAATAAAATTACCGGTGTATGGCTGCCTGCTTTTCGCAGCCTTCTTAACACTTCTATTCCGCTCAGTTTCGGAAGCATGACATCCAAAAGGATCAAATTATAATTTTCTCCTAGCGCGTTCTCCAGTCCTGACAAGCCATCATGCTCGATGTGGACTTCATAATCCTCATATTCCAGTTCTATTTTAAGGACTTTAGCAATCTGCACTTCATCTTCCACGACTAGAATCCGTTGTTTCACTCCATCTCACCTCTTTAATGCTGTACTATTATTTTTCAACTTTATCATGAGACACGTTTCAAACTTCTTATTTTAATTGAATTTTAATGTGGTCTTCAGTGTTTTTTCAGTTTACAGAACTATACTTAATTTTTGATACAGAATCATCCACACCTGAGATTCTATGTATGTAAGGAGAGAAATGTATGAATGATATTATCTTTAAATGGATCAACAGCTTGGCAAATCAATCGGTCTTTTTGGATAAAAGTATGATTTTGCTGACCAACAGTGTGCCCTATTTAGCCGTAGCCATGATCTTGCTGCTATGGTTTATTCCAGGAACGTCACACCATATAGAAAATAAACGTACCGCGATATATGCTGGATGTACAACTGCCTTCACGCTATTGCTGAATCTCATCTTACACCTTGTTTACTATCATCCACGCCCGTTTGCCGTACACCATGTACACAAACTGATACCACACTCCATGGATTCTTCTTTTGTGAGTGATCATGCCATAGTAGTATTCTCTATCGCATGGATTTTATGGATGAGGGGCAGCCGTTGGCGTGTGCCTGTCCTCTGTTGGGCGGTATTGATTGGAATCTCACGTATCTTTGTGGGTGTTCATTATCCGGCTGATATTGCAGGTAGTGCAGTAATTGCTTATGCATGTGGATATTTGGTCGTGCGGTTTTCAGCTAAGCTGGAATTTTTCGTACAGTTTATCTTGAACGTATACCGCAGAGTAAATTTCTTTGAAACAAATGAACTTGAAAGAAAAGAAAAACTATAACCTATTGTGGAAGTGATCACACATGGAACAGCACATCAGTTATCTTCTTGCACATTTTGGTTATTTCGGGATTATTATGGCTTTGATTGGAGGAATTGTAGGACTTCCTGTACCTGACGAGCTGTTCCTCACTTTTATTGGATATCATATCTTTAAAGGTGAGATGGCCTACATTCCAGCTTTACTCAGTGCATGGGCTGGATCGGCTGCAGGAATATCCATCAGCTATCTTTTAGGCGTTAAATTAGGTTTACCGTTTTTAAAGAAATTCGGCCCAAAGCTTCATCTTACTGAGGATAAAATCGATACAGCAAAAAAACTTTATGATAAATACGGTCCCTTCCTTTTGTTTATCGGTTACTTTATACCGGGTGTAAGACATATGACCGCATATCTTGCGGGCATAAATGGTTACTCGTTCCGAAAATTCTCCTTTTTCGCTTTTACAGGCGCCCTGATCTGGACCATTACGTTCCTGACCTTTGGATACCTTCTCGGAAACCAATGGAAATCCATAGAGATGTATATGTCAAAATTCAGTGTAATCCTTGTGATGCTGATGGCATTCAGCTTGCTGTTTTTGTGATTAAAAAAAGAAAAACGATTTAAGTTCGAAGCCTCAGCCCTTTAAATATCAGGGCTGGGGCTTTTGTCTTATAAATCCTTCTCACCATATCTTTACCTAAACATATTCTGTATTACCACCACCATGGGCATAAGCCCGTTTAAGGAATATGAAACGATGAAGGGAGAGAAAAAAATGGGCGTTGAACTTACAGCGCTTCATTGGATTTATGTCGTGTTCATCTTTTTGATTATCGGCTTTATGGTATTAAGACGGGATACGACCCTTGTCTGTATCATCGGGATCTTCCTAATTGCCATAACAGCTACAGGCTCGTTAAGTGCTTCCGTCAGCAGCATCTTCAACAGCTTTGCTTATGCAATCACTGAGCTGCTCTCTACTATCCTGGTCATCTCGATTATCGTGGCGATGAGCAAAACGCTGACGGCTACAGGGATTAATGATGTCATGATCTCCCCGTTTTCAAAGCTGATACGGACTCCCGCTCTCGCCTACTGGACGATTGGGGTTCTCATGATGATCATCTCCTGGTTTTTCTGGCCTTCTCCTGCAGTAGCCTTGATGGGAGCCGTCCTGCTTCCTGTCGCAATACGTGCCGGGCTCCCCGCTCTCGGTGTGGCGATGGCGATGAACCTCTTCGGCCATGGAATTGCATTGTCTGGTGATTATGTCATCCAGGCCGCTCCCAAACTGACAGCCGATGCTGCCGGACTCCCGGTCAGCCAGGTCATTCATGCCAGCATTCCTCTTGTGGCGGTGATGGGAGTTGTGACGACACTAGCTGCTTTCTACTTTTTAAAACGCGACTTAAAATCCGGAAAATTAACGGCAGCTACTGGACTTTCAACCGCAGCCGAGCCAAAAGAACTGCCTCAGAGCCATATAAACCTTCTTTCTGATGGCCAAAAACGCTTGTTTGCTTTGCTGATTCCTCTGTTGTTTGCTCTTGATGTTGCCGCCATGTACATTCTTAAACTTCAAGGCGGCGATGCGACCGCACTGATCGGTGGAACTTCCGTATTCATTCTTCTGCTCATCACCATGGCGAGCCACAAAAATGAAGGGCTTGAAAAAACAACAAGCTACTTGATTGAAGGCTTTCAGTTCGGTTTTAAAGTATTTGGCCCGGTCATTCCGATCGCTGCCTTCTTTTACTTGGGAGATGCTGGTTTTATAAAAATCATCGGTGATTTTCTGCCAAAACACTCTCACGGCATCGTCAACGACTTAGGCGTCTCTCTTGCTTCTGTTGTGCCATTAAGCAAAGAGGTTGGTGCCGTTACGCTTACCGTAGTGGGTGCTATCACCGGTCTTGACGGCTCTGGTTTTTCTGGTATATCGCTTGCTGGTTCAATAGCCGCTTTGTTTGCTCATTCCATTGGAGCAGGAGCAGCTGTGCTTACTGCTTTAGGGCAGATTGCAGCCATCTGGGTAGGGGGCGGCACCTTGATTCCGTGGGCGCTGATACCCGCTGCGGCTATTTGCGGAGTTGATCCTTTTGAACTGGCCAGGAGAAATCTTTTGCCGGTTGTCATCGGTCTCGTAGTAACGACCATCGTCGCTATGTTTATCATCTGATCCGTATGGAGAAACTCACACATGAAAATGTGTGAGTTTTTCTTTTTTTCTGACTAACACCCTTTGATTTCCCTTTTTGGCTTATATCCGTTATAATGCGCACCAAGGATGTTTTGAAAGGAGTGGAATGATGAAAAAAATCATTTCGGTACTAATGGTGTGTTTACTTGCCGTAGCATTAACGGCTTGTGGATCAAATGATAAAGAGAAAAAGGCTTCGGACAACAACGATAAAGCGAAAACGTCCCAAGCTCAGAAAAAGCAAGAAAAACAAATGAAAGAAATGCAGAAAAAACTTGAAGCTCAAAAAGTAGGAAATAAAAAAGTTGTTGCGACAGTAAACAATGAAAAAATCAAAGGCAAAGACTACAACCAGGCTCTTTCCTCCTCCCAAATGCAGATGCAGCAGATGGGACAAGACCCTTCTTCTAAAGAAGCGGCAAAACAGATAAAGAAACAAACGATTGAAAGCTTGATCGGACAGTCGCTGATCATGCAGGATGCCAAGAAAAAAGGCTATAAAGCATCCTCAGCTGAAGTAAATGCTCAGCTTGAAAAAACAAAAAAACAATATAAAGGCGAGAAAAATTTTACCGCCGCTCTCAAACAGGCTAACCTTTCTGAATCTCAGTTAAAAGCTCAGATCGCGGAGGGAATTACTTCTCAAAAGTATATTGATAAAGAAGTACCTGCCGATACAGTAACTGATAAAGAAATTCAGGATTACTACAACCAGTATGCCAAGCAGGGAACAGGCAAAGGCCAAAAGCCTCCAAAACTGGAAGAAGTAAAACCGCAGATTAAGCAGCAGCTCGAACAGCAAAAGAAACAGGAAAAACTGATGAGCCACGTAAAATCTCTTAAGAAAAACGCAAAAATTGATATTAAAATCTAATACGGTTTGAGAAGGGGTGACTTGAATTGAGTCACTCCTTTTTTTGAGGAATGATTCGGTTGAAACCTTTCAAATCCTTATAGTGAACAAAACAGCATTAATATCTCATACGAACTGCAATTCAGCTGTATTTACACCTTTCCACAGCATCTACTTTCTCCAAAAAGACTCTCCAACAAAATTTTTTTGCATTTAAAAACAACTTATCCGCCTACTCTACATATAGTTTAAAAGACAAGCTAATGGAGGTGGAATGTTTGAAAGTGCTGTATGTTCCAAGGAAATGGATACTTGCCATTATTTTATGTATTGGTATCGGGCTCGGTACATGGTACGTTGTAAAGCCGGAAGCGGTCCAGACAGCTGGTTCCCCAGCGGCATCAAAAAGAATTGTGATCAACATGGTCACTGGAGAATTTAAGTCCAAGCTTGATAATGGCAAGGAAATCGAAGCTTACCGCTGGGACCCCGGAACCATCCATATCCCTCACAATCAGCCAGTGACCTTAAGCATCTATGGAGTGAATGGCAAAGAACATCCGTTTTACATTGAAGGAACGAATGTTAAAGGAAATGTCATTAAAGGGAAAGAAACGGTTCTGCACCTGCGTTTTAAAAAAGAAGGCATTTACCGTCTGATCTGCAAGACTCATGCTGATATCTCACACAACGGTCCCATGATCGCCTATCTTGTTGTTGATTAATCTTCATGCAAAAAGCATTCTGAAGTCACAATCAGAATGCTTTTCTTATGGATTAATCATGAACAGGGGCGAGCTTCAAAAAATTAACTGAATTTACCATTTTTTTGATCTTACTTCATATAATTTATGGTAATATTTAGGAAATAGTTTGTGAAGAAGTGAAAATCATTAAAAAGATTCTTATTCTTGCCACTCTATTTTATTTTACTTATTTTTCAAAATATGTTTTTAAAATCCTTTTCCTGCACTATAATTTAAGGGTGAGTGTCTTGAGTTGAAGGGGGAATGGATGTGGGCGTTCGTAAGGGCATGAATTACAAAGCGTTGCTCTCTTATCTGGTTGTAGCTCTATTTATTGGTTATATCGTTATTCAGTACATTGTGTACGGGCCCAAACAGTCGGGCATTGTATCAGGAAAACTTGAGGATCCTGGATTTCCCTACAGCCAGTGGCAGGTTTTTTTCTTTATTCATATAGCAACCGGCGCTATCGCTTTAGCAGCTGGACCATTTCAATTTTTAAAAGCGAGCCGAAAGAAGATTTCTATCCACAGAATCATTGGAAGAATTTATGTGTCTTCCATTTTTCTCAGTGTCCCTGCCGGTATTTACCTTGCGTTTTATGCCACCGGCGGAATGGGATCGACGATTGGTTTCTTATGCCTTGATGCCGCCTGGTTCATTACTGCCTTTGTAGGGTTGAAAAGGATTAGGGAACGGAAAATCAACAGCCACCAGGAATGGATGATTCGCAGCTATGCAGTTACCCTCGTTTTTATCACGTTCCGGATTTTTCTGCCCCTACTTACATTCGTTGCAGGTACAAGTTTTGCTCTTGGGTTTCCGCTTGCTGTCTTTTTGTCGATGATTTTGAATCTAGGACTGGCGGAGTGGTATTTGCACAAAAAAAGA
This sequence comes from Fictibacillus marinisediminis, assembly GCF_023149135.1. Taxonomy (NCBI): domain Bacteria; kingdom Bacillati; phylum Bacillota; class Bacilli; order Caryophanales; family Fictibacillaceae; genus Fictibacillus; species Fictibacillus marinisediminis. The sequence goes on along the minus strand of NZ_JAIWJX010000002.1, from coordinate 1,188,558 downwards.
TCTTCAAAAGTGAGCCCCAGATTGTCTGTGTAATATAAAAAGGAGAAAAAATAAGACTACATTTTTTCTCCTCTCTCATCTATAAAGACTCTTTGTATAACTGATTAAGTTTTTCATAATAATGATTGGCGTTTTTATAAGAAAACTTGTTGGAATAGTAGATAGCCAGTTCCTCATACATTTCAATCAGAAGCAAACGGTCTTGCTTTTTTTCTAAAAATGGAATGGCCTTCTCTTCAATAAACTTACGATATTCCTCGGTTTGCTCCAGTTTAAGAAGTTTGAATTCCAGTATCTTTAACCGGATATAGCCAGCAGTAATATTTTCTTCACCTGTAATTTTTATTCCTTTTCTGATCCATTGCTTCGCTTCCTTCACATCATCTTTCATATAATAATTATGGGCAATTAAGCCAATGGTTATTGCCGTGTTGATCCCCTTTTTCTTTCGCAGGCTTTCCTTTAAAACGGATAGGGCTTCGTCATACTGTTCTGCTTGAAAATAGGAATGGCCCATGTTGTGAAGAATGTTTGGCAGCATGATTTTTAATGCCGGGTTAAAAGTAGCTGCATTCAATGCGACAAGATAATGAGATTTCGCCGACTCAAAGTCCTTTAATCGGCTATATGTAACGCCAAGTATAATATGACAATCAATGCTTTTGGCATAATTGGCTTCTGCGTTGAATGCCTCCAGCGCTGTTTTCGCATAAAAATGAGATTGAGAAAAATATCCTAACCGGCCGGTAATATTCGCTAATTGATAGATTAAATCAGGATCTTGAATGCTAAGCTTACTTGATAAAAAATAAGCCTTTTTATAGAAATATAAAGCAGATTTATGATTATCCAGCAAATATTCATAATGAGCTGTAAACTGAAAAATATAAAACTCCATTTCAGTGGTATACGTCTTTTTCACTTCAGTCAGCTTATCAAGCAGTTCCTTTGCCTTCTCCAGGTCATTTTTATAAATGAAATATCGTACTGAAAAAATTTGAAACAGGTTAACAAGACCTAAGTCATCCACATGGGCCATCTGGGTTTGCAGTTCCTCAAATTTCCGGTGAACATCTTCTTCGTTCCTGTACTTAATATCCTGATACCATTCATAAATTTCTTTCTTTAAATTATTGATGAACTCCTCGCTAATATGAGAAGTTTCGATGTCTAACCGTTCGCATAATAACTGTAGAATTTCAGGGCTTGCTGTAATGCTGTTGTTTTCAATTTTGCTTAAGTATGAAACCGAACAGATTCCTTCACAGGCAGCTTTTTGGGTTAAGCCTTTTTTAATTCTGTAAAAGTAAATTTTTTTACCGTCAATCACGTGCTGCCTCCCCCTCATATCATTAAAGACAGAAAATATTTCTCTGCTAAAGATTTTACCCTAAGTTTCCCTATCTACATATATGCAGGAGAGTGTTTGGTAAAGAAGGATGTGCAGTGTAAGAGAGTGGAATAGGATAAGAGAGACAATTAATTGGATAAGGAAGTATTTTAAACAGGGCCAAATCGCTAGATTCTGTCCGTGGAATGAATAGAAAGCAGCTTATGATAACAGTTTAATAGTTCATTCAGTTCATTTCCTCGGAAGATGGTCTCCTCACTATGAAACCCTTTCTCCATTGCTGAAAGCACCATTTCTGTTCGCTTATTCTCAATCAACTCTAGTAATTCCCTGTTTAACGCTGGACTCATGCCATTCACTCCTGATTTATTAAAATCTTCTTAACCATCATCTTAAATCAAAAAATAATCCAATAGTAGCAAAAACAGCATTTAACAGGTTGAGAAATATTATGAAAAACAAACAGCTCTCAAGGCCATCTGGCTGAAAGTTTCTCAACATCCTACAAAAAGGAAAAAAAGCGGCTCCAATTAAGAGCCGCTGCAGTTATCCTTTGTATACATAGAGGGCTTGGCTTTGACAGCAGATTTCCTTTCTCTTCTTTATTCGAACTCCATTCACTCGATGGCACCTTTTCACAGTTATTCTTGATCCAGTCGGTCACCTTCTGGCTTCCGCGGCCCCTCGGCCCCTGCAGTGTCCGAAGCAACCTTACAGCCAGTTTAGAAGGAGAAACTTACTCTTCCTTAAAATTGATAAAAGAAAAAACCAGATTCTAAAGAACTGAATCTGGTTTCGCTTATGTTTCATAGATGATTTGCCCGGTAAGATGCAGATCATAGCCTTTCAGCTGGCTTAACTGTGATTTAAAATCCGAAGAGGATAAAGTGTTCATTACATGATGAAGCAAGTTATTATTTTCATTTGTTTTTAAAATAACAAGATCATATTGTTCTTGAATCATCGGTATAAAATCAACTTCTGCCATCTTTGCCACGTTCTCAATGCCTATGCCTGCATCAGCTTGTCCGCTGGCCACCGCTGAGGCGACAGATAGATGATTGGTTACTTCTGTTTCATAGCCTTTAAGGTTTTCATGTGAAATTTGATGAAGCCGCAATTGCTCATCAAGCAGCACCCGCGCCCCCGAACCTTTTTCCCGGTTGACGATCGTAACAACGGGCTTGGCCAAATCCCTCCAAGTTTTGATTTGAAGAGGATTTCCCTTCCTCACATAGATTCCTGCATTCCGGCAAACTAGGTTAATCAGCGCAAAAGGCTGGCTGACCAGCATCCGTTTTACATAAGGCACATTGTATTGCCCGGTCTCTCCATCATACAGATGGACACTGACAAGATTACACTCTCCATGATACATCGACATTAAACTATTCAAGCTTCCCATATACAGCCTTAAAGGAGGTGTTCTTAATTTAGGCTCCAAGTGCTTGCTGAGCAAGTCCAGCACGATATCCTGGCCGCTGATTACTGTTTGATGCGAATTAAGCGCAGGTACTGCTTTCTCGGAATAAGATTTTACCGTTCTGCTCCCTGCTTTATACGCCACAAGATCTTCATGGTCAATCCTCATTTGCCTTCCGACCCTGAAAGCTGTAATCTTACCTTTTTTAATAAGATCATAAATAGTAAGCTTAGAAACTTTTAACAATGCGGATACTTCCTCGATCGTGTATGATACTGGTTTATCCATACAATCCCTCCACTCCAAGTGTAACTTTTTTTATCGAAAAAGTATTCTTTTATTCTGATTAACCGCATTTATTATAACTAGTTATATCTAGTTATAATCAGTTATAATAAGTATGTATTAAATATTGGTAATTGGGGGAATCCTCTCATGAAAAAAACGGTAAGCCTGCTTCTGCTTCTTTTTTTGTTCACGACAATTACGGCTTGTACGGGCCAAACGGATAAGGATCAGGCTTCAAAAGAAAAACAAACGAACTTAACGATTTCCGCTGCCGCAAGCCTAAAGGATGCTCTTACAGACCTTCAGCATACATACGAGAAAAAGCATCCCGACGTGAACCTGCATTTCAATTTTGGCGCTTCAGGTACATTGCAGCAGCAAATCTCGCAAGGAGCACCTGTTGATCTATTTTTCTCTGCAGCTCAGGACAAGTTTGAAGCCCTTGTAAAGGATGGAAGTATTGAAAAGAAAGAGGGTACAGATATAGTAGGAAACGATTTAGTCCTGATTGTTCCAAAAGGGCCTGAATCCGGAATAAGGTCGTTCAGTGATTTAACGAACAACTCTGTTAAAAAGATCTCCATCGGGACGCCTGAAGCCGTGCCCGCCGGCCAATATGCCCTGGAATCTTTTAAAAACATGAAGGTATGGAGAGAAGTAAAACCAAAGCTGGTCTATGCAAAGGATGTGCGTCAAGTTCTTTCCTATGTTGAAACGGGGAATGTCGATGCAGGGGTCGTTTATAGGACAGATGCACTGGTTTCAAAAAAAGTAAAGATAGCTGCCTCCGCTGATCCTGAATCTCATTCTCCAATCGTTTACCCCTTAGGAGTCATCAAAGATTCGAAACATAAAGGAGAGGCCCAAAAATTCTATACATTTCTAAAGAGCGATTCGTCCGTAAAGACTCTTGAAAAATACGGATTTAAAAAGATCAATTAAGAAAAGGCAGATCCTCTCACCGGTGGGTCTGCCTTTTGCCTTTCCTTAATAATATATTTTAGGCCTGCATATGCGTAAAAAACATTCATAAAGAAATAGTCTTCTCCATACATATAGTATGCATTACGCATTCCTACCTTAGAACAGGAGATGAAGCATTGAACGTTAAAGTGATCAACCGCAAACTCGCTGTACATGAGGTCAATATTTTGGGTGTCAGCATCTCCTCTATCTTATTGATCGGTGATGCTGAATCCATCTCAACCGGTTCGGCCTTTGATACACCGCCTACCTCACTCGTTGTTGGTCCTTTACTGATTCCGGTTCAGGGTACACTTCAAACGAAGCCACCTGCTCCTGCTACACCTGCGCAGGCTGGGGTATCCGTGCCGTTAACACCTGCCGCACCGGGCGCTCCAGCAGCTCCTTCAGGCAGATGAGGGCCCGCATCTTAATGGAAGAGGTAAAGCCGATTCCCTATTTTAGAGAATCGGCTATTACTTTTAAATGTTTATTTTTATTGATTTCCTTTTTTAACCAACTCGGCAACGGTCACTGTCCGTTTCGCCTGATGAATGACCGCATCCTTTACATCCTCTTTCATGTTTCCATTCTGGTCAACGGTAACACTTGTTCCATAAGGATTGCCGCCTGCACCATACAGGACGGGATCGGTATAGCCCGGCGCCGCAACAATAGCTCCCCAATGATACATCGTTGTATATAAGGAAAGAATCGTAGCTTCTTGGCCGCCATGCGGATTCTGGGCAGATGTCATGGCACTAGCCACTTTATTTACCAGTTTTCCGTTAAACCAAAGGCCGCCCGTCGTATCGAGAAATTGCTTAACCTGAGCAGGCACATTTCCAAAACGGGTAGGGATGCTGAATATAATTGCATCTGCCCACTCTAAATCATTTAGAGAGACTTCAGGAACGTCCTTCGTCTCATCTACGTGCGCTTTCCATGCAGCATTTGATTCAATGGCCTCAGGTGGTGCAAGTTCAGGCACTTTTACCACTTTTACTTCTGCTCCTGCTTCTTTTCCGCCTTCCGCAGCCCAATTCGCCAGCTTGTAGTTTGTTCCTGTAGAACTGTAATAGATGACCGCCAGTTTTACGTTTGACATGCAATCCATCTCCTTCGTTATAAAAGTACATATCTCTTTAATATCCTATTGTCCACACTTTAAACCTATCATTTAAAGTAAATAAGCAGATTTAGAAAGTACCTTATAACGTTTAGGAAAGATCTTATTGATTGGCGGACGATCTGAGGATGACAACCTGATTAATGTCATAAAAATCGGCGGACGGTTTAATGTAAGCAATGCTTGTCAGTCCGTAGGGATCCGGTTTCACCTTCACGATGGTTCCGATATCCAGGTTAGGCGGCAGAATCTCGCCCAATCCTGAAGTTACTACCTTTTCACCCTTTTTAATGTTTTTATTCAAAATGTCACGTACCATTAAATATTTATTGCTCGGGTCGTAGCCGTTCAGGATACCGTTGATGTTCTTTTTCCCCTTGATGGAGGCAGAGATACGGTACCTTTTATCTTTGCTGCTGAGCAGCTTGACTTCTGAGTATGTTGGTTTTACATTGGTTATTTTTCCGATCAATCCGTCCTTTGTAATAACAGCCATATTGTTTTGAACCTGGTCTTGGCTTCCTTTATCAATAACAACGGTTTCATACCAGCTGGATGGATCAGAATTTCTGTACATCACGCTGGCTTGCAAGGGATCGTATTGTTTTACTTCTTTAGTTTTATCTACAACGGCTTGAAGGTTTTTATTTTCTTTTTCGAGCTCCACTTTTTGTACAGAAAGAGATTCCTGTTCCTGGAGCTTTGATTTTAAGATTTTATTTTCTTTTTCGATGGAAGCCATATCTTTAACATTATGAATGACATTAAGAATGGGTTGTTTTCCAGGAATATTAATATTTGTGAAGTAATACAGCAGCATTACGGCTAAAACAGCCGTACAAAATAATAAAAGCAGAAATTTAAAACTTAAAAATCTCATGAATGAAAATTCACCTTTCATGTTATTGTTTCAATCATAGTAAAAGGCAGCAAAATGCTTTTGATCTGCTGCCGCCTGCAAGTCAATTTATAATTTATTTCTCCTACCATATATTAACATAGCTGAATATAAACAGATCACACAATACTATCATCTTATCGTTATTTGTCAAATGGACCATGAATATATAAATATTTACACACAATTATTAGATGCCCATCTGTTTCAGGCAATTCCCAAGAATCGTGTTTTCAATATTATTCACCGCGCTATACTTTTCAGAGTAGATCTGCTGGACAATCTCCCATACATGTTCATCATGGACATTTTCACCGTCCAAATTCTTAAATAGCAGATTAAGAGGAACTGTGGGGCCTTCCGAATGAAGCGGAGGCTGCACATAGTCTATACCAAGACAGGGTTGATATTGGTTTTTTGCAAAAAACTGCATTCGTTTTCTGCATTCCATTTCTTCCATTGTTGTAGCAGCTTCTTCTTCCTTTTCTGTTTCCAAAATAATGCCGCTCACCTTGCTCTTCCCCGCTAAAAAGGCTGCTTCATTGAAGACGTCTTCCATTTTAGCAAGTGTTTTTGATCCCATACCCCTGTTTCGGTGGTTGGAGTCTGCAGCGATATAAACAACAAAGCCTGTATTCACTTCTGCTAAATAGTGCCCGGATGCAAATGATAAAAGCTGGTCCCCTTCCACGCCGATCAGCAAACAGAATTGATTGGGCGCAGCGGTCTGTGCATACTGGAAGCCGCTGTAAAATACATCATGAGGTTCTCTTACCTCCAGGGGAAATGACCGGTCGTACAGTGCCAGCACTTCATCCATCCTAGCTGAATTTTGACCTCTCATCTGTTCCCATTGAATCGTCATCATGCATTTCCCCCTTTAAACTTTTACTATTATAACGCAAATTGGTGCCAGGCACCTCAATTACACAAGTGTGTAAATGGGGTGCCTGGCACCAGCAATGAGGACTTAATTTTTTCTATAATGGAAGGGGCATTTGCCCTCAATTGGTCTTACATCATCACCGATAAAGTATTGCTTCCACTCACGGTGCTCAGGGTCGCCATAATGGCTGATGTTCGGATGCTTCGGCAGATTATCCCACTTTTCCACCCGTTCCCGAACCTTATCCCGTGACATGATGCCGCCTTTCGATGTTCCTTCAAGACCCTCGAATATTCTTCGCGGCTGGAACCCAAGTACAAGACTGTTGCCAAGGTCTCTTGTTTTTCTCTGTTTGTAGGCTGGTGCATTTCCGAACACAAAGAACGGCTCTCCTGCAAAGGTAAAATTCCATAAATAATGATCCGGATCTGTAGGCTTATCCTCAGGCCAATCTTTCTCATCCTGATCATGCATGTATTGAAGCAGGTTCCAGAAATATTCCCTGTAGTAAGGAATGGATTTCTCTTCTGTTTCCGGCTCTACAAAAACAAATAATCCGTGGCGAATGAGTTTCGGTGCATCAAACAGCTGGATAAATTCTTCGACGGCTCCAGGCAAGTTTGACCAATCTCCCTTTGAAACATAGGCATACCGCAGCTCGCCCTTCTTTTCCGCATTCATGCCGAAATAGCAAGGAAACGTTTGATCTGTCACTGTCTCATGAAAGTTTATATATTCTCGAATCACCCATTCCGGAACGATTTCCGGGTTTGTCATATCTTCTTTTTCAAGAAGATATTTATTCGCTGTTTTCAAGCATATCCCTCCATTGCATCCACTAGATTCAAATTACTGACTCAGCTATTGCAGTTATATGAAACAGTACCCTGAGAGCCTTTTGTTGAAACTGCAAGATCACCTGTAAAAAATGCCACCTTAAAGGCGGCATTCCATTTCTATATGACTTGCTTATTTTCTTAAGATGGGCATTGTGCAGCAGCGGAACGAACCACCTGATTTGATGATCTCAGATAAGTCGACTTCAATGACTTCATATCCTCTTTTTCGAAGATTGTTGTTCACCTTAGGATTCACGGGCAGGCTGAACACTTTTTTATCCCCAATGGAGAGTACGTTCGTGCCTAACGAGAACTGTTCTTCCTTGCTCACTTCAATCAAATCATATCTTTTGCTTAAAAAGTCCAGTTCCTTTTTACGGAATGCCTGCGGAAATACGAGTGCTTCCGTCGAAGAGAGAATGTTGAATACACAATCAAGATGCAGATACTTTGGATTAAACGGCATGGAGACTACATTGTAGTCTGGCAGCATTTCCCGCAAAGACTTAATCGACGACTGTGCTGTCCGGCCGCTTACACCAATATAGATCGTATCCCCATCAATCAGCACGTCTCCGCCCTCCATCTTTCCATTTGAAATCTCTTGAAGGCGGACATTTTTGTTTCCCAGCCATTCTTTTAAGATATCTTCCTCACCTTGCCTGATTTTACTTCCCATAGAAGAAACAAAAATAGTGGACCCCAGTGTAAAGCCAATATCACGTGTAAATACCTGCTCAGGAAATTCCTGATGCGGGGGAAGTTCAATCACCTCAACTCCATGAGATCGAAGGGTCCGGACAAATTTCTGATGCTGATTGGATGCTAATGTCCTGTTTATATTTTCATCTGCATAATGCCGCTGTGTTTCATTGATCACTTCAGAGATATGCATAAACTTGGGTTCACATACGATTACACTGACGAGTGAATCATATTCGCTTCTGCACAATGCTTTTTCCGTTGGTTTGAGTGTGATGGCCATTCTCTACCCCCGATTCAATGATTTAGTGTGATATTTCCCGTTTTCCTCTCGAGGTTAAACAGTAAATTTAAAATAAATGAGGCTCAACGCAAAAAAGCAGCCGTTGCGTGAAACGGCTGCTTCTGTTCTCTTAATCTTTTATCGCGAACTCAAGTCTATAACTGATTCTATAATTTGATTCCAGTCTTCACTATGAATCTCATGACCTGTTCCTTCAAGAGTTACTAATTCTGCATGAGGTATGGATTTTGCGAGGGCCAATCCGTGCTCATACGGCAGAGCAGGGTCTTCTGTGCCATGAATGATGACCGTTGGCACACTGATTTCATCCATCCTGTCATAATATTCCTTTCCGCCCTGAAGCATGGCGTGATTGAATCGGCTCGGTATTTGTTTCGCCCGGTTCACTTCCCGTTCTCCCAGTTTATACATTCTCTCCTGCTCATATGGCTTCGAACCGGCTAGTGTTTTCCAGCCATCCGCAAGATAAGCGATGACCGATTCACGATCTGACCAGTCCACAGAAGCGCTTTTCGTATGATAATCCAGAACGCGCTGATCCATTGGGGCAGCTTCTCCTGCTCTGTTCCAAACACGCTTGAAGCAATGGCTGTTAAAGTAAGAACACGTTCCGGATACCTCAAAGCAAGGATTTGGCCGATCATACCGCCCAACGACATCCCGATAATATGGGCTTTCTCAATCGAATAAGCATCCAATACACCAGCTGCATCATCAGCTAAGTCCGTTATCGAATAGTTTGACGTGCCCGGCTCATAAACCGTCGATCTTCCTAAATCCCGATGATCGTAGCGGATAACGAACCGCCCTGAATCTGCGAGGCGGAGACAGAAGTCCTCATCCCACCAGTCTAAAGAAGACATCGCTCCCATGATCAGCAGCATCGCAGGATCTTTTGGATTTCCAAAGCATTCTGTACATATCTCTACTTTATTAATGTTCAGTATTTGTTCTCTCATGTTTAATACCTCCGTGTTTTTATTATCCAACCGCCGTATTTTTGGCGCAGATCAATAAACTCTCTACGGAGTATTTGGCCTGCACCCTTAATTATCTTTGTTTGATCCACTTGATAATCATGACGAGGCCTCCTTTGCACTGCATTTAAAAAAGGGAATTCCCTCCAATTAAGTATAGCATGGTTTTTCCAAACTTTACTTGAACATTTTTCCCTATTTATGCTAAGATGCTACTATACCTTTTAATTCTAGGTAGGTGAAAATAAATGTTTAATCGTGAACTTTTAAAAGGCAGTACTTCCTTGATTGTTCTTCAGTTGCTGGCTGAGCGGGATATGTATGGGTACGAGCTTGTAAAAGAGCTGGAAAAACGCAGTGACCAGCACTTACAGGTGAAAGAAGGCACTCTCTATCCTGCCCTTCACAAGCTTGAAAAACAGGAATACATTGAGTGCTACTGGCAAGAACAAGCAAAGGGTCCGGCACGAAAATACTACCGGATTATCGAAGAAGGCATACAGATGCTAAAAGAAAAGACATCTGAATGGGAGCAATTCGTTCAAGTAATAAACAAGGTGATGAGAGGTACGGAGCATGATCCATCTTGAAGCTAAAGAACATTATTTACAGCAATTAAAAAAGGAATTAAAGAAACACCCCCAGCGAGAAAGCATTGTACAGGACTACGATGCCCATCTCTATGAGCTATTGGCAGAAAAAGAAGACGAAAAAAAGACGGCGGAAGAGTGGCATTTACTTTTTTCAGAGGTGATTGGCCATCCGAAGGAAGTTGCCTCCATGTGGAAGGAAGAGCTCTCTGTTACACCTAATAAGACCTTCTACCTTTTTCTTTTGATGAACGCTGCTTTTTTTGTGGCAGGAAGTTTACTGACTTTCGCTCATCTTCTGAATGAATACACATGGATTCAAACTGTCTGGCGCTCCTTAACCTCCATTCCTTTCATCATCATGATGCTTTACATGGGGTTTTGGGGATTTCTCGGTTACGAAATCGGAAAAAGCTTTGGAGCAAGAGGACGGTCGCTGCTGAAAAAGACGTTCCTTATTTCCGTTCTTCCCAACCTGGGCTTGATGCTCCTCGTCCTGTTTCGCATCATACCCCATGAATGGTTTCAGCCGCTCCTCTCCACTACATTTATTATGTTATGTATCGCAGCCACCATTTTGCTGTACCCGATTTGCTGGATCGCCTTCCGATGGGGGAAAAAACAGTCACTTTAATTTTTTTTGATTATCTACATAGAATTACTTAGTATATAGAAAAACGATATAGGAGGAATATGATCATGATGGACATTCAAACTTCAAAGAGTGATTTGGTTTTTTTAGTGATATGCGCCTTGCTCGGATTATTGGCTGAGCTTTCCTTTTTTCACGGAGAGATCGGGATTTCCTATTTCCTTTTTGTTACGGCATTTTATTGGGCATTCTTTTGGCGGTTTAGAGGATTTTCGTTCACCAACCGGCGGATTGGCTTTTTGCTGCTATTCTGTATCTGGCTGCTTTCCGCCGGCTATTTTCTTTATTGCAACACGCTGTTTTATGCACTGAATATTTTGGTCATTCCCGTCTTGGTCATTTTGCACGTCATTTTGATTACAGGATCGCCCACTATGGACTGGTATCGCCTTTCCTTCATACCTTATGCGTTTTCTAAGCTGTTTGCACTCTTTCCATACAACATCGCTTTTTTTGCAAAAGAAAAAGGAAATGTGAAAACAAAGGTCGACAACAAAGCTTATCAAGTGATCACCAAAATTGGTATCGGCCTGCTCATCTCGGTTCCCCTGCTTCTGATCGTTGTCAATCTTCTTTCTTCGGCGGATTCAGAGTTCAGCCGAGTGATCGGCAGGCTCCCTTCTCTCTTTGTTCATGTCAACTTGCTGGAAGGAAGCTTTCGAACGATCGTAGTCCTGCTCTATACGTTTGGATTCTTTGGTTTTTTACAACTGTTAAAATCAAAGTGGGAGCCGCGAGCCCTTCTTCAGATGAACGGTAAGCCAAAGTTTTGGGATCCTGTTATCGTTTCGACGCTTCTCGTTCTGATCAATGCGGTTTACGTTCTTTTTGTAACCATTCAGTTTCAATATTTTTTCAGCGGCAATTTACAGGACAGCTATACGTTTGCAGAATATGCACGCCGGGGCTTTTTCGAGCTGATGGCCGTTACCATGATCAACTTAACCTTTTTGATCGGTACGCTCTCGTTCAGTAAAGAGAGCGGCAAAGGCATTAGGCTCTTCATCAAAATCATGCTCACTTTATTGGTAGCCGTTAGCGGAGTCATGCTAATTTCTGCTTTTATGAGATTGTCGTTGTACGAGAGTGCCTACGGATACACACTCGCGAGGGTATTGCCTCACTCGTTCATGATTTTCCTGGGTGTTATCTTCCTTTATACTTTGGTCAATGTATGGATTGAAAGGCTTTCGCTGATCCGCTTCTACCTGATCTCTTCCCTTGTTTATTACACGCTATTAAACATGGTGAACATTGATCAATTTGTCGTGGATCAGAACTTGCAGCGATACAAAGACACAGGAAAAATAGATATTTATTATCTCGATTCTCTTTCTTATACGGGAGTGGACGAATTGCTGGATCTGTATGAAAGCCATCCAGATCTGCCAGGTTTGGAGAAAGCTTTATCCGACCGAAAAAAGTATACCTTTGCAGAAGATCACTCCTGGCAGTCGTTTAACATCGTGAAACGCTCTGTGCGGGAACGGCTTCAGGAGTTCAGAAACTAATACTAAAGGCACCGGAGTTTCCGGTGCCTTTTTCCTCGCTTCGTTCCCTTATTTTCAAAAATACTCTTTGTAATTGACAATTGTAGCAATTAGAGAAATGACCGTATAGGCAATCGCGGTATAAAACGGAATGCTGGGTGTGTAGGCTTTCTTTACCTCCTCAACCTTCATTCCTGTTTGTGCCTGTGCCTGAAGCCGAAGCATATTGAACGTTAAACCGCCGGATGAAGTAAAAAACTTAAAAACAACAGCTGAAAGCAAACCTACAATGAACGCTAAATCAATAAAATGGACGTTTATGACGAATGAAAAGACTACATTAACCAAAACGATTACTGCTGATGTAACGATGAATACCATTACATTTTTCATTATATCCTCCCTCTAATCGTTACCTAAAATCTGCTCTCTTGTCTCTGCATATTTAGAATCTGAGATGGTTGTGGGCACTACCAGCACATCGTTGCCCTCTTTTTCACCTTTACAGCCTGTCAGCACAACATTTCGCCACTCCAGTGATTTACATTGATAGGTTTTTAGCTCGCCAAGGCCAGGGACGGTATTTTTATAGATAAAACGCTTCCCGTCAAAAGTTAGCTTATTCTTATACACCCTATTTTTCTTTATATAATGGATGTTTGTTTGAAACGGCTCTCCCTTCTCTCCCTTCCTAATAAGCCGAAGCATGTACTCCAAATTATCTGTTTTGCTGTCGAATATTTCTATTCCTTCTTTTAAATAAGAGACAACCTCGCCTTTTTTATTCGCTTCCTTTAGGACGCTTGCTTTAACCATCTGGCTTTTTGTAACGGCATTCCCTGAATTCGGATCAAGCTTGGCAGTATGGTCAGTCAAAAGAGAAGCTGTCATGAAGAAAAACAAGGCGCAGACGATCACACTGACAATCGGCATAATAACCGTTTTACGGTGGAAAGCAGTACTCTCTGATTTCATATCCCTGTACCTTTGATGGACGGTTTGCCGTTGGTTATCACCAAAGTTCCGGTTCTTAAAGGTGGTATTTTCCATGTGGTTTCTAAATCCTCTTAGTTCCTCCATGTCACTTCCCTCCTTTTAAAGAGTATTTCAGCAAACTTTTTGCTTTCGTTAATCTTGATTTAATCGTGTTAATGTTGATGTTCAATGATTCACTGATTTCCTGAAGTGACAACTCATCATAATAAAAGAGAAAGATCACTTCACGGTATTTCACCGGCAACCGAAAAATGTGCTGATATAGGGTTTGTTTTTCATCTTTATAAAGAGCCAGATCTTCAACGGAAGAAAAGGTTCCTTTATGTACTTTTGAATCTTTTCTGTGACCACAGAGTAACGGTAATGAGCGCTTTTGATATAGTCTTTGCAGTGGTTGACGGCAATCTTGTAGATCCATGTCTTTCGTTTGGCTTCACCTCTGAAGGTGTCAGCTTTGCTATAAATTTTCACAAAAACATCCTGCGCCAGATCCTCTGCCAGATTCCATTCCTTCACATACGTATAACAAAGGTACAGTACATCCTTACCGTAATCCTTCATGATCTGCTCCATCAGTTCTTCTTTTGTCACGGGTGTCTCAAATACAGGCATGCTGTTAAACTGCTGATTGTGCATGATACCATCACCTCCAACCTCTCTCTACTACTATAGACGAAGCTGCATGGAAGTAAGTTTATATTTTAGAAAAAAAAAGTAAAAAAAAAAAAAAAAAAAAAAAAAAAAACCATGAATAAGGTCCTTAATCTCAGAACTATGATAATCTGCTTTTCACTGCTTCTTTCTCATTGCATTCTTCTTCTTCCCAGCCTTTGCAAACATCTATCCATCCCTTAGCATTGGAATATTCGTATATCTCATCGACTGTAAGTTCAATAGCAGAATTTGAACTGCCACATGCCGGAAAGAGTGTTTGAAATCTTTTCATCGATTGATCCAGATAGACATCAATCTCATTCTTTAAACCAAACGGACAAACACCGCCTACCGCATGACCGGTTTGCTCCAGCACTTCTTCCGGGGAAAGCATCTTCGCTTTAAAACCGAACTGCTGGCGGAATTTCTTGTTATCAATCTTCGCATCTCCTGCCGCTACGATCAGCATAGCGGTCCCATCTTCTCCTTTGAATGATAACGTTTTGGCAATCCTTGCAGGAATGACACCAATCGTATCGGCTGCCTGTTGGACGGTTGCACTGGATGCATCGAATTCCATCACATCTTTTTCACGGTTCCATTGCTTCAAATGAGCTTTAACGCTTTCAATCGACATTTCTATCATCCTTCCCTGCTGATATTGATTAATTGACGTTTTCATACTGTTTTAAGCAGCATTCAAAACCTTGTTAAATCAACGTTTTGTGAATCTAACTTTTCATATCTATTTATTGTTTTTCAAACTCAATCGGGACGAAATTGGCACGAAGTTGAAATGGATTAAATACTAATTCAATGGAATGCGGGTATTAAATATCAAGTTTACGGGTACCAATCCATTTCACGATCTCCGGGTCGTTATGTGAAAAGAACAAGCTTTTTTCCGTATCTAACGTAGCCACTCTTTCCATATCATCTGGGCTTAATTGAAAATCAAAGATATTGAAGTTTTCTATGATTCTTTCTTTGCGAACAGACTTTGGAATCGCAACGACTCCTCTTTGTGTCAACCAACGTAAAATCACCTGAGCAACGGATTTATTATGCTTTTCGGCTATTGATACTAAAATTTCGTTCTGGAACATATTATTTCTTCCTTCAGCAAAAGGTCCCCAGGACTCTATCTGAACATTGTTCTCTTTCATATGTTTATGACTTTCTATTTGTTGGCAGAAAGGATGCGTTTCAATCTGGTTTACGGCAGGAATGATTTCATTATGAATCATCAAATCCACTAGACGATCCATCTGGAAGTTACTAACTCCAATTGCCCTGATTTTCCCCTCACGATACAATTCCTCCATAGCACGCCAGGAACCAAATACATCACCATATGGCTGATGAATTAAATACAAATCCAAATAATCTAATTGCAGTCTTTCCAGTGATCTTACGAATGCTTTCTTTGTGCTTTCATAACCAGTATCTTGTACCCATAGTTTTGTGGTAATAAACAATTCCTCTCTTGGAACACCACTCCGTTTAATGGCTCTGCCGACTGCTTCTTCATTTAAATAAGAAGCAGCGGTATCAATCAGACGATAGCCTGCCATAATAGCGTCATAAACGCTCTGTTCACATTCATTTGCATCTTGAATCTGATAAACACCAAAGCCAAGTAAAGGCATTTCAACACCATTGTTTAAAATTACTTTTTGCATATAAAATCCTCCTGTTTATTAAATATTGAGTTATCGTTTATTTACCCACTCTATTTGCGTATTCTGCCGGATAGCGATCTCCCGAAATCTCGATCTTAGTGAGCGCATCGTTCAAATCATTCAATTCCTCAGAGGTCAGTTCAACCTCAGCTGCGCCAAGATTTTCTTCGAGGCGCTCCAATTTGCGTGTACCAGGAATTGGAACAATCCATGGCTTCTGGGCAAGTACCCATGCTAGAGCAATTTGAGCCGGCGTTGCTTCTTTCCCTACAGCAATCTTCTTTATCAGTTCGACCAAAACCTGATTTGCTTCGATATTCTCAGGTTTGAACCGAGGAACAATGCTGCGGAAATCGGAGCTAACGAATGTTGCATCCTTATTAATTTTTCCGGTAAGGAAGCCCTTGCCCAATGGGCTGAACGGAACAAAGCCAATTCCCAGCTCTTCAAGTGCAGGCAAAAGTTCTTCTTCAGGACTTCTCCACATCATTGAGTATTCACTTTGAATGGCAGTGAGTGGATGAACCGCGTGTGCACGACGAATGGTTTTCCCCCCTGCTTCAGAAAGTCCCCAATATTTAATTTTACCTTCTTTGATTAGGTCTTGTACAACTCCGGCAACTTCCTCAATTGGCACATTTGGATCAATCCGATGTTGATAGTAAAGGTCAATCGTATCAACTTTAAGGCGTTTGAGTGAGCCTTCAACCCTACAGATGCCACTGAAGCAGCCTTCAGGGTAGGCTACGAAAGCCCCTCCCAATTCAGCCGTGAATATTCCCGCATGGTTGGTTTACCACCAAAAGAAGATATAAACCGCCTGAAGGCGACATATGTATAAAAAAGTGCATTAATCCGATCCTGGATTAATGCACTTTTTCATTCTGCAAATTTAACTTTATTAAACCTTTTCCAATAATTTATTTTGATATTCTTCTCTATTAAACCTGTATCAGATTCGTTTAACTTCGTGTTGAAAAATCATTCTTTGTACCAATTATCATCAAATGTGAGATTTAGTGCCTTTCCAAATAAAGTTCCAAATCGAATGAACCCTCTTCCTCTTGCAGTAATTAGATTTCCATCTTGAACTACAAGTTCTTCACAATAATTTTCTTTTTCAAAAACGCCCGAGGTCTCCCGATTCTCCTCTGTCATTCCAATAGTATATTTTTTTCCTTTTAGTATCCCTGCTTTTGCTAAAAGATAAGGGGAACTAGAAATACTCGCAATTACAGATACTTTACTTCCTATTTGTTTTATAAACTCAATTAACTTTCTTTCACCCTCTAAAGAGAATATATCCATACATCCTGTTAATAAGAGACTATCTATTTCATCGTAATTAACATCATCAATAGTCGTATCGGGCAAACAAGTTAATCCAGATTCCCCTATAATCGGTTGGTTATTTATTCCGACAGTAATTACAGGTTTCTCTCCTTGCATGAGAATTGATAATGCAACACTGAGTTCATATTCACTAAATTGAGGATATAGTAACACTGCTGTTTTTTTCATTTTCTCTAACCTCTTTACAATATTAGTTTCTGTAAAAATACTTACTCAATTAAACTGCCCGTTAGCTCAATAAAAAAAGCCGCCTGAAATGGCAGGTGGATCTTTAAGTAATTTAGTTCAATAGATTATGGTCAAAATTAAGACATTTTATAGATTGTCAGCCTTGCCTAAACTCTAGTGGTCATTTATGTATTAAATAAAGTTCCTTCTAAAGCTTTAATGTATCTCTCAGCAGACTTTTGTACTGATTGATTTGCATTCTGCTTAACGACCCGATGAAAGGCATTATAAAGTTTATCAAATTGAAGAGGTTTTACTTTCTGGGCAATGTCATTAACTGTAAAAGCAGGTAACGGAATCAAATTAGGATAACTATACATAAAGCTTACCCATTTTCGGTCAGCAACCACTGTAATAACGTCTCCTGTTAATAGAATACCCTTTTGGTTATTGCCCTTTCTCCATTCTAAGACGGAACCACCTTTAAAGTGTCCACCTAATCTATGGATTGTCAAGCCATCCTGTAAATTTAGTGACTCTCCAGACCAAAATTTAATTTGATCACTTTTTCTTGTTATCCATTCTTTATCATCTTCATGAATATAGATTGGAGCATCAAAAGCTTCAGCCCACTCAACTTGAGTAGAATAAAAATGAGGGTGAGAGAGAGCTATCACTTGGATACCCCCAAGTTTGTTTATCTGTTTAATTGTTTTTTCATCTATGTACGTAATACAATCCCATAAAACGTTAAATCCACTTTCCTGGATTAAATAAGCTGTCTGTCCAATTCCAAACTCAGGAATAGTGGTGATACTATGCAATCCTGGCTCTTCATTAATTATATCGTTTTGATAGTTGTTAGGTTTCTTCATCTCCTCTAATGTTGTCCACGTCTGACCGTTTGGATTAACGTATTGTCTTTCTTCTGAACAAACGATACATTGTGAAGGAATAATTGTTTCTTGGTATTGAACCCCACACGTTTCGCAAATTATAAAGTTCATTGTGTCTGAGCCTCCTGTAAAATAAGAATTCAATTTATAATTTTTCTCCTTCTTGAAGAAATACGCCCTTTAATTGAATAATCCTATTTTAAAGATCGTTTAATGTTATCGATAATCCCTTTATGTAGTCCTTCATGCCAGAGGCTACCCACGAACAGTTTCCTCTCGATTGGTCAAAAACCCTTCTTTTATTTTACAAAATGTCCCTTTACATTAAGAAAGGCGCTATCCAATTCTAGATAAGCGCCCTATTCTGGTACACCAAATCATTCAAAGATCAGTTAGGCTTACTGTTTAAATAGAATAAATGCTACAAATTGACTGAAAGAGTATTAGCTAAATAAAGATTGGCGCCCGAATCTTGCTTACTATTCCATTCTCTACTTCATCTGTGTTGATCTATAAGAATGGTATTACCACTTGTTTCATCTGCTTCAAACAGTAGCTTAATTCCTTTTGCTTTAAGCTACTTTTGACAACATTAAGGAAATCCCAAAATTAAAAAGCCCAATTCCTCTATATTAAAATAGAGAAAATTGTGCTTTTTTTTCGTTTCTCCATCAATACGTCCGATAATGGAAAATCGTTCGCGATGCGAGGCTATTGTTTAACATCTTACATATTTGCGTTTGAACCCAAGTTGCCCTTTATCTGCTTGCTTTTGAATCCTTTCGGAAGCGAGTAGGAAACTGCTTTTCTTCTTGTCCTTTTTGACTTCTACTGGGCCCACTGCCTTTGCGGTCTCGACCGCCTTATCATGGAGCGGCAGATATGAAGTCCCCACTGTGTATATAAAATTATTCATTGCGTATTTAGTTCGTTCTGGAGAGTGGTGAATCGTATTTTCGATAATTTCAAGCATATTGGCAATCTTATTTTCGGAAAATTCTTCGTCCGGTCGATTACCCAAAAGCCAGCAGTAGCAACTCCAGCCAGCTGACATTCTCAGTTCTTCACCGCTTGCAATCCATTTATCAGCAACGTCTTGTGCAATATCTGTTTCAGCTAAAGTTACTGCAACCACATAATCGGACAGCATATAGAAATATGCCGCATCCATCCAACGCTCAAAATCCGCCTCAGCCATTGCTTTTGGGTCTGCAATTATGCCTGCAAAGTACATTGCGTCGTAGTTCCCTGTCACGTAAAGCTGCTCAGCCAAAGATTGATTTTTTTTTATTATCTTGGCCATTGGCTTCATAGCTCCTGTAGCCACACCAAAAAGCGGCTCGCGAGCACCATTGGATTCGTAAATTTTCTTGGTTCGTTCTTTGCCGAGAGATTCAAGCTCCTGCATAACCATTTGTACATCCATCGTTTAACACTTCCTTCTTTTTGGAAGGTTTTTCTCCCTTAGAATTTTAGCCCATCTAATCCATCCCTATTAGCTTATAACAATTTACATCTGTCAGTAAAACCACTGTCTCAATATGACCCGACTGTGGAAACTTTTTTTCAAAAAACTCCCCAACATCCCTCCACAATCCTACCCATTTGGTTAATACCAATTATTTCAAATCATTGTGATTAACACATTTAATTTTCAAAAAAAGACACTTACCTTATAATGCAAGATTATTTTCAATAAATATTTGTTAAAAGAACCATTTTTTCCGTGGTACAGGGTAGTATTCGCCGGCGACAAGCTCTGGAGGTACTGCTCCTTCAATTCGTAAAAGATCGTTTGAACTTAAGTTCAGGTCAACAGCACCCAGTGAATCCTGAAGTTGTGATCGCTTTCTCGCCCCAATCAATGGGATAACATCTTCACCCCGAGATAGAACCCATGCGATAGCAAGCTGCGCAGCGGTTACTTGCTTTTCTTCAGCTATTTCACGCAATGCTTCTACAAGGGCTAAATTCTTTTCAATATTTTCGTTGGCAAACCGAGGACCATTATTCCGTTTATCATCCAAATCTAACATCCGGTCTTTTGACCATGTACCACTCAACAAACCTCTTGAGAGAACACCATAAGCCGAAAGAGAAATACCTAATTCCCTTAGAGTCGGCAAAATATTTGATTCAACACTCCGATTAAATAGTGAGTATTCCATTTGTAGCCAACTAATTGGATATACAGCGTGTGCACGGCGAATTGTTTCCACTCCTACTTCTGAAAGACCAATGCAACGCACATATCCCTCCTTTACCATATCTGCAATTGCACCAACCGTTTCTTCAATTGGTACGTTTGGATCGAGGCAGGCTGTCCCTGGTTGATAAAGATCAATGTATTCAACACCTAGGCGCATTAGGGTATCCTCAAGGAAATTCTTTATTGTATGAGGGTGGTTATCACCCTCCCGATGGCTCTTGCCTTGTGAGTGTAGCTTACCATCGAATTTTACTGAAATGAACGCTCTTTCTCGTTGAATTCCTTGGAAGGCTTCACGTAGAAGTAATTCATTGTGTCCATCGCCATAGAAATCACCTGTATCAAAGAGTGTAATGCCTTCCTCAAGTGCCGCGTGAATTGTTGCAATGCTTTCCCTTCGGTCAGCATTACCATATAGCCATGACATCCCCATACAACCGAGACCAATCTCTGAAACCAGTGGAACGTTATGACCAATTGCTCGCTTTTTCATAGGTATATTCCCCCTATCATCGTGAATCAAAAATATATGTGAATTTCCCCTACTGTTCCAAGGCAGCACTACTTCCCTGACAATTACTTTTTTGAATAATGAAAAAAAAGCACCCTCTGATAAACTTCGAATTTATTAACATATCATCAACAATCTGGCCCTTAAAAGAAAATGAGCGCTAATCTTTATTCCTTAAAAGCGCCCGATTGTTGAAGATCAACTTATTATATAGAAAAGATCATCCGTTTTCTTTTTTAATGTCCTGCCATCATTGCAGCATTCGCGTCTTTTGTTTCATCATCTGGTGCATGTGCCGGCTGTTGTTTTGGTCTACGAAGGATTGTTCCTAGAAGTGCCCCAGCTAATACAATCCCTGCAGCTAGAAGGAATGTGTCACCATAGGCAGCAACGGCTGCTTCAATTGGATTAGCTGTTTCTGTCATATGATCAGTGATTCTTGACGTTAGGAACCCAGTCATACCTGCTACCGCAAATGAAACCATTACTTGTTGAGCTGCTGTTGTTAATGGTGTGACACGACTAACAAGATGCCTTGGAGCAGATTGAAGAACATGTGTATTAATCGCCATCATGGATAGACCCATTCCTGCTCCCATCATCACTAAACATGTAATGATAAATCCAGTAGTAGTATCCATAGAAATTCGTGAAAGCATAAATAGAGCTCCAGTAATAATAGACAAGCCTGTTATGGCTAAAGGACGAGCGCCTATTTTATCATATAAACGCCCGCCGATCGGCATTATAACACCTGACGCTAGAGCTTGTGGAAGTAGAATTAAACCAGTATCTAAAGCACCGTAACCTCTAACTGTTTGTAAAAATAACGGGACAATAATCATAACCCCAAATAAAGCGATTTGAGACAACCATGCAATCACAATCCCTTTTCTAAAGTCAGATGATCCAAAAACTCTCAGCTCCAATAAAGGCTGCTTTTGACGAAGTTCAACGAAAATGAAAATAATGAGAGCAACTCCACCTACAATTAATCCGGTAAGAGTTTCTGTTGAAGACCAGCTTTTACCCCCTCCACTCACTCCATAGGCTAGCATCGCGAATGCGATAGGTGCTAATATGATTCCTAAAAAATCAAGCGATGGAACGGTCTTACGTTCAACTTTCGGCAAAAATTTCATTCCAACCAATAGTGCAATTATACCGATTGGCAAATTAATAAGGAAAATCCAGTGCCAAGTAACGTATTCTACAAGATATCCTGCTAAAACAGGCCCTAGTGCAGGTGCCAATAGCATTGGAACCCCAAGTGTTCCCATTACGGCCCCCATTTTATCCGGAGGAGCAAGTCGAAAAACCATGGCCATTCCTATTGGAGCAACCATTCCTCCGCCCAGCCCTTGAATAACCCGATAGATGATTAGCTGTTCAGGGTTTTGTGCAACAGAACATAGAACAGAACCAAGCGTAAACAAGGCGATCGTAATTAAAAATATCTTTTTTGCCCCAAATCGGTCCGTCATCCAACCAGCTAAAGGAATGACAGCTGCTAATGCAAGCGTATAACCTGTAATGGACCATTGCATGGTCGAAACATCAGATTTAAAATCTTCCACTATTCCAGGAAGCGCAACATTCATCGCCGTACTATCAAGAATTACCATTATCATACCAACAATGACAGCTAGTAGTGGTCCTATGATGGTTTTAATGGAAAATGCCTCATTGTTATTTTCTGTTTTTGCTGACATACGGAATTCATCTCCTTTTCTAAAATTTCAGTCTTCAGGTTATGTTAATGAAAGGATTCAAAAAGAATATTTTCTGGTTTCAAATCATTATGACAGGAGACG
The DNA here is from genome assembly GCF_023149135.1 of Fictibacillus marinisediminis. Taxonomy (NCBI): domain Bacteria; kingdom Bacillati; phylum Bacillota; class Bacilli; order Caryophanales; family Fictibacillaceae; genus Fictibacillus; species Fictibacillus marinisediminis. The sequence goes on along the minus strand of NZ_JAIWJX010000002.1, from coordinate 1,165,783 downwards.
AAATTCTGCTTATCATTTGGATTTTTCAATTTTATTAATGACAAAACCACATTTCCGGCGCAACCTCGCGCAAAAAGGGGCTCGGTTCGCCTACACTGTATAGTTGCAAGTGATGCATAGCCCGTGTGCAGGCAGTATAAAACAATCTACGCAGGCTCTCATCTCCGTATATTTCCGCTGATGCGTCGTAAATAATAACCGCGTCGAATTCAATACCTTTGGCCAAATACGCCGGTATGACGACAACGCCTTGCTCGTATTCAATCGATCCACTCTTCACGAGCTTAATTTCTTCGATGCCTCTCAAGGAATCGTATGCAGTGGTGCTTTCCACTGCAGATTTGCATATAACCGCTATTGTGCTATACTGCCGTTTCCGTAAGTCTGCAACTTTGGAAGCTATGGAGCGATGCAATTCAGCACGATTGGACAGTTGCGTCAATATAGGCCGCTCGCCATCGCGTTCAAAAGCGGTAATCCGTTCGCCGTCTGGTACGAGTCCGCGTGTAAATTCGACGATCGGTCTTGTGGATCTGTAGCTGCGGGTCAAGTTGATCGCAGCTGTTTCATCCGGACCGTATAAGCCAGTAAGCGTGTGGAAATCGACCATTTCGCTGGCATGGGCGAATATTGCTTGGTTAAAGTCACCGAGCACGGTCATTCTTGCCGAAGGAAACAAACGTTTCAAAAACTCGAATTGAAACGGAGAATAATCTTGCGCCTCGTCTACAATTATATGTTTGATTGAGCTGTTCGTCTGAAAGCCTTGAATCAGCTCTTTCATTAGTAAAAACGGAGTAGCATCTTCGTAAAATAGTTTACCTTCGTCCAGCATTTTCACAGTCGATAGGCAAATATCCGGCCACTCCTCGGGTGCTTCCCGGTCCATCCACTGTTTGATCTGGATGGGATCGGTAAAAAACTGCTTGTATATTTCCTTAATGTTGACGAAACGAAATGCCTTGATCCGTTTTCGCAACGGCTTTAACTTCTGGCGAACTATCAAGCGGGCTAACGCTTCAGGCTCGATTTCATAATCATGAATTGACTCTCCTTTAAAGCCGCGTTTTTCAGCTAAGTAGGTATATGCCTTATGATAATCCTCATTGCTAAGCAGTTCGACTTCCTCCTGTACCCATGGCTTAGTCCGTTCAAGCTTCTCGGCTTCATCTATTTGCTTAATTAGCCAATCCTTCAATTTTTCAAGCCTGCTATGAAAGCGAAGCGAGGTGCCGCTGCTATAAAACTTTTCCGCGATTTGTTTAGCAGTAACAATTGTCTTTCCTCTGAAGATAATCCCTTTGAATACCATTCCGGATAATTCCAGTGACTCTCTGTATGATTTGATCGCCTCAAAAAAACGGGTGGCAGCCTTGAATCGGATGCTCGCAATCCTTGTTCCGTATAATGGATTATCCACTGCAGTCAAAACATATTCCAATTGATCGTAAGGCTTCTCAACTTGAAACTCACTTTTCAGCCTATGATGCAAGTATTCCTGGAATGTGACCTGCTGCATATTCTCTTCGCCGAGTTCTGGCAACACATTGGAAACGTAACTATTAAACATCGAATTAGGCGAAAAAAGAATGATTTGATCGGCATTCAGCATATCTCGATATTTATAGAGTAAATAAGCAATCCGCTGCAGGGCAGCCGATGTCTTACCGCTGCCGGCAGCGCCGTGTACAATGAGCATCCGCCCGCGATCGTGCCGGATGATCCGGTTTTGCTCCTGTTGAATGGTGGCTACTATATTGTGCATATGTTTGTCAGTACCTTTACCAAGCACCTGCTGTAAAATCTCGTCACCAATAGTGAGACTGGTATCGAACATAGATTGGATAATGCCGCCGCGGATGAGATATTGCCACTTTTTCTTCAGTATGCCATGGATGGCACCTCCAGGTGTAGCATACTTGGCGGGACCAGGCTGGTAGTCGTAGTAGACACTCGAGACCGGAGCCCTCCAGTCGTAAATAAGGAAATTTTCTCCGCTTGTATCCGTGAGCGTAGAGATGCCGATATAGATTCGTTCCGCAGTTGAAGTTCCTTCTTCAATGAAATCGATTCGGCCAAAATAAGGCACCTCTTGCATACGCCGCAGCGCAGATAATCTCTTAGATGCATGTCTATGGGTGCTTTGGCTTACGGACAGAGCTTGAGCCTCTTGTCTCAAGCCGATGATCGTCTCAAGATAATCGTCGAAGGTATCAATATTAACCTTTACTTCATCCCAAAAGTGTTTGCGGATATTCACAACTTCCATCCGACGCCTGGAAGTTTCGCCCTCCAATCTATTGATTTGCTCTGTAATTGTCTCCATTACGCTGTTTACTCGTTCTTGCTCCTGGCGAAGTTCCATGCTCATATCAAACACTCCTTTAAAAAAATAAAAATAGGGGTTGACTGAAAAGGATTTTATGATGTATAATTAAAATAGGGAATAATTTATACAAAAATCCATTCACGGTATATCTATATAAATTTACCATAGTTTCTCATTTTTATCAATATATATTTACACGACCATCACTATGATGGATCATAATTGTTGCAAAATTTAAAGGAAGAAAAACCCTTTTTTATAAAACAAATGACTAACAAAAAATGATATCTAAATATACGATCATTTAGTGGTAGCATCAGGAATCACATATTTACACCGTTAAGGAAATTCCACTATTAAAAAGCCCAATTTCTTGGCATTAATCTTAAGAAATCGGGCTTTTTTTCGTAAAGCACCCGATCGTTGAAGAAGGATCTTCATCTTCATTGCTGAGGGGTTTTTGCGCAAACGCACCCTTTTGTGGATTAATCGATAGTTATAAAGAATAGTAATGATTGACTATTTCCATCAGACGTTCAGATTATTCTGATGATACGTTTTCAGACAATCTTGCCCCTGCTATGATTGGAGCCCATTGGAAAACTTCATCTTTTGACAAACCACTTTTCTCAAAATAAATTCGCAGATACATATCAGCTAATACGGTTGTATGCCAAGAATTTTTCAACTTCCAAAATGCAATGCTCTATATGACTAAAAATACTTCTTGGTAAGGAAATACAGTAAAAAGCCGATCCCCAGTGAAGTACCGGCCATCAGCTCAATGTGTTGCATGAATTATAATATCCTCTATTGCCATCCAAAACACCGCTTCGATCTCGTCATAACTTTTCAGATGAGACTTTATACAGCAGAATAATATTCCTTTAGCTCCTTAATCAAGGCGTCCCAGGTTTCAGCCTGATCATCAGATATTTCCTTTCCTTTTAACGAAGCAATCTGGTTTTGTAAACTGTTAAGACCCTGAATGGCCCTGTCATTTTGCTCTTCAAAGTGGTAGGTCATAATATCAGCTGCCTTTTTAAGGAGGCTGCTTTTTGTCGCAGCTTCAACATTTGAGGTGTAAATGGAAGAATACAATTCATATGTCGCGTAGGAAACCTTTATATGATTATAAGCACGCTCACGTCTCTGTTCATCATATTGCAAAATTTCTCCGATGATTCCGGAATAATTAGATGAGACATTCCAGCTGCTGTTATCGGCAAAGTTTGCGTTATTCACCGTAAAACCAACAGGCTGCAGTGCATCAAAACCTGCGTACGTCCAGAAGTTATTTACTCCCTTATTCTCATAAAAACGGAACGATACATCAGCCCAGGATTTGCCGGCAAGATAGGGTTTAAGGTCTACAGTAACGGGTTTCCAAAGGAGGTCGGGAACAATTTCAGCCGTATCCTGTTCCCAGACCACTTTTCCATCAATCAGCAACTGTTTTTTATGGTAACCAGATACGTCTGCTCCAAGGTTCATCGTCTGGAACGTTAACGAATAGTTGTCGGCTTTATTCACACGTACTCTTTGAGTAGCTTGTGCGTAATTGCCAGCTGAGCTTGGGACGCCACTGCCGATAAAAAAGTTTAAATAGCCTGTGTCGTCATATGCCTTATCGTCGGTTGGTTCTGGTTCAAAGTTCTTTTTGAGGACGTAGGAGATAGTCCCTTCGATTTTTCCCTTCTTCATGTTCTCCAAGGCGATTTGGGTCACTTTTCTTACATAGTCTGCCGAAGGATTGGCAGGAGTTTTGGATAATTGAGAGGCATAAATCATCCAATACAACGGTAAGTTATATTTGCTAAGTAAACTATAAGCGCTGTCAATTTGTTCCTGTTCGGACGCATATACCTGGGTATTCCGGTATATTCCATCCCTGAAAGCAAGGATGACGCCATCGATATATGCTCCCCGTGTCTGAAGAAAAGATTCATTTAATGAATCGGTATACATGAGAGGAGAAAAAAACAGATCAGGATTAATTGCTTCGGACGTTTTCTTCATTTGGTCCATATATTCTGGGGTGAATTTATTTAGGTTATGATTAAAATCATCGATTGCCCAGCCGATTACATTCGGATATTGAATAGACAGTTTTGCTATTTCTCTGGACCAGGCAAGGTAATCTGTCGTATAAGGATAGGATTTCCGTTCACCGGTTGATTCAGTTGGGGGGACAACATAGACGACCACATCAATCCCGGCTTTTTTGGCAGCAGGCAAAAATTCGTTTCTCAAATCATCCCAATCTGTATTCTCGTCCCAAATCAGATAATAATAAGTGTTAATATGTAATTCCTTCATCTTTTCGATGGAACGGGGTGTATCAATATGGTAGATTCCATCGGAGCGGGGAGTGGTTTCACGTACTACTCCGGCATAATCTCCAAGGATTTTTCCTGGTTTAGCCGTTTCTGCTGCGTCCGCTGATTTGGGTGCGGAAACCCCTGTGAAAAGGCTGAGAACAAATGATGATAGTAGAAAATAAAACCCCAATCGTTTCATAAATGCTTCCTCCTCTAAATTTTAGGTCGTAATTTACGGTTCAGGAAATTATTTTAAATAAACACAAGGGAAATTGCTTATAGGCCACGGAGCATACGGTGAACATTATAACATTCCTCCAATAGACAATTTTTATATAGAACACGTCAAAATCCCCATACATCGTTGATATCAATATGCATAAACGAATGATTTATATAGAATGTAAACTTTATTTAAGGATTTTTAACGGACGGGTTAAAATGCCAATATGAAAACATCTTTTATGGTACGTCCTAAAGCAATACCTAATTTTGACATCCAATAATAAAAGCTGCCATAACGGCAGCTCAATCTAAAAACTCTTGCCCAGTTTGACTACAATTCATCACAAACTGTATCTGCCCGAAGGCGGTAGTGATTAGCTCGCTTGTTTATACGATTTAAAAATTGGTTTCTTCATAATGAATCGTCTGTCAATACAGAAAGTTACCAACAATGCTAGTAAGCCGATTAGAAGTACATTGCCGTATGTTTCAAGAGGAAATGGTTTGCCCTCTAGATGGATACCATTCGCACGATATTCAAATCGTTTTACAGCATGCTTGGCACTTAAAAGGTCTTCTTGTTTAGCTAAGTCTTCCAATGGTGCTTCGAATACATAGCTGTTTGGTGAATCACTGTGAATAAGGAGGGTCTCTTTAGCATTACCCTTTTCACGCCAAAGTCTTACATCTGCTGCCGCTAGTGATTTTGCGTTGCCACCTGGTATGATCATTTTGTCTAATTTTGGAGCATTAGATATTTGATGCCTAGCCAGTATATTAAGATGATGTTTCGTAGTTATTGGTGCATCTGAACTAGAAACGGTCAAGACTTGTGTCGTTCCGGTGTCTCCATAAGAATCAAATATAGAAGATAAAGCTATTTCATCCATATCTTTATACAGAAGTACCCCCATTTGTTTCTTATTCCAATGGAATCCAAGATTTAGCCAATATGTTGCAAATTTTATATCCACGTAAAAAGGGTGGTCCACCTTTGGATTTTGAACGAATTGGTAAGAAGGATAACTAATTTCCTTGGATATTTTTGCAGCCACAGGTTCTCCTAGTTTCTGAGATATAAGGTGAAGTACTGCATCGATACCTGCGCTTTGACCTGCTGAAGTTAAGGTATTTCCTTCGTGAACATACCTCACATCCTCTTTCCAATGTGTATCAGGATATTGCTTCATTAATATGGGTAGGAATTGCCAGTGTGAGGTGGCTGATTTCCCTTTTAATAAACCTGCATCGGCAAGATTCTGTGACCCACCACAAATGCTGAAAAAAGTGGAGGTTTTACTGCTGGAATGTTGTTGAATCCATTCGCGAGTTGGTTGATATTTCTGTTCATCTACTCCGGGCATATAAGGGACCACAATAATATCTGGACTTTTATTTAATAGGTTATCCAGTTCTTTATAAGAGTAATGTGGTATTACATCCAGTCCGCCTGATAAGGACTTCACGTTTTTGTCCGGTGCAACGGCGTATACATTATAAGCATCTGTCATCGACAGCAGTTCGTAGGGAATAAGAAAATCAAAGTCTTCGGTTGGTATACTTGAATCCGCTAATACGACTGCTACTGTAGGTTTATTGGGATCGTATTGAGGTATATTCACTCCTTGTAGCGAAGGAACTGGCTCATGGCGGACGTTAAAGTAAAAATCTTTTTGATGACGATTAAAGCCATAGAACCCGATCCCCCCCACAAACACAACGAAAATCAATACATAAACAGCTAAACGTACTACTAACCTTTTCATTTTATATTCCTCCTTAATTCGCCTTTTCGGATTTGAATGTTGTTATTCTTTAACGCGGCAAAAATTTCCCGACTCCAATGAATAAACGTTTGATACATCCTGAACAAAAATCATATTTTCCACTTTCAAAATGTGGATATTTGGTTATTGACTACCCTTGTGAACTACGCTCCCATTGTACTTAGTTTGAACAGATAAAAACCGCACTCTTTTTGTGTATTACCGCAAAATTTCGCGGTACCCCCATAGGGTATTTGTTGTTATGACTCCATATTACCTTTTTTCTAAAGCTTTCAAAATTGTGCTAAAGCCTGATTTTTATATCAGACTTCAGACTTAGCTGGTTTCAGACCACAAAAAAGACAGAGACTGAAATAGTCTCTGCCCAATAGATTGCCTTAAAAACCGATATCAAGTTATAAGAAATAGACCGTAACTTGAACAATAAATAATTACCTCGCTTTTTTTCCAAATATGAATTAAAAGGGAGAGGATTTCCCCCTCTCTCTTCAACTAAACTGCCCTTTAACTTAGTACCAATTATTTCAATACAAAGAAAATATTTCAATCATTTATTCCATTAAATAAGAAAAGCACGCTCTGATTGAATGCGCTTTCTAAAAGTATTTGGTATAGAAATCATGTCTTAGTTTACCACTCAGCTGATCATAAATTTTCGTGGTTTCACTCTTCTCATGGCCAATTAGACTTTGAATGACTTCAATAGGTACTCCGTTGTCTATCATATGGGTTGCATAACTATGTCTTAATTGGTGTGGATGTATGTTCTTCTTAATCCCTGCCGACTGGAGATACGTTTTATAATGTATCTTATAAGGTCAATACTCATTCTTCTTTTTGGTCTTCTCTCTGTTATAAATAAAAAGGTTCTTGATCATTACGTTTGTCTAAGTACCTTTTCAACCATAAGGAACAACGAGTATTGAAGTACACTTCTCTTTCCTTATCACCTTTTCCATGAACAATGACAGAATTAGTATTAATGTTGATATCAGCACGATTAAGCTTTACCACTTCTCCAATAAGACAGCCAGTGGAATAAAAGAACTCAAATAAGGCATTTTCATAGAGTTGTAGTAGCCCTCTCTCAGATGTTCGATTTCAAGCTCAGAAAGAAATTTTGGATTCTCTTTCCAAGCTTTGGCTCTTTCAATTTAGCTGCAGGATTTCTATTAAGAAATCCTTTCATCAATTATCCATTTGAATATGGAGCGAATACAAATTGCCTAAATGGTACGCTTGGTTCTAGAGGTGATCACGATCGCCTTCCCTTCTCAGATTTCTCGCGTAATTCCGCTTACTTGGCCAACATTTCTGGATCCTCGGTCAGCTCCGGCGCCTCACTCAAATACTTGACGCAATTCAATCTGACCTTCCCCATGTCCTTGCGGGTCCGGCATCCGCATGGCCCACTCGATGGCTTCTTCCCTCGACTTCACATCAATCAGAATGAACCCGGCAATCAATTCTTTTGATTCCGTAAATGGACCATCCGTAACCACCGGCTTTTCCCCTGGTTTCGGATACGAAAGGCGAATCCCATTTGAACTTGGATGAAGTCCTTTAGCCGCAACCCGCACGCCTGCCTTAACTAATTCCTCATTGTACTTCGTCATGGCTTCAATGAGCTCAGAGCTCGGGAGCTTTCCGGCTTCCGAATTCTTCGAGGCTTTGACAATCAGCATAAACAGCATAAAAATTTCCTCCTTCTTTTTTAGAGGCAAATCCCCTAATTGACCTCTTTATAAATACAACGAACGGGAAACACCAAAATCGACACATTGAATAAAAAATCTTTTCCAAATTATCTATATAGAAATACGGGCATGAGAGTATTATTTGAAACATAATAGATTAGCTGTTATTTGACAGAAAAGCTTATAAAGATCATGATGACCTCATTGTGAAACTTTTTGCTAAGATTTATACTGAATTTCGGATCGACGACACAATGATGCGCTTTTGTGCTCTACACAGTTGTTCGAATAGAATTTACCATGAATACTTTTCGAACCAAGAAACAATTATGTTTATTTGTGAACGCTTATAAATCAATTCAAAACCTCCAGCTTTACAAATGTTATTCAACAATCTGGCCCGATTGCGGAACAAAGAAAATTTAGCACTATCCTTAAACCGGTACCATAAACAGTCGTTTTTGGGATGAGTCAAAAAAGAGATTGTGATAAGCCTCTTTTTAGTAGAATTTCTATCCCAAAACTCATGCCCAAAATCAATGTTTCATTATATCTGCTTGAATACCTTTATGATAACAAAAAACCCACTTTTCAAAAGGTTTGGGCCCTAAGTTTCAACAAAATAAACAAAAGTATCGGAAATTTAGAAAATGATTGTAAAAAATCCGGGCGGAGGCGTACGATAAATCGGAATAAGTACTCGTCAAAACGAGGTTAGCTCTGTAAACTAGCATTTTATTTAAGAGATTTTTCCAGCTTGTCCAAACGCATTACTAGATTTCTGCATAAGATAAAGTGAGAGACAAGGTTAAACCTTTTTTCTCACTTTATAACGGCTTGGAGGGATTTTTATGTCGTCCAAAAAGAAAAAACACTGTGGTTGTAAGCGTTCTTCTAAAAAAGTAAAATTAGTATGTAAATGTAAAAAAGTGAAAAAACGCAGCTCCAGTTCAAGCTCAAGTTCAAGTTCAAGTTCAAGCTCAAGCTCAAGCTCAAGTCCCCATACACTATTCAATAGAGGTTGCTGACCCGCCCAATAGTGGTGATCACCCACAACTACAGTAAAATAATTCTCACAAAATAAACGCGAAGCAATTAGCTTTGCGTTTATTTTATCTTAATTGGTTGTTTCCCTTCTGTTTAATAGTTATCGTCAAACATTGAGATAACCGTATTTCCCTGTTTTTTCTTTAAAAATCGTGCTGAGTTCGTTTGTAATACTATCGCTTCAGGAATAGCTGTTACAGCAAAAGAAGTTGCCAAGAACGTAACGACGAGGGAATAGGCATCAATCTGTTTCATATATGAACCTTTTACTACCATTAAATGCTGAATGGATAGATATATCGCCCATCTATATCGGTAAATCCATATTCTTTTGCCAGATCGCCAATCCTTACCCCTTGTCCACTTTTCTCCATGATCTTTGGATCATTTGCTAATGCTGAGATAGCTCGACCAATATAATAATGGCTTTCTGTATTCTTCAAAGCATCAACTTCCTGCCAATGCAGTTCATCAGTTTGAAGGTTGTAGGCCATGGCAGAGAATTTAGATCTTTGTTTAACTTATTTCAAAGACGATTTTCATTTAAAGAGAGTTTTTCCTCTTCGTTCACAACAAATCTCAATCCATAAAGAATCCACCTAAAAAAGAACCATAAAGACGCCTTCCTTAAGAAGTGGAATAAACTTGTCTGTCGGACCATTCTATTTGTTCAATATCATGATCGTGCACAGAACCCCCTCCTCTTTCTTGAAATACATCTGAATATATTTATGTAACAAATTAAAAACGTATAACACCGATCTTGATGTACACAATCCATTTTCCCATCAACCTAATAATTGGAAGCTGCATTTACATTAAGCAACTATCAGACCAAGTGAACAAGAATATATTATTTACATCTTTTGCTGTATACCCATCTTGATCATTGTGGTTCCCTCCTTAAAGTTCTTTTCTCATGACGATCCGGTTATTGTTCACATTGTAACCATTTTTAAGGTAAAACGCTTCTGCCAGTCCTTCCTTGGAAGTTAATAAATAAAGACTTTGAATCTCTCTTCTTTTCAATTCTTCTTCAAACCAATTCAGCATTTTAGTTCCATAGCCTTTCCCTTGAATCTTGTTGTTCACGCAAAGTTCAGCTATATAGAACGTTACTCCGTTATAGGTTCGTTTACTGTTGCCCGCAATAAAGCCAATGAACTGGCCGCTCTCATAAAATACAAAACCGAGAAACTTCGGTGTATTCACCAAATCGGATAACCTCTCCTTTGCCGTTTCAACGGTCCAGCTCTCATTCCACGGACTGCTGTTAAAAACATTTTGATACAGCTCAATACATGCATCCAGGTGTTCTTCATTCATGAAAACACTTCGTACAGACAATGAAACCCTTCCTTTCTTTTCACGGGCTATGTATTCTTTTTAATGCAAGAGAAAGCGAGAACTACAGGGATCCGCCGCCTGCGTTGGAACTCTTCCTCATTGCTGAAATTATCTCTTTGCGGTGTACCTTCACGCAGAGCGAGTATTGCAAATCCCGCTCTTGTCAGGGATCTGAAATTTCGTTCTATGGATCTATGATACTTGACAACCATTTGACCCATCCACGATTCCTGTAAGGGGCTCATATGCCCCTTTCACCTTCAAAATCGTATTTTTCATGTTCAAATGTTCAGGTTTTATGTTCAAAAATACCGATTTATGTTCAAAAAATTTTTTTTATGTTCAAAAACTACTCTTTTATTTTCAAGCCGTTTATACGCGACACTATTCGACGGATTTCTACCTGTTTATTTTTAATTAGAACTTATCAAAAGTTCTCCACTCTCTCCTTTACACCGCTTTCTGCATAACGCTTAACCAATCGACTAGCAAACATGGTTTTATAGACAACCATTGATGAAACAATACCCAGCAATGTCCCCGTTGCCACATCGATGGGATAATGTACACCGACCCAAACGCGTGAAAAAGCGACGCAAAAAGCGAGCAGAAGACAAATGAAGCCTTCCTTCCTTCTGAAGAGCCAAATGGTGGTACAGATTGAAAAGAAGATGATGGCATGGTCACTTGGAAATGAATTATCAATACCATGCTCGACCAGCTGATGCACGTTCGGCAGTTCTGCAAAAGGCTGATGATGAGAATAGAGCAGACCTGCAAGTTTGCCAAGAATCTCTGCAATCCCACAACTCACGATCGCAAAAACAATCATCAGCCGGTTGCGGTTGGAGCGAGTGAAACAGCAGGCGATAACAAGGATCCCAAGTGCATAGAGCATATACTCCGCTAAAAACACCATGACTGGGTTTGCAGCAGAAAAGCTGCCAGCAAGATCATTGATACTCCTGAAGGTTTCATTATTAAATTGTGTAAGTGTCATTTTTTGTCCCCCTTTTTTAATGAATCATCCTTTTTCCTCTATTTCTATTTTATGAGGGAATGAGGCTCCCTTACCATGTGCAAACCTTACACTTTCTTACAATGATGTAAGGTTGCCATTAAAAAAGCAGAACCCTGAATAAAGGTTCCACCCCTTCGTTGTTTATTTTGTGATTGCTGCATATTTAGCTCTTGTCACGTTTTCTAAATCTCTCGGTGACAGTTCGATCTGCAGTCCAATCTTCCCTCCGCTTACGATGATGGTCTCCTGTGCTTTCGCCGCTTCTTCTATGATTGTAGGAAGCAGTTTTTTCATGCCTACTGGCGAGCAGCCCCCTCGAACATATCCTGTAACGGCCAGCAATTCTTTTACAGGAAGCATTTCCACTTTCTTTTCATCGACCGCTTTGGCCGCTTTCTTTAGGTCAAGCTCCGCTTCTACCGGTATGACAAAAACATAATATTCCTTGCCAGAGCCTTGGGCAACCAGTGTCTTGTAAACAACCCCCAGCTCACGCCCTATTTTGTGAGCCACAGATACCCCATCATTCTTGCCGTCCTCTGTACTGTAACTCATATTTTCATAGTCTATTTTTTCCTTGTCCAGTATTCTCATCGCGTTCGTTTTGGTTTTTTTCATATCCTTCTCCTTATTTCCGATTTCTTCCCATTATAAAGGACTGCTTAGATCTGCCACCTCTTTTTTCTTTGCCTGCAGCAAGGAAAAAGACAAGACAGCAGAAACCATAATTAGAGCAGCTCCAAGAATATAAACGGCACGGATGTTGATTGCATCTGCTACAAAGCCCATTAAAAATATAGATAGGCTCGTAATGATGGACATTAGAATCCCTTTGCTGGCATATACCTTGGGCAGATGCTCGCTCTCAATGTTGGTTTGGAAAGCTGTTTGCTGTGCAACATCCCTGAGCTGATAGGCAGGCCCCATGGCAACACACAAAAGAAGTGCAAAGAACGGAACACTGGTTAAACCATATAGAAGGGTAAACAGGCTGAACAGGAATGATCCTGCTGCCATGCTTAAGATCAGATGTTTCTGAATTCTTTTGGCCAGCCATAGCGTGCAAATTCCGCCTAGAATCGTTCCGGCATAATAGCTGGCGTTTATGAACCCCCACCATTGCTCTCCCCTATGTAAAACCTCTTTTACATAAATCAGTGTCAGCGCACCGATCCAGATCGAACCTGCCACTCCTTCAATAGCATCCATCACCGTCACCATACGCAGGGTTGGAATCTTCCACAAGTAGATCCAGCCCTCTTTCATTAGGGCCCATTTCGTTGAAGGTAAAGGTTTTACCTCCTCTTTTTCATAAAAATACCGGCTGCAAATGATTAAGCAGATTACCGCCAGCCACATGAGAGCAGCCGTCACGATCAATACAGGACTGTGCCCCCATTTAATGACTGCGTAACCTGTAAATGTGTATCCTGCAATCTGTACAGATTGGTTCGTAAGCGCTAAAGAACTGTTTACTTTTACAAGTTCTTCCCTCAGAACTATTTTTGGTACGACCGAACTGAGGAAAGGGCTCCCCCATCCTTCAATGAAAGAAATGATGAGGATAAATGCAAGCAGCCATATAATATGAGAGGCAATCGAACCGAATCCGATAAGAAACAAAGTGAGCAGCAGTGCTTTAATCCCTTGCAGACTAATGAGAAGTTTGCTGAATTTAAATTTATTCAGCAGCAATGGTGACGTAAATCCTGCAGAAAGACGGGAAACTGCCTGAAAAAGCGGGAATAATGAAGAAATTAATGCCGATCCCGTTTTTTGATAGATAAATGTCGTAACCGCCATGATATAGACCACGTCGGCTAAGGATATGCTCGTTTCTGCAATCCAGAAACTGATAAACGGAGTCCTTTTCATCACCGTTCATTCCTTTTTTTGTAATTTATATTTATTATAATATTATAAAAACTTTCATTAAACAATGAGTATTTCCACATAAAAAAGCCTGGCACATGATATGCCAGACTGATTTTAGCGCTGTTTTCAGTTTTTGTATTCCATATAGACAGCATGTGTCACAAGGAAATCTTCCACGCCATGTTTTCCGTCCGCGCCGCCAAGGCCAGATTTTCTGCGGCCAGCGTGATAACCCTGGATGGCTTCAAAGTTTTCCCGGTTTACAAAGGTTTCACCAAATTTCAATTCATTGGCAGCCCTCATCGCTTCGTGCACGTTTTCCGTATAGATGGAAGAAGAAAGACCGTAATCGGAATCATTGGCCCATTCGATCGCCTCGTCAAGCGTTTTGTAGGTAACTACTGGAAGAACAGGTCCAAAGATTTCTTCTTGGATGATCTTCATATCCTGGGTGACATTCGTAATGACCGTCGGTTCGTAAAAGTATCCTTTTTCGATATTTGCCCGTTTGCCGCCTGTCAGCACTCTAGCACCTCTTTTCACAGCACCCTCTACCATCTCATGAACAGTTTCCAGACGGTTTTGGCTGACCAGAGGCCCCATTTCAGTATCTTTATCTGATGCCTTTCCTACCTTTGTCTCTCTCATCGCATTCACCATTTTATCAATAAACGCATCGGCCACTTTTTCATGCACATAGACACGCTCAGCGTTCGTACAAGCCTGGCCAGCATTCGTAATTCTCGACGTTTTGATTTTCTCAACCGCCAGATCCAGATCGGCGTGTTCGGTGACAATAGCTGGTGCTTTTCCACCCAGCTCAAGATTCACTTTGGTAATGTTCTTCGCTGCCGCTTCCATCACTTTAGATCCGGCACCAACGCTTCCAGTCATGGTGACAATCCCTACTTTAGGATGAGTAGCCATCGCATTGCCGATCACTGAACCTTTGCCCGTTACAAAATTATAGACACCCGGAGGAATTTCATTCTTCATGCTGTCAATCAGCTTCGTGAATTCTGCTGCTGTGTTAGGCGTCTGCTGACTCGGCTTCAGGACGATGGAACAGCCTGTGATAAGAGCTGTTGCAACCTTTCTTGCCAAAATAAACACCGGAAAATTCCAAGGAACGATTCCTGCAACGACTCCGATCGGTTTACGGTATATAAAGATGTTTTCATTTGGCCGATCGCTCGGTACAATCTCGCCTTCGATACGGCGGGCCCATTCGGACATATAGTAAAAGTATTCAATCGCGGTATCGACCTCTCCTCCAGCTGCCTCTATGCTTTTTCCCTGTTCTTCTGACAGCAGTTTAACGAAAGTCTCGCGGTTCTCCTGAATTTTGTCTCCCAGTTTTCGGACAGCCTTGCCGCGCTGGATACTCGGGACTTTTTCCCATTTTTTCTGTCCTTCAAAAGCTGCTTCGATCGCTCGGTTGATGTCTTCTTCTGTTCCATTATATATGGTTGAAATCACCTCTTCAGTCGAGGGATTTACTACATCAATCGTTTCATTGGAAGTGGAAGATCCATATTCTCCATTAATATAGAGCTGATGTGGTTTCACTAAAAAATCCTCCCTTACTTATTTTAAGTGCACACCGTACTCTTCCACGTTTCTTCCTGGTTAAAACATTTCCATATATCGAAAACATTCATACAAACTAGTATCCAATTACCCTGTTTCTATAAAAACGCATGTCTCCTCCCCCTAAAGGCATACAGTAGAAAAGAGGACAAGGAAAGGGGTCAGACATGGAGTTCTTCATTTCATTCACACATTTTATTTTTTTGGGACTGAGTCTGGCTGGCGGCACCAATTGGGCCGATGAATATAGAGGTAATGAAACGCGGGCTGACACAAGGATTCCTTGCTTCCTGGTGTGTAGGGCTTGGAGGACTTACCGGGGATGTTCTTCTCCTTCTCGGCATTTATTTTGGCCTGGGTGAAATCATGCAGGTAAACTGGATACAAATAATCATGTACATAGTTGGCATTATTCTATTAATCTATCTAGGATTGCAGAGTATAGGTTCAGCCTTAACCTTTTACTTAAAGCTAACTACAGAGAACGATATGAACCGGCGAAGTGCCTACCTAACAGGGTTAATGATCGCCCTTGCCAACCCCATTTCCCTCATTTTTTGGTTTGGTGTTTTCGGAACTTCCCTGAATATCTTAACCTCTTCCCACTCTGTTGTATTCTCTCTTGCCTGCAGTTTTGCCATTATTCTGGGTTTGTTCTTATGGAACCTCAATCTTGTATTTACCGTTCATTTCTCCAAACGGCTGATGAGCCCCAGTGTCATGCGGAGCTCTATGTTCCTGGCAGGCTTTTGTCTGCTTGGTTTTGCTTGCCACTTCACTGTCCAATTGTATAAATTAATAATATCATTGGTTTAAGAGGGGGATTCTGAATGGGAAATGTGTGGGATGCTGAAATAATTGTATCACCTTTTATGGCAAAACAGCTCATTGAAGGTCAGTTCCCGGAACTTGCATCCGGAGAAGTCAATGAAATAGGCAAAGGGTTTGATAATACTGTTTATTCTGTAAATGGAAAATATATTTTCCGGTTTCCGCGCCGAGCGATCGCGGTTCCCCTTTTAAAGACTGAAAACAAGTTGCAGCGGTGCCGTTAGGCCGTTTTCTTCGGGCACTTCATGCGTTTCCGGCAGAACAGGCAAAGTCCCTGCAAGTGCCTTATGATGAGCTGGACCGATTAGGTGTCGAGAATCGCCGTCCAAAGCTGCTTGGCTTTTTAAACGAAATTATGGATCTTCAGCTTTATGAACGGGTAGGTGATCTTGAGCAAATCGTTCAAGCTACAGAACCGTACGAAACGGCTGGACATGAAGTTCTCGTACATGGAGATCTGCATATCCGCAACATCACAGTGGATGCTAATGGGAAAGTTTCGGGAATCATCGACTGGGGAGACGTACATATTGGTCATCCTGCAGTGGACCTGTCCATCGTCTACAGTTTTCTTCCTCCAGAAGGCCGGGAGATGTTCTTTCATGTATATGGCGAAATCGACCTTCAGACCCAAGAACTCGCAAGGTTTAAGGCTCTCTATACGAGCGTTCTTCTTATGCTTTACGGACATGGCCATCAGGATGCAGAATTAATAAAAGCCGCTGGTCAAAGCTTGGACCTCCTTCGCTTGTGACCGGCGGCTTTTTTGTTATTTAACGTCTGGAACGATTTCCTCAAGTGGTTCGTGGATTGGAAAACCCCGCAGGATGATTTGAGATGAGCGATATCCAACAGATGCAGGAATCAAAAAAGGAAATCCAGCCAGTTTTCCTTTTTAATTCGCCTCTCCATTAAAAGAAGCGTCCTCCTGTTCCTTTTTATACTTCATATGCTCCACATGGGCTGCGCCCCAATAGTGCATAGCATCCATAATCGGCCCTAAGCTTTTGCCGTATTCGGTAATGGAGTATTCTACTTTCGGCGGGATTTGGGGATAGACCACCCTTTGTACGATATCCTGCTCTTCTAACTCACGAAGGTGAAGCGTCAGCATGCGCTGGGTAATATCCGGCATTAACCTTCGTAATTCGTTAAACCTTAAAATATCACCGGAAAGCAGATGCTGAATGATGATTGGTTTCCACTTTCCTACGATCATATCTAGAGCCACAACCACCTGACATTGTTCTGGATTTTTCTTCATAAAGTCGGCCTCCGTTTTACAGTACCTTTTTTTATACTATACCACATGAATGTGCCTACTTCACAAATCTGCTCCTATGATTAATAATTGCTAAAGCAGGGAAATTACAATAACTGCTCTATATCACAACCAGAAAAGGTGGAATACACTATGGCAAAAGTATTATATATTTCAGCCCACCCGCACAATGAAACTCAATCTTTCAGTATGGCTGCTGGTAAGGCTTTTATCGACACTTATAAAGAAGTGAATGCAGACGACGAAGTGGTGCATATCGACCTTTATAAAGAAAACATTCCGCAAATTGACGCTGACGTATTCAGCGGCTGGGGAAAACTTCAAAGCGGAAAAGGGTTTGAAGAACTATCTGCTGAAGAAAAAACAAAAGTACAGCGTCTTGGTGAACTGAGCGAACAGTTCGTTGAAGCCGATAAATACGTTTTCGTTACACCATTGTGGAACTTCTCTTTCCCGCCAGTTATGAAAGCTTATCTTGATTCAGTAGCTGTTGCAGGTAAATCATTCAAATATACTGAACAAGGACCAGTTGGTCTTTTAACGGACAAGAAAGCTCTTCATATTCAAGCTCGCGGCGGTGTTTACTCAGAAGGCCCAGCTGCTGATCTTGAAATGGGGCATCGTTATTTGAGTGTAATGATGAACTTCTTCGGGGTTCCTTCATTGGAAGGAGTATTTATTGAAGGGCATGCTGCTATGCCTGATAAGGCTCAAGAAATTAAAGAAAACGGTATTGCACGTGCGAAGGATGCCGCACACACATTTTAAGTTGATAGAAAAACAAGGCGGTTCTTTTAGAAATCGCCTTGTTTTTTTTTATGTTTTGTTAAAATACTGATGATTAAAAGAGGCCCTCAAGCCTTTTTCCCCAATAATAAGGGGTGTTAACTTGCGATGATAAGAGCCGGCTAATTTGTGAAACAAATGAAGCGCCCGAAAAGCAGAAGGGTAAAGCTTGCTTACACCCTTCTGCTTTTCAAAAGGCGATGCAATCACACCTCACTAATTAATCAACAACATTGACTAGCAGAGCTTTTTATTAAAATAAAATCTGGTCAAACGCTTCTTTTAGGTAACTGTTCAGCAAAGGAATCGTAAACTCCTTGTCATACCGTTCGGAAGCCACCCGGCCGCCGTCCCATCCGAGTGTATCAAGTTCCCCCACTTCTCCCTCATCCTTTAGCTGTACCAGGATTGTGCCGTTCGGAGTCCGTTCAAAACTGAGCACTGTCTGTTTAATCATAATTTGTGCAAATACACCTGGCACTGCTTCATTTATTCGAATATTGATCTCATCTGTTTTCTCTTCCACAATTCTTAATTTGAACTTCATATCACTAAAGAAAACATTGATGGAATGCTGAGTTTTATCAATATGAACTCTTGCTTTATGATCCAAAATGTACATTTCCTTAACCTTTTGGATAAGTTTTTCAGAGTATGACATAATCCACCTGCCTTTATCTTTCTAAGGCATTACATTCGATAAAAAAGGAAGTTTTTCCTTCTCCATTTTTGTCTCTTTTTCAGTTGGCGCGTCATTTTTTGTCCATGTTATACATTCCTCTTCTAAGGGGTAAAATACAAGCTGTGAATTATTACAAGCACATTGTTTTATCATATTATTTTGATTGTGTTACTATGGTTTTGTTTTTAACTTTTAAAATTACAGGAGGGAACTTGTCCATGCCACATCTTTTTTCTCCACTTACCATCAAGGATATAACACTTCGAAACAGAATTGGGGTTTCTCCCATGTGCCAATACAGTGCTGAGGATGGAATGCCGAATGACTGGCATTTTGTTCACTTAGGTTCACGCGCTGTTGGCGGAGCGGGTCTGGTTATAGTAGAAGCTACAGCGGTAGAAGCCCGAGGCAGAATTTCGCCAGAAGATCTTGGCATCTATACAGATCAGCACATTGAACCATTTAAACGTATCACCCGTTTCATAAAAGAACATGGAGCTGTACCTGGCATCCAGCTGGCACATGCCGGAAGAAAAGCCTCTACCTACAGTCCTTGGAAACAAAAAGAAGCATCTGCTGCTGGAGTGCCGAATGAGCAAGGCGGCTGGAATGTGGTCGGTCCAAGCGCGATCCCTTTTAGTGAAGGATACAAAGAACCTAAAGAATTAAGTATAGAAGAAATTAAAGAGATTCAGGAAAACTTCAGGCTTGCAACCATCAGAGCACGGGAAGCTGGTTTCGAATGGATGGAATTCCATGGAGCTCATGGCTATTTGGCTCACAGCTTCTATTCTCCCGTCTCAAACAAACGGACTGATGAATACGGCGGCAGCTTCGAAAACCGTATTCGCTTTTTCATCGAGACTGTTCGTGTGATGAGAAAAGAATGGCCGGAAAACCTTCCTTTCACTGTCCGCATTTCCTCTTCAGATTGGGTAGATGACGGCTGGACGCTTGAGGACTCCATCGAGCTGGCCAAGCTGCTGAAAGATGAAGGAGTAGACCTGATTGATTGCAGTTCCGGCGGTAATCTGCCGAAAGCGCCGATTCCTGTCGGCGCCGGCTATCAGAATCTTTTTGCTGAAAAAATCCGCGAACAAGCCGGAATTCCGACTGCAGCTGTAGGTTTGATCACACAAGGCATGCAGGCCGATGAAATTATCCGCAACGAAAAAGCGGATCTTGTACTGCTTGCACGCGAGCTCCTTCGTGATCCATATTGGCCATTGCGTGCCGCCGAAACGGTTCATCAAAAAGAAGCACTTGATATCCCTGTACAATACGAGCGGGGCTGGTAAAAAAGAAAAGCGCAAGCGACCAGAGACGAATAGAGCATTTGTTTTCGTCCTTCCAGTTCTTTTTCAGTCTAGGTCGCTGGAGCTAGACATTGCTTCTATGGCCCATCCAAAAAAACCGGCAAGGACGTGATGTCCTTGCCGGTTTTTTTATTTGGTTCTATAAAAAGCCCAGAAGAGCGATCAGCAAGCTTCCTCCGAAAACAATTAATAACAGGATGACGAACCATTTGACCCACGGCTGTGACTTTTAAGGAAAGTCATCAATCGAGTGTTTCTGCTGGTAACCCATGAACCGTTATTTCTTCTGGTTCAATCTCTTTAGATTCATCATTCATCACTTATACACCATGATCGTTTGCAGCGGCTCAAAACCCATTTTTTCGTAAATGCCTTTCGCAAAATTGGCGTCAAATACATTTAGCCTAACTTCTTCATACCCTTTTTCCTTTAACTCACTGATTCCTGCCTCGACTAGTTTTTTAGAGAGTCCTCTTCCCCTATAATCCGGCAGTATGTAGACGTCGTAAATAAAACCGATCTCTTTTTCAGTAAAATAATCCGTATTATGGCCGATCATGATCCAGCCGCCTACTTTATCCCGATCTTTGTATACGAGGTGATACGCCCCCTTTTCCATGATAGCGGTAAGCATATGCTCTGCCTTTTCCTGCGTTAGAACCCCAGTCCCTTGCAATCCTTCATTTGCAGAAAGAGCAGCATTGGATAGTATGTACGCTGTTTCCTCACGGTTCGCTTGTTCAATCATGTTTTAAACCTCCTGCATCTATTTTTATTGATTCTTCAAACAGGACGTATATCTTTCTCATTAATGGATTTTATTTCCATTTACCAATACATAGGATTAAATTATGGTTTTCGGTTATGGCCCAAACTTATTTTTTATATAGTTTAAGGAAGGATTCTTGGAGGTGATACCGTGGCCGTCGTGCAAGCCAGCAGTTCAGATATTACGTTGTTAGCCCGATTGCTTCGAGCGGAAGGAGAAGGAGAAGGCGTCCGGGGAATGCAGCTGATTGGAAATGTTGGTATTAACAGGATCCGTGCCAATTGTTCCGATTTTAGAGGGCTGAGGACGATTCCCCAGATGATTTACCAGCCCCATGCGTTTGAGGCCGTAACACACGGATATTTTTATCAAGCAGCAAGATCGAGTGAAAAACGGCTGGCAAAACGCGCCATTAATGGAGAAAGATACTGGCCGGCAAAATATAGCTTATGGTACTTCAGACCGCAGGGAAATTGTCCGTCTACCTGGTATGGCCAGCCGTTTGTTGCCAGATATAAACTCCATTGCTTCTATCAGCCCACTCCTGATGAGTGCGACAATGTTTACAATACATTTTAAATCTTTTTGCAGGCTGTGGATCACTCAAACAGCCTGCTTCTTCTAGTTTAACAAATATTTCTCGTTTGATAAGAACGCTTGTTCGTGCATTATAGGTATAAAGGAGTGTGGCCGATTTTATACGTGACCGTGGTAACCTAAAATGGAAGACAAGCTTGATGCTGCCGGAAACTGTAAGCCAACTAAAGGACTATTTTCTGAAGGAATATTATGAAGTGGAAGAGCCGTTTCCTGATGAACAGCAGCTTGAAGAGATGAACGAATTGATTTTAGAGGCTATGGAGATTGCGGTTCCCTTAAATTTCTCTGTGTTTCAAAACGGGAACCTCTCAGAAATAAAAGGAATAGTTCATTACATGGACGAAACAGCCCGTAAGCTGAGAATCATAATAGATGATGATGGTGAACTGCATAATCTTTCGTTAAGTAAGATCAAGAAAATATCGAAAGCCGATCAGTAAAGGAAAAAATGGTGCCAGGCACGGTTGCCTGACACTTTTAATTAAACGTCATGTTTTCAATGGCCTGTTTCACATTTCCATAGACTTTGATGGAAGTAAAATCAATGCCGGCATTTACAATTCTGCTGGCCAATTCAGGACGTATCCCTGTTACTGCAATATCAATTCCGAGGAGAGCCAAAACACTGTGTACAGTAAAGATGTGCCTTGCCACTTCAGTATCAATGGTAACAATTCCTGAAAAATCAAGTATCAGATATTTGACGCCCAAGGGAGCAATCTTTGGAACCACACGATTTAGCAAGTGGTCGGATCGATTCGAGTCTATCGTTCCGATTAAAGGAAGAATCGCAATTCCGTCTTGGATGGGTACAATAGGTGTGGATAATTCCCTGATTTCTTTTTGTGCTTCTTGTATAACACTGTCTTTATAGCGTTCAAAAGCAAACACCGTTTCATTTATGCTTAGATCCAGCATCTGATTCACTCGTTTAATGACCATGACTACTTCTCGAGTGTTTAATCCGAATTCCATGCCAATTCGCATTACAAAATCCGAAAAAACCATACGAGTATCAGGATAACGTATAATAATTTGAGAGATATTGAGCTGGCTTCTTGCAGTTGCTTCTCCGTTAGCCTTACTCCATGACAATAGAGCATCAGGGACAGAGCCTTCCTGACAATCTAGAGATTGTGCTAAAAAAACAAAAAACTCATCGTACATTAATTTAGCTTGCTTGATCTCCTCTTCTGGAACATCAAAATGAAAACTGCCGATGATCTCATCAACAATGTCTGAAGAGAGTGTTCCAGAGTTCTCCAATAGATAGTTAGCCATAGGGATGATTGAGTTCATGAACGTACACTCCTATTTTTTTTATATCATTCAGCATGCTAAAATTGAAATTGAGTTTGATAGATAAGCAAAGTAAATATTTAACCCTGTAAACTATAAAACCTATTATAGCGTATTTTGTCGCAATTGTAAGATTTTCTTAGAATTGGAATGGAAACGTTCACTCTCTGCCCGTTTTTGTCTTCAATGTGATACCATATGAATTAAAAAGGTGAGATTATGAGGATGGAAGATGAACACTTCTTTTTGAAGCCTCTTGACACTTCACATTCAGAAGCAATGCTTCAGTTGGAGCTTGATAACCGTGAATTTTTTCAAAAATTTACACCGTTTCGAGATCATGAGTTCTATACTTTGGAAGGACAGCGAGAACGGCTGAATGTGATCAAGAGCATGCAAGAACTGGATCATCAGTACAGTTTCGGCATCCATTTAAAAGAATCCGGAAAACTAATTGGTGATATTTCATTGTTCAAAATTGAACGTGAACCTGCTCAAACCGGAATGCTTGGATACTGTCTTGATCAGCATTACAATGGAAAAGGGTATATGACGCAGACCGTCAAACTGATGATATCGTATGCATTCGAAGTCCAGAAGCTTCACCGCATCGAAGCGGGTGTCATGCCGCACAACAAAGGTTCCATCCGGGTATTAGAAAAAGCAGGATTTCATAAAGAAGGTATTGCTGTAAAATCTGTAAAAATAAACGGCAGCTGGGAAGATCATCAGATGCTTGCCATCATTAACAACGCTGAATAAAGCACTTAAAAAGACCGCTCTATGAATGAGCGGTCTTTCGCTTTTCTTTTAGATAAGAAAGCATATCATTCTGCTTGCATAGAAGTAATGTCTAGCTCTAGCGCCCAGGGCTGAAAACGAATTTCAGTTTTCAGCTTAAGTCCTCGGAGGACGAATTGTAAATCACAATTCGTCTTTGGTCGCTTCGCTCTTACCCCTCACCACAAAAAGCGTGTTGTTGGATAAGAGCTCCAGCGCTTGTCGGACTTTAGCAGGGCGCTTTCGCTTTTCTTATAAAAGGTCTTCCTTCTCTAAAAACACCACACCTGTTCGGTTTTGAGAGCCATCTTTGCATCTTATATTTACTATTCTACAGGAGCAGGAAGATAGACAGTGAAAATCGTTCCTTTTTGCAGTTCGCTCTCGATCTCTATCCGTCCTTCATGCATCTCTACAATCTTTTTTACGATGGACAATCCTAATCCACTTCCTTCAGATGCCCTGTTTCTGGATTTATCCGATTTGAAGAATCGTTCAAAGATATGAATTTGATCATTTTCTGAAATTCCGATCCCGTTATCCTGAACAGAAACCGAAATTTCACCCTCTCTTCTTTCCAGTAGGAGCCGAATCATCCCGCCTCTTGGTGTAAATTTAATACTGTTGTATAGGAGGTTAAGCCACACTTGATTCAGGAGATCCTGATCCCCTTCCACGTTCACCTTCTCTAAAGAATGCTGAAATTCTATACCTTTATCAATCAAAGAAGGTTCACACGATAGAATGGCATGCTTTAGCTGAACATCCAGTTCATAGTCCATCTTCTCTACAGGGTGGCGGTCAGATTCGAGCGAAGTTAACTTTAATAGATTATCACTTAGCTTAGAGAGCCGTTTGCTTTCCTTTTCAATAATGTACAAGTAATGCTTCCGATCTTCCGGCTCCAATTCGTCGTTTTGCAGAACCTTGGCAAAGCCCCGGATTGATGTTAATGGCGACTGGATCTCATGAGAAACGTTCGAAATAAATTCCTGGCGCATCGTCTCCAGGCTCTGCAGTTCCTTTGCCATTGCGTTAATATTATCGGCAAGATCAGTGATAACATGGCCTTTCCTCATTTCAGTTCGAATACTGACACTGAAATCTCCTTGAGCAATTTGTTTAACCGCATCGTTCATCAAATTAAAAATGTTCATCCCGCTGCGCCGCTGCTTTCTGCCAATCAGATGGGCGATTACGCCAAAGAAAAGAAGTCCGAGAACAGAACCTGTTAAATAGACAAGCAGAGATGAGGGGTGATAACCAATCCCTTTATAGAGGAAGGGCGTTAGATAAAAGAAACCTGACCAGCACAGAAACAAAAGACAGAGAATCCCGAAAAAGCCCAGAGTATGGAGCAGCATGTTTAATGCCTTATTCTCATGCCTATTCATGTTCCGCTCTCCAATCGGTATCCAAGTCCCCATACCGTACTGATTTTAATCCCCGCTTTCTCCTCTGTAAAACGTGCGCGCAGCCGTTTAATATGAACGTCCACCGTCCTGTCATCCCCTTCATAATCCGGTCCCCATACTTGCTGAATCAGCTGTTCCCTCGAAAAGGTTTTCCCGGGATAGCTCGCAAGCAGGAACAATAGCTCGAATTCTTTTAAAGGAAGAGAATACACTTGCTTTCCGGCTGTCACGTTGTGCGTGTTTTTATCGATGGACAGCTTCCCTGCCTTTACTGTGTTAGATGCTGAAATGTTATAGCGTTTTAACAAAGCCTTTACCCGGACAACAAGCTCTGCCGGATCAAACGGCTTCACAACATAATCATCCGTTCCAAGCTGAAACCCTTTTACTTTTTCCTTCGTTTCTCCTTTTGCTGTAAGCATGAGCAAAGGAAAATCATAATAAGCCCTCACTTCCTCTGCTAATTCCCATCCATCCAATTTTGGCATCATGATGTCTAAGATCATCAGATCAACGGAGGCGGTCTCCAGTATGCTCAGTGCTTCCTCCCCATCCTCAGCGTAGCGCATTTCAAATCCTTCATTCTTTAAAATGGCTCCGACCAATTGCCGAATATGGCTGTCATCATCCACAACTAAGATCCTGGCCATACACCTCATCCTTTGCTTCTTTATCTTGTTTATGAAGCTGCTGAAGAGCGAACTCCCTATAGAGATCATGAGATTGAAACAGCTCCTGATGTGTTCCTGTTCCTGTAATTTCTCCTTTTTCCAAAAAGATAATCTGTTCCGAATCCACTACCGTTGATAACCGGTGGGCGATGACGATCGTAGTTCTTCCAGCCATCAGATTGTTTAATGCTTGCTGAACGACAATCTCTGACTTGCTGTCAAGGCTGGAGGTGGCTTCATCAAGCATCAGAATCTGCGGATCACGCAGCAAAGCACGTGCAATACCGATTCGCTGGCGCTGTCCTCCTGAAAGCTTAATTCCACGCTCTCCTACCTCGGTATCAAAGCCGTCGGGCAGATCGTTAATAAATTGATCAGCATATGCCATCATTGCCACTTTTTGAAGTTCGTCTTCACTCACCTTCCGATCCAGCCCGTAGCAGATGTTATCTCTTATTGTTCCCGCAATGAGCGGGCTCTCCTGGGAAACATAGCCGATTTTGCTTCTCCATGATGCTAGCGTGAATTGATCAATCGGTGCTTCTCCTAATTTAATTTCACCGCCATTAGGTTTATAATATCGCTCAAACAATGAAAATAAAGTGGTTTTACCGCTGCCGCTCGGCCCAACGATCGCCGTCACTTTTCCCGGTTCTACAGAAAAACTGACTCCTTTCAGAATCTCCTCATCTTTATATGCAAAACGGAGGTCCTCCACATGCAGGGTTTGATCGACTTGCAGCAATACTCGGCCAGATGCATAGTCCTCTTCTTCATGGTCGAGCAGCGTGATGATTCGTTCTGTCGCTCCTTTTGCTTTTTGAAGCTCTGTAAAAAACATCGCGAATTGAGTCATCGGCAGAATGATCTGAAACAAGTACAGAAGATAAGCAACCAGTGATCCGGCACTTAACGCTCCACTTGAAACCCTCATACCCCCATATCCTATGATGACGACAAGCAGAAGCATAAGAATAAGCGAAATGACCGGTCCGAGCATCGCCTGGTACTTACCTTCTTTAATCCCAAATCGAAGGAGGTTCTGAATACCTTCCTTGCCGTTGTAATACTCCGTTTCCTCTGCATTTGAAGATTTTACAAGACGGACTTCCATAAGGACTTTACTAAGAATGGCAGTAAATCTGGCATTCTCATCTTGTGTGGCCTTTGAGATTCTATGCATTTGCTTTCCGATTGGAATAATGACCAGCATGGCTACCGGTACGATAACCAGTGTGATAAGTGTCAGCTTCCAATCTAAGATTAAAAGAAAAATCACGGAACCGACTACCGAGATGATGCCGTTAATAAAATTCGTAAAATGCTCGGACGCCAGATTTTTAATCACAGCCGTGTCGTTCGTCATTCGGCTGATCGTTTCCCCTGTCTGGTGATTATCATAAAAAGGAATCGGCAGGGAAATCAGTTTCTTCCATAACCGGTCGCGGATACCCGCTACAATTCCATTTCCAACCATATTCAAGAGGTAGACGGATATCCCCCCTGCCGCCGCCCGTGCGAGCAATACAGCAGCCAGCAGTGCAATCTGCGCAGCGTTTAATGTGGATAATGAAAATTTATCTACAAAGTTTTTCGTGAAAAGCGGAACACATAGACCGACAAGTGTCGTAATGACACTCATGAGGATGGCCATACTCAGTTTCAGTTTTGGCGGGTTGGTCTTTTTTATTAAATCAATAAACTGCTTCGAGCTTACGTTATTCTCTTTTTTCAAAGTTCATCACCTTCATTGGTAAAATTTGTTTCCCTTCCATGCCTTTACTATACCTGAAAGAAATGAACAAAGTATGAACGACAGACGGAGCTGTTTAATATTTTTGTTGATTGTCTAAAATGTCCCATATTTACTCCCATCACAGGACAAGCTGATATAGTTAAGGCATCCCAACAACCCCTTTTCATATTTAGACGTAATAATCCGGCTAACGGAGTTTTTTGACAATTTTTTTGTCAAAAGCCCTGGCCGGGTCTTTTTTTGTTCTCGTTTCATGTATCCGCTTACACGCAGAACTGTTATAGTTTCTCACGATAAGATAATTGTACAGATTTCCTTCCTGCTCGTTTTCATTTGTGAAAATCAAGATGTTTTATGATACAATGCCTATAAATCAAAATATTCTAATAATAAAACAGCACAAAAATAAAAGAATGACAGCTAAGAAACGGAAGGTGAGATGATGACAAAAATCTTAGAATCAGCAAAATCAGATCACAGCAGTTCACCCCTCCGCCGGGATGTTAAATCTCTCGGCCAGCTGCTGGGGAATGTCCTTGTTCAGCAAGGCGGACAGGCACTGCTTGATAAAGTTGAAAAAATTAGAGAAATGACAAAATCTCTTAGAAATAATGACGAATTAACCTATCAGGAGCTGAAAAATGAGATTGCCAGCTTAAAACACCCCGAGCGGCAGCAAGTCATACGGGCGTTTGCCGTCTATTTCCATCTTGTAAATATCGCTGAACAAAACCACCGCATACGGCGCAGACGGGAATACCAGTTCAAGGATGGGCACCAGCCTGGGTCACTGGAGTACACAGTCACCCAGTTTAAAGAAAACGGCATCGACGCTGACATCATAAAAAACGTCATTGAAAAACTGTCGATGGAGCTGATTATTACTGCCCATCCGACAGAAGCGACACGACGGAGTGTGCTGGAGATCCATAAACGGATCGCTCTTTTGCTTCACCAGCTCGACCAGACCGTTCTCACACCCCGTGAGCGGGAAGAGCTCAATGAAAAACTGTTTAACGAGATCACCATCCTGTGGCAGACCGATGAATTGCGTGACAGAAAACCGACCGTGATGGACGAAGTTGCGAACGGGCTTTACTATTTCGATGAAACATTGTTTGAGGTCCTTCCTCAGATTCATCATGAGCTTGAAGAGACGCTGCAGGAGCATTATTCAGCTGAAGACTGGCATGTGCCGAACATTCTGCGATTCGGTTCGTGGATTGGCGGTGACCGTGACGGTAATCCGAACGTCACTCCAGCGTTAACGTGGGAAACCTTAAAGAAACATCGTAAACTGGTGCTGCGAAAATATCATACATCGCTGACGAATTTAATGAAACAGATGAGCCAATCTTCTAAACAGGTCGCCATATCCAAAGAATTAACTGACTCCATTCATGAGGAGTTATCCATACTAAAAGATGGAGAACAGTGGAAGATCGAGCATGAGGCCTATCGGTGCAAAATGGCCATCATGCTGAAAAAGTTAGAACGGGTCGGAAAACCGAAAGAAGGGTATCAAAGTTCTGAGGAGTTCTTGGAAGACTTGCAGCTTATTAAACGCAGTCTTCTTGGACATTCTCCGGATGGATTCAGGCTTAAAAGCCTTGACCAGCTCATTCGGCAGGTAGAATTATTCGGTTTTCATCTGGCCACACTCGATATCCGCAATCACAGCGGAGATCATGAAGCGGCAATCACTGAGATCTTCCATTCTGTAAATCTGGCTGCTGACTATTCTCGTCTGGATGAAGAAGAAAAAGTAGAGCTGTTAGGGAAAGTATTACAGGATCCCAGGCCTTTGCTTCTTCCTTTCGCTGAAGATTATTCTAAAGAAACAAGTCAGATGATTGATGTCTTCCGGATGATTAATAAAGCCCATGAGGAATTTGGAGATCGCTCCATCGAAGTGTATTTGGTCAGTATGACGGAATCGGTAAGTGATCTGCTGGAAGTTCTTGTACTCGCAAAAGAAGCGGGAGTTTATCGTCTTCATGCTGACGGGCGAGTTGAATGCAAACTGAATGTCGCTCCTCTGCTGGAAACGATTGATGATCTTGTTTCCGGACCTGCCATTATGAAAAAGCTGTTTTCAATGGACTTTTACCAGCAACAGCTGAAACAGCATGGAAACGTGCAGGAAATCATGCTTGGTTACTCCGATGGAAGCAAGGATGGCGGTACCCTGACGGCCAACTGGAAGCTATACAAGGCTCAGCAGGAAATCCATGAGGTGGCTGATCAATACAATGTCCGTTTAAAATTCTTCCATGGCCGCGGGGGTTCATTAGGACGCGGGGGCGGCCCGCTGTATCGAAGCATCCTCTCTCAGCCAGCCGAAACATTGGGAGACGGATTTAAGATTACTGAACAAGGTGAAGTGCTGTCCTCAAGATATTCCTTATATGACATTGCCTACAGGAGCCTTGAACAAGCAACTTCCACAATGCTTTCTTCAGCCGCTAATGCTTCAACAGATGCACAGCAAAACGACAGCCGGACAAAAGCATGGGAAGATGTTATGGAAGGCATCTCTTCCGCATCACTTAGGAAATACCAAGAGCTTGTCTTCAATGATCCTGATTTCCTGACGTACTTTAAACAAGCGACTCCTCTTCCTGAATTGGGATCTCTCAATATCGGATCCCGTCCTATGAGCCGTAAAGGAAGCGAACGTTTTGAAGACCTGCGTGCCATACCTTGGGTGTTCGCATGGACCCAAAGCCGTCAGCTCCTTCCAGCCTGGTATGCGGCAGGAACAGGACTGCAGCGTTATATGGAAAACAATGAACAACTCAACCTTCTCCAGCAAATGTACAATGATTGGCCGTTCTTCCGTTCGACCATAGATAATTTGCAAATGGCCTTGATGAAAGCTGACTTAACCGCTGCACGAGAATATACGGCGATGGTGAATGACCAGGAGATGGCTAAACGTATATTTTCCGAAATTGAAAATGAGTACCACCGCACAACTGAATCCATCCTGCTTATCACACAGCAGGATCATTTGATGGATCAGCTGCCAAACATCAAAGAATCCATCAGACTAAGAAACCCATATGTAGATCCACTCAGCTTCCTGCAGGTAGAATTGATTTCTAAGCTGCGTGAAGACGAGCAACTGGATGAAGACCTGTTAAGAGAAGCGCTGCTCACCATTAATGGAATTGCAGCCGGGCTCCGAAACACAGGATGATCCTCAGACACCGCCACTAGTTGACGGTGTCTTTTTTCGTTCTTATGTAATCGTTATATGAAATTTTATGGATACTATGAAAAAAAACACGTAAGTTCAAGCAGATATTCATTTTGCTTTTTTCTATCTTTATGATCCTCCCGCCATTTTTTCGGCTGTTAAATCGATATGAAGGAGCGAAAACAGCCATTCGATAGCGAATGGCTGTTTAGAAAAAAGTGTTTATCGGCATGTGTGAAAAGTCGGGTCATTGCCTGCTTTTATTTTTCGTTGATCGGCATTTGAATCAATTGATTGGAACCAGTGGCTTTCGGCATCTTGCCGTCCCATTTCTCAATCCACTTGTTCTGAATCACTTCTTTAGAGATTGATTTTTTTATGATGTCATTGTAATCAGCAATCCCCTTGGCTTCGATCTGTTTCTTCGCTGCTTCTGCTTTTGCGATCTTCAGCTCAATCTGCTTGCGTTCAAGCTCCTGTGCCGCTTCGACCCTCTTGTCGATAGCAGCTTGCGTTGATTTATCAGGCTTAGGCACGCCAAGCGTCAGGTTGTTGACATTAAAGCCGAGCTTTCGGACATCATCTGCAAAGATTTTTTGAACGTTTCCTGCTGCTTCTGATGATTTTTCACCATATGTATCGATAACGGAATATTTAGCGATCGCTTTACGCCCTGCATCCCATAATCTTGTTCTTAGATAAGAGCCTTCAATCTCTTCGATCTCAACCGGTCCGA
This sequence comes from Fictibacillus marinisediminis, assembly GCF_023149135.1. Lineage (NCBI taxonomy): Bacteria > Bacillati > Bacillota > Bacilli > Caryophanales > Fictibacillaceae > Fictibacillus > Fictibacillus marinisediminis. The sequence continues at coordinate 1,134,419 of NZ_JAIWJX010000002.1, read as the reverse complement.
ATTTGTTAAAAACATTCACGACTTTATCCGGCTGTATGCTGTAGTTATAGGCAAAATCAATCGTCACACTCTTACCGTCCGAAGTAGCAACTTGTATGTTGCTATAATTTACGGTCTGCATCCTGACCGGATAAATCGTCACTTTGTCAAAAAGACCAACCAGGTGCCAGCCTTGGCCGAGCGTATCCTCCTGAACTCCCCCATTCGGGCTGTATACGACACCGACATAGCCATTCGGAATCTTTTCAATGAATAATGATGTGAGCCCGACTGCCAGCAGCAATGCCACTCCAACTATGACTCCCCCTAAAATTCTGCGGTTATTCCCCTTTTTGCTTTTCTTCTCCATCTTGTTCCTCCTGCAGCTTTTCTTTGAATTTTGTAGCCTTATCTCCCACTTTTTTAAATGAAGGAGACAGGATTAGCCATACACCAAAACAAAGCACTAGCACAATCAGAATTGAGCCAATCAGTACTTTCATACGTCTCCCTCCCCTTTACTATTATTGCGGATAATCCTAAATATGTCTTTTATGGAACCTTTATACTATAGCATAGCGGCTATCCCTGCCAAAAAAAAGAACAGCGATATATTCAGCTGTTCTTTTCTGATTGATTAACGTTTTTGATGCCAATCATCAATATTCCAAACCTGTGAGTCTTTATAAAAGTCAGGTTCATGTGAGACGAGCAGCACGGTTCCCTCATATTTTTCAAGAGCTTCTTTAAATGCTTGTTTTGACAGGGTATCCAAATGGTTGGTCGGTTCATCCAAGACAAGGAAGTTGCTCTTCGCAGCCATTAGCTCACATTGCCTCGCTTTGGCTTGTTGTCCTCCGCTTAAAGAAAGAAGAGGCTGTCGGATCAGTTCATTACTCCATCCAGACATAGCCAGTATTTGGCGTATTTCTTTTTGTGTCCATTAAAGCTCCTTCATACGCGTAAGCGGACTATGGAACGAAAAGGCAGCTTCCTCCTGTGCAAAGTATGCTGGCTTAACATGAGCCCCCATCTTAACTGAACCATTTAATGGGTTAATCATTCCCAATATGGTTTTTAGCTGAACATTGGGAAGCCAATGAACCGCTCCTGAGTCAGGCAGCAATTCCTGCGACAATATCCGCAGCAAGGTTGATTTGCCGGCTCCGTTTCTCCCGGCCAATCCGGCGTGTTCACCAGGCAGCAGCCGGAAGCTGATACCTTTAAAATTTATTTGATCTCCATACATATGGGTCACATGGTTACAGATAAAATACTCATTTCATTCTCTCCTTTTGCTTTGATTCGCTTCAAAGCTAACTGAGAGAACAGCATGATAAAAAAACCTATTTATTTTTTGGGCAATAAAAAATGGGTAAGGTGAATACACCTTACCCATTGAATAATTAATAACATAAGAAGGGATTGGCGATTTTACTTACTGTTCTTCGATTAGCTTAATTTCTAAAAAAGGGCAGACTTCTCCCGTATAAGCTAAATCTCTAATAAGAACAGTTGATAAAAAAAACATCCTTTCCACCTCAATCTGGAATTTTTCGTTACGCTAATAGTTTACGCAAATACTCACTTATTTGTCAATTTTATACAAGTATTACTTCTTGCGGGTTGGATCGTCATCTTCAGCAAATTCTGTGACAAATCGCAATTTAGGTGTGGCCCCATGATGCCTGATCTCTCTTTTTCTTTCCGGCAGATGTTTGAGCAGATAACGATGAACATAAACCTCCGCAGCTGTGATGATTATAGCAGAGATAGCGCTCCCCCAAGCGATCTGCAGGTAGCCGTGAAGAAGTATCGCTCCAAAAATCCAAACGATCATGTACGTTAAAATGAATTCTGCCATCAGTGTATTGGTGCTTCCAATCCGAGGCAGGAGAATTCGGTCAGCCAGGATATAAGATACAGCCGTTACGGTAACACCAAAAGAAATGATATCTGTCAGCGTTGCATCGAAAAACAAGTCCAGTCCGATTGAAAAAGCAATCAAGCTTACAATAAATTTTATTAATATGACTTTTGCTTGTTCCAAAGTTAAAACCTCCTTTTTCTGCTACTAGTTTGCAACAAAAAATGGCCGTTCATTCTTGTTATGAGAATACTTCGGTGTTGGTTCAATTATTTTTATTTCTTAAATAATTATAATAATAAAGAGATGCGAGTCGATTATAAAATCAGACTGGCATCCCTTTTTTAATCGTTAGGCGTGAACAGCCTCAGGTATCTCCATGTGAAGGGGAGGAGGAACCAACCATCCTTTTTCTTTCATCATCCTCAAGAGTCGTACACCAAACTGTGCCTTATTCATGTGGAACTGCCCAAACATGGCTCCGATATCTTCCCTGATAGACTGCCCCATAATCTGACTGCAAGCGACTAAACCTGCTGCTCCATCTTTTGCAACTGAAGCTGCAATTTCTGGATCGCTAAAGCGGGCTCCTGCAGGAATGCTTTCTAAAGAAGCTGTTGGACGTTCAGGAGGTGCTGGCGGTAAACCAATTCCATTGGCTTTTAGAACCTTTTCGACCTGTTCGATTTCTTGTTTCATGGCTTGAACAGAGTCTTCCAGGAATTTTTTCAAGTCTCCGTCTCCAGTATGATTGATTAGCGTTTCATATCCTGCGACATATCCCTTATTTCCGGCAAGGTAACTCCACATACCGAAGATTTCCCCATAATGCATTGGTTCATTCTGTGGATTTCCGCTTAAGATTCCCATAATCGTCCTCCCCATTTGTAATAAATTCGATTTATTCAATGTGGACCACCTCTCTCTTGATTTCAGGCCACAATATATAGAATTGTCTAGACGACTAAAAGATATCCGTGAAATGTTTTACTACAAAAGGTAAAAATTTGTCCTTGCTTTAAGGGATAAAGCTTTACTTTTAGGAAACATTATAGATGTTTGGAAAGGAGGGATAACTGATGAATAAAATAACTGCTTTAATATGTGCCATTGCTATTTCCATTTTTACATTTTCCATGCCAGCATTTGCTGAACGCGGGACGGACATGATGGATCGCGGAGACAGAATCACAAATAATAATTACAACGATCGCACTCCAGCTACTCGAAATGTCTCTACTGTTAACGATAACAACGATAATGATACAAACTGGGAATGGATTGGGCTACTTGGATTAGTAGGCCTGTTAGGACTAAGACGCAGAGATCGAGAAGAGGCACACAAATAAGTAAAGTCGGCTACAAGAATTTCCTTGTAGCTTTTTATTTGCCAAAAATCTAGGCATAACATTAAAAAGGGTCCCTTTTATAGATGTTGTTCCATAATATGCCCGATTATTGATTAAAAAGAAACATCGCTCCCTCTTCAATGGTTTGGTTCCATTACACAATAGTTACGGGAGCCAGTGGACTCGTACTCGTACGAATGGAATTCATTGATCACTCGTATTTGGGCTACTGGCAAGTGATAGGATATGACACCAATTCATGGGTGAAGAAGATTTAGATCAGAAATAAGAAAAAGCTGGTCCGCAGCACTGCGGCCAGCTTTTTCATTGAAATTAACGAGCGTAACCAGAAAGCTGCTGTTGAGCAGTAGCCACTAAACGTTTTGTAATTTCTCCGCCTACAGATCCGTTTTGACGGGAAGTAGTGTCAGCTCCAAGCTGAACTCCAAATTCAGAAGCGATTTCCCACTTCATTTGATCAAGTGCTTGTTGAGCACCTTGTACTAATACTTGATTAGATTGCTTTGCCATATGTATGTTCACCTCCTTTTTTTTAACATCTCTCTAAGAAGTTTTTTTATACAAAATTGAATGAAAATAATTCCTCTTTTCATTAACACAAATAAACTCCTTATCCAGCTTGATAAGGAGTTTATGATTACACATAGTCAGAATCGTCGTCCGTTTGTTCCTGATCCACCAAAAACCGTTCATAATCTTTGTGCATTTTATTCGGAATGATGCGAGTATTGCTTCCATCCATGTCTGTTGCGATAAAACCTTCAATATCCTCAACGTACCCCACATTTTCTTCGGATTCAATAAACATTTCATTATAATTCATCATTCCATTTTCCGAGAAATCTGATGGGGACTCACTCGTCCCGTAAACAGCTACGTCCTGCCAGGAATCTTCTGAATCGTAAAAGGTTGCATCTTTTTGATCATTATTATATTGGCTATATGGAGGCTTCAATACTTCTTCTTCAATTGGCCGGTTATTGGAACTGCTTTGTTCAAGGCTATGTTCTTTGCAGTACGCCGTTGTAGGCAAGGCCTCTAGTCTTTCCATACTGATTGGCTGTCCGCACGTTTTGCAATATCCATATTCCCCTGCATTAATTCTTTCAAGTGCCTGATGAATGGATTTCAATTCCGATTCATTTAATTCATTCAATGCAATATCTTTTTGCCTTTCGAACAATTCTGTGCCCAGATCCCCCGGATGGTTATCATAACTCGAAAGCTCGCTGACCGATTCTTTAATAAGCTCTAACTCATTTCCATAATGACGGTTATACGCCAACCGCTCGTTCAATTCATTTTGCATCTGCTGGAGACGGTCTTTAAACTGATTGATGCTCTGCTGTGACCATACCATTTCATGACCTCCGAAAGTAGAATCTCGTACACAACTGTATTATTTGACATAATGTTGACACTCATACTTTTTAATGATTGGAAAAAAATAAGGACTGCCTATTTAGAATAGGCAGCCTTGTCCATTGAGTATTCTGTTATGTCTTCGCTAGAATTAGCGTGTTCCACCAAATCCAGAAAGTTGAGATTGAGCTTGAGCTACTAGACGTTTAGTGATTTCTCCACCAACAGATCCGTTAGCACGAGCTGTTTGGTCAGCACCAAGTTGTACACCAAATTCAGAAGCGATTTCGTACTTCATTTGGTCGATAGCTTGTTGAGCACCTTTAACAACTAGTTCGTTATTTTGTTGAGCCATGTGTGTTCACCTCCTCGATTGGTATACTTAAATTCTCTCTCCAATGGCGGAGAACCATACTATGTAATATTTGTAAAAAACCGAAACATTGTTGACACGAAACCAAATGGTTGTATATAATTCAGAAAGAGAAACCATTTGGTTTTATATTTTTATCAAAAGCGAGGTTAAAATGATGTCCAATCCAATGGAAGAACGAGTAAAAGATATTCAATACACGGAAGTTTTTAATGCACCCATCGAAAAAGTCTGGAAAACGGTAGCGACAGCAGAAGGGATTTCCTCCTGGTTTATGCCCAATGATTTTGAATCGGAAGTCGGCCATGAATTTCATATCCAATCTCCATTCGGTCCTTCACCATGTAAAGTGCTGGTCGTGGATGAGCCGAATAAGCTTTCTTTTGCATGGGATCAATTTGGCTGGATTGTCACATTTGAACTAAAAGAAGAGGATGGCAAAACCCATTTTACACTCACACATGGCGGTTGGGGCCATCCAGATGCCATCCTTCCAAAAGCACAGCAAAAAGTATCCGCTGTACGGGACAATATGAACGGCGGCTGGGCAAAAATTATGCAGAGCTTAAAGCAAACTGTTGAAAAATAATGAACACAGCTAAAAAGCACGACGTCTTCCAGGCCATCGCCGATCCTACACGCCGTGACATTTTAAAAATACTGGCTGGGAAAGAACTCGCCATTACAGAAATCACGGAAAAATTCCCTATGACCCGGACGGCAGTCTCCAAGCACCTGCTCATACTGTCTGAAGCAGGTTTAGTAAAAAATCGAAAGTCCGGCAGGGAAAAGCTGTACACGCTTCAAGCTGAGCCTTTGTCTGAATTGGAGCAATGGCTCTCCTACTTCGAACAGTTCTGGCAGAACAAGATGTCGATGCTAAAAACTTTAGTGGAAAAAGACTCTTAGACATAACAAAAACCTGCCTTCTTGGGCAGGTTTTGTTTTACCACACATTTTTAAAGTTTCCGACAATCTTATGAGCAGGAATCGCCGAAATAAAGGCTGTCTCATCAATACCTTTCACAATATCAACCAAATCAGCCCATTGAATATTCACAATGACACAAAAAACTACCTGTTTGCTTTCATGAGAATACGCTCCTTCACCTTCCCAAAATGTTACCCCCCGGTTAAAGGCTTCGTTTAAGGCACCTGACACCTCGTTTCCTTTATCGGTCACAATCATGACGGAACTTCTTTCTGCCACAGTCAGGATGGTATCGTATGTTTTCGCGCCGACATACATCGAAAGAATCGTGAACATGGCCGACTGTACATTGAAGATAACAGCGGAAACGGAAATAATGATAAAATTCATGATCAGGCCGAAGCGGGCGATCGAAAGATTTTTATACTTGGCGATCACTCGCCCGAGAACATCGAGTCCCCCATTTGAACCTCCGGCACGAAGCATAATGGCTCCGCCAGCAAAAGAAACCACACCCCCGAAGATCGAGGCAAGAATAATATTGTGTGTCCACATCATCTTAATCGGTATAAGATGCAGAAACAGTGAATCGAAACCAACCGCCAGCAGTGTATAAATAATAAATTTCTTGCCCAGATGAATATAGGCCAGGACTAGGAGCGGAATATTATAGAGAAAATATTGCGTTCCGACCGACCAGCCTGACGTATTGTAGATGATCATGCAAATACCCATCAGGCCGCCAGAAAGTAAATGTGCCGGCAAAAGCAGCGTATTCGATCCTACCCCAATGAGCAAACTCCCAAAAATAATGCAAAGCACTTCAAAAGCAATTCTGACCACTCTATTTCCCAGCATGTGCAACCCTTCTTTTCAAGCAATTATGTACCAACATATGTATCCTACTATAATGAACTTTTTTATGTAACAAAAGATATAACATCTCGTTTAATATTATCCTTATCGCACTGGAGTAAACCTTCCGCTGAAAAATGAAAGGTGCCAGGCACCGCGATTACACAAGTATGTAAAAGCGGTGCCTGGCACCATTTTAAGCTCATAGAGCATTCATTTCCCCTCTTAATACGTTACAAAAAACGGAAATAGGACGAAAACTATAAAAACTGTTTTTTTATTCTTTATTAAAGGAGGGGTCTGAAAGTGTCGAAAGTATTGAGCAAAGAAACTAGCCCCTATTTCAAAACAATGAGCAGGCTTATTTTAAATCAAAAAGAAACCTTAGCGAAGACCATATTAGATGAAGATCGATTCCATTACAGCCACTTAGGAAACAATCGGAGCCGGTTAGAACATCTTCGTATGAAACTGATTCATTTGTATGGAGAGACCGTATCGCTTCCACCAGCTGTCTCTATTGAAAGGCTGAAGGAATGGGGATCTGAATATGCTGATATCTTTGTTTCGCTTAATATCCCATTGGATCGTGCCATCGAAGAAGTACATTTTTACCGTACTAAAATCGGCATCATCATAAAAGAAGAAGCCAAAACGCAGAAGTTTGATCTCGATACGTTTTACGAATTGATTTCTGAATTTGATTCCGTAGTTGATACTGCTGTTCTTATGGTGAGTACTTCTTATATGGAAAAACACGCTTCCAACCTGGAGACCGCCGGGCATGAGATCGATGAACTATCTGTTCCCGTTGTGCCTCTCGGGGACGGAGTGGGTATTCTGCCTATGATTGGCGATATCGATACAAATCGCGCTCAGGTGCTCATGGAAAACGCCTTGCGGAGTTCGGTAGACCTAAAGCTCGATCACCTTATTCTGGATTTATCTGGAGTACCAATCATTGATACGATGGTCGCGCAAAAAATCCATCAGGTCATTCAAGCACTCGAACTGATTGGTGTAAAGACAAAAATCAGCGGCCTTCGCCCAGAGCTTGCTCTGACAATGACCGCACTTGGTGTAGAATTTAATGGGGTCACCACATTTTCCAGCCTGCATCTGGCCCTTCAATATTTGGGATTTAAGCGGGAAATGTAAGTGCATTTCTTTTGGAGTGCCAGGCACCGGAATTTCGGTGCCTGGCACCCTTTTTTATTTGGAATCAAAAAAGAAGCACCCTTTATGCAGATGCTTCTTTTCTTTAAAATATAAATAGATTAGATCAGTTTGCTTGTGTTGATCGCTTCCCTGTAACCAGAACGGGTAAAATGGAACGATTCATCGAGTAACCCTTCACGCTGAAGAGATTCCAGTGTCTCCTCCGGTATATTAATGGTCAGTTCGTCAAGACGTTCATTGATTTCACTTAATGATGCAGTATTTACAAAGTCAGGCTTGAGCAGCCGAACGATTCCTTCAATCCTGGAATCACGCTTTTGAAATAGCTGCGGTGTTTTATTGATCGCCTGTGAGATCTTGTTCGTAAACTGAATAAGTTCCTGTTTTAGATTAGAGGCTTGAGTTTCTTTTTCCTGAAGCTGCTGTTGGAAATATTTCCTCTCTTCTTCATTAAGATCGGCTCTCGTATACAGCTGCTGGTAAATCTGGGTTTTGTCCATCTCAATCTGTTTAAGTTCCTCTTCTTTAATGCGCTGAGTCTTCATATCTTCTTCATTTGGCTCATAGCTGTAATCTTCATCAGACTTCTTAAGCTCTAATATATCGTCATCCTGTTCCTCATCATCCAATAAATGGCTTGAAGGCTTTGCCACAAGACCTTCTTCTGATGCAGGAAGATCAATGGACGAAGACTGGGCATCCTCAAGCAATTCGTCTGTTACCTCTTTTGGCTCATCCTTTTCTGAGGCTTCTTCAGCCTGCTCTTCTTGAACGTCCTCTGCCAGCTTATCATCAACCGGCAGTTCTTCCTCTTTCAGCATTTTCTCCTTTGGAGTCTCCATTTCTCCTTCAAGAAATGTTTCTTCTGCTTCTAAATTTTGTTGATCATTCCTTGAAGCTACCGTTTCAGAAAATGCTTGTGTTACCGGGGCAGCATCCCTTTGCCTCTTAATGGACCCTTCCTCTAATCTGCGAACGAGGTCATTAAATTTTTTATAGTACATCACTGAAATCGTCAACGCAAAAAGAGAAGCAAAGAGAGAAATAAAATCAGAGAAACGGAAAACAAATGGCGAGGTGGCAATCTTATAAAAAAGTAAAAGAGCAAATGCACCAATTACAATCACCTTAAGCCAGCTTTCACGATTCTGAATCTGTTCACTTTTGCCTGAAGCTCCACTGTTTCCTCCAAAAAAAGATAATAACTTTTTATTCATAGTGTGTTCCTTTCTTCAACTTGTGTCTTTTTTACAATTTACCCCAATATGTGGGTGTGAGCAAGAAATAGCATTTTACTGGTGTCTGGCACCACCTTTTGATACTTGTGTAATTTTGGTGCCAGGCACCCCCTTACATAAGTTATCGAGAAAGTTGGTTGGTTTCTAGGGGTTTAAGCGGGTCTATTCTACTATAATCGCTTTACCTGTAATGCTTGTTCTTTGTATTACCCCATCCATGACCTCCAAATTTGCTTGAATAATGCTAGGTGATCCCATTGCGTAACCCTGCTTTACGATATAGTGGACTAAAGGGTTTGTTGCAATCATTAAGATACTATTACAAAAGACATATGTAAGATGGCTAAGCCGAACCATTTAATAATCGCTGGGACGTTTTTACTTCTGGGAGCCGTATGGGATTTTTCCATATACACCGCTAAGGCTTTGAAAATAGCTTTTTGTTCAGTCTGGATCACGAGAAGTTCAACCATGTCCTTGTTGATAATGCTGTGGCTGGCTACAGAGCATGAAGGAGACTTCAACTGTCTGCGGGAGGAAGCCGGAAGCTAATCGACTTCCTATATTAAAAACCTTAGGAGATTGTTCATGTGGAGTGACAAGGGAAAATATATTGAGATCAAACGGCATGATGTGCTTTTTGAAGAGTGTGTTCGTTATTTAAACCGAAATCAAAATGAGCTGCTGCATTCCGTGGATATGGACAACAAATCCGTAAGGAAGGCGGTTAGATGTGAAAAAGAGTGTGTTTTGATTCAGTTGGAGGCCACAGATCAGCACCTCGTTCTATCATTTCCAATCGAAGTTCCCGAACACAATACAAAAGCAGAGATAGTTCATCACGTCATCGATTGGATGGATTTGGAACGGGATTTAACCCCTTTCTATCAAATGGCAGAAGAAAACCATATTTTGCGTAAGGTTGTCCAAGGGCGGGAAGGGCTGAGAATCATTGGATTGTCTGACCTGTTTGAAGCCTTGGCCTGGTCTATAATGGGGCAGCAAGTCAGCCTTCACGTGGCTTATTTATTGAAGAGGCGGTTAGTTGAACACTTCGGAGAAAACATGGCATTTAACGGAAAAGATTATTGGATGTTTCCTGAGCCTGATAAAATCGCCAATCTTACAAAAGAAAATCTGCTCTCCCTGAAGTTCACAAACCGAAAGGCAGAGTACTTGTTTGAGGCTGCTGAATTAATCTCTAACGGTAGATTAACCAAAACAGCACTCCAAGAACTGCCCCTTCACGAGATGGAAAAGAAATTGACTTCGATCCGCGGAATCGGGAGCTGGTCAGCAAACTATGTCATCATGAGGTGCCTGCGCCATCCTGATGCATTTCCTGCTGCAGACGTTGGTTTGCATAACGCGTTAAAAAAGGTGCTTGGTTCCCACTCCAAGCCAAGCCTTCCAGAAATCATCGAGTGGTCTCAAAATTGGACAGGCTGGAGAGCCTATGCCACCTTTTATTTATGGATGGAGCAGGCAGCTGGATAATCTCTTTTATTTTACATATTGCTCACACTCGGCTCTAAAATCGAAAAACGGTTGTTAACGGTATCGAGGTTCGCCTGTGCACCGATTGGGATGGCTGATTTATAATACCCATGTGCTGTTGTAACATTTGTCATGAGAGGCTTCCCAAGTGGAACGACAAATGTAGTAATGAGCTGATCATACGTTACACCGTACGCCGGTTCACACGCTGTGCATTCACCCATCACAATACCTGCACAATCATCGAATTTACCCGCAATTTTTAAATGATTTAGATACCGGTAAACCGCGTTAATCGGTTCATGGGTCTCCTCTATCACTAAAATTTTTCCTGCTGTATCAATCTCAAACGGAGTTCCAAGTGAATCCACAAGCGAGGTCAAATTGCCGCCAACAACTTCTCCCGTTATATTTCCTTGTATTCTGCTAATTTGAGGAATACCCGGCGGATTAACAATTTGCCGGGGTGACTGAACAGTGGAAGTTGCCTGGAAAAACTGTTGGTAGTTATAAGCCGGTGTATTTGCATTAAAGTCCAGCAGGAGAAGGCTCTGAAAGGTGATTAAATCGGTATATTGGTACAGTACATTCAGCAGGATTGTAATATCGCTGTATCCTGATACGATTTTTGGATTCTGCCGGATGACATCAAAATCCAGATACGGCAGAATTCCCTCTACTCCTACTCCCCCTCTTGTCGGCAAAATCATTTTCACCTTATTATTCCTAAACATCGCCATTAAATCAGCTGCCCGCTGTTCATCCGTTCCGGCCAAAAAACCAGTATTCGTGTAAACATTTTTCCCGAGGACAATATTGAATCCGAAATTTCGCAGCGTGGTTAATCCTTCATTAATTATTTGGGCCTCCAGAGGGCTTCCGAGTGTCACGATCCCGATGGTGTCCCCTCTCTGCAGTATCGGTGGTTTAACAGCCATACCTTCATCCCTCCATCAGCACGGTTTCCCATCGAGATTCCATCGATTATGTATATTAGAGTGATGATTTTCCTATAACTATATTTTTTCAATTCCTCCAATCAAAATACTAAAAAGGGAACGAAACGGGTATGTAGAAGTATATAGATATACCATCGTGCCATTCATGCAATCTCAAATGAAAAGGAGAAAGGGGAATTTTCATGAAAGAATACAAGGTTATTGAATCCAGCGGGCGGTTTACTTTCAGCCTGGAAACGTTAAGAGACTCAAATACTCCATTGTCCAGAGAGGAAGCCGAACAGATTAAAGAAAGACTGGAAGAGTGCGTTCCCTTTCAGCTTGAAGTTGTAAAAATTGATTCAACGGAATGAAAACCTGCCCTGTGAGGCAGGTTTTCTTATTACCCATTAACGGCTATTTTCTTCCGTTTTGTGCGATTGCTTAAAAGCTCTGATTTTTCAAGTACAGCATAGATCGAGCACCAGGACCGCTTGGAAAAATAGATGGGAATGCTCTGTTTGTTCGCCTTTTTCTTAATCGCTGCTGAAAACTCATGGTTTATAAAATCGGTCAGGACCAGAACCAAGTTCACATGACTAGGAATCTCCTTTTGAGACATTCTAGCTTTTCTTCCGCTTACATGAATGATCTCCCTTATCCCTTGATGCTCCAGTTTCTTCGTAATTTTCCCAAGATGATCTCCACCAACAATTAATAACGACGACATACCAGCATCTCCTTCCCTCTCTCTTATTTCAACTATTTCTTCTTGCTCGAACTGAATAAAAAAACCAAAGGCAAACATCCCAAAAAGAGAGTTGCCTTTGGTTTTCCAATCAGCAGCAAAAAATATACAAATATTCCTATGGATTTACTCTGTTTTATACCGTAATAAAAACCTCTTCCTACTACGATCACGTAATAAGAAGAGGTTAGACATAACCAAATTACCCTTCTTATTGTCCAAGCCAAAGCTTGTTGGAATTGGCACAGTTCCCTCTGCGGGACCGCTGCCGAGGCTTCAAAGGGCCAATCCCTCCACCTCTCTTAATAAGATAGAAAATTTTAAATTATTAAAAATAATATAATGGAATAAGCCTGGTAAGTCAACAGTTTTTAAGCATAATGACAGGCCGTAAAATGTCCGTTCCCCATATCCCTGAATTCGGGTTTTTTTTCCGCACAAAGCTCTGTTGCCAGCGGACACCGTGTACGAAACTTGCAGCCTGACGGCGGATTAACAGGACTCGGAATATCTCCTTTTAAAATAATTCTTTCCCTCTTGATCCGTGGATCGGGAATTGGGACAGCAGACAAGAGCGCTTTCGTATAGGGATGCAGCGGATTATCAAACAGCTCTTCTTTCGTTGCCATCTCCACAATATTGCCAAGGTACATGATCGCAATCTTTGTACAAAGATGCTCCACGACACTCAAATCATGTGAAATAAACAAATAGGAAAGACCTTTTTTCTTCCTCAGATCACTGAAAAGATTAATTATCTGTGCCTGAATGGAAACGTCCAGAGCAGCGACCGGTTCATCCATGACAAGAAACTCGGGATTGAGTGCCATCGCCCTGGCAATGACGATTCTTTGCCGCTGGCCGCCAGAGAATTCATGAGGATAACGATCCACATGAAAGGGTGAAAGACCGCATGTTTCCATTACTTGAAGCACCTTTGCTCTAACATCCTTACTGGAAGCAAGACCGTGCTGAACCATGGCTTCCCCAATGGCATCTCCCACCCGGATCCTGGGGTTTAATGAGCTGAAAGGGTCCTGAAAGACGAGTTGGGTCTGCACACGCAAACTCCTTAGTTCCTTTTTCTTTAGTGAGTAAACATCTTTCCCTTTGAAACGAACTTCCCCTTCGGTTTTCTCATGCAGCCTTAGAATGGTCTTTCCAATCGTGGATTTCCCGCTGCCGGACTCTCCGACGAGACCAAATACGTCTCCTTTTTCAATCGTAAATGAAACACCATCGACCGCCTTGACCGATTCACTCTTTTTTCCAAATAGGCCGTTAGAGCTTGAGTAGTATTTTTTTAAATCTTTTACTTCTAACAATGCTTCACTCATCGTACGGCCTCTCTTTCATAAAGGTAGCAGCTGACACTATGGTACTCAGAGGTTTTTTCAAGCTCTGGATGCTTCGTCCGGCAAATGTCCATGCAATGCTCGCACCGGTCAGCAAAATAACACGAGTCATACAGTTCAGCAAGGTTTGGAACCTGGCCGGCTATCGTGTAAAGCTCCTCTTTTCGCTCTCCAATCACCGGTTTGGCTTTCAGGAGACCCTTCGTGTAAGGATGCTGTGGATTCGTAAACATTTCCAGGACAGGGCCCTGCTCCACAATCTTGCCTGCGTACATAACGACAACATAATCAGCCATCTCGGCAACAACTCCAAGGTCATGGGTAATCAGTAGAATGGATGTTTTAAACTGCTCTTTAATATCCCGTAAAATATCCAGTATCTGAGCTTGAATCGTTACATCCAGGGCAGTCGTAGGCTCATCGGCGATGATGAGCTTCGGATTGCAGCTGATCGCGATGCCGATCATGATCCGCTGCAGCATACCCCCGCTCAGTTCGTGCGGATACATGTTAATGATTTTCTCAGCATTTGGAATTCCCAGCCTTGTGATGAGCTCCTGTGCTTTCTTATAGGCTTCCTTCCGGCTAAGCAGCAGATGCTCCTGGAGCGGCTCAATCATCTGCTGGCCGATCGTATACACTGGATTCAGTGAGGTCATCGGTTCCTGAAAGATCATTCCGATATCATTTCCGCGAAGGCGGCTGATTTCTTTTTTATTCAGTTTAAGAAGATTCCGGCCGGCAAAGTTCACTTCTCCGTTTTCAATCTTTCCGTTCTCATTTATGAGCTGCATGATGGAAAGTGAGGTGATGCTTTTTCCGCATCCTGACTCTCCGACGATACAGACCGTTTCCTGCTCACCAATGGAAAAGCTGACGTCATTCACTGCCCTTACAACGCCCTCTTCCGTATAAAAATTAGTGACTAAGTTTTTTACTTCTAACAGTGCTTCACTCAATATTAACACCTACCGTTTCATTTTCGGGTCCAGCGCATCCCTTAATCCATCGCCGAGCAAGTTAATGGACACGACAGTGAGGAAGATGGCCGAGCCCGGTGGAATCCATAGCCATGGGCGTTTTCTGAAGTCAATAAAATTATTTGCCGCATCCATCATGTTACCCCATGAAGGTGTCGGCGGAACGACTCCTAGCCCAAGGAAACTCAGTGCGGATTCACTAAGTATCGCCCCTGCCACATTCAGGGTTGCCACAACGAGCAATAGCGGCAGCGTATTCGGGATCAAGTGATAGAAAATCTTTCGCCGATCGCTGAGTCCGAGCACTTCCGTTGCCTGCATGAAGGGCTGCTCCCGCAGTGACAAAATTTGTCCGCGGACAAGCCTGGCAAGGGCAGGCCAGCCGACAAAGCTCAGCATGATCATGATAATGTACAGTCTGTATTCAGAAGGTACCTTCCACTCAGACAGAATCGCTCCCATGATCAAGAGAAGCGGCAAGCCTGGAATCGACATCAGGATATCGGCCAGCCTCATGATGATCATATCCACAATCCCGCGGTAGAAGCCTGAAACGGCTCCAAGGAACGAACCGATCACAATAGAAAGAACCATCGAGGCAAGTCCGATCGTCAGCGAGATCTGCCCCGCCATCATTAATCGTGTCAGCACATCACGTCCATAATTATCGGTCCCAAGCCAGTGCGATGAGCTCGGCGGCTGGTTGGCATAGGCAATATCTGTACGGTCTAAAATATATGGTGAAAAATGAGGCCCTATAAAACTGAGCAAAAGCATAAAAACAAGGAAAATTAAACTTGCCATCGCCAATTTGTTCTTTTTCAGGCGCCGGTAGGTTTGTTTCCATAACGATGGAGATTTCGCCTTCGCTACTTTCTTCTTTTTATAGATTAACGGTTTAGCAGTTTCCATGTTCATCCCCCTATTTCAGCCTGATTCTCGGATCTACCGCGGCGTATGTAACATCAGCCAGGAAGTTTCCGATGATGGTGAGGGAAGAAAGGAACAGTGTAAAAGCCATCAATACTGGATAATCTCTGAAGCTGACCGATTCAATTTGAATTCTGCCGACACCCGGCCAGTTAAAGATCTGTTCCATGATGATTGCTCCGGAAAAAAGCCCCGGCAGTTCAAAAGCCAGCAGCGTGATGGCCGGAAGGATGGCGTTCTTAAGAGTATGCTTAAAAATAACCGTTCTTTCCTTTAATCCTTTCGCCCTAGCAGTCCGGATGTAATCCTGCCGGATGACCTCCAGCATCCCCGTCCTGAAATAACGGGTTAAAGAACCGACGCTGAGCAGGGTTAAAATGGCCACAGGCAAGATCATATGCTTGCCCACTTCAAGAATATAAGCGAATCCGGTCGTTTCACTGCCTGTATCGATCATTCCTCCGATTGGGAGAATCTTAAGGTCAACCCCAAACCATTTTATAAACAGCAAAGAGATAAAGAACGACGGGAAGGACATGGCTGCAAAGACGAAGAATGTCACCAGTCCATCGAATAGAGAATATTGCTTGATCGCGGAAAATACGCCTGTAAGAAGAGCGATGGTCCATGTAAAGAACAGGGCAAGGAGCGCTACGATAAATGAATTCCACACATACTTATTAAGCAGGGAAACAACACTTTCCTGATGTTTTAACGAAAAGCCGAGATTTCCATGAAAAACATTCCCGAGCCACGTAAAATAACGCTGAAGAATCGGCTGATCAAGCCCATAGAGCGCTTTAAGCTCATGTGCTCTCTGCGGGGTGAGGCTTAAGTTGGAATCAATATAATCCCCCGGTAGCAGTGCAAATAAGAAAAAGATGATAAATGATGTACCGAACAAGATAATGATCATTTGAATAAACCGCTGCAGTACATACTGTTTCATATGGTAATCCCCCCTCTGCAGATAAAATGCCCAGCTGTGCGCCAGGCATTTTACGTTTTACTTTTTGATTGAGATGTTTGGCAGGCTTGAACCGATGCCAGTATAGTTATCAGGAACCAATCCCTCGATCTGGCCGCTGATCGCTCTCGCGCTCTGGCGGTAATGAATCAGGATGTAAGGAGGATCCTGTGTAAATTCTTTATACAGCTCATGGTACACTTCTTTTCGCTTAGTGATATCAAGAGTTCCTAACCCTTCCTGGATCAATTTGTCGATTTTAGCATTAGAGTAGCCCATGTAGTTGTTCGGATTTTTGGTAGCCAACTCCTCTACTGTATCGCTTGGATCCAGAATCTGTGATGTGGATACAGCCGCAAAGTCATAGTTCTTTTTCGTAAGCTTGGAAACGAGTGCGTTAAAATCAGTAATGTCCGGCTCAAATTTAACGCCGATGTCCTGATAATTTTCTTTAGCGATCGGGATGACAGCATCCTCTGCGTCAGATGTTAAGTAATTGATTTTCAGCTGAACGCCATTCTTTTCGCGGATTCCACTCTTGCCGGTTTTCCATCCTGCTTTATCCAACAGCTTTTTCGCTTTTTTCGGATCAAATTTATACTCTGTTACACCTTGGTTATTGTATGCCCATGAAACCGGTGAAACTGGAATATCTGCCACTTGGCCAAAACCTTTAAAACGTACGTCTACTATTTTTTGTCGGTCCAGCCCGTAAAGGAGCGCTTGGCGGACTTCTTTATCTTTGAACTGCGGACGCGTATTGTTCACATAGATCAAACCGTAATCATTGACCGGCTCTACTTTGATGTTGGCGAACTTCAAGCTTTTCAGCTGCTCTACGGTATCATCATCAGCTGGGAATCCTGCGTAATCCAGTTCACCTGTTTCAAATTGCTGAAGAGAAGTGGCTTTGTCGATAATCTTGTAAATCAGGTTTTTTGTTTTTGGCTTGCCCGCATAGTACTTATCGTTTGCTGTATAGCGAATCTCTTGGCCAGGCACATATTTGGAGAATACATAAGGCCCTGCCCCAAGCGGTTTGGAATACAGATCCTTCAAGTAGTCCAGCTTGCCGTATTTGTAATCTTTTCCGTAGTATTTCTCAGACAGCACCTGTCCGCCTAAGATCAACAATGCCTTTGCATTGACTTTATCTGTTGTAATTTCAATCGTCTGTGGATCTTTGGCTTTAATGCCTTCAATGGTCTTCGCTTTTCCTTCTTTATACTCTTTTCCGCCTTTGATCGCGGCAAGAGAAATATCCTGATAGCCGTTATAAGCAGGATCATGAAGGAGCTTAAGCGTAAAAGCAACGTCATTAGCCGTTACCGGAGAACCGTCACTGAATTTCGCATTCTTTCTAATATGGAACGTATAGGTTAACTGGTCTTTGGAAGTTTCCCAGCTTTCAGCCAAGATCGGAACCGGCTTCCCGTCTTTATCTAAGTCAACAAGCGGTGCAAAAATCGGTGTAGTGGCATTGCCATCCCACCCGTTCTCATAAAAGTATGGCAGGAACACTCCGCCTGGAGCAGAAATGCCCGCAATGAATGTATCTTTTCTTGCTTTTGCTTTATCAGGCAGCGCTGATACATCGGTTGCTTTATAGCTTTTGCCTTTTGCATCTTTAACAGCAGATGTGCTTGCTTTCTCCCCGCTGTCCTTTGATTCGTTATCTCCTGAGCTGTTGAGTGCGCATGCGGAAAGAAGCATGGAGAAAACAACCAGAAAAATAAGACTGAGTCTTTTCATTCCCTAACCCCCATTATTTAATTTTTAACTGGACCAATCATTATGTACTGCAAAAACTCAATACAATAAACATGTTATGAGTTTTTGCTGTCATTTATAATAAACCCTATAATTCTGACTGGTTTTGTATGAATTACTTTTATAGATTACTTAAACTAGTTAAATTTGTCAATAACTACTTTTTTCTGTCAGAAAAAAACAGCATGTTTACTGGCTTACTTTTATTTTGCTTTTCTTTTCATTGGCTGGTACGCATTGGCGACAATTTCGCCGAAGGAATGAAACGGGCGCTCTGCTGCCGATTCAAAATGCGCAAGAGGAAGTCGTGGAAAGAGGAGCTCTGCCACTCGATAGGCTTCTTCAAGATGCGGATAACCTGAGAAGATAAAGTGATCAATTCCAATTTCCTTGTATTCTATCATTCTCTGTGCAACCGTATCTGGATCCCCCACGAGTGCCGTTCCTGCCCCGCCTCGCACCAAGCCGATTCCCGCCCAAAGGTTTGGACTGATCTCCAATGAATCTTTTTTTCCGTTATGAAGTGCAGCCATCCTCTTCTGCCCGACAGAATCGTATCGTGAAAAGACTTTTTGTGAAGCGGCAATGGTTTCCTCATCTACATATTGAATCAACGAATCAGCTGCATCCCAGGCCTCTTCTTCTGTTTCCCTGACAATCACATGGAGCCGGATTCCAAAGCTGACTGTCCGTCCCTGCTGAGCTGCCAGCTTTCTGACTCTATCAATCTTTTCTTTCACCTGTGCAGGCGGCTCTCCCCACGTCAGATAAACGTCAATATGCTTGGCAGCCACTTCTAGCGCCGCTTCGGATGACCCGCCAAAATACAGCGGCGGATATGGCTGCTGGTGTGACGGAAAAAGTACTTTTCCTTCTTTCACCTTGAAATGGTCACCTTCAAAATCAACCGTTTCGCCTGCCAGCAGCTCTCTCCAGATGGTCAAAAATTCATCCGTCAGTTGATATCGGTCACTATGAGATAAGTGCAATCCGTCTCCGCCGAGCTCCACTGGGTCTCCCCCGGTCACGACATTGATCAATAACCTTCCGTTGGACAGCCGGTCAAAGGTGGAAGCCATCCGCGCCGCCAGTGAGGGAGAGACCAAACCCGGTCTTACAGCGATAAGAAACTTCATCTTTTCGGTAGCCAGTATCAAGGAAGAAGCGGTCACCCACGCATCCTCGCAGGAGTGTCCTGTCGGCAGGAGTGCACCTTTAAAGCCAAGGCTATCTGCCGCCTGCGCAATTTGACGAAGATAGGAAAGCGTAATGGGCCTTCCTCCTTCAGATGTCCCTAAATAACGGCTGTCTCCATGTGTTGGCAAAAACCAATATACGTTCATGCTTTATTCCCCTTTCCTTCAGTGTCTCCGGCAGTTTGCAGCTCTGCTTTTTCAAAGTCCCTGATGTACAAATCTTTCTTTATCTCATCGATCAGTTCATTCAATGATACGATCAGCCGCTGCTCGATTTCCGGATCAAACGCAACGTCATGGCCATTGTTATGCTGCAGCTGCAGATCGATTAAATAAATACCATTTAAAATATTCCTTGCTCCAACCGCATAAAGGACAGGCTTTAACGCATAATCGATGCTCAGAAGATGAGCGATGGTACCTCCCGTTGCGATAGGCAAGATACTTTTACCGGATAGAATATCGCGTGGCAGCAGATCCAGCAGCGTCTTAAGGACCCCGGAATAGGCTGCCTTGTACACAGGAGTTCCGATAATGACAGCTTTGGCTTGCTTTATGCTCTTCTCAATAGCTTTCAGTTGTGGACTCTGAAAATGGCCAAGAACAAGATCTTCTGGCGGGACATCAAGCACTGAAAAAGATTCTGTTTCAAGTCCCCCTTTTTGAGCCAGCTCATTCAAATAATCAAGGACGATTCCTGTTCTCGAGGTTACCGATGGACTTCCCGATATGGTTACGATGTCTGCCAAAGTAAAATCCCCCTTAAAGGTTTTTAATAAAAAAGGTGTGCAGCGCTCTGGCCAAACCTCCTGCACCGAAGGAAACGTGTGCTTCACGGCTTTCCTTTCCTTTCTTGCTCTGAACGTCGGCCAGGAATTCAAGAATGTACACTCTGCGATAGAGAATATTGCGTACTCCCCGCTTAGCAAAATAGCTTTCAATCGTGTTGTACAACCCTTTATTCACTCCGTATCTTTCTTTGCAAAGGCCTGTGAACTCAAGATCTGTTAAATTGACAAGGTGCAGCTGCTCCTTCGTAATCGATGCAACAAAGTTTTTTGGGCGGTGCCATTCTCTTAAAGACGCTTCTCCCACGTTCATCCCTCCATCAAATGTTTGCTGCTCACTCCTTCTCTAGAGCCTTCTCAACAAACCGGTTCTCTATCACTTTCGATGTATCAAGCTTTTTGTTGATGCCTCCGACTTTATATAGAAAATCAGCCTGATGCTGATGGGCTTTTGCAAACTCTTTTGTTGTCGGAGACAGGATTAAGTCGGCTCTTTCTAAGACCGTCCGGACAATTTCCGGTTCCAGCTTCTCATGTTTGGCAATTTCATTGGCTACTTTATCCGGATGATTGATGAATTCTTGTCTGGCCTTTTCATACGTTTTTAAGAAGAGGACCGTTAAGTCAGGATGATCCTTCGTAAACTGTGTTCTTGCCACGAGAAAGCTTGGAGCATTGATATTTAAGTCCTCTCCATCAGCCAGGGACTTTGCGCCTGTTTGAAAAATTGCAGTAGTGGCGTAAGGTTCCCAGGTCGACCAGGCATCTATGGAACCGTTATCGAGAGCTGGCCTTGCTTCATCAGGCTGCAGCTGTACAATTTTAATATCCTTGTCAGTCAGCCCTGCTTGATCAAGCGCCATATAAAGAAAGTTATAGGCACTGCTTCCTTTAGCCACCGCAATTTTCTTTCCTTTTAAATCTTTTAACTCTTTTATCTTGCTTCCTTTTGGTATGATGATGGAATTCCCTTTTTTTCCGTTGGTTGTCACCGCAATGGCCTTAAAATCAACATTGCCCGACTGTCCGGCAATAAGTGGAGTTCCTCCGGTTGCACCGAAGTCCAGCCTTCCAGATGCCAATGCCTCAAAGTGAGGGGGGCCGCTTGCGAATTCACTCCATTTTACTTTTACGCCTTCTTTCTCAAATGCTTTTTCAAAGTATTTCTTTTCACGGGCATACGGCAGAACACCGGTACTCCCCTGAACACCGATGTTGACGGTGACGTCACCATTCTGCTCAGCGTTCGTGCTTTGCTCATTGCAGCCGGAAAGCAAAGCCATCAATAAAATCAATGTGAATACACCCGGCATTATTTTTTTCTTCGTTAATTTCATCCGTTTTCTCCTCTCCTGTTATGTAAGATTTTGATCATCCGATATAGCTGTCACGCCATTTCAGAAGCCGCTTTTCAAAATATCGGACCAGTGAATCTGATGCTTTTCCGAACACCGCAAAAATGATGATTCCTACGAAAACCACGGATGTTTGAGAAAATTGCCGCGCATCCATAATCAGATATCCAATCCCTTCACTCGATCCCATCAGTTCAGCTGCTACCAAAGCCAGCCAAGCCGCTCCTAATGACAGCCGTAAACCGAGCAGGATATTTGGTAGTGCAGCAGGAAGAATGAGTTTTGTGATCTGTTTCCATTTGCTGAATTCAAGCACCTTCGCTACATCAAACAGTTTAGAGTCCACACCGCGTATCCCTAAGAACGCATTCACATATAGCGGAAAGAACGCAGATTTTGAGATCAGCAATATTTTTGACAGCTCACCAAAGCCAAACCAGAGAATGAATAACGGTATTACAGCTAACGATGGAATTGTCCGCAGCATCTGAAACGTAGGATCAAGTGATTGCTCTGTTTTGCTCGAGAAACCGACGGCCAGCCCGGCCAAAAGCCCAAGTCCCCCGCCAATTAAAAATCCTGTAAGCGCCCGGAACAAGCTGATTTTAAAATGTGTGAATAATTCCCCGGTACGAATCAATTCTTTAAATGCGATAAGGATTTCACTCGGCCTCGGCAGCAAGGTGGCAGAAATCAGCCCGTAAGCACCTGCCAGTTCCCAAACAATGATGATAAAAACCGGGAGTGCCAATCCTCTTGCCAAATGGGATTGGAATGGGTTTTTGCTCTGTTTTTTTGTTGCTGATTCCTTGATGCTTTGTTTACGCTCTACAGTCGTTCTTGTTAATACTCCAGTCTGATTGCTCATCACTTCATCTCCTTTGCATCGTTATCGGACGGCTGCAGTTTTCTCGAATTCCTCTACTTTTTCAAATTCACTCAACACACGCTGACGTATTTCCTGGAAGGCAGGATCTGTTTTTCTTCGGGGATGATTCAGCTCAATCGGTATCACTTCCCGAATCGTGCCGGGCCGGGGATTCATGATCACGACTCGGCTGGCAAGATAGATGGCCTCATCGATGTCGTGAGTCACAAAGATCATAGTCGTCCGGTTTTTCTGCCAGATATCGAGCAGCACCTCTTGCATATGTGACCGGGTAAAGGCATCCAACGCTCCAAATGGTTCATCCAGGAGGAGAACCTTAGGATTTCTGAGCAGGGCTCTTGCGATGGATACCCGCTGAGCCATTCCTCCCGACAGCTCTTTTGGATAGGCATTTTCAAAACCCTCCAGCCGGACCAAGTTAATCAGCTCTCGTACTCTTCCTTGTGTAGCATTTTCTTTCACAGGCAAGTTGGCCGCAATATTTTTTTCCACTGTCAGCCAGGGAAACAACCTGGGTTCTTGAAAAATAAATCCTTTATCAATACTTGGTCCTGAAACTTTTTGGTTATCCAGTAATACAGAGCCCTCATGGCTTGTATCCAATCCAGCAATTATTTTTAATAAGGTACTTTTCCCGCAGCCGCTCGGGCCGATCACCGTGATAAATTCTCCTTGATTCACATTGAGATCAATTTGTTCAAGTGCTTTTGTCACGCCTTTTCCCGTCTCAAAACTCCGATCGAGTTTACTAATTTGCAGTAAAGTCATTACGATCTCCCTTCTTCATTTCGTTTTGGCAAAAAGAAAACAACCGGAAACCTCCTTTTTAGGAAGCCTCCGGTTGTCCGGTCGACGTATCGTTTTGAACAATTGCAGCGAATAAAATTCCCCCTTTCAAATGAAAACAGGTCCAGGAACGAAAGAAAACCAAAGGCCATGTCTGCTAATGTCAAGACACGGCCTTTGGTTTACCAATCAGCTGTACGATATTTTTTTACTCACACATAAAAAACTTCCCCTTACCTGTCATGGACGTGTAAGGGGAAGTATAATTCATGTTCCGCCTTCCTTATCGTCCAAGCTGCTGCTTGTTGGATTTGGCACAGTTCTCTGAAAGAGTCCGCTGCCGAGGTTTCATGGGGCCAATTCCCTCCACCTCTCATAATAAGAAACGATTATGTAGTTTTTTTAAATCATATAAATCTCATCGGATTAATTGTTATTAAAACAGGTATGGAATGGAAAGTCAATAACTTTTTCGAAAAATCTAAAAAGTGCTTGGCTCTGCCAATATATTGAGCGATCCCCTGCACATAAAACGATACATCCTTCAACATACTAATTGTTGGGAGGTTGTTCTTTATGTTACTTTCATGGTTAACCGGTATGCTGCTGGCCGTACAGCCCGTCAGTACGCCGGCGAGTATATCATTGATGCAGCAAGGCCAAACCATCGCAATTATCGATCGAAAAGATTTTATGATTCCGCTTCCGGGTACACCAATGATCGATAGTGAAAAACTCGAGTTGTTCACGTTAAAATTGGAAAGACAGGTCTACCGTCCGCCTATTAATGCAAAGATCAACGAATCTGGAGGCATCATGCCTGGAGAAAACGGATCCATGCTTTATAAGAAAGCGTTTAAAGAACAGTTTTATGCCAATTTCTTCAGCAAGGGACCTGCTAAACTTGAAATCCCTCAATTAACCGTACATCCCAGGGTTGACAGTGAGCTGCTCGGAAATATCAGGACCAATCACCTTGCTCAGTATGTTACCTATTTCAACCGTTCTCATTCATCCAGGACCCATAATATTTCACTTGCCGCAAAAGCGATTGATAATCAAGTCGTGTTTCCTGGAGAGACCTTTTCCTTTAACGGGGTCGTAGGCAGACGGACTACTGACAAAGGGTACATGCGTGCACCTGTTATTGTTCGTGGAGAGCTTTCAGAAGGAGTCGGCGGAGGAATCTGCCAGGTCTCCTCTACTCTTTTTAATGCCGTGGACCGGGCTGGACTTCATATTGTGCAGCGTTTTTCACACAGCCGAAGTGTACCTTATGTTCCAAAAGGCAGGGATGCGACCGTCAGCTGGTACGGGCCTGATTTCCGTTTTCAAAACCGTTATAACCAGCCGATCCTGATCCGGGCCAAAACCTATGGAGGGAGCATGATGGTGATGATTTCATCTTCTGATGTCATACATGTTCCTTCGAAAAAGCCCTGATATCAGGTTCGGTCAGTAATTGTGTCAACATTGTTAACCATTGAGCAAACCCATTCCAATTTCATAATTACGGTGATAGAATAAACGAGGATTTGATCATCTTGGAGAGAAGTGATGACATGAAAAGTCTTCCGTTTTTCTATATGCTGTTCTTAATCAATGGATTGCTGCTTGCCGGTGGATTAGTAAGTCCGACTTACCTTGTTGTAGCCCGCTGGAGCATGATCTTCTTTAATATAACGGCCCTTGCTGCTCTTATTTATTTCAAAGAACATGGCAAGGGAGCAAGATGGAGCAAAGTTTCTTCCCGAGGCCGTCTTGTATGGTGGGGAGCTTTCTTGTTCAATGTTGTTTCTGCAGCGAATGAAGTGCTTCATTCCGGACTGTTTCAATAATCAATCATTAACCTTTACAGCTCAGCGTAATGCTGAGCTTTTTTATTTTCCTTAAATACCTTTGAGCCACGCTGGATTTTCTTTTAAAAGCCTGGATAAAAAACGAAGCTGCGGAAAGGGCACCAGATTAAGATTACGGTCCATCTTCTCTCTTTCTACAACAATTCCATTGCGGGTTATATACTCACCAAAAGTCAGCGTCCTGCTGCAAATTAGCACAATATCTGCCGGTTTCAATAATACAATTGCTCTCGCTTCAGAAGATGGTACAGGCTTATCCATGGACTCCCCAAAGTACATGACAGAATATTCACCGTTTACTCCTTTAATCAGAACGGGAGCCATTCCTTGTGAATCCTGTGCCCTCACTTTTGTTTCAGGATAATTCCAGCTGGGCGTATGATAGGTCACTGGGGAATGGATGGGTTTTACATTCATGCCCGATTCTTCACGCAATTCCCGCACCGCTGTCTCGATCGGTGTTTCATTTTCTTCCCGATGCCCACCCAGCCTGACGACTCCGAGCTGATCCCCTTTCCTTGTCGGACCGATTTGAAACGGGAAAAGCCCTTTATAGAAGACAAAGATTCCAGCTGTCACAAACTGCTTTTCAAACTCTATTGCTCTCATGTTTTATGCCTCATGACAGGATGGAATAGAAATTCTTTGATCACCCCGCTGAATTTTTCAGCTTCTTCTAAAAAAGGATAATGATTGCTGTCATTAAAAACTTCCAGCTCGGCGTTAGGGATTAGTTCTGCAATTTCCTTAGAGAAAGGAAGAGGGCACTGGACGTCATGTGCTCCGCAAATCACCAAAGTTCTGGCAGTAACCTTGTGCATTTGTTTCGTAATATCAAATAGCAGAATTTCCCGTGCAAAAAAGTTCATGCGGGCAGCAGACATCGATTTGTGGACATCCCCTGTAAATTATTCATCATACCGAGCCGGTTCATGCAGGGAGAGCTTCGTCCGCTCCCGGGAGCAGCGGCTGCGTTCTTCTTCTGATAGGTTCGTTTTCAGGCGTTCGATCAGCATTTGCATCCTTTTCAAACTGTGGGTGTTCCTGATGATAGATACAATAGGGCGATGAGGAGGCATATTCCCTGGCTGCAGAACCGGCAATGATTAAAGAATCAATGGATTGAGGATGCCGCATGCCATAGACAAGACCAAGCATTCCCCCGGTAGAATGTCCGGCAACGTTCCAAGACTGAATGCCCAGCTCCAATCTAACTGCTTCAAGATCTAGCACCGTCTCAATCATGCTGAGCTGATACGGTTCGTGCGCTTGTACTGACATTCCCGCTTCTCTCAGATTTACTAGAAATACTTGGTTTGTTTCCGTAAATGTATCAGCAAATCTGTCACCTGTCTCATTAAACTCTGAATAGAGATGGGCCACACATAACGCAGGTCCCTGCCCTTTACTAAACACTTCAAAGTTTCCGCGTTCCGTTGAAATCATCTTCGTTTCCCAGCGTATCATCTGCTGACCACCATCCAGATCCTATAATTTCCTGACCTTACACTCTACCTATATACTCCATTTGAGTTTTATATCCTTTTCCAATGCAACCGGATTTTCCCCTCGTAAACTTTTTGTCGAACGATTCTAATTCACTAAAATGATTTTTACCATTAAAATAAATTTTAACGATAAATTAATTTCAATTGCGAGAGGAGTTTTTATATGGAAAGCAGTTTGGCACAGGAAGCAAAGGTTATAAAAAAGGCATCATTTGGAGAGGTTTTTGCCAACCGGCAGTTTTTATTTTTATGGATTGCCAGTATTTTTACAGGGCTGTCGTTCTCTATCTATTTAATTTCAGAGACCTGGTTTGTTATACGTGCTCTAGAAGCCCCATCAAGGCTTGGAATTATTATGATGCTCACCACCATTCCACGGGTACTGCTCATGTCAATCGGCGGCGTTCTCGCTGACCGGATGAAGCGGTCGCATGTGATCTTCATTTCCAATCTGACGAGAGGATTACTTGTACTTGGCTTAGTGCTTTTGATCATGAACGACAGTATGAACCTGATTTTCCTCGGTATATTTGCTCTTTGTTTTGGTGTACTTGATGCCTTTTACTGGCCGGCGAACCAATCCATGCTTCCCACCATCGTTGAAAAGGAGCATATCGTACGCTCCAACTCTCTCATGCAGACCACCAATCAGCTATCTTTATTAACTGGCCCGGTCATCGCCGGCTTTATCATTAAATTTGGCTCCTTCAGCGGCGTTTTCTGTTGCACTTCTATCCTGCTCATCTGCAGCAGCATTCTTATCTCGCAAATCCGCTATCCAGATCAGCAATCAAAAGAAACAAAAAAAAGAGAATCCACATTTCAGCAGTTAAAGGAAGGCATTGTCTACGTCAAAAGCGTCCCCTACCTGCTCATAACGATGGCCACTTCAATTTTTGTCAATCTGTTCTTGGTAGGCCCTCTCAATATCGGATTGCCTCTAATGGTGGATCAGTATTTAAAAGGAGATGTCTTGGCGTTAAGCTATCTGGAAAGCTCTCTTGCTGGCGGCATGGTAGTGGGAGCACTGCTTACTGGGGCATTGAACATAAAAAGAAAACGGCCGGTCATCAGCCTTTCTCTAATCGCTCTTCTCTCGGTCTTTAATATTTTCTTAAGCCAAATGTCCGCTCTCTGGCATGGTATTTTACTTCTATCGATGGCAGGTGTATGCTTATCCATCTCCAATATTATCTCTCCGTCCTTAGTTCAGGAGATGACGGATAAACACATGATGGGCCGAGTGCAAAGCTTAATGGCTACAGCTTCTATGGGATTCGTCCCACTCTCATTTGCGCTTGTATCCTCTTTACTGTCAGGAGGAATTCCGATTGACAAAATTATTTTGGTTTCAAGCGTGGTCCTTACCATGTTTGTGGTTCTCGTGCTTTGGAGAAGCAAAGTGATCCGAACGATGGACTAATCATACAATTGGGCATCTCGTTATCCCTTGAATTTGTGGTATTCTTTTTAATAAAGATAATGTTTAGGTGGGATGTCACATGGCTCAATGGAAAACACAATCGATCGATTTAATGAAAATCTTCTCTGATCCAAGGAGACTGAGAATTCTTCACCTTGCATCCGAACAGCCGATCACGGTAAAACAGCTCGCGTCGGAACTGAACGAACACCCTTCCAGGCTGTATTATCACGTGAAAAAGCTTGAAGAAGCGGAACTTCTGGAAGTGGCAGAAACAAAGCAGCTCGGTAATCTTGTGGAGAAATACTATAAAACCGTTAATATGGAAGGTGTGCTTTACAGAGGTGATCTCCAGGCACAGGCCGAACAGCCCGAAGTAGCACTTTCACTAACCTATCAATTAATCGAACCTGCGTTAAAGCTGTATGAAAGATCTCTTGCGAAGGTAAGAGAAGAAAAAAAGCAGGGTGTTGAACTGAATGAACTCCCCTATCATGTAACGATCAATTCCTCGAGCGACCGCATGACGGCTAAAGAATGGCAGGAGTCCTTTCCTACCATCATGAAAGCTCTTGGAAAAAAAGATAAAAAAGAGTTCGACTGGCCGGAACGCCCGGAAAAAAAGATACTGTCCGAAGAAGAAGCCAACAAAGTCGGTACGTATCAATATGTATTGATCAGTTACAGAATTGAGGATGCAGAAGAACTTGGGATTGTGACAGAAAATGAAGAAGAAAAATAAAAAAGCTGCCTCCCGCTTATCGCAGGAGGCAGCTTTTTTGGGAGCTCACGGACCAGGCTGACCTTCGTATAGTAGCAGTATGAGTTTCATTTAACGTAATAAATGGTTGGTTGTAGGAAATGAGCATTGCCTACATTGCATGTACGTTCTGAAAGGTTCCTAGGACAACGATTCATCTGCCTGGACCATACAGGTTTCCTGCAGAACTGGG
Source organism: Fictibacillus marinisediminis (assembly GCF_023149135.1). Taxonomy (NCBI): domain Bacteria; kingdom Bacillati; phylum Bacillota; class Bacilli; order Caryophanales; family Fictibacillaceae; genus Fictibacillus; species Fictibacillus marinisediminis. The sequence continues at coordinate 1,105,323 of NZ_JAIWJX010000002.1, read as the reverse complement.
GAGGCTGCTTCTTTTTTAGAACTAGCAGCAGCTTTTCTTAAGTTTAAGAAGTCAACGGATGTTTTGCTTTGCGGGGCCATTCCACTCCTTGTTTCGTATGTACAAATAAAACATGGTCATCCTTGTAAGGAATGGACTGAACTGGATATCCCTGATCATCAAAGATAACCCATCAGTTCGGCAACGTAAAACCTGTCAATTCTCCCTTTCTGGCTTTTTGAGCAAGGTTATTAAAGCTGCATCTAAGTCTATCATGATCTTTATAATTAGAAATGAGTTTATGATTCATAATTCTCCTTTTTATCTGTACGTTCATTATATCTCCACCAGTAAAATTCTATATATTAGAAGTAAAAAAACTCTATCCTGATCCAGGGATAGAGTTTAATCGTTCTTTTTCGCTTTATTGCCAATAACTGCTGGTTTGAATAAGCCTCCGCCGTCTCCGTAATACTCTGGAACGTCTTGCGGCAAGAAAAGATCACCAAGTTTTACATTGTTCGCTACGGTTACTTTTTCTGAAGAAAATGGTACAACAACCTGTACATTTACTTTTAAATGTACATAAACCTCAAGATATGGATTATTAATTCCTACGTTCATTGGCTTGGTTTTCAGATCTGAATCCACGTTTCCAACCACACTCATTTCTACTGGTACGGGAGGCCCTACATCGGATAGCAAGGAGTTGTTAAATGCTGCACCTAACGGGATTTGATAGACAATTGAGTTAAGTCTATTTCCGAATCTATCTTTTTTGGTATGCTGCTGACTCTTTATTTCATCATGAATACTTTCCGTCATTTTCCCCAAAACCTTATTAAACATTTGATAATTTAGACTGTAGGCCGGATGCTGGCCTTTTTGTTCATGGATAACAATCAATTTATTCATATCATATTGATTTGTAGTTTTAAGAATGGCATCATTGATGGCTTCATCCGCGATGTTATGGACTTCCGAACGGGCAATGTTTTTTAAGATGGGTTCAATTTTATGGTCCACTAACCAAAATGCAAAAATAGTCATACCGAGGAGCATGATCAACGAGTATAACAGCACACGTTTAAACGGCAGAGGTCCTTTCCGCAATTTCATTCGATGACCAAACATCATACACCTCCTACTTTATAGGTACGTCCGTCAGAAAGAATTTATTCCTTGCACGCTTAGAGCTTCAGTATTGCAAAACAAAGAAAAACGTGCGTGAATAGGGCACGTTTTCTTTGAAGGAAAGCTTATAAGGATATTGTTATTCCTCAGTACATTTAATTGGCATATAACCGATACGTATCGGTTAATGTTTCTCCATTTCCATAGATATACGCTTTGGATGGCGCCTAGAAATTAGAGCTATCGTATTTCCAATGGATTCTTAGGGCCATGTATCCACCGGCTCCACAAGTGTTCTTTCCTCTCTTTTCAATGAATTGAGAGAAGCTCTCCCACGTCCTCGGCCCCACTACACCATCCACGAGCAGGTTGTGCTTTTTTTGATATTGTTTAACAGCGGCTTCCGTTTTCGGACCAAAGATTCCATCGGAGTCGATGACTGACGAATCGGTATAAAATCTGAGAACATTGATAATATACTGCATGTTTTTAACTTCCACACCACGCGCATCCTTGCGTAAAATTGAATTTTTATCCCAGTCCACAGGGTGATGAAATCCTGGCGCTGAAGCTGATGCTGTTGAAAATGAAATCCCCCAGGCCATGATGACAACTGCCAAACTAGCAAGTATTTTTTTCATTTTCCATCTCCCTTTTTTGTATGGATTTGATATTCCTTACAAATTCCCCCTCATCCTGAAGATTCCCCCTCTTCGTAAAATTAACCCTATCTTTCTTGAGACCAATGCCCTGTTTTTCACTTGGTCTTTAGAATCAGTGTCCAACCACTGTAAGGCAGAATAGGATAGTTTGTACGTAAACAAGGAGGTATTTACATGAACCACAATCATCATTTCGGACAAAGAATGTTTCCGCAATTCCCTGGGCAAGGTGCAGGCCAGGGACAGCAACAGATGCCGCAATTTCCTGGCATGTTCCCCGGGATGCCGGGCGGGCAGCAGCAAGGCGGACAGGGGCAGCAGCCTCAGCAAGGTCAAGGAGGACAGCAACAGATGCCGCAATTTCCTGGCATGTTCCCCGGGATGCCGGGCGGGCAGCAGCAAGGTGGACAACAGGGGCAGCAGCCTCAGCAAGGACAAGGCGGACAGCAACAGATGCCGCAATTTCCTGGCATGTTCCCCGGGATGCCCGGCGGTCAGCAGCAGGGTGGCCAACAGGGGCAGCAGCCTCAGCAAGGTCAAGGAGGACAGCAACAGATGCCGCAATTTCCGGGACTGTTCCCCGGGATGCTCGGCGGACAGCAGCAGGGTGGCCAAACCCAGCAAGGCGGGCAGGGACAGCCAAGCCAGCAGGTATTTTACCCATATTACGGCTATCCCGGAATGTTTTGATCTAGCTAGTTGACCATAATGGGGTTTTGGCTTGTATTTGTTGGATTTTGGACAGTATTTTCAAATTTTGGACAGTAAAATGAACATTTTGGACAGTAAAGCTAGTGTTTCCGCTTGTATTTCCATTTTCATTCCATTTTTTACTGGTAAAACTGGTTCTCACATGCCTAAAAAACCCCATAACTAAGCTCTAAAACACAAAAACAAAGGATTCCTCCATAAAGCATGGAGAAATCCTTTGTTTTTTACTCATTTTTCAGTTTCATTCATGTTTTTGCGGTGCTCCTGCCATTGCTGAACACCATCGTCTTCATCAAACTCAATAGTGACATCAGCTACGCCTTTTTCCAATAAGATCTGCTCTTCAAGACGGTCTTTTATGTCGTCTGCCTGGGCGACGGTCAGCGATGGATCTACTTCAACTTCAAGTTCGACATGAAGATCTTCGCCTTCTTTAATGACGGTTACTCCGACCACATCTTTCACATCAGGATCACGCAAGACCAAATCACCAATTTTGTCTTCCATTTCCTCATCCGCTTCTCCAAGAGCCCCTGCAGCATTATCAAGAAATACTTTTCCGACAACAAAGAACATCATAAGGCCAATCAGTATTGACGCGATGCCTTCTGCTTGGTGAAACGGTGTGTAGTGGGCGATGACAATGGCGATGATAGCGAGCAGTCCGCCTGCAGTGGCTACCATATCTTCCATAAAAACAAGTTTTGTAGCTGGTTTGGCTTTTGGAAGATAACCGAAACTTTTAGCGAATACGGCAAAACCGCTCGTGGTGTCCCCTGCATCATGCATGATCTCTTTCATTGCTTTAAAAAGGACGAATGCCTCGAGCAGGACCGCTGCTCCCAGCACAGCCAGATTGATGGCAAAGCCAGTCGATTCCGTCGGGTGAAAGATGTGTGTAAATCCTTCTTTAACTGTTTCAAACGACATGATTCCAACAATCAGAACGGCGCCCAGCAGCACGAGGTTCACAAGTCTTCCAAACCCATTAGGAAAACGGTCTGTTGCCCCTCTTTTGCTTAATGCAGAACCGATGAATACAAAGAATTGATTGGCAGCATCACCTAGACTGTGCATCGTTTCTGCAAACATGGCCACATTCCCTGTACTGAGATAGGCGCCGCCTTTAATGATGGCAATGATGGTGTTGACGATTGCCGCTAAAAATGCGGACTTATTTCCGTTTTTTAAGTGTTTAAATAGCTTCCCCATTAGTTTCTCACTCTCTAATTTTTAATTTTATGTATAGAGTTCAACTTCATTCTTCCCGTTAAGGACGCTGCTCACATCTTGTTTGTCCGGTGGAAATCAGGCGTAACTTTCAGTTGTGAGCCCGTCATAGCCTTTATGGACAAGATTCTTCAACTCGTTTTCTTCCACCTGATCTGCATTTTTGTTCCTATGACATAAATATCCCTCTTGCCTACCATTTTATAGATTAACAAATGGTATGGAAAGAGGGATTCTATTAGACATGATGATTTTTTTTCGCCGCAAACGCTGTTTTAAAAACCGTTTACATCCAGCGGATAATGATGTCCTGCCCAAATCTGGAAATATCCTGTTATGCCGCAACGGTAAGCATCATGCTGTCAAGTTTTTTATGATAAAAGAATAGCCATCTAAAGTTGTATTAGCGGACCGTGCTTTCATGGAAAATCTCCCGTTTTCTTGGTGTATCTTCCAGATTAAGATTTGCTTCTATCGAGTATTTTGGACGCCGCTTTACTTCTTTAAAGATTTTTCCGATATATTCACCGATCACGCCTATGCCTAAAAGCTGCAGCCCACCAATAAACCAGATGGAGATCATTAAGGAGGACCATCCTGATTCTGTATGTCCCAGGATTTCCTGAACAATGGCATAGCCCCCTAACAGCACACTGAGAATAATAGACATCATCCCTATTAGTGTTACGAAGCGAATGGGGGCAATGCTAAATGAAGTGATTCCGTCTGCCGCAAATGCGAGCATCTTCTTTAATGGATATTTTGTTGTGCCTGCCAGCCGTTCTTTGCGGTCATAATATGCATTGTCTGACTTGAATCCGATGAGAGGAATGATCCCCCTCAAAAATAAGTTGTTTTCTTCATATCGGCACAGCTCATCCAAGGCCCTCTTGCTCATTAAACGAAAATCAGCATGATTAGGAATGAGGTCTATTCCAATCTTTTGCATAAAACGATAGAAACCATTCGCTGTCGTTCGCTTAAAAAAAGTATCCGTATCTCTTTTTCTTCGGACACCATACACGATCTCGCAGCCCTCATTGTATTTCAGGATAAATTCCCTGATGACGGTGATGTCATCCTGCAGATCGGCATCAATGGAAATGACACAATCCGAGAATTCCTTTGCTTTCATCAAACCGGCTAGCAAAGCGTTCTGATGGCCGGCGTTCCTGGATAATTTCAATCCAGTTACATAACCATTTACAAAGCTTTCTTCTTCAATCATGTTCCATGTCCTGTCTTTGCTGCCGTCATCCACAAACATGATTTTACTTTGTGTATGAATCAACTTTTCTGTCTCCAGGTCTTCCAGAAGATAGGTTAATTGTTTTGTTGTTTCCTGCAGCACTTCTTCTTCGTTGTAGCAGGGAACAACAATCGTTAAGATAGGTTCATTCATCAAATTCACTCCCTTTTAGCTCATCTCACCTGGTAAAGATAGATTTTCCATACCGAATGCGGGTCCGTAAATGTTTTTTCATACGTTAAATGGTCTTCCCTGGCATTGACGATAGGAACAGATGAAAAGATGTACCGTCCTCCAAGCTTTTTAAACGCCTTTGTGTTTATTTGCAGGTGGTCGATTTCTTTATCCGAATCTTTCTCAAAACTATAATGCTTGCCAAGTTCTGCTGAGAATAGATAACATCGGCCGCCCCAGTGGTCAAAATAGTGCTTCAGTTTTCGGTTCTTGTCCAGTTCCTTAGAAATAATGGAACGGAATTGGTGTTTATAGGAGAGCGGATAAAAATTGTTATAGGTATCGAGCGTGTAAAATCCGTTGTATTGAGAGATCGAGGGATGCAGTCCTATGCTTGCTACCCGATACGTATATTTCGGTTTTCCAATAAAGCGGTCAATTTTCTCAAAGAGCTGAGTGGAGTAAAATTCCTTGAACGAAGGGTATCCAGCGATTCGATAACGGATTTCCTCATTCAGTGTGAACAGCAATAGCAATTGAAGGATAAGCAAAACCACGGCTGTTTTTTTCCATTTACCCTTCCCCTGTCCAACGATCTTCAAGCCTATTGCGAACAAAAGATACAAAATTAACGGATGCAGAAAGTGAAACCTCGAAAAGTTAAACGTATTTAAAAGAGAGACTTGATCTTTCAGCGGCTGCCATCCTTTAAAAAACCAAAGGCCATACCATACAGATAAGACAGCATTCAATACCATGAGAAAAAGAAAAAGAGTTTCATTTCTCCATGTCTTTTGTCTAATGACCTTCCACAGAGCCACGAATAAAAGCGGCAGGATGAAGTACGTGTGAATCGTCATCACATGAGTATGGCCCAATAGGAAATTTTTCAGCATCAGACTTATGGAAGATGGAAAATCAAGGACAGATTCCTTGAATTCATTCCTGCTCGTCGGTGCCTGTGGAAGCAGAAGTGAATACACCAGGCGGTATTCAGTCATCAAGTAGATCAAAACCATAAAGGTGATACTGATGAGAAATTTAAAGTTCCACTTTCTCTTTCTCCACACATCCGTTATCCATAATAAAGCCATTGCAAAGAGAAAAAAGAAAAAACCTAATACAAAGCTGGAGTAAAAAGGCAGCAGGAGAAGGACCAGCCATTCCTTACGACCTGATGCCTGATTGCGAATATTTAAAAACGCCCATAATGCGAGCGGCATTCCGAGGGTGCTCAGCATGCCTGAAGGCCAAAAAGGCGTTAAAGCAAAGGCTAAAGCTACACCAACACGGATAAACGATAATTCCTGCTCTTTCACAAAATGATCTTTCAGCAGCAGATACATCCCAATAAAAGCAAACACCCGGGTTATCGCCTGTGATATGGCATAGGCTTGCATTGCTGGAAACAACGCATGCAGCCAGACGATGCCGCTGAATTCCGTTTCAAAGGTATCCCTCGGCAGGCCGTTGATTACTTGCGGTATGACAGCTTGAATATTTCCAAACAGCTGTCCGCTGTGAACGAGAACACGGTACCACGCAATATTGGAATCCATATTATCATGGACTCGGATGTGAGCATTCTCTCCTAAAATAAAAAGCGGAGAGAGATAGATCAGAAGGATGATCCATGCACCATACAAGTATTTTGATTCTCTTGATATAGGCCTCCTTACCATTTCGTTAAGCTCCTGTCTTGATGTATTGGCAAAACATTTTTAATGGTTAAGCGTGCTGAGTAAAAGACATCGCCGGTTCTAAAATGGAGTGGATAAACTTTGCCATCTGATCTGGCGACAGCATCTCTATGCCTTTTTCATACGCTTTTTTGGCAGCATGCCATTTTTTCAATGCGGGTTTATTGCCTAAGATCCTATACAACTGCTCTTCAATGGATTGAGATCTTTCAAGCCTGAAAACCAGATTCTTTTCTTCCAAATATTCAAGATTGATCTCTTCCTGTCCCGGTAGCACGGAATGAACGAAGATGGGCAGATTTTTCTGCAGCGCTTCACTCACTGTGATTCCCCCCGGCTTCGTCACTACAGCATCGACCCGGTCGTACCATTCGTTCATCTCTTGCCTTGAAGCAATGTATGGAAGAGGATGAATATGATCCGCATCCAGCTGCCTGATTTTTTCATACAGCTTACGGTTATTTCCGCAAAGCACAAAATAGTCGAAAGCGCCAGACGTTTCAGCAGCTGTTATTAACTCATAAATATCCCCTAAACCGCTGCTCCCGCCTGAGATCAAGATTTTTCTCCGGCTGCTCTCACTGCTCCGTTTTTCTGTTTTCGTAAATTGCTCATGTACTGGAATTCCTGATACGATGATGTTTTCATGAGAAATGTGATGATCTGTCACTAATTTTGATTTCATATCCTGGTTTGGGACAAAGTGATAGTCAATTTCTTCTCTGCCCCATACGTCGTTGATAAAAAAGTCGGTATATACATTCATGACGGGAACCTGGCACTTTCCTTTCCGCTTCAATGCACTCAAAAGGTAAGAAGGGATGCTGTGTGTACATACAATAACGTCTGGCTGTTCATCCTCCAGAAGCTTTTCCATTTTTTTCAGAAATAAAATTTCATAACCCTTGAACGAATGGACCTTTCTCATCGTTGAATAGGTGAAATTTTTATAAACGAGATCGTAGGTTCCCGGCAGGAGTTTGATCCACTTGAGATACGTTCCCGTCACCATCTTTTCTAGCGAAACATTCATATAGCTTAACAAGTCCACTTTCTTTAAGACGATATCCTTTTTTCTGATCTTCAACATATCAATTAACGCCTCGGCAGCCTGATGATGCCCTGACGGCATTTGCAAAAACGGTAAAAACAATATTTTCTTCATTTTTCATCACCTATTTTTATAAATGGATTTTGCTTAAAAGTCCTTACACTAGTAAAAAGACGAGAAAGATCGCAAAAAGTTCATTTAGAAATAAAAAAAGTCCTTAACAAGGAGTTAAGGACTTCAATACTTATATTTATTTTCCCAGCCGCAATCTGCTGTACAGCCATTGAATGGACATTCCTAGTGATAGACAATAGAGGATAAAAAAGACGATGCCTCCGATGACCGGGAAATTAAAAATGGATACGATTAAAAAAGATCCTGTCATATAGACGATCCAAGCTGGTTTGTTCTCTAAGCCGGCGATCCTCTTTGCCGCTTCTTTACTTAAAACCGCCATTCCAGCTATGAAAGAAATCAAAGGGAACAGCAGAAGAATGATGGAGATCGGAATGCCGATAACGGTAATGCCCAGTAACAGGCTTAAAATCAGGATCGCCAGACTTGTGATAGCTCCTGACAAAATGAAACGAGCCGCTTTTCCTTTGGTGATTTCTGCAAAGCTGTTGAATCTTTTATTTAACGACAGACCTGCCAAAATGGTTAACAGAACAAGAACAATGCTTCCAATGAGCCGCAGCAGCCAGCCGCCGACCAATACCATTCCCCCAAGAAACAGGCTGTTCTGAGATGGACTGTCCAAATTGATCGATACTACATTCTCTGTAACATTGGAACCGGGCTCCTGTTTGACATGCCCTCCTACAACAAGAACCAACTCTTTGATTTTGGCTTGCCGCTTAATGTTCACATCTCCATTAAAAACGATTACGGCCGTTTTGACCTTTCCTTTTATGACCGCATCGTGGCCAAACACAATTACATTTTCTACACTCTGGTTGAACGGAATAACGACTTCTTTTGATTTCATAATGTTCTTCTCTGCAGCATAAGCCGTTGGGTTAAGCAGCGCCATACTGGCAAATAACATGATGATCAACGAGATAAAAATATGGAATCCTTTCATGGCTGCCCTCCTACCCTGTTGTTTTTGTGCCTAATAATCGCCGTACGGACCATCCGGAAGCTGCTAAAATAATCAGCGTAAGAACAAAGATTACTTCGAGCAGGTTAGGAAGTCCGCCTGCAACGGCAAATGCTGAATGCACCAGACTAAACGAAATAGAAGTTAAGGTCATTCCAACGTGTATGCTTTTATAGATTACAGGTAGCATGATCCATACGATACTGATGATTACCAAAGCACTGAAACCTGTAGCAAAGATCCATTTCCATGAAAGAAGCCGGTCAGGTGAACTTTCAGCTTGAATTTGATTAAACACCGCCTGTTCAATCCGCCATTCATCCGGCTCTGCGTCATGATAAACAGAAAACAGCAGTTCTTTTAATTCATTCAGTTCTTGCAGCTCTTTCCTGCATTCATTGCAGGTCTTGCTATGTTCCTCAACCTTTGTACGTTCATCCCTGTTTAATTCTTCATCCACATATGCAGAAAGAAGCTCTTTTACTTCATCATGCATCCCGATCACCCCTCATGAGTTCTCTCCTTAATTCTTTTCGAGCCATATTGATTCTGGATTTAACGGTTCCTGCCGGTATTTCTAAAATATCTGCAACCTCCTGGTAAGAGAATCCTTGTACATCCCGTAATACGATCACGGTACGATGCTCTGCGGAAAGCTTTTGCATCGCAAACTGAAGATTCATTTTCAACTGTGCGTTTTCAACTTCAGAATGGGTGTTTGGCAGCCGTTCTGTTTTTTCCGGATCCACATGCAGCACAGGCGACTTTTCAGCTTTCTTTATCCGGTCATAACATAAGTTTGTAACGATTCGTGTTAACCAAGAGGCGAAAGCATAATCCTGCTTCAAATGATGAAGTGAAAAATAAGCTTTTACGAAAGCTTCCTGAGTAATATCTTCCGCTTCCATTTGATCATGGACCATCGCAAAGGCATGCCGGTACACTTTCCCTTTATATTTTTGAACGATTTTTGAAAAGGAATCCTGATCTCCTTTTTTGGCGTTAACGATTAATTGCTGGAGTTCGTGGTCCACACTTTATTCACCCGCTTCTAGACAAACTGCCTCAACGAATTGTCTTCTAATAAAATGACGTCAAAAATAAGAATAAGTTCATTTTACTCTTAAAATTTTTTCTGCGTTTATTTTACCTATTTTCCTAAATAAAAAAGCTCTCTCTAAGTGATCTTAGAAACAGCCTTTAATTGCATTACGTTTCTGCCTTCTTCCAGACCTTACGCATGAATAGAGCCGCAATTCCAATGACCACTGCAAGCAGCAGGCTGACATAAAAACCTGGCCTAATGGTTTTCTCAGCCAGCGTTCCACTGATACTGGCTAGAAGCAAAACGATGCCTAAAAATGAGAACATCTTTCCCCAAAACTTTTGCTTCAGCACCTTTAACGATGAGAAAATGATAAAAAGCCAATTATAAAGGAGCAATATGCCAGCAGCGGTCGTAATGTATTCATAAATCTTTCCCGGCAGCAGTAAAGCTGTAATAATGGAGGCGAGCAGTCCGGCAGCTCCAATCCCCAGTGAAGCCAATGGCAGATCTTTGAGCTTTTTTACTTTTTTACTGAACAGACTTGGGGCATCACCATCTTCAGACATCGTACATAAAAGGTTGGTTACCCCAAAAAGTGAGGCAGTCATGGTAGAAAATCCCGCTATGATGATGGCTCCATTAAACACATGGGGAAAAAACGGCAGATGATAATCACTCAGAGCTGTCACGAATGGACTTTCCTTATCGTCAAATGCATGCTGAAACACCATGGTTACCGCAAGCCCCATGGAAAATACATAGATGCTGGTAAGCAGAAACATCATCGCCTTTCCCGCCTTAGGCCCATCCTCCTTTTTTTTCAGCTGCATGGCCATCAAACCAATGACCTCAATCCCTCCAAACGCATAGAACGCATAGATGAGTGAGGACCAGAATCCCCTGAATCCATCGTGAAAGAATACTTGTGTACTGTCCGGAAGACCCGGCTTTTTCACATCGCCGTCAATCCAGCCGATCATCGTTGCTGCCGCAATGACGATGAACATCAAAATGGCGGCAACCTTTACAATGGCCAGAATATCCTCTACTTTGTCAAATCCTTTTGTCCCCGTCAAAACAACGGCGATAGCCAATATTGCGTAACCTGCGGCAAACACCCATAAAGGAACACTGTGAAACCAAAAGCGGGATAGAATTGATAATGCCGTCAGCTGGCTTCCCATCACAAGAATATTGGATATCCAATAGTTCCACCCGCAGCTGAAACCGGCCCAGCGCCCAAAAGCTTTTTTCGCATACGCACAAAAAGAACCTTTCTGAGGATCCTCAGCCGTCATTTGGGCGAGAACATTAAATACGATATATGTACCGATTGCAGCAAGAATAAAAGAGATGACGATAGAAGGCCCCGTCATCATAATTCCTATAGAAGAACCTAAAAAATAACCTGTTCCGATCGTACAGCCCACTCCCATTAAAGAAAGCTGCCACCATTTTAAGTCTCCACTCTTGCTGTCTTGGCCAGTTGAAGAACTGCAGCTCGTTTTGCTCATCACATCACCCCTGATTTCTTTTTATTGTTTGTAGATTCAGGATGAATATGTACAAAAAAAGAGAGGGATTAACCCTCTCTTGCTTCATGCTGAACATGTTTATCGTTCTTCAGCTGTTTGCTGCAGCTGAAAACATAGGCCGGCGGCATGTTCCTTAGCTCTTTCTTTACGTTAATGGCAGAGAAGAACTCTTCAATCATTTTCTTTTTCCATTTTGTATATTGAAACGTAATAAATTTGCCGTCCTGATGGAGCGCGGCTTTTGCACTATTTAAAATGGAATCTGACATTTCCTTTGGCAGACTGGCAAACGGCAGACCTGAAACAATGGCGTCTGCATAAGGAATGTTGCACATCTTCATATAAAGATGCAGGTTTTCCGCAGAACCATTAACAACATAGAATTTTTTTGCATCTTTGTATTTATATGCTAATTGTTTATAAAATTCTCTATTATACTCTATAATCAAGATTGTAGTTTTCTCATTTCGTTTTTCAAGCAATTTGTCAGTGAAGACTCCTGTCCCCGGTCCCAGTTCTATAATGTAGGAGGCAGAGTTAAAATCGATTTCTCCTGCCATTTTTGCAGCAAGATATTTGGAACTCGGGAGAATGGCTCCGACCGTTCTTGGCTTAACGATGTATTGAGAAACAAAGGATAAGGACACTGTAACACACTCCGTTGGTTTGAATTTATAGTTCTATCATAAGATTCAAACCTTAAGAATCGTGTGCAGAAATTATTAAGATTTATTAAGATTAGGAGTTGATGATGTGGAATTATTTATTTGCAGCACATGCGGTGTTCAGTACCAGCAATCTGAGCAGCCCCCTTCAGAGTGCATCATTTGCAATGAAGAGAGGCAGTATGTTAATCCGTCTGGCCAAAAATGGACAACACTCAAAGAAATGAGAGCTGACGATTTTTACAACACCATCAAGGAAGATGAGCCAAACCTGTACAGTATACATACCCAGCCAGACTTTGCCATCTCACAGACGGCTTACCTTGTTCAAGGCGAAGGTTTCAATCTTTTATGGGATTGCATTACCTACCTGGACATCGCTTCGATTGAAGCGGTTAAACAGCTTGGAGGTATCGATGCGATTGCCCTTTCCCATCCCCATTATTATTCAAGCCAGGTGGAGTGGGCAGAAACGTTCAACGTACCGATCTACATACATGAAGACGATAAAGAATGGGTCACCCGCACAAGCAGCCATATTCATTTTTGGTCAGGTGAGAAGCTTGAACTTAGCAAGGGATTGACGCTGCACCATCTGGGCGGCCACTTTAAGGGAGGAGCAGTCCTTCACTGGGCCGATGGCAGCCAAAGTAAGGGTGTCCTTTTAACAGGGGACGTCATACAGGTGGTGGCTGACCGCAGCTGGGTCAGTTTTATGTACAGCTACCCTAACCTTATCCCACTGCCTGCTTCCGTTGTTAGCCGTATAGCCGATAATGTTAAGGATTTAAAATTTAATCGCTTGTACAATGCTTTTCACAGAGTCGTACAAGAAAATGCATCACAAGCTGTTCAAAGATCCGCAGAACGATATATTAAAGCTATACAAGGAGAGCTCTTTACTACTTAAAAGAAAGCTCTGTTAGTCCATGTTGTTGATTTTTGGTGGGGGTGATTGAATCGCCAGCTCACGCCTTATTAATGAAGAAAAAGACTTGAGGGTCTCTTTTAAGCATCAATATGCGAGGCCCATTATGAAAGAAAATCTACAATATGCTTTAACAAAGCTAAAAGAAAAAGGAAAGCTTTTTACTTGCGTAAAAGGCTTTCCTTTTCGTTTTTTATTCATTTAGAAATTCAGGGCTTTTTCCTTTGCTCTCGCAATGGCATTTTGTTTAATTTCTTCTGCCCGGTCAGGAAATTGATTGTGCCCTTCGACAAATAGACCTTCAAAAGAAGGAACACCAAAGAAATTCATGATTACGCCAATATAACGGTGCCCCATCTCCAATTCCATGGCTGGGCCTTCCGAATAAATCCCTCCGCGTGCCTGGATATGCAGTGCTTTCTTGTCAGTGAGCAAACCAACCGGACCCTGCTCTGTATACTTAAATGTCTTACCTGCTGTACAGATGGAGTCAATATAAGCCTTCATAGCCGGTGGAAACAAAAAATTCCAAAGCGGCGTCACAAAAACATATTTGTCCGCGTCAACAAATTGCTCGGTCAGTTCGGATAGCCGCCGAACCTTGGATTGCTCATTCTCAGTCAGCTGATCAAACGTTGAACCGGTTCTTAGCTTTCCCCACCCGCTGAATACATCAGCATCAATCTGAGGAATATTTTCTCTGTATAGATCCAAGTGGATGACTTCATCACTTGGATTGGCATCTCTATAGGATTCAATAAATGCCTTTCCTGCAGTCATGCTGTAGGATTGTGTTTCATCATGAGGGTGGGCAGTGATATAAAGTACAGTTGCCATAGGTTATCCCTTCCTTTGCAGTTTTATTTTCTTAGTTAATATGAGGCAAAGGAGGGAAACCCATACCCACTACATGAAGTTTAGGACAATTTGGTATCCAGCGGTTTCAGTTTGGCTTCAATCTCTTGGCGCTTCGGTTCGAGGAAAGGAGGCAATGCCAATGATTCACCAAGATGTTCAAGGTCCTCATCCGTAGCAAAGCCTGGACCATCCGTCGCTAATTCAAATAAAATCCCATTAAGCTCTCTGAAATATAACGACTTAAAATAGTACCGGTCTACAAAATCTGAATTTGGAATTCGGGCGCCCTGTATTTTATTGATCCATTCTCTGAGTTCCTCTTCATCATTCACACGGAAAGCCACATGATGAACTCCTCCTCTTCCCAGCCGTTCAGGAGGCAAGTCCTTTCGCTCTTCAATATGAAGTTCTGCACCCGTACCGCCCTCTCCCGTTTCGTACACGAGAATGTCCGGCTGACCAGGTACTTGAGAAGCATAAGCTCCTTTTTTTCTGAATCCTAAAATTTCAGTGATGACTTCCTCGGTTAATTCTCTTGTACGAACCGTCAGCATGACCGGCCCAAGACCGATAATTCCGAAGTCCTTTGGGACAGCGCTTTTTTCCCATGGCACACCGCCTGCTACGCCTCTATTCGTTTCGTCTGAAACAAGACGCAGGCGCTGTCCTTCTTCATCTTTAAAGGCTAATGACCGCCGGCCGAACCGTTCCGACAATTCCTCATGTTCGACCTTCTTCTCTTCGAACCGTGTTTTCCAGTATTGCATCGCTTCATTGTTCTTTACGCGAAGGGATATTTCTGAAATGCTATTAGCACCATCATGATTTCTTCCTGCTCTAGGAATTTCGAAAAACGTTAATTCAGTTCCTGCATTCCCTTTTTCATCGCCATAGAACAGATGATACACAGAGGTGTCATCCTGATTGACGGTTTTCTTGATCAGCCGCATTCCAAGGACTTTCGTATAAAACTCATAGTTTTTCCCCGCTAATGCCGTGATGGCTGAGACGTGGTGTATTCCTTTTAGTTCCATAATGCCTCCTATTAATACATTTTTCGTTACTCTTCCTTTTATTTAGTATCATACCCTTTTTTCCCTCAAACTCAAATAAAAAAGGCAGCATTACAATGAGTAATGCTGCCTGGCAAATATCAGTTGCTGTTTCCTTTTTGCTCGTTATTGAAGTCCATCGCCTGAGCCAATGTAGAAGTGATGGAAACCCTGTCAAAGGATAGACCGAGTTGAACTGCAGTTGCAGCGATTTCTGGACGAATACCTGAAAGGGTAGTCTTCACCCCGACGAGATCAAGTGCATCAATAAGCTGGAAGATCTCATGAGCTACCATAGTATCAATCATCACAACACCCGATAAATCAATAAAGAGATGGCCAATTCCTTTTTGGACACATCGATTCAGTGTATTTTCCAGAATAAATTTCGCTCGGGCCGTGTCAATATCGCCAACAAGCGGCAGTAAAGCGGTATCGTTATTTAATGAGATGACAGGTGAACTCAATTCATTCAGTAATTCTTGCTGTGCTTTCAGCCGATTGGTGGAATATTTATGGGTCTCCTCAATGAATTGAAGCATGACATTGTCAAAAACCTTGATCATCACCCGATTCCATTCTTCGATCTGCAACGGTTCGATGTCTTCTGGATGAATCGATACGAACTCGCTGATATAATCAAGATACTGCTGCCGTACCCTCATGAATTCTTTTATGATGTAATGAATGGGTGTTTTTAAATGTTCATTGTCTTTTGCAATTTTAATAATCCACTCATCAAAATCTTTAAAAAAGGTTTCTTCGTCTTTTTCAAGCACTTCACATAAATGAATATGAAATTCATAATTTTGTTCTTTCAGCGTCTTTATAACTGCGGGATCATGGGAACTGTATACTCCAGCCGTGCCTGACTTATCAAGCGAATCATACCATTCCTCAGTCAAATTTCTGGCTCTATTCAGAAGAAATTGATGCAATTCTTGATTTATGTCCATCTCTATAAACCCCTCAATTAAGATTAAGTATCATGAAAATGGCTGGCTATATTTTTTCAAAGCCTTCTTCAACTAAATAGTCATGTGCTTCTTTATAGGATTCAAAAGCAGCTTCTAAATTTAAGCCCGCATATATATTCCATAGTTCCTCTTCATGAACGAGCAGGAGCTTTTCGTGGTCTACTCCTCCAATCCAATTTTCTTTTTCCGGTTCTAAAGGATAAGACTCCTCATCTGAATTACCCTTTTCTTCTAATAAATAGTCCATTGATTTCTGTACGAGGTTAATCAGCTCATCAGCCGAATAATCCCGGATGTTGACCATGCCTTTTTCATTCTTCTTGCCTCTCGGCAGATGGCCAGCATATACAAATCCGTTCCCGTTCGGATGCAGATGCTGTATAACAATTTTTTTGTCGCGATTGCTCTCCTCGAGATGGTAATTTATGCGCCCAAGGGAAATATCTTTCCTTGTTAATTGAGGGAAGTTTTCTTCAATAATATTTATTTTTTCTGAAAATGTAAGCATTGTCAGCCTCTTTCTTTTCTGCTAATTTTCCTGTGATTATATCATATCTGCTAGTACAAAAGTAGATATACCCTTAACAATACGAGTGTCAAGGCAAAAGAAAAACACCGTAATCACGGTGTTTATTTATGTTTGTTTAATTCTGAGGTGATAGCGTCCACCGCTGCGTCGATATTAGCGTATGACTGAATCTCGTGGTTATCGGAATAGTGTATTTTAAAAACATGGTCGGATTTACTGTAGCTTATTGAGATTAATGGGATACTATTTTGACTTAGCGTATGGGTTACATCTGATTCGATGTATTGTTTCGCTTTTAGATCGAGCAGCATGTCCTGAATTTTTGATTGATTCATGGTCATCAATCCCCTTTCCATTATGAGGGGGAGCTCAAAATAGCTATATTGCCCAAATAATTTTTTATTATTTCTATATAGAATAACATATTTCAGGTTTAATTCATACCATGAACGGGAATTGTAATTGTTTTGCAATACCCATCACTATCACTTTTTACTAATAGACACAAAAAAGACACAAAATTATACTCCTTTTTCACTATCTTTACACTTGGGAAAACAGGTGTAAACTTTAATCTGAATTTCACAGTAAACCACCCTGTTTTTCCCAATACCGAAGTACTGCCCCTGTGCTATGATCAATTCAAGGGCGCCCCCTACACAGAATTTTAGGAGGGTATTTTATGAAAAAAGGTTTGATTGCAGTACTATCGGCAGGTTTACTATTCAGTTCAGCCTATCAGGCAGCAGCAGCTAATGAGCCTGGAACAAAAGCTCAAAAGCTGGTTCTTCATGAGAATAACAAAACCGTTACCTCTCAGGTTCAAGTTACTCGATCAAAAGAAAATGCTGTTCCATCCTTTATTTCAGGCAAACTTTCCAAAGGTACATACCTTTCCAAGAAAGAAATCCTTGCCTTTCTAGACAGCAATAAACAACTCTTTCCGTTTGAAGCATCAAAGCATCTCACTCTAGTAAAACAAGAAAAAGATGATTTAGGTATGACACACTATGTGTTTAACCAGTCGATCAACGGTGTTCCAATTGATGGAGCAACTTTCATCGTTCATACGGACAAGCAAGGAAAAATTACTGCAATCAATGGAGACGTCCATTCCAACCTTCCTAAAAATTTTAAAGCTACTAAAAAGCTGACAAAGGCGAACGCCATAAAAGCTGCTTGGAAGCATATCGGTGAACAGCCAAAAAAGAAAAACTCAAGCCGCTTGCCTTTAAAGGTGCAAAGATAAGTGATACGGTCGAAAAGTCCAAACTTGTCATGTTTAAAGACGGGGATAAGTTCAAACTTGCCTACCGTGTTGCCCTTCAATTCATCGATCCTTATCCAGCAAACTGGCAAGTCTACGTTGATGCAGCCAATGGAGATGTCCTTAAGAGCTTTAACGCTGTAAATAACGATGGACCGACCACCGGTTCTGGATACGGTGTCCTCGGTGACAGCAAAACGTTAAACACCTATCTATCTGCTGGCTATTATTACTTATTTGACACAACGAAACCGATGAATGGTGTCATCGAAACCTACACGGCTCAAAATGGGTCAAGCCTTCCAGGAGCGTATTCTGTAGATTCCAACAACGCTTGGACTTCATCTTCACAGGGTGCAGATGTTGATGCGAACTACTATGCCGGCAAAGTTTATGATTATTATTTAAATACTCATGGACGCAACAGCTTTGATAATGCAGGTGCATCCATTAGTTCTACCGTTCATTACAGCTATAAATACAACAACGCATTCTGGAATGGATCACAGATGGTATACGGTGATGGCGATGGCGTTCAGTTCCGTCCATTGTCCGGTGCACTTGATGTTGTTGCCCATGAATTAACACATGCGGTAACAGAACGAACAGCAGGACTCAATTATTCCTATCAATCAGGAGCATTAAACGAATCCATGTCAGACGTGTTCGGATATTTCCTTGATCCAAACGACTGGCTGATGGGTGAAGATGTATATACTCCTGGAACAGCTGGAGATGGCCTCCGCAGCCTCTCAAATCCAAAGCTCTATGGTCAGCCTGACAATATGAGCGGATATGTCAACACTTCAAGTGATAATGGCGGAGTGCATACGAACAGCGGTATCCCTAACAAAGCTGCTTATAACACGATCACTGCGATCGGAAAAGCTAAAGCAGAGAAAATTTACTACAGAGCACTGACTCGCTATATGACGCCGACTACTAACTTCAGCGGAGCACGTGCTGCACTATTAAGCGCTACTGCTGATCTGTATGGCAGCACAAGCGCTGAATACACAGCAGTAAAAACAGCGTGGACGAATGTTGGAGTGAACTAATAAAACAATAAGAGCCCGCCGGTTTCCTAGATCCAGGGAAGCCGGCGGGCTTTTTTATGTTTTCAGTTTGAATAGAAGGGTACATTGTATCAAAAAGAATCGAACAGAAGGAGAGTAGAATCAACAATGTCCATAAAAGCACTCGTTATTAACTGTACTTTAAACAAGAGCAACCAGACATCAAATACAAGAGCACTCATTGATGAATCGGTTAAAATTTTTGATGAAAAAGAAATTGAAACAGAAATTGTTACCCTTGCAGACTATAACATTGAATACGGAGTAACAGGAGATGCCATCAGCGACAATGATGAATGGCCGATTATTTTCAAAAAGGTAAAGGAAGCCGATATTTTAATTATTGGTTCTCCGATCTGGCTAGGACAGCAGAGCAGCCTTACAACAGTATTAATTGAAAGGCTGTATGGGGCAAGCAGCCAAACGAACGATAAAGGGCAATATCTCTTCTATAACAAAGTCGGCGGTGTGGTTGTAACAGGAAACGAAGACGGCGCCAAGCATGTCAGCCGTTCAGTGCTCTACGCGTTATCTCATATCGGATTTACAGTCCCTCCGAATGTTGATACGTATTGGGTCGGAGAAGCTGGCCCTGGTCCTTCTTATATCGAGGCCAAAGGCTATGAAAACGAATTTACGATGCAGCATGCCAAGATCATGGCGTATAACTTGATTCATTTTGCGAAATTGCTCAAGGAACACCCTATTCCTACTGAAGGAAATGTCATTGAACAAACCAATTAACGTATATAAAAAAAGCAGGCTGGACGGGTGTTATTTACACTCTTTCCGCCCGCTTTTTTATTTTTCCTCTTCAAACCGAATCAGCGCAGCTTTTGCCCTGTCACGAAGAGAGACCAAGTCTCCCTCCACCTTGAGAATATTTTTCTTTTTTTGTTCTAACAGTTTTAATTGCTCTTCTACTGTCATTAATACTTTCTCAAGCTTTTCTTTTTGCTGGCTCGTCCCTTTAAACTGTCTGTAATCAAGTTTTTGAAGTTCTAAGGTGTCACTGAGTGTAATGAATTCCTGGAGCTCCGAAAGCGAAAAGCCCATCACTTCTTTTGCATTTGTGATCTTCTTTAAGAACTCCACATGCTCCTCTGAATATAGTCTTATCCCCCCCTCACTCCTCGGAGGTGAAGCTAGCAGGCCGATCTGTTCATAATAACGGATTGTCCGTTTTGTTAACCCGCTCTGCTTAGCCACATCATCTATTTTTAACCCATTCATTTTTCTTGCTCCTTTGCCATTAAAGTTCAAATACACGAAAAATTGCTCTATATAAAAAATACCACAAAAGCATATTAAAAAGGAAATGTTTACGTTGACGTCAAGGTTAACCTATATTATAATTCTTGAGTAGAACAATGCTGTTACGTGATTTATCTTATATTACATTAAAATAGAAAAAGGGGTTTTTAGGTATGAAACAAGAAGCATTGAGTATCCAGGAACAGCCAAGCAAACAGCCGCTGGTCATATGGGTTATCTTCTTTGCCACCATTATTTCTTTTATGGGATTGGGTCTCGTGGATCCTATTTTGCCTGCCATCGCTCATCAGCTTAACGCTACTCCGAGCCAGGTCTCATTATTATTTTCCAGCTACAATTTGATTACCGGTATCGCGATGCTGATTACAGGCGTGGTTTCCAGCCGGGTGGGGATCAAGTGGACGTTATTGTCAGGAATATTATTGATTATCGTTTTTTCTGCCTTAGCCGGCTCCTCTAATGAGATTTCCCAAATCGTTGGTTTCCGCGGCGGTTGGGGGTTAGGAAACTCGTTATTCATCGCAACTGCTTTATCCGCCATTGTTGGTTTATCCATCGGAGGTACTGCAAAAGCCATTATTTTATATGAAGCAGCCATTGGATTGGGGATTTCCGTCGGGCCATTACTTGGTGGGGAACTGGGATCGATTTCTTGGCGCGGACCTTTTTACGGCGTCAGCGTACTGATGGTGATCGCATTCTTTGCCTTATTGTTAAAAATGCCGCATGTACCGAAACCAAAAGTTAAAAGTTCTGTACTCGACCCGATTAAAGCATTGAAATATCCAGGACTTCTTAGACTGGGTCTAACCGCATTCCTTTATAACATTGGTTTCTTTACTCTAATGGCCTATTCACCATTTGTTATGAATTTAGACGAGCATGGCCTCGGCTATGTGTTCCTCGGATGGGGCCTATGCTTAGCCATAACTTCTGTATTCGTTGCACCAAAAATTCAGGCAAGATTCGGTACAGTAAAATCCATGTGTGCGATGCTGATCTTATTCGCATTGACACTGCTGGCTATGGGAATCTGGACAGAATCAAGCACGGTGGTCATCGTCGCCGTTATCGTTGCCGGTCTTTTCCTTGGGACAAACAATACATTGATCACAACAGCTGTTATGCAGGTGGCACCGGTTGAGCGGGCAACCGCCTCGGCTGCCTACAGTTTTGTACGTTTCATCGGTGGTGCGATCGGACCCTGGCTTGCCAATAAACTGGCTGAAACCTATTCACCGCATGTACCATTTGTAACGGGCGCGATTTTTGTTCTATTCGCCATGCTGGTTGTGGCGTTTGGCCGTAAACATCTTGCTCATGTGGATTCAATTTCTCATTAAAGGAAAGGAAGGTCTCTATAATGTACAATAAAATTCTGATCGCCTTTGATGGTTCAGCTCCTTCTGCCCGCGCTCTTCAGCACGGAGTGGAGCTGGCTCATAAGATGAACACTGAAATGGTTACAATTCTGCATGTAAATAAAAACCTTCCTTTGCAGGAACCGCTTCTTAACTTTGATCTGGATGAGATAATGGAAGAAGAGGACAAAGAACTCTTGCAGCCTGCCACTCAGTATCTCTCTGAATCAGGAATTCCCTATGAAACGCATGCCTATAACGGGGAGCCTTCTCAGATCATCACTTCGTATGCAAAAGAACACGAGTACGATGTCATTGTCATGGGGAGCACAGGTAAGGGATTTATAAAAGAAGCCTTATTGGGAAGTGTCAGCCATCAGGTAGCTCATACAGCAGAATGCCCGGTGATTATCGTTAAATAATAAAAAAATCGGTTCCCTTCAGATAGGGTACCGATTTTTTTGTTTATTTTCGTTTAAGCTGTCCAGCCAGGCTGATACAAATACTTTACGTTCCCCCCGCCGCCCGGGACGATGAATCCGCGGAATGCTTTCTTATCCTCTTGCTTTACGAGAACCTCACGAAAGACAAAAAACTCTTCTTTAATAACGACGTATTCACTAAGATTCCCACTGCGCAGATCAGAAAGAATTTCATTGGCCATTTGTTCGTTCAATCTGAATTCCTCCATTAAATAAGATTCTTTTATTAGTACACCATAACCTGGCTGGCTGTGTCCAATTCTTTTCCATACCTGATAAGGGGCTTTACATAAACTTCCGTTTGAAACAAAGACTATGCAGAACTGCTGTCTTCATTAAATTGCTTGAAAAGGATTTGTGACGATGAAAAATATGTTCCGCGTTTATTTCTTGGATTGGAAAGACATTTTGACAATTCCCTCTGCAGCTCTGCTGATCTTTGGGTTAATTGTGCTGCCATCTGTTTATGCCTGGGTGAATATAAAGGGCATGTGGGATCCCTATGAAAACACATCAGGCATAAAAATTGCCATCACGAATGAAGATACAGGAGCCTTGTTGCAGGATGAGCACATTAATATCGGACGTCAAGTCGTAAGAAATTTAAAGAACAATCATAAGCTAGGATGGACCTTTGTGGATAAAGACACCGCTTATTATGGAGTGGTGAAAGGGAAGTATTATGCCAGCCTCTTCATTCCACGTGATTTTTCACAAAAGATTTCAAGCATCGCGAGTGAAAATCCTGAAAAACCTGAAATCGTATATACAGTTAACGAAAAAATCAATGCCGTATCACCTAAGATCACCCAGTCAGGAGTTTCTACCGTTATCAACCAGGTTAGCGACAATTTCACGAAGAGTGTAGGAAACGCCATCTTTAAAAAATTTAACGAAGCTGGCATGACGTTAGAAAAAGAAATGCCAACGATACTCAGCTTTGAACAGAAGATATTTTCTCTGGAAAAAGAGTTTTCTCAAATCAATCAGATGGGAGACCGTATCATCTCGGTTGATCAAAAAATGAATGAGTTAAAAAACAGAACGGGTATGATCCAAGAGTTTCAAAAAAACGTGCCAGACATCGATAAGCTGGGAGCTGTTATCCTTAAATCGGAAGAAAGCTTGCCTAAGATCAAAGTGGTGTTCGACCAGTTGGCTCCTCTTCAGGATAATCTGTTAAAACTTCAAACTGCAGATGACATGGCAGGGAATCTTGAACGCTCACTGACTGACCTAGAGGCAGCCGTGGATAAAGCGATCTCAAAAGGAAACGCAGCACAAAAAGCTAACCCGGATATCTCATTTCAGCCTGATGAACTTGAAGCGATCAAAGAAGAATTGCATCAGATTAAAAACACCGTCCAGCAAAACAAAGAAATCCTTTCTGGCCGTGCAGACTCGTACATGGATCCTCTGCAGAAGCTTTCTTCATTTGCTCAACAGGACTGGCCCGCACAGGAGCAGAAAATCCAACGGGCAGCAGATTTTATGAGAAACGAGTGGCCTGCCGTCAAACAAGATATTCAAAAAGCAGGGATATTGATGGATACCCAGCTTCCCCAAATAGAACAAGCCATCCACAAGGCCGCTATATTTGCAGAAAAAGACTTGCCCGCCATGGAGAAATCCATCACACGTACGGCCGACAAAATCAGGGATTTTGAACGCAGCAATAATCTAAGAGATATTATTAAAGCATTAAAGAACGATGCTCAAAAGGAAAGTGATTTTCTGGCATCTCCTATCACGTTGAAGGAGAATAAAATTTTTCCGATTCCTAATTATGGCTCCGCCATGACTCCCTTTTACACCTTACTGGCGCTTTGGGTGGGAGGAATGCTGCTCATCTCTTCTCTTAAAGTTGGTGAAGTTCCAAGTAAAGGAGAGGTTTCCCCGCTTTCTTTTTACTTTGGGAGACTGATGACATTTGCAACGATCGGCATGCTGCAGGGGCTTGTCGTATCTCTTGGTGACCGGTTCATTATCCATTCCTACATTGTGGACAAAACATGGTTTGTTTTATTTGCCATGTTCCTGAGCATCGTCTTTGTCATTCTAACGTATACGCTCGTTTCCATTTTTGGAAATGTGGGTAAAGGCCTGGCGGTTATTTTTCTCGTTCTGCAGTTTTCAAGTTCAGGCGGAACATTTCCTGTGACAATGACCTCTTCCTTCTTTCAAAAGCTTAATCCTTATATGCCGTTTACGTATGGAGTCAGTTTACTGCGGGAAGCAACCGGGGGAATGATTAGAGAAGTTGTACTGTCTGACTTGTATCATTTGCTGCTTTTCCCCGCTGTCTTTCTTATTGCTGCCCTGTTTTTAAGAAAACCGTTGCAGCGAATACAGAATAGAAGGGGAGCAGGTGCGAAAAAAGCAAGAATACTTCAATGAGTGGTTTATTTAGCCTGCCGAAGGCTGTTCTTTCCGCCTGCTGCCTTTGCATACTCCTCTTCAAGATCAGAGAGTGTCAGCTGAAATAAATGAAGCTCATCTTTCTTATAAATGCCCATATTGATGAGTTTATTGATCAGCTGATTTCGTTTGCTTTCCACAGCTCTTCTTAGTTGATTTTCCAAAACAATCCCTCCTTTTTTACAAGACTTATTTAAAAACACATTGTTGATTTTCTTTCCTTTTGTGCATCGAATACTGATGCTTGAAAGAGACCTTCAAGTCTTTTTTATACAGTAAGGTGTGTGTGATAGCTGGCGATGATAAGAGCCTGCTGATTTGTGAAACAAATGAAACGCCTGAAAAGCAGATGGGAATAAGCTTGGTTATATCCTTCTGCTTTTCAAAAGACGGTTCAATCACACTCCACAAAAAAACAACTACGTTTACAAACAAAGCTTTTAACAAGGCTGTTTTCGTAACCTTTGTTGCTCTTGGGAGTGGTTGATTTTCGTTTCAGCATGCTTGCTTTCCGCGGGGCGTGCGCTGAGCCTCCTCGGCGCATCCGCCTGTGGGTCTCACCTGTCCCGCTTCCCCCGCAGGAGTCTCGCACCTTGCACTCCAATCAACTATAATGAAGGGTTCTTTACAAAATGTTTCCAAAGCAACAATCTTTTAGGAAAGAGCCTTTAACAAAAAAATAAACGCCGTCATTTTCATGACGAAGCGCCTTTGGTTGACCAATCAGCAATCCTGATATTTCGCAGTGAATTAGTTGGTTTTTTACATAAATAAAAACCTCTTCTTGCGGAAGCAAATAAGCACAAGAAGAGGTTGAATCGCCATCATAAGCCATACTCTTCTTATCATTCAAGCGTTTTGCTTGTGGAATTGGCACAGTACTCATAATTAAGTCCGCTGCCGAGGCTTCAAAGGGCCAGTCCCTCCACCTCTCTAAATAAGAAATATAAGGTAAATGTATTCTATTGAATTCAATTATAGGGATTTCCATCTTATTGTCAAGACAAAAACTCATTTTATTTTCGAATGATTTCTCCAGGCTCTAATACAGGAGGATCTACAGAAACCGAATCAGGGTATTTGATCCCCTGCCCAGTATTTAGGCATATCACCTTTTCATCTGCTTTGATCCAGCCATTTTCCCTCAATCGTTTTGCGGCGGCAAACACAGCCGCGCCTTCCGGACAAATAAAACTTCCTTCAAGCTCTGCAGTTTGGCGCTGAGTAAAGCTAATTTCATCTTCTGAAACGGCAACGGCGCATCCATTCGTTTCATAAAGTGCTTCAAGGACAAGGAAATCTCCGATTGCTTTTGGAACATTGATACCAAAAGCAGCTGTCTCAGAATTTTCCCAGAACTCCGATTCACTCTTGTGTTCTTCCCATGCTTTTACGATCGGTGCACATCCTTCAGCCTGGACAGCTACTAAACGCGGCAGTCTGCTTCCTTTAAATAAGCCCAGTTCCCTGAATTCTTTCAATGCTTTATATATGCCAATCAGCCCCACTCCTCCGCCAGTTGGATATAAAATAACATCAGGCGGCTCGCTTCCGCATTGTTCTAAAATTTCATACCCCATCGTTTTCTTGCCTTCAATCCGGTAAGGTTCTTTTAAAGTGGAAGCATCATAGAAACCTTCTTCCTTCACAAGGGACGCGACAATTTTTCCGGCATCACTGATCAGGCCGTTCACAAGAAAAAGCTCTGCACCTGAAATCGCCACTTCTTTTCTCGTAATGACTGGGGCATCCACTGGCATAACGATGTACGGCTTTATGCCGGCCCTTGCACAATAGAGTGACCAGGCGGCTCCTGCGTTGCCATTGGTCGGCATGGCAAGCCGGGTAATACCGAGCTCTCTGGCTTTTGAAACGCCGACTGCCGCTCCCCTGGCCTTAAAAGACCCGGTAGGTATCATGCCCTCATCTTTCATGAGCAGATTTGCAATTCCAAGCTTCTCACCGAGAGCAGGCATGGATAATAAAGGAGTCATCCCCTCTCCCAGTGATACCACATGATCTGGGTCTATAACAGGAAGAAGCTTATGGTACCTCCAAAGACCATTCCTCTCTTTATTAATAATTTCATTCTCATTTTTCAGTTCCTCTAAATCATAGTTTACGAGAAGGGGGGAACCGCACTGGCACAATTGATTAGGTTTGTGATGAGCATAGATGCTGCCGCACTTTGGACATTCAAGATGGCTGACATAGCTGAAAGACATAACATACCTCCAATATTCCCTCACCAGAAAAGGACAGCAAAAAGGCACCGCTGTGCATAAGGAATAACATGCATAGCGGTGCCTTCAGTTTTCTGATCAGCAATTTATTCTATTGTGTTAAATTTTAATGCAGGTATTCTGATAAGTCAACTAAGGTATAACTTCCCGTTGATGTCTAGCTTAATTGTCTGGAAAGAACCTTTTCCTTAATTTCTTCAATTTGAGCCAGATGTCTCTTTTCATGATACCCCACGAAAGGAATCCATTGTTTTAATGGCATCGGGCCAAACACCGGGTGAGGGTAGGATTTCTGTTCCAAAGCCTCTTGATCATTGCTGTTTGCTACCTTATTCAGCTCATTTCGTGATTCTTCCAATTTTTCTTTTATTTTCTTCAGAGTCAGATACCGTTTCGTAGGAACAACAAAAACAGGAGCCTCTACTTTTCTGCTGCGGTCCACCGTCATTTCAATCGGTTTCAGTTCTGCAGATACCGTTATTTTACTTTTTAAACGGTTTGATATGATGATGGCGATCGATTTTTCCATGAGATATAGATGATGCAGCGTCTGCATGATCGACCATCTGTCCTTCTCTTCCGGTTCGTTTAACTGATCATCGCTTAGACCGCTTACCGTTTCTAACAGCTGCCTTCTGATTTCTTCATTCTGGTTCATATCTATAGCCTCCCATTTGGCGGATCCGTTTCAGGAGTAATCAACCACTTCTAAGAAGAACAATGGTTACGAAAACAGCCTTTTTTAATAAAGCCGGTCTCTGTATCCTTCTTGCAAGCCCTCTTCTACCTGCTCAGTACTCATATTGGGAATATTCATATGAGCTGCCATCATTTTAGCCGCAGATGGCAGCGATTCTTTCGGCTCCCATGATTCCGGACACCAAAGCCTGGAGCGGATAAACGCTTTGGCACAATGCAAGTAGCATTCCTCAGCCTTCACTACGATTCCAAACAAGGGTAGTTTGCCATTGACAGCACTTAATTCCAGAAGCTCTTTGTCACGGCAGATAAAGGCTTTTCCGTTCACTCTTAGCGTTTCCCCCAGGCCCGGAATCATAAATAACAAACCTACGCCCGGGTTTGTTAAGATATTTTGTGCAGAATCCATTCTTTTGTTGCCAAGACGTTCAGGGATAAATAGGTGATGTTCGTCTAGCACGGTAACGAATCCCGGGACATCTCCCCTTGGTGAAACATCGGATCTGCCTTCCGAATCACATGTAGCCAGCGTCAAAAAAGGAGAAATTCCGATAAATTCCCGGCAATGCTGGTCAAGATATGAGATTACTTTGTTCTCAGCCCGTATACTGGGTGTTCCACAAAGAGAACGCAATTTCTCAAATTCTTCTTCAGTGTCTATAATCTTTTGCCATTTCATGCTCATTATATCGCCTCCAAACACATGCATGGAATATAGTTCCATCATACCTTGTGTTTAATTAGAGAACCAGAGCTTAAAGGATGAAAACAAAATAAATAGCCTGAACTCCGCTCATATGAGTCCAGGCTTCTTAGTTCAACATTAGCACAATCTCCTAGTAAAATCAGTTTGGATTCAAAAACGTTAATTCATACTCTGGTTTTCGATCTTCGTCTGGTTTTTTAGATGTTCCTGCTGCCAGCAATAGCGGCTGCTTCAGAACGGACTGGGTCATGGGCTTCGAAATAGGCTGCGCAACTTGATTCATATCCATTGTCCATCCCTCCTTACCAGTTTTCTAAATCTATACCCGGCACTTACAAGCCTGAAACCTATTTATCTAATTTTTTTAATATTTTATTTTATGAATGTTTAACGTATTTGTTCATTGTACTATGATATGTTCATATAATATTCAGTTTCATCCTTTGTTTCACAGGGAAACTTCAGTTATAATTAGAAGTCGGAATCAACAACGCAATTTTGAAAGGAAGTTTTACATATGAAGAAAAGGTTAGTTTCAGGAGTTGCATTTGCATTAAGTCTGGCTCTTTTTGCCGGCTGTTCCAATGATGATCAAACCCAAAAAGATAATACGTCTCACAAAACGGAAAAACATGAACATGAGGCACATAAAAAGAATGAACCGACGAAAAAAAATGAAGATAAAAACACACCTTCTGATGAAAACAAAAAGAACGGCGAAAACAAGAACAATAACGGCAATGTAAGCCAGGATCCTGAACCGAAAAAAGATCAGGATAAGAAAAAAAATGAACCGGGCGAGCCTTCGCAGGATCAGAATAAAAAGCCAAAACCGCCAGCTCAAAAGGACGACAGTGTCTCTGTTGTAGCCCATCCAGAAAGTATTCCCGTTCTAGTAAACAAACGTTCTAAACTGCCTGAAAACTACAAGCCGGCAGACCTTGTTTATCCTGATGTACCGTTTATTTTCAGTGAAAAGACCGAGAAACGCATGATGCGCAAGGCTGCTGCTGATGCGCTTGAAACCATGTTTGCTGCCGCGGAAAAAGAAGGAATCCACTTGACCGGAGTTTCAGCATACCGTTCGCATGCTACACAAACAACGCTGTTCAATAATTATGCCAAACGCGATGGCTATGAAAAAGCAAGAACATACAGCGCACTTCCTGGAACAAGTGAACATGAAACAGGATTGGCGATTGATGTTGCTGGAGACGGCGGAAAGTGTCCTGCCCAAGATTGTTTTGGCGGCACACAAGAATCAAAATGGCTTGCTAAACATGTTTCAGAGTTCGGCTTTATTATTCGCTATCCCGAAGGAAAGGACTCCATTACCGGGTATAAGTACGAGCCTTGGCACATCCGTTTTGTAGGAAAATCTGTTGCACAAAAGATCATGGGCAAAGGAGAAACACTGGAAGAATACTTTAATGCCGTGCCCGTCTCTAATGGAAAATAAATTTAAAAGTACCTAGCCGCCTGGCTGGTACTTTTTTTGTTTATCAACACTTACTAAAAGTAATTATATTAATAAAAATCATCTTGTGTTATACTAAAATTAGCGAGGTGAAGGTACATAATGAACACGTCCAAACTTTGTCCCAGGTTCGAAAAAACAATGAATCTCTTGAGCCAGCGATGGACGGGCATGATTATTTATCTGCTTCTATCCGGCCCTCACCGTTTTTGTGCCATTGAATCAGCCATCGGAGTGAGCGGCAGGATTCTTTCTGAGAGATTAAAAGACCTTGAACAGCATGGTTTAGTAAAACGGGTGGTTATTCCAGAGACCCCTGTACGCATAGAGTATTCCCTTACTGAAAAAGGATTGGCGTTCCAGCCGATCATGAGAGAAGTGGAAAATTGGTCTCAAAACTGGCTTGAAGCCTAAAAAAAGCAGCTCTCACATGTGAGAGCTGCTTTTTTACATTACATAAATTAAAATTTGTTCCATACAATCGCTTCTTGGATCGGGAATCGGGCAGTCTGATGAGCTGTTTTAGCTGCCTTTCCTACAGATATCAGCATAACGGGAAGATACCTTTCCGGAATGCCAAACGCTTTTACGAGTTCATCGGCATTGAATCCACCCATTGCACACGTATCAAGTTCTTTTGCTTTTGCTGTAAGCATAAGCTGCATGGATGCAAGTGAGGCATTGCGGATGGCCTCATCACGAGCCATTTCCGGACGTGTTGCATAAGCATCTTTAATTTGGCTAACAAGTGCTGTTTTAATTTCCTCTGTCATAAATCCGCCATCAACGGCATCCTGATAAACTCTGTCAGCATTTTGGTCAGCTTCTAAATCACCAAGAATGGCAACAACTGCTGATGCTTGCACTACTTGTTCCTGATTATAAGCAATCGGAAGAAGCTGCTCTTTTGCTTGCTGATCATGGAACACAAGAAACTTCCAGTGCTGAAGGTTCCAAGAAGATGGTGCTTTAGCTGCGTCCTCAAGGAGTTCTGTAATTTCTTCTGCTGACAGTTCTGCAGAAGGATCATATTTCCTTACTGAGTGACGTTCATTGATAACATCTGTAAAATCTCTGGTTGACATAAGATAACCTCCATTTAAATTCCATATATTTTATTGCCTGAAATTAAATTTTGCACAAAATAAAAAAACAATAAGTAATATACTTCTTTTTCTCAAGGGTGTCAACTTCCATAACCTATATGATAAAGAGCCTCCCCCCGTTTGGGAGAGACTCTTTATTTATAGTTGATTTGTTTATTACGTTGAAACAGGATTTTCCTTTATGCTTTCTTCTTGTTCTTTAAGATCCTCATCATCATTATCAATAATGGCTTTTGGCAGCCCGGAATGTTTGGCCCAGAAATAAATCAACAGAGAGCCGATAGCAATGATTATGAGATCCAATGGATTACTCAACACACCTATTCCGCCTCCAAAGGAACCGATATACGAAATGATAAGCATCATCACATAGTAGGCAACTAGCCACCATGATGATTTCAATTGCTGTGCAAGACTGACATCCTTCTTCGGTACATACTTCGAAAAGAGCAGGTAGATGACGAACATCAGAAGCTGTGAACCGATCAACCATGAAATCGTCTTCCATCCGGACCAATAGACGATATAGGTCGCGAAAATAAAGGAGAGAGGAGCAATAATACTCATCCCTTTAAGAGTAAATGGCTTATGAAGATCCTTCGCGTTTAAGCGGAAGGCCGCCGAAGAAATCGGAGCGATTGCATAGGAAAGGATCAAGGCAACTGAACACACATTTACGAGCGCGTTCCAAGATGGAAACGGCAGTGTCCAGAACACGGACAGCACGAAGGACAGCCATAATGACGGCCGAGGGATTCCTGTTTTTTCATGTACTCTTGAGAATACATTAAACAGTGTTCCTGTACGGCTCCATGCGTACACTAAACGGGATGTTGTGTTCATGAAGATATTTCCATTTCCGCCGGGTGAAATGACGGCATCAAGCACAACGATGGTCGCAAGCCATCCTAGTCCCAGAGCGACTGCTATATCTTTAAACGGCAGGGCGAATTCTTGCTGTATCTTTTGCCAGCCTCCACCAAGCACATCTGTAGGAATAGCACCAATAAACAGAACCTGCAGAAGACTATAAATCACTGCGGCGAGAACGATACACACAATGAGTGCGATTGGAATGTTCCGCTGAGGATTCTTTACTTCACCTGCAACAGATACGATCGGATGCAGCCCTAGATAGGCAAACATAACACCGCCTGTGGATATTGCGGCCTGGACACCTTGGAAACCAAATGGAGCGAATCCTTCAACCGAGAAGTTTCCGGATTTAAAATGGAAGGCTAACACGGTGATAATGGTGAGCGGGACAAAATATTTAAAGATCGAAATGATAATGTTCGATTTTGTAAATGTTTTAACACTCCAGTAGTTCAACAGGAAAAACAGACAAAGCAAACCGAACTGTACG
Source organism: Fictibacillus marinisediminis (assembly GCF_023149135.1). Lineage (NCBI taxonomy): Bacteria > Bacillati > Bacillota > Bacilli > Caryophanales > Fictibacillaceae > Fictibacillus > Fictibacillus marinisediminis. Next base: position 1,073,263 of record NZ_JAIWJX010000002.1, on the reverse strand, counting down.
AGCCAGCCGGCGATCGTCGGCGAGTCAGACCCCGCTTTCGTAAGCCCTGGAAACCAGTAAGCGATATACTGTCTGACAGCAGTTACTTCTATTGAAATCAAGCTTGTGTAAGCAACGATAGTAATAAAGGATATGAGATATCCTACCAGCGGTCCATGCGAATACACCGGATACCTTAAAATCCCCCCTGTACGCGGAAGGGCTGCACCCAGTTCAGCATAGACAAGCCCGATAAGCAGAATGATGACTCCTCCGATAATCCAGGAAATACTTCCGATCGGCCCTGCTTTGGAAGCAACATTACTTACTGCAAACAGCCAAGCTGATCCAAATATGGCTCCTAGTCCGATGAGTATTAGATCTAATAATGATATCGTTTTTTTAAATGGTCCTTGATCTGACATGAACTTCCTCCTTCAAAATTTCCAAATTCCTTTGTACTCTGCACTCCTTATCCTAATTATTTTTCGACGTATTTTGACAAATAATACATATAATTATCCGTATTTGCGGTTTATGAAACATATTTTTAATCTATATGCTTGCTAATCCACCTATCTGCTGCAAGCTTTTAGCTGTCAGAAGATAGTTCACCCGAATAGCATTGCCAAAATTAAAAACCATTCCTTAAATCGCTGCCCATTAGTTACTTTCGTGCCTTTTCTTCCTAACTTGAACGTCTGACTTTTTATTTGTAATAAACTTTTATCTATGTTAAGTTGGAAACTTTGTCTAATTACGGATTTATTGCTCAAATGATTTCATGACCAGCGGCAGGTGTTCACTTACATCACTGGCGAGCAATCCTCGCTCAGCATTTGTCTGTTCCCATAAATCAGCACTTGCTCCATGAAAATAAACTGCATTGGCAACAGCCGGCTTTACGTCTTTTTCTGAGGAAACGAAAGCCAGAAGCATTCCGGTAAGCGTGTCACCTGTTCCCCCTTTAGCCAGTCCGGCGTTGCCTGTCGGATTGACGATAAGGCTGCCGTCAGGAAAGGCCAGCACCGTATATCTTCCTTTCAAAATAACGATTGCGTTCTGTTCCTGTGCATAGGCAAGAGCATACTGAAATCTGTTTTTTTGTATGTCACTGGCTGGTACGCCTGTCATTCTGCTGAATTCACCTGGATGCGGGGTTAGGATCACTAATCCTTTTCGCTTCGGGTACGTTCGTTTTTTTAGTGCTCCTGCATCTATGACCAGATGCAGATCCGTGTTCATTAAGTGCTGTAATGCCATGTCGGTTTTTCCAGCATCCGCCAGCCCTGGTCCGATCGCGCAGGCCTTTATCCCTTTTGGTACATCGCCCTCTCCCACAGCCTCTAGTCCGTCATGCTTGTACATCGCTTCTGGCAGCTGCCCAGCCAGGATCCCTGAGACAAAACGGCTCGTTCCTATAGTCAATTTTCCAATGCCGCTTTTTAATGCGCCTTTTCCAGCCAGCAGCGCACTTCCTGGCATCTCATCAGATCCTGCAAGAAGAAGGCCCGTTCCAAACGTTCCTTTATGTGCACCGGCAAACCTCTTATGAAACGTTGACCGCACATTTTCTTCTGTCCAAACTTGCCATTTGGATTGCTGAGGCAAACCGATTGATAACACTCTGGTGACACCAAAGAAATCAGTACTTCCTTCAAAAAACGCAGAGGGTTTAAAGCCATGCAGGCAAAAAGTAAATTCTGCTTGAAAGGCTTCATCTGTTTCGCCATGATCTGCAGAGACACCTGAAGGGAGATCCACCGCTATTTTCAGTGCTTGCTGCGAATTTGCCCATCTGACCTCTTGGGCAATCTTCCCTCTTAAGGGAGGAGAAGTTCCGACACCGAGCAGGGCGTCAATGATCACATCATATTTCCCTTCCCGTTCTGAGACCTTCAGACCGCAAACCTTATAATAAGTAAAATGTTTGCACGCTGTTTCCGTGCCTGGTTTTCCAGCTGAAAGGGTGAGCTCACAGTGGAATCCGTTTTGCTGAAGATATCTTGAGAGCACGATGCCATCTCCGCCGTTATTGCCTTTACCCGCCATGACGAGGATACGGCTTTCTCTGGTTACCAGATCCGAGACGGCTTCATATAGAGCCTTTCCGGCATTCTCCATCAAGGTATACATATCCATGCCGCTATTTTGTGCTGTCTGATCGATTTTTTTAATTTCATCTCCTGTAAAGATATACATAGAATAGAGCCTCCTCAACGCCTAAAAATATTGCTTCGATAGTATTCTACCCTTTTCTGTGAGTTGATGAACAACAGAGCGGAGTGATTGATTTAACATTAGTATTTATCTGCAATCAGGCTGTGCAGTTATCTGACCTTGCTAAAAGGTTCAAGTTACGCTCAATTATTGCCGATTTGGCTCAATTATTCTGAGTTGCGCTCAATTCCGCCCAAACAAGCAAGACTTTTCTCTCAAGATCACAACAAAAAAGACCTTCCCTTCAGAAAAGGCCTTCGTTTTATTCTGTTGTACTCTCATTTTGAGGGGTTATGCTTTGTATTTGAGCACTGTCATCCTGCTGTGATGGCTGAGCATCACTTTGACCGCCATCTGTCCCATCGTCCTTATTTGTTTCTTCTTCCTTAGGCGGCATTGGTTTTTCAGGCTTTGGTTTAGGTTTTGGCTTTGTCTGATCATCAGGCTTTTCAGAAGGCTTCAGAATTTTAACGTGGTTTTCTTCCTCTTTTGCAGGTTTTTCCGGCTTTTCCGGCTTGTCTTTTTTCACTTTTCCTTTTTTCAAGCCTTTGTTATCTGTAGGTTTCTTTGCCTTTTTTTCCTTTGCCGGTTTTTGCTTCACCGGCTTTACTATACTTTCTTTCACCGGCTTTTCTTTTGCATTCGCGTAGGTTTTGCCGCTGTGAGCCGATATACTGGCAGGTCGCTGATCAGGAAAGAGCTTGTCTGTCGAGATGACCTGCTCCAGTATGATATCCTTTTCCTGATTCGAAAGACTGTCGGTTGAAACAACAACATTAGATAAAGTATTTAAAGGATGCGATCCTGAATTTATTTTAGTTTTTGGCATATTTTCTTCCGTTTTCGCTTTGTCACCATGCGCAAAGCCAAGCCATACGCTTAGCAGTACAATTGGTATAGCAAGCGAGATGAGCTTATACATAATCTTCACCTTCCTCATTGCTAATTACCACAATGGCTACTATTATAAACCCAAAATGAATAAAGATGAAAAATCCGAATTTTAGAATAACTTGGGAAAATGAGATAGATTCCTGCTTAATAATCGCTATATTTTCAATACTACTTTCCCAACTTTCCTTTTTCCATTATATGCTACTATTTTCATATAACCTTCTTAAGGGGAGTTATCATGATATTACAAACAGAAAAGGCGTCTGAAGTCATTGAATTGCTCAGTCGATGGAACGTGAGTATGAGGGATCGAAATCTGGCAGTGGTCGAAGAATTAAATATAGAGGTGCAGGAACAAATCGATCCTGCCGGACTGGATCAGCAAGAACTGTTATGGCATTCGCTGCTGGAGATCCGGTATACACTCATCCAAAAAAACTTTGATGACACTGCAGTTCTATTGCAGCAGCTTGAACTGCTTCAAAGACAGTTATCCCCTGAAATGGCTTTCTACTATCACTTTTTCAAAGGCGTCTATGCCTACAGTATGAACCAGTACATAGAAGCTGTGGCCTGCTATTATGAAGCGGAAAGATTTATGGGCAGTATTGAAGATAAGATCGAAGTTGCCGAATTTTTTTATAAAGCGGCCACTGCCTATTATCACAGCAGGAAGTTTCTGCTTTCACTCAGCTATGCAAAACTGGCTAAAACCACGTATGAAGAAGTTTCAAAAAACGATCTCAGAAGTGCAGACTGTGAAAACATTCTAGGTCTCTGCTGTCTTAGCCTAAAACAGTACGAGCAGGCAGAAGAGCACTTTTTGGATTCACTGGATATCGCTGAGAAGTTTAAAGATGAAGAGCTTCTCAACTTTATACGCTATAACCTTGGATTCCTTTATTCTGAACAAAATTTGTCCGATATTGCCATTCGCCACCTTAGCGAGCTGTACAGCAAGGAGTTTATCCCCCATAAACTATCCTTCCTGCTCGCACGGGAATACTTCAAAATGGAAGATAAAGAGAATGGCTTTTTTTATCTCCAGCAAGGCATGGACGTTTGCAGCACCATTCAGAATGAAGAATATATTCACCACCTGCAAATTTTAAATGCCCAGTACTCTAATCTTCCCTCTGAGGAAATCGAGCAAGTTGTTACTGAGCATTTGAAATACTTTGAAGAACAGCAGTTATGGGGCTTTGTACAGGATTATACCGAAGCCATTGCTACGATTCTTCATCATGAAAAAAAGTTTGAAAAAGCCAGTACTTATTTTTATCAGGCGTACCGCGCTAAAACCAAAATTGAAGAAATGGGGTATTTACGATGAAAAAAGCAAAAATTTTACTGGGAACTTTTTTGGTTTTAACAGCATTGATGGGTGCAGCTGCTGCTAATGGCAGCCTTCAAAGCGAGCACGGAGTAATCCGTGACACACCTACACACGTGTAAGATCAGAATTTGAGCTTGTCATAAAAAAAGAGCCTGATCGGCTCTTTTTTTATGGGTTCAAATCATTATAAAGGAGATTTCTATGAAACCAGCACTTCCTTACGACGTAATCGAAGTAAATAACATGAAAGCCAGGGTCATTGCAAGCTTTCCAGATACTGTAGTGGCAGATTTCAAAGAATTTCAGGAGGTAGATCCACAGTATGAAAGGCAAGTCATCAAGCATGGTGCATATAAGATCGTGAAATTGGATCAGAATAAAAATAAATAGGAAGAACCCCCAAGAAGAGCAAGGGGGTTCTTTTTTTAATTGGTTGACAGGCCTCTCGCTTTGAAGAAGGCGTCGATTGTCTTTGCGTTTCTGCCTCCGTTCAGCTGCTGATCGGCCTGTTTGATTGCCCGTGCCCCGTCATTAAAAGTTGCATTGGGTGTAAGTGACCAATGAGACTGCAAAATAATTTTTGTAGCAGCGTCTCTTCCAATAGCTCCTGCCAGCTCATATAGAGGCTGAGACCAAATCTCTCCATCCGCATGGACTTCCCCGGCAACATCCCTTGGATATACTTTGTCTTCATCCAGTCTTCTCAGACAAGGAGGGTTTGACGAAGAATAGGAGGTTGAATCCCATTCCGCAACACAAGCATGTCCAAATCCATCCCCTGTAACTGCATCCTCATAGGTTGCACCAAGATAGTCTCCAAAGCCCTCCCCCATTGATCCTCCTTCAAGGGAGTTCCCAAAACCTGGAACCTGACTGTCCTGAATAGAATGTCCATATTCGTGAGCGATGACCCCTGCATCCTCAGCATCATCCACCCCGCCAGAACCAAAGGTAAGATCCTTCTTCGTCGGGCTGTAAAAAGAATTATCTTGTTTATACGTATTCACATTCGCGGTAATCGAACGGTTGTTGATGTTGGCAAAACCAAGCGATTGAATGTAGCGCTGCAAGGTATCAATATGATAGTAAGCCATTACATCTTCAAATTGATTATCCGAGCGAGTGTAATTGAATGTAAGGTCTGAGCTTTTAGTCCTTGCTTTTGAGTTAATGGCAACATATTGGCCTGCCAGTTTTCCTGTTCCATCAAGACCCAATAATTGAACATTTTTAAGCTGTGCGTTCAATGCTGGTGAATCCGCATCATTATTGTCTGCCAGCCCTGCCGCACTTCCACTGGACTCCACCGGATTCGGTAGAAAAACCTGGCCTGAACCTGTTGCTTTTTGGTTAAGATCCTTTTTCTCTATTAATCTCCCATTGCCCGCATGGACGATCGCTTCCCAAGCCCCAAATGGTTCATTCGCATGAATCACGACTTTATACACAGGAATAGCTTTGCCGTTTTGAATCACATAGCCAAACGTGTTTCCGGTCGTGCCCCACTTACCTTTTCCTTTGTCATTGATATAGGCAGCAGCCTTTGTCTCAGCCTGCTCCTTTGTAAGCTTGTCCGGCGCCCGTTCAACTGAGTTATATGGTGTATAATCTGAGACTACCAAACTGACATGTCCATCGAGATCGACTGTCGCGGTAAGCTGCTTGGAGAAAACAGGTGAACCGTTGACCGTCTGCTGATAACGTACATAGCTGCCGGCAGCAGTTGAAATGGTCGTAACATAGTCCAGGCCTGAGAGATCATTTGAAAGGTTGTACTTAGCGGCATTCCTTTTTAAAAAGTCATCTGCAGAAGATTTCGAGCTTAATGATTGAGCATTTACAGCATTTCCTCTTAAAGCAGGGCTGTTTCCATGCTGAAAAGAAGGCATACTGACTGACAATAATATCACGGCTGCGGCCGCCAATGCCATGTTCCTCTTTTTCATTCACCTGTCTCCTCGCTATCATAATTTTCAGACAATTTTATTTTACTCTCGAGGGGACATGCAAGCAATAGACTTATTTATCTATTTTATTGTAATACTGGATATTTTTTGAATATACTTGCTATAATAATGGTTACAAAATCCTTATTCAAAAAAGCAATGATGAGAAAAGTAGAATCGTACTATTTTTACACAGAGAGCTTCGCCAGCTGAAAAGAAGCAAAAAGTCACGGTTTGAAAATGGTCTCTGAGCTCTGTCCCAAACGCTACTTTATGCAAGTAGGCGGCAGCAAGTGGTGGCACTTGTTATCAAATCCACAGTATAAGAGTGTTCTTTTTATCCACTCTGTACTTGCTGAGGTGACAGGCGAAAGCCTCTCATGAATGAAGGTGGTACCACGGGAGGATCAAATCCGTCCTTATCTATGTTTAGATATGGACGGGTTTTTTAAGTCCAAGCATGTAATCCAACAGTTTAGCCAATTCTGATACAGCTGAACTCTAAATTGAGGAGGATGACTAATGCCGATTTTTATTGGAGGAGCCTGGCCCTATGCGAATGGCTCGCTGCACACTGGACACATATCAAGTCTGCTCCCCGGAGATCTGTTAGCCCGCTATTACCGCCTAAAGAGAGAAAACGTATTATACGTTTCAGGCAGTGACTGCAACGGGACACCGATTACTATCCGGGCAAGGCAGGAAAACATTCCACCGCAGGAAGTAGCGGACCGCTTTCATACCGAATTTCAGAATTGCTTCTCCAAGCTCGGTTTCTCGTACGACTGTTACACGAGAACGGACCACCCCCAACATCATGAGGTCGTTCAGAAAATTTTTCTTACTTTATTAAACAACGGATATATCTATAAAAAAGAAATGGAGCAAGCGTATTGTGAAACCTACGATCAGTTTCTGCCTGACCGTTATGTTGAGGGTACCTGCCCCGTATGCGGAAAACAGGCGCGAGGAGATCAATGCGACTATTGTTCTGCCATCCTTGATCCTGGTGATCTGCTGGACCGGACATGTAAGCTATGCGGCCAGCCGCCCGTGTTCAAACTCACTGAGCATTTCTATTTAGCGCTTCGTCAGTTTCAGCAAAAGCTGGAAAGAGATGTTGAACGAGCAGAGCAGAAACAATCCTGGCGGCAGAATGCCATTCAGTTGACTAAGCGCTATCTACAAGAAGGATTGATCGACCGTGCCGTTTCACGTGACTTGCCTATTGGAGTAAGTATCCCGGTCGAGGGCTATGAAGACAAAAAGGTGTATGTCTGGATTGAAGCGGTGTCAGGCTATTTTTCTGCCAGCCAATTATGGTCACAGGAGACCGGCAATGATGATTCACTCTTTTGGAAGGAAGACACGATCACGTATTATATCCATGGCAAGGATAACATTCCGTTCCACACCATCATCTGGCCTGCCATCCTGCACGGAATTCAAAATCCCGCCCTTCCCCGTCACATTGTTTCGAATGAATATTTGACACTGGAGAAGAAAAAATTATCCACAAGTAAAAATTGGGCGGTCTGGGTTCCAGACATTCTGGAGAGGTACCATCCGGATTCGATCCGCTACTTCCTAACGATCAATGCACCCGAAAACCGGGATACTGATTTTTCATGGAGAGAGTTCATCTATAGCCATAACGGCGAACTGCTTGGGGCCTACGGCAATTTTGTGAACCGGACACTTAAATTTATTGAAAAATATTACGGCGGGCTCTTGCCAGAGAGTAGAGTTGACCGTATCGCAGAATCCCTTTTACCTCCTCTTTACCAAAAGACAGGCTGTTTGATTGAAGAGTCCCGTTTTAAAGAAGCACTTGAAGAAATTTTCACTTACATCCGTTCGGCGAATAAATATTTTGATGAACAGCAGCCTTGGAAACAAATTAATGGGAACCCTGCTGGCTGTGAGACAACAATGGCTACCTGTGTTGCCATTATCGCTAATCTCGCGCAGCTGCTGGAACCCTTCCTTCCTTTTTCGAGCAAAGAAGTCCAGCAGGCACTTGGAATGAAAGAATCATCGTGGAAGGTGATTTATCCGGATCGAATTCAGCTTTCAGGTGTAAAGCCACTGTTTGAGCGGATTGATATTAAACAGATCGACGAGGAACTAAAGCGCTTGGGTAATCCTTCTTGATCCTTACAAAATGAAAGGACGAAACACCCGAATCCGGGGTTCGTCCTTCTTTTTACTTTACATCACCTTTTTTTCCAACTGCCTGGCTGATTCATCCATAACCGGGCGCCTCCAGAGAATTATCCCTCCGATCAAATACAAACAAAGACATGCCAGGTCTCAAATAGGACTGGAACCAGCAGCATGACCACAGCCATTCCCCATGCATAGATCAGGAGCAGTATACGGTCACCAAACCTGTCACTCTACTTTTATAGGTCATCTCCGTATTCCTTATTAAAGTAGTTCATGAACATTTCGGACGGATCATACTTTCCTTTCAGTGCAAAGAATTCTTGTGTATGCGGATAGGCACGTTCCAGATGGCTTTGGCTGGCGAAAGAGTAATAAGGCAGATAATAGCTGCCTCCATGATCGAGTATAATTTTAATGAGCTTGCGGACTACTCTTTTAATATCAGCAGTGCCTTTCTTGCTTTTCTCCTGATTGATCAGCCAAACAAGGACAGATTAACACTTCAGTAAAAAACCCCATTCGGCTTAAACGAATGGGGTTTTACTCTTCTTCTTGAATGTTGTTCAGTATTTTACCAAGGCTTCTCTTTAAGTTTTTCAGTTCATCGTCTTCCATCTTCATGTTTTCAAGCAGGGCTCCGGGAATACATGCTGCATTCTCACGCAGACCTTCCCCTCTTTCCGTCAAGGAGACCATCACACTTCGCTCATCCTGCTTGGAACGGTTCCTCACGATCAGTCCATGAGCTTCCATTCTTTTCAGCATTGGTGTCAGGGTACCCGAATCGAGGAACAGCTTCTCACCAAGATCTTTCACGGCTAGCTCTTTCTTTTCCCATAGTACGAGCAGGACCAGGTATTGCGGGTAGGTGACATTGAGCTCCTCCAGCAATGGACGGTACTGCTTCGTGATTTCACGTGCAGCCGCATAAACCATAAAACAGATCTGGTTTTCCAGTTTCAATGGGTCGTTACTCATTTTTCTTCGCCTCCACTCACTTCATATTCCTATTTCCACTATATTTCAACCAAACATTATCGTCAAATTAAATTGTGAACAATTTAATTTTTGACAAACAAATTACTTCATGTTAAATTGATATCGAGTAATTGAATTGTGCACAATATAAATCAAAAAGGAGAGATCATTCATGGAATCTTTATACACAGCAAAAGCAACCGCAGACGGCGGACGACAAGGTAAAGTTAAATCCAGTGACAGCACTCTTGATTTTTCACTATCCATGCCAAAAGCACTTGGCGGAAAAGAAGAAACAGGTGCTACCAACCCTGAACAATTATTTGCTGCAGGTTACGCAGCCTGCTTTGACAGTGCTCTTCAGCTTGTAGCCCGCCAAGCAAGAAAACGAGTTGAATCCAGTGTTACCGCAGAAGTAAGTATCGGCAAAGATACCGATGGGGGCTTTGGTTTAGCAGTTGCTTTACATGCTTCCATTAAGGGAGCCAGCCAGGAAGAAGCCCAGCAGCTGATCGAACAGGCTCACCAAGTATGTCCATATTCTAAAGCAACCCGCGGAAACATTGAAGTGACTCTTGACGTTACAGCTGTATAATAAATGCAAGAAGCCAGTCTCATGAATCCGGGACTGGTTTTTGCTTAGGTAAATGAGATGACTTTTTACAGAGTGTCCGTTATAGTAGGTTCACTCTAACTAAACAAAAATGGGAGGAAAAAATGATGAGCCCTATCGCAGTTTCAGCCACGCTTACAGCAAAACCTGGACGTGAAGAAGAAGCGCAGAACGTACTTCTTGAAGTATTGAAGCATTCGAGAAACGAGGAAGGATGCTTACACTATAACCTTCATCAATCGCAGGATGACCCAAAAGCTTTTATGCTGTATGAATTATGGAAAAATCAGAATGCAATCGACAGTCATATTGAATCGGCACATTATCAGACTTACAGAATAAACATTGAGCCGCTGATTGATGTACGCAATGTCCAAAAATGGAATCAGATCGGTTAAAAACGGGGTGCCTGGCACCTCGTTTTTCCTGTTCATTATTCACATTTCCGTTTTAAAGCAGTGATTTTGCTGCATACATAAGGTAACAGTATTTTTAACAGAAAGGATGCATGTTTATTGTTGGATTATAAATGACACAAAAAAAAGAGACCGTCTTAAGGAGACGGTCTCTTCCTGTTTTTATTTATAGATTTTCACACGGTCTTCAAGCGGCTGGAATTCTTTTTCGCCTGGTGCTGCCACAGGCTTGCCGAATGGCATTTGAGCGATAAGCTTCCAGTTTTCTGGCACATTCCATTCTTGTTTTACTTCTTCATCAATGATTGGGTTGTAGTGCTGAAGTGATGCACCGAATCCTTCATTCTCTAGTGCAGTCCAAACGACAAATTGAAGCATTCCTGAAGAATGATTTGACCAGATTGGGAAGTTGTCTGCATAAGCTGCGAATGCTTCTTGAAGCCCTTCCACTACTTTTTGATCCTCGAAAAATAGGACGGTTCCGTATCCGCTTCCGAATGCGTTCATTTTTTCTTCTGTCGGAGCAAACTGATCTGCCGGAACGATGGCGCGAAGAGTTTCTTTCGTGATATTCCAAAGTTTATCGTGGTTTTCGCCAAGCAATACAACAACACGGGCACTTTGTGAATTAAAAGAAGATGGTGTGTATTTTACCGCATGATTGATAATTTCCTGAATTCTTTCATCAGAAACAACGGCTTCTTTACTGATTCCATAATAAGAGCGTCTCTCTTGAACCGAAGTTAAAAAATCTTTTGCCATGTTAATTTCCCTCCACTAAATGAACCATTTTTATTGTTTATTACTTTATGTAAGTTAGTATAAATAATATATTTCATTACGTCAAGTGTTGAATTTCAATAAAATAAGCGATTCATTGTGGTTAATCTTCAACCATAGCGGGAATTCATTTAAAAAGTATACTGAGGAGGCAAATCGAAATGAGTACGTATGAGGTGAAAACCTATTATTTTGAAGATGATGGATTTATCCCTAATCATCCAGATTGGCCGGTATTGTTCTATGAAGGGGTTTTGGCTGAACGATCTTACCAAGCCGAACAGATTTTTAATGAGAACAACTGGCTAAACAGCTGGCGGAACGGCATTTTCGACTATCATCATTATCACAGCAACACTCATGAGGTATTAGGTGTCATATCGGGATTTGCAACAGTTAAGATTGGTGGAAAATCCGGACAAGAGCTGCAGATTCATGCTGGTGATGTCATCGTTTTGCCAGCTGGAACCGGTCACATTAACATGGAATCCAGCGCAGATTTTCAAGTGGCTGGTGCTTACCCCAACGGAATGGATTATAATCTGATGCGCGGAGTCGACGGTGAACGCCCTGCGGCCCTAGAAGAAATACGTTATGTTCCTCTCCCTGAAAACGATCCTGTTTTCGGTACGGATGGACCTTTGCTTCAGCATTGGAACAGTAAATAAGAACAGCCCGAATCTTTGTTGATTCGGGCTGTCATTATGCCAAGGATTCAGGAGGCAGACCAGGTTCTTTCCCGCCGTCTGGTGCATCGAATTTTTGTTTTGTCCGTACCAGTGAAATGACGGCAATGATGAAGCCGCCTGACGTATCCGCAATAAGATCCACCATCGTATCGCTGTTTCCCCCGCCCTGCAGCGTCATAGCAAAGATCTGATCCATACTGAACTCATACATCTCCCAGATGACTCCGCCAAGAACGGCAAATGAAAGAACGAACCAGAAGACAAGCCATGCTGAAATATGCGTTCCTCCTTCCCGATGTACGAGCCTTTCATAAAGAGCCACTGCAACGAAAGCAAGTAAAGCTCCGCTCAGTAAATGCAGAAACGTATCCCACCAGCCCAGACCATAAAAATGAAGAATGGAACCTAAATATTGTGATGCAAAAAGAAAAGCTAAATAGGAAAGCAATATGGGCAGGTTGAACTTTAATTTAGTAAACCGGGCAAGGATAAGCGGGATGGCTCCACACAGAACTCCTCCTAATGCTACCTGATAGCTGTGAACCTCTCCTTTTGGAAAGTAATAAAAAAACAAGACCGCCATAAAAACCGTGTAGGCCAGACTGATCATAAGGACCGACTTTCGTTTCATTCATACACCTCATTTCCTGCTCATTTAAATTATTGCCACCAAATCCAGAAATATGAATGTATCCTTTCGAGAACACAAAAAAGCCTGGAATCTCACTCTTATCATTCCAGGCGTGCTTATCACGTTTTTATTGTTTTGTCGTATCGATTTGTTCACGCAGTGGCTTGACTACATTCATATCAACATCATAGGTTTTTCCTTTATAGACGACTTTTGCGTTTTCGTCTCCATCCTTGCCTGTGATCTTTACGCTTTTACTCTGAATAACAAAGCTTCCGTCTTTCTTTTCAACATGTTTGGCATCGACCATTTCTTTTTTTATCACGGGCTCAATCGTTTTTTCATATGCTGTTGATGCAGAATTCACGCCTTGTTTTCCTATGTTCATAATTTTGTCGGGGCTTACCCCAAATATGACAATAGCGATGATGGCAATAACTCCAAATATGAGGGCGGCACGCAGAGCAAGTTTAAACAATAACACAAACACGATGATTGCAAGCACCGCCAGTATGACAAGCAGCAAGTGATCTTCAATCCAAGCCATGGCAAAGTCTTCCCTTCCTCTTTTACCAATGTTAATACCCGAATGATTAATAAAGTAGACAAGGAAATAAATCCCTTTTTATGAAATGTTAGCTTTTTGCAGGCTTGAGCGTTTTTTCACCCGTGAAACATAGCTGTGAAGAATCATTCCAACCATGATTAACGCCATGCCAAGCCATGATAAAGCGGAGGGCATCGGCAAGGATAACAGCCATATTTCGCCCATTGCCGCAAAGAGGACTTCCGCAGATTGGGTCGCTTCAACAGCCGCTAACTGCTGCATGTTCCCCCTGACAAGATCCGTGGCATAAAAGAACAGCACCGTGGCGATAACGCCTGAAGAAAGAGCTACCAGGGCGGATTGAAAGGTTTGGACTGCCGTTGGAGGCCCATCGGCAAACCAGCCAATAACAGCGAGAACGATCCAGAAAGGAAGACTGGCGAGCGTCATGCCAAGTACCCGCTGATAAGCATCCAACCGGCCTCCGCATAACTCCATCATTTTTCGATTACCGAGCGGATAAGCAAACGAAGCGACTAACACAGGAAGTACTCCTAGCAGCACATCGCTGAACGAAAGTGTTCCTGCCTGCTCCATCTGCATCAGGACAATGCCAAGAAGGATGACCAACGACATGGAGAGCCCCTTAAACGGAATCTTCCCTCTTACCGATTGAAGCCCTTGTGATGTTTGAACCTGTTCCTTAAAAAAAGGAACGAGAAGTGAGCCTGAGATAATGGTAATCTGCCACGTTCCGGCGATCAGCCATCCAGGTTCATAGGCTGCAGCAAAACAGATGGGAGCATAAAATAGGCCGAAGCCCACCAAACTCCATAACAGCCAGCTTTTCGTCTGTTCTTTCATGGTCTGCATCAGCTGTCCCAAGTTTCCCCTTAACATGACAATAATCAACAGAAAGGGCACCATGAAAAAATAGCGAAGTGAAGCGCTCCAGATCCAGCTTCCTCCTGATAATTCCATTAAACGGTTTAGCACAAATGTAAAGGCAAAAAAGAAAGCTGAGCAAATACCGACGATGACAGGCCGCATGGGGTACACCTCTCTCTTCATTGTTGAATCAGCAGTTCTCCGAGACTCAGCCAGTTTACTTCCGTCAGGAGAGCCGTTTTCTCACTATCTTTTTCTATGCAGGCATCCATGATTTGTTCATGCTGCTGTATCGAATTTACCCCTTTTACGGAGCCGAATTGGGCCATTTCTAAACGGCGGATCTTAGCGGTACTTACCTCCAGCGCTTTCACCAGCTCAGGATTTCCGGCTGCTGTTAGAAACACCTGATGAAAATCCTCATCCGCTTGAATGGCGGCAATAACATTCCTTTCTTCCATAGCACATCTCAGCTTTTGATTTTGTATTTTTAATTCTTTAATATCCTTTTCCTCCAGAAGTGGAACGGCAAGTCTGGCGGCTAAAGCATGAAGTGCTGCAACGACGGTAAATGCATGGTTCGCTTCATCGTTATTTAACGGAGCGACTCTTGTCGCGGAACCCGGCATCGCTTCGACTAGTCCTTCATCTTCAAGTTTTTTTAGAGCCTCCCTTACCGGTGTCCGGCTGATGCCGAATTGCTCCGCAAGATCTTTGTCATGCAATCGTTCCTCAGGCTCCAGTTCTAATAAGAGTATTGCATTCTTTAAATGATGATACACTTCTTCTCTTAATGATAATCGTCTAATTGGTTGAATGTTTTTCATAAAACCAATATATCGCATATCAATTGATAACTCAATAAAAAAACCAGTGCAAAAGCCACTGGTTTTGTTCTATTGAATTCTTTCCCGTTTGTACACAATTTCTCCTTCATATACATCTCCCGTCGGCAGATAGCCCAGCCTCTTATACAGTACGGCTGCCTTCTGGTTCTCTTGATGGACCGTAAGCCGTGTTTCACGGGAATGAGGAAACCTCTCCTCAATCCATGAAATCATTTCAATCATCGCTCTTTTTCCATATCCCTTCCCCTGATGCTTTTCATCAATGAGAAAACCATTGATCCAATACATGTTATCACTCTGCTCTTCAAATGCATGCATGATGAATCCTACCATCATTCCTTCTGCATAGATAGCAAATGGAAGGTACTCAACATCATCGCCGTCCGGCTTAATATAGACTTTAGCCAGCGATACAGCGACAGAAGGCACGAAATGCTCCTGCTCTTTTTTCACTTTTAACAGCAGCACTTCTTCCCAGTTGCCGCGATCGACAGGTTTTAGCTCAATCATGAAGTCTCCCTTCAGCTAGTTTACTATAATGGTGCCAGGCACCCAGAATTAAGGCACCCAGAATTAGTTCTCTTGAAAAAATGATCGTACGTTGTTTAAATTGCTGGAGTACGACCCTCTTAAATTATAGAGTCTCGTCTTCAGATGATTTCTGGAAATATACTTATCATCGATGATCTCTTCCAGCTGATTTTCAATGCCCTCATACCCATCGATTATCATATAGAGCTGTTCTCGGGCGTCTTTGCGCATTTTTGGTCCCCTTCGTTCGAGGTTTATGAAATCCTCCCGGACGTTTTGTGTTTCAAACTGCATGTTCTCCAAATCCATCACACTTAAGCGGACAGGTCCTTTCGTAACCAGCCATTTTTGATTCAAGAGATCAAGGGCGTAAGGGATATAGTTGCCAACCATATCATCTTTTTTCTTTTCTTTATACCTGCGCTCAAAACTTCTTAGATCCTTCACATATTCACCGATCACGATATTGGCACCATTCAGCGTATAGGATTTTTTCACACTCAGTACTGATTAGGGAAAATACCAGCTGTTCATAAGTACGGCTAGAATAATGATGGCAGCCGCTGTTATCACGTATTTTTTCATAAACTCCGCCACTCCTGATCCTGATTGACCTATCTAATCAATTCCTTGCCCAAGTTGAATTTCCTTTTATTGTAATCATAAAAAAATATCGGCTCCGCCTAATAGGCAGAGCCGATATCGAGCTTATGCTGTTTTTCGGAACTTTCCTGAAATCCCGATCGCAAAAGAGATAATTGTTGTAATTAATAAAGCTTCTGTAATTGAGCTGAGAATCGTATTCAAAGACATAACGCTGTATATCTGTATGGAGACTCCGATCGGAACGCCAAGAAATAAAACGAAAGAGCCAAATATTGCATTTTTTAATGTAAACAGGGATGTACGGTGGGCCCAGTCCAATACTCGCAAGCTTAATACCCAGAAAATACTGATCAATGACCAGAATAACAAAATAGAAGCTATGAACGAGTGAGAAGTCAGCCCGAACAGAACGTGTTCTGAATAAAGATTGATATTCATAAAGACTTCAATTGTCTGATAAGCACCAACACCGAACAAAAGGATAAGATAGATCAAAGCGAACTCCATACCTTTATGCCCCCGGATTCTCCGTTTCAGTGAATTCATCATCTTTCCCCCAAAAAAAATGACTTAATTGTTATCATCTTATCATACAAAAAAAGTTTTAGATTTTAAACCTGTTTTTTAAAAATTTTTGCAAAATAACGTTAAATGGTAGAATTGTACTACTTTGAATTCTTTTTAAACAACGCTGTCCATAAATCCGGAACACCGAATGTTGGGCTTCCTGCACCCATCACTTTCATCCTTCTAACCTCTACTGCCGTAAAGCTCCTGAAAATAGTTTTCAGCTTTTCCTCTGTATAGCCCAATCCGCCCATCACCGATCGCGCCCGGTACACCTCCCAGTCTGAAATTTCCGAGCCTCCCAAACTGCCGCCCATCACAAAACAAGTCACCGCAAAATGGCCGCCTGGTTTTAAAGCTCGGTTTACAAGTTCCACATAGGTCAGCCTGCGATGCGGGGCAAGATGATGAAAACAGCCTGAATCATAGATGAAGTCATAGGATCCGTCCTCTATATCCAGATCAAAGATATTCTGATGAATAAAATGAATAGCTAGATTTTTTTTCAGCGCTCGTTCCTTTCCCCAGTCCAAGGCTTCTTCAGATAGGTCAACCGCATCCACCTCACAGCCTTTTTGAGCAAGATAAATCGCGTTTCTCCCCGGGCCGCAGCCTAGTTCAAGGACTCTGCCTGGTCCTAACCGGCCATTGTCGAAGTATTCAACCAAGTTTTCATCAGGCACATTATGAAAAAAAGGAATCTTTTTATTGCGGTCACGATAAAATTCATCCCAAAAGGGTACCGGATCTCTTAATAAAGAATCCAGCATGTGCAAGACATCATCTTGATTTAAAATGTTCTCTGATTGATTCAAATGATCTTCTCCCCAAACTTAGTCAAGTTACCTTCCTTATTATTTTCTATAAAAATACTAAAAATCCTTTATTTTCTATACCAAACGAACCCTGAATGCATCTTTACAATGCTGTTTAAAGCCCCAAAAGCGGCATAAACGCTATTTCAACTCCTATATAATACCCGTGTATCACAATACCGGATTTCCCCTTACAGATACCTTAAACCAACTCGAGGAGCTGGCGGTTTAAAAAAAAAAAAAAAGAGCTAGTGACAGCTCTTCTCTAAAAGCTTGTTGCTAGGCAACATTTTGTAAAAAACCTTTATTGATTGTTGATTGGAGTGCAAGGTGCGAGACTCCTCGAAAATGAACTTCACATTTTCTTCGTGCGATATAACGCTGCTGAAGCTTTCCTTGTCCTGCGGGGGAAGCGTGGCAGGTGAGACCTGCAGGCGTTATGCGCCGAGAAAGTAGGCGCTGGCGCCGGTAAGGCTCACCGCACGCTCCGCGGAAAGCGAGCAGCCTGAAACGGAAATCAACCACTCCTAAGAGCAACAAAGGTTACGAAAACAGCCTTTTTAAAAAAGAGCTAGTGACAGCTCTTCTCTTTTTGTACTCTTTCATTTTCTTTTATAGAAGTGTTTCAGCGCCGTCAATGTAGATTTCTGTTCCTGTAATATGACTGGAGCGTTCAGACGCCAGAAACAAAACGAGATCGGCGACTTGTTCAGGTTCCCCAGGCTTATGTGCAAGGGGCTGGTTTCCTTCTGGATAATTAACCGGAATCGTAATCTCCTTTACCGCTTCGGTTGCATCTGTATTTTCTCCGATGTTGGTATTAATGGCACCAGGACAAATCGCATTCACTCTTATCTTATACCGGGCAAGCTCGAGAGCAGCCATTTTCATAAAAGCAACCTGTGCTGCTTTCGATGAACTGTATGCCGCCATCCCGAATCCGTGAAACTTACGGTTTCCATTAATGGAACTCGTGATCACAATGCTTCCTCCCGCTTTTTTCATATAGGGAATAGCATGCTTAACGGCTAAAAAGGTGCCGTTTAAGTTGGTGGATATGGTGGTGTTCCATTCTTCAAGCGACAAATTTTCTATAGGAGCAAGAGTCCCGTTAATCCCGGCGTTGGCAAATAGAACATCCAGCCTCCCCCACTTCTGTACCGCTTGCTCTATTCCTCGCTGCACCTCATGAGGGTTGGAAACATCGATTTCCGCAGCCATCGCCTCCCCGCCCGAATCCTTAATCTCCCCTGCCACTTCTTCTGCTCGTTCTTCTTTTACATCCATCACACAAACCTTTAAGCCTTCCTTCCCCATGGCCAAGGCTGCTGCTCGTCCAATTCCTGAACCGCCGCCTGTAACAATGGCCACTTTTCCTTCTTCTTTCTTATATATACTCATCATGTACCTCCTCCGCTTTTTCCTATTAATATACCGGCTTATTTCGGTTTTGCTGGATAATAAAAAATGCAGAATCCTTTCCAGCCGCTCAGGCTGAGCAACTCGTTGGAGCCACTTTTTATCAAAAAGGTTTTCTAGCTTAGTAGTTCTTCAAGAACCCTGGCATTTTCTTTTGCAGTAGTGACAAGGTCTTTTTCAAAATGCTCCTGTTCCACAATGTACCATGAAACATTCAGATCATTGCCCTTTTTGATGATAGATTGTAAATCCAATTCTCCGTTTCCTAAAATCGTGCTTTGTTTTTCGGTGCCTTTTACTGCCATGTCCTTCATGTGCAAAGTAACAAGACGTTTCCCAATCCTTTCCATAAACTCAGCAGGGTCATAGCCTGAATAGGCTGCCCAATAGCAATCCAACTCAAAGGAAACCAGTGAGGGATCGGTCTCATCCAATAAAATATCGTAACCTGCAGCACCCCCATGATCAACAAACTCAAAATCATGATTGTGATACCCTAATTTCAACCCTTCGCGATTCAATAAATACCCTGCATTATTTAAAATCTCAGCTGCTCGTTTATAATCTTCTATATTCTTCCGATTTTCTTCCATCAGATATGCCAGGATTAATAAGTCGTTTCCGAGTAACTGATTGTATTCAATCTGGCGTTTGAGTGCATCTCCCTCAAGCTGATCGAGTCCGATGTGGCTGCCTGCCGGTTTTAAATCATACTCATTCAGTGCCTGCTTTAACACCTTTGCTGAAGTGTCATAATAACCGGCAAACTGTGCACCATTATACCCCCACGATGAAACTTCTTTTAGTGTGCCAATGAAATCTTTTTCACAAAGCTCTCTTATCGTGTAAAGCTGCAACCCTCTTTTATGCATTTCTAAATCCTCCCTTATTAAAAGTCTTTCACGAAACGACTCGAGATTATCTTATTAAATATTATTGCTTCATACAATATTTTTTGAAATATTCTTAAAATATAACACGCTACACAGTAAAAAACCCGTCTGCCTTTTGGCAGACGGGAATCTCACTCTAATTATGATATTGTTTGATGTCCAACGGAATGGCCAAGCGTTCTTTGGCCTTTGCATCATAGGAACGGTAATGGGAGATCACCTGATTATTTTCATCTACTCTGCATTCTAAAACCTTATGCTCATTTCCTTCTCTTGTTTCCAGAAGGAGATCAACGTTCCCCAGATGCAATGAATAAGTGTAATACGTAAGTCCGAGAAAATCGCTTCTCTCTTTATGGGTCTCAGGATGAAGCATGATGAAGGTCGCCAGGTCAGTAACCGTCATCGCCGGCTCGTTCTTGATCTTTCCGAGGATCTCCCTGAATCCATCAGAAGCTTGCCCCACTCTTTGCTCAGTCCAGTTTAATGTAGTCTGCAGCCAATTTGTACCCAATATAAATCCTCCCTGAATCTTCCTTTTCCTTATCATTGCCAAAGAGCGGTGTTTTCTATGCTTTATTTGGGTGCCAGGCACCGTTTATGCGTGTAAATGCTGTCAGGCACCACTGCTCTTTCTACAGGGAACCTGTACAGGATTTTTTCTGTATAGCTGCATCTCACACAGATGCGTACATCGGAGTCTGAGGTTTCGAGAAATACGTGGCGGCATTTTCTCTGAATCTCCTGCAGCTGCATTTCCAGCAGAGCAATTCTTTCACGAAGGATAGAAATGGTGCTCATGAATAGATATTCGAGCCATTGTCATGAAATTCCTTGGCTTTTTCCCGCATTCCTTCCTTCACATCTTTTTCCTGACCCGAAAGTTCTTGTGCAGACATATTTCTTAGATCATGTGAAATTCTCATAGAGCAGAATTTCGGTCCGCACATGGAACAAAAATGAGCGGTTTTTGCTCCTTGTGAAGGGAGGGTTTCATCGTGATAACCCCTTGCCTTCTCAGGATCCAATGAAAGATTAAACTGATCTTCCCATCTGAATTCAAATCTAGCTTTTGAGAGTGCATTATCCCTCTTCAATGCTCCTGGATGGCCTTTTGCCAAATCTGCTGCATGGGCAGCGATTTTATATGCGATCACACCCTCCCTGACATCATCCTTGTTTGGCAGCCCCAAATGTTCCTTCGGCGTCACATAGCAAAGCATCGCCGTTCCGAACCATCCAATCATAGCTGCCCCAATTGCGGAAGTGATGTGGTCGTACCCAGGCGCAATGTCTGTCGTCAGAGGTCCTAGTGTATAGAAGGGCGCCTCATGGCAGATCTCCATTTGCTTATCTACGTTCTCCTTGATCTGATGCATCGGCACATGCCCCGGCCCTTCGATCATGACCTGCACATCATGTTTCCAGGCGATCTTTGTGAGCTCTCCCAACGTTTCCAGTTCTGCAAACTGTGCCTCGTCATTGGCGTCCGCAATCGAGCCGGGCCGTAATCCATCACCCAATGAGACGGAGATGTCATACGCTTTACAGATTTCGCAGATGTCCTCGAAATGAGTATATAAAAAGTTTTCCTGATGGTAAGCGAGACACCATTGCGCCATGATGGATCCGCCCCGTGAAACGATGCCCGTGACCCGATTGATCGTTAATGGCACGTACCGCAGCAACACACCGGCATGAATCGTAAAATAATCGACTCCCTGCTCGGCCTGTTCGATGAGTGTATCACGGTAGACTTCCCAGGATAAATCCTCCGCTATCCCGTTCACTTTCTCAAGCGCCTGATAGATCGGAACGGTGCCCACAGGGACCGGAGAGTTTCTGATGATCCACTCTCTGGTCGTATGGATGTCTTTTCCTGTAGACAGATCCATGATCGTATCCGCTCCCCAGTAGGTAGCCCATGTCATTTTTTCAACCTCTTCCTCAATAGACGAAGTCACAGCAGAGTTTCCGATGTTCGCGTTGATCTTCACATGAAAGTTCTTTCCGATAATCATCGGTTCCAGTTCCAGGTGATTGATGTTGGCAGGGATGATGGCCCTCCCACTCGCCACTTCGCTTCGAACAAAATCGGCTTCAAGCCCCTCCCGGATCGCAATGAATTCCATTTCAGGCGTGATGATCCCTTTTTTCGCATAATGCATCTGAGTAACATTTCCGCTACTTTTTGCCCGCATCGGCTTAAAAGGACGAAAAACATACGACTCCTGAAACTGTTTTCTGTAGCCATTGTCTTCAGGTTTTACCGAGCGGCCTTCATATTGTTCTGTATCGTCCCGGTCTTTCACCCATTTTTTCCTCAGCAAAGGCAGGCCTTTTTTCACATCTGCCTCATATGCCGGATCGGTGTAAGGACCGCTCGTATCATAGAGTACGACAGGCGGATTCTCTTCGGCTCCTCCAGCTTTCCGTGTTTCCGAAAGACTGACTCTTCTCATTGGCACCCTGACGTCCGGACGGGATCCTGTCTTATACACCTTTGAGCTGTTTGGAAACTGTGATTTAAGCAAAACTTGATTTTCATTTTGAACGTTCATGCAACTTCCTCCTCATTTTTATAAAATTGAGTCCAAAGTTACACACAGCATAAAAAAAATCGGGTTCTAGTAAGAAGAACCCGATAGGATAGACAAAGAAAAATATACGATATGTATATATGACTTCGACTCCTACTTCCCTACGCTGGTATAACCCAGATCAGGTTCAAAGGGTCAAAGAGCTTATTCTCTCTTCTCTCAGCCCGGCTGACGGGCTCCCCTAGCAGAAAACGTATTCTGTTTTCAACGTAATCATAGCTTCTCTGCTTTTCATGCACAATCCGTCTTTTGGCACAGGTATATATTCACTGTAGTCGTTTAGCCGCCAAAATATGTATAGGCTTTCAATTGACAGAAAAGTTCAACTTGTTTGTTTGCCATTGAAAAGGTGTTTTGGTCATGATTTACTTTAACGAAGCATAAAAGGAGGTCAATCATAGTGGAATATGCAGTACTTTTTTTCTTCTCTCTTTCTATCGCTTTTCCAATCATTCATTCCTTTAACTGCCTTCCCTTATTTAAAAAAAGGAAAAAACGGTATCGGCCAAAACCGATTTTTGAAAAAAGTGTCAGTATACTCATTCCTTGTTACAATGAGGAGAAAATCATTGCAACATCCGTTGAAAACATGAAAACATTAACCTATTCTTCGTTAGATATCATTTATATTAATGACGGTTCAACTGACGCTACACTTGGAAAACTTAATGAGCTATTACAACTAAAAGAAAGCTCAAAACTCCCGCTCAATCAGCTAAAACATAAGAAAGTGATCGAATTTTACAAGTCCGAGCTTTATCCGAATATTTATGTGCTTGATAAAACGAACGGCGGAAAGGCTGATGCGCTCAATGCAGGCATTGAGTATTCTAGCAATGAACTTGTTGTAACACTTGATGCAGACACCATCATGACAGACCATTCCCTGCCGGCCATCAATGAAACTTTCGAAGAGCAAAATGTGGTCGCTGCTGGCGGCATGGTTCATGTGCTTCAGACAAAAACGAAGAATCCATCCTCAGGACTGACATTACGTGGGACGAACCTGCTGATTCGAGCACAGGCGCTTGATTTCCTCCGGGCCTTCTACATTACGAAGGTCTCCCATGCAAGGTTTGGAGCGCTCTCAATCATTTCAGGTGCATTTGGTATTTTCAGAAAGCAGGTGCTGCTCAACGTCGGCGGCTATCGGACGACGATTGGAGAAGACATCGATATCACTCTAAAGATTCAGCGCCACATTTCTGGTGATAAGAACAAAAAGGTTACTTTCATACCTGATGCCGTATGCTATACCGAGCTTCCTGAAAACCTATGGGATCTGTTCAAACAGCGGGTCCGCTGGCAAAAAGCATTCATTGACTGTGTCATTCATTTCAGATCATTCCTTGGAAAAAATCTGTTTACGAGCTCTGTTTCCTTTTTCTATATTTTTGAAGCTTTTATTTCCGGTACACTCGCGGTTTATTTTATGACCAGTATCTTTGTCGTTGACGGATTCGCCCTGCACTCGTCCGCTCTTGAATATGTACTCATCTATGTTTTGTACATCTTTATTTTCGGCCTTGTATACGATATGGTGGCCATCGGAATGGGAGAATATCATGGCTACGCTTTTCAGGAAAAAGACACATACCCCCTTTTAGCAACTATTCTTTTTGATATCTTTATTTTCAGGATAGTGACAATGGTATGTGTTGCTTATGGAAGCATCGCCTATTTCTTCAATCGGGACTGGAATAAAGTATCTAGAACAGGCCGTGAATACCAGGCAGACTCCCGTCCTGCCGCATAAATACGCTTTATCCCAAATGTGGTTTTCTTGAAAGATTTGTGAACGAGGCAAAAAAATTAGCACATATTAGTTTATTTTGACTGATAAAGAGGAATAAAGTATCAGGAAGAATTGTTCCATATTCTAAACGTGCAGGGCAGGGTTAACTTATGCTAAAAAAAACAGAGGTTATGCTGTTCATGAAGGAAATCGCCATGCTTACGGATGAATATTTACGTTGCAGAGACCGATTTCTGAAAGAACAGATAAAAAATGATATCGATTTTCTGCATTCAGTGATTCATTCATAATTTCATTTGTTCATGATGAACACTGTTTCGTTCTTTACTTTTCACTTGTGTCTGTGTTTGAAATTCCATCCATAAAAAACCCAGAGAGCCGTTTTTTGCTCTCTGGGTTTTCTTAGTTTTTAACGACCGTACGTTCAATAAGAAGTTTGATCGCATGCAGCTGTCCCAAATGATTGGATTCATGAAAAACAGCCATGTTTGCTAGTTCACGGAATGTTTCCAGACCAAGGAACGGCTTTTTCAATTTTTCATCCAGTGCTTCTTCCGGGATGTCTTTAATTCGTACGAGCTGATCCTGCAGCTGAGTGACCAGTTCTTCAACGGATGGAACATTTCCCTTCCAGTCTGCCGGCTTTGTTCCTTTGCCAAACAATTCTACATAGTTTTCGGGCAGATGAGCTGACTTTTTCGGAAAACCGAAAAGAAACTGCTCAGTTACGGTTAAGACATGTCCGATGTGCCAGTGGATGGTATTGTTGAATCCTTCCGGCTGAACATCAGCCATTTCAGCGGGAACTGCGCTGGCATTTTTCAGAAAAAATCCTCTTGTCATTTCAAACTGCTTGTAAAGGTACTGATTCATTATGATCATCTCCTCAAATATCTTTATCTTCTTTTCTACTGTAACAAAAAATCCACTAAAAAAGCAGATTAAAAAGTTTGGCTCAATTACGCTCTTTTTTCAAGATCCCTTGCTGTTTGACTCATTTCTACCCTTTAAATATTCACTGAACATAAAGGCAACAAGCCCCAGAAGAAAGCAGAGAACCGCCAGCCAACAAATACCGGACGCCACTACAAAGACCGCCATTCCAAACATATTCAATGCCATGACCAAAATGTCAAAATGCAGGAAAAATTCCTGATACAATCCCTTACTCTTCATCTTTTCACTCTCCTGTTTTCCACATTCGCAAACGGTCCTCCAATATTTGCTTCGTAAGCCTCCCTGCGGCAACTGCATCTCTTTTTAAAATTGTATTCAACAGTTCATTATAAAATTTTCTTGAGCTGAAGGTTCCAGTCAGAAGCAGCATAGTCCTGGGCAATGTCCTTCAGCTCATCCAGTTCCAAAAACAATTTGTTGAATTTTTCTTATTTTGTAATTAAAAAAGCCGGCCATGCTGGCCGGCTTTCGCACATTCATAAATGCATTTTACAGTGATTTTAAAGCATCAGCTACTTGCTGATCACCCTCAAGAATTTCAAAGATTTTATGATTTGCATTTTCAAGATCCAGGGATGCTACTATCACTTTGGCCACATCGGCGCGGGCAATACTCCCACTCCCCAAGTTCTGACCAATATTAATTTTGCCTGTTCCTTGTTCATCGGTGAGCGCACCTGGCCTGACGATCGTATAATGGAGCCTGCTGGATTCAAGCCGGTCATCCGCTTCCCCTTTCATCTCTAAATAATGCTGTAGCTCTTCCGGTCCTTTCTCAGGAGTTCCTGCTCCCATACTGCTCAGCATAATAAACCTTCTCACCTTTTGTTTTTCAGCTTCTTCCATTATGTTGATCGCACCATCTCGATCAACTGCTTCCGTTTTATCCGGACCCGTTTTCGAACCGGAACCAGCTGCAAAAATAACCGCATCACAGCCTTTTACTGCTTCAGAGACATCTCCTTCGAGATCAGCGAGCACGATTTCGGCTCCTAGACTTTCCAGATCATTGGCCTGTTCCTTCTTCCTGATCATCGCCTTGGCTTCATGTCCTGCTTTTTTTAATTCCTGCAGAATTAATCTTCCTGTAGTTCCGTTTGCTCCTGCGACTAATACTTTCATTTTTACAGCTCCCTTCCCGCTTACTATTAACGATACTTACCCTCTTCAAACCTAACTTAGTCTGTATCTTTCTCATTTTCAGACGGTAATATAAATACTCCTTTCCCTCTTCCGATTTTGCAGAATTTTCGATATAATAAGATAAATTATTACAAATAAATTTCTTTTTGCCTGTATAAGAGTAAAATGCTAGAATTGTGGTATAAAACATATATATCCATACGGAGGTGGTCCCGTCATGGTTTCGTTAGTCAATCACGTTTGCCGGCAGCGTTCCTGGTCAGTTGGACAGAAAGAGATTTTAGGTAAAGAGTTTGAATCTGTAGTAGGAGCTTTGCAGAACTGCCATGAAAATGAAGCAGTCGTATGCAGAGTCGATGACGATTCCGTCTGCGTTACAAATATCGACAATATTCACGAGCTTGAGGAAATTGGCTATAAGGTCGTAGCTACCAATTAACACACCCGAACAGGGTGTGTTTTTTTGTTTAAGCTTGACATACAAGCAAAAAACCTGCCTTGGGCAGGTTTCATGGTATGCAGGTTTTTTGTCAATTATCTCTCACGAAGGTATCTTGAGGAACCGCAGTGATGAACGGAGAAATCGCTCCGCGGCAAAACAGATAAAGTTCGTGCATGGCACGGGTACACACCGTATAAAACAGCCTGCGCTCCCTTTCTTTACCGTATTGCAAATTTGAAGCATCGTATACCAGTACCGCATCGAACTCGATCCCTTTAGCTAGATAAGATGGAATGATCAGCGTATCCTGCTTGAAAGAAGAAGAATCTTTCTTCATGAGTTCTACATGAACCTTATCTTTCAGGCTTTCGTAAGCTTCCTCACATTCTTTCGCCGTCTTGCATATCACAGCGATCGTCTTTACCTGTTTATCCTGCAGTTTACGGATAATGTCAGCAATGGCTCGAGTATGGTCCTCTTTCTTTTCGTATTGTTTCAGCACCGGCTTTTCTCCATCACGGTTAAAGGGAATGATGGATTCCTTCTCATGCAGCATTTCCCGTGTAAATTCAACGATCTGTCTTGTGGAACGATAGCTTCGTGTTAAAATAATGCGTTCTGTATGGTCTTTTCCATAACGCTCATACAGCATCTGAAACGCATCACCCGTGGAATGGGCATAAATCGATTGATTGAGATCACCTAAAACGGTCATTTTGCTTCGTGGAAACAGGCGCTGAATGAAGGCAAACTGAAACGGAGAATAGTCCTGTGCCTCATCTATAAATACATAGCGTACTGCCGTATTGGTCTGAAACCCTTCCAGCCGTTCTTTTAAATATAAGTAAGGAGTTGCATCCTCATATAAAAGTTCTCCATTGCTTAAGGTTTCAGCAGTCAGCCTGGCGATTTCTTTCCAGCTGCCAGGAAGCAGATACTTCTCCTTCCTCTCCCAGGATAACCCCTCGCCTGTAAAGAGCCTCATGTACAGCTCCTTAAGATTAATGAACGTTAAGGACTTGATCCACTTTTTCAATGGCTTAAATGCTTTGGAAACCACATACGCCGATAACAGTCTCTGCTCCTGTTCAAAATCATTAAACGAATCTTCCGTGTATTGCTTTTTCTTCTTTAGTTTTTGATAGAGCCTGACGTACACTTCTTTATCGAGCAGCTGTATTTTTTCTTCCACCCACGGTTTTTTACGCTCGGTCTTTTCCAGTCTCCTGACCTCACTCACGAGCCATTCGGATACAAGCTTCATGCGGTCCGGAATGGAAACCGAAAAGGAGAAAGAATAAAATTTTTCTTTGATTTGTTCTGCCGAGATCAAGACTCTCCCTCTAAATGAAACAGATTTAAAGAGCATATCCTCATTGCGCAGATGAGCGATATACGCTTCGATCACGTTCATGAAATCAAGTGATGCTTTAAAACGGATGCCCTCCAGCCTGACTTTGTGATCCGGATGGTCTTCCGCAGTAAGTACGGCCTCCATCTGTTCCAACGGATCTTCAAGATTGTAGGAATCGCCAAGATGGTGATACACATACTGCTGAAACGTCGTCTGCAGCATATTTTCTTCACCCAGCTCAGGCAAAACGTTTGAGACATAGCTGTTGAACACGTTGTTGGGAGAAAAGAGTACGATCTGGTTGGCCGAAAGTGTTTCTCTGTATCGATATAAGAGATAAGCGACACGCTGCAGGGCCGCTGACGTTTTTCCGCACCCGGCAGCTCCTTGGACAATGAGAAGGTTCCCCTTCGTATTCCGGATAATTTGGTTCTGTTCTTTTTGGATAGTGGCCACGATGCTTTTCATCTGAGGATTAGCCTGCCGGCTCAGTACTTCCTGTAGCAATTCATCACCAATGGTCACACCCGTATCAAACATGCTCTTGATCTGGGCATTCCGGATGATATATTGCCGTTTCAGCTCCATCTCTCCTGAAACGGTACCTTCCGGCGCCTCGTATTCCGCTCTTCCAATTGAATGGTCATAGTATAGACTGGAGATGGGCGCCCTCCAGTCATACACTAGAAATTCATCTGCCTTTTCATCATAAAACGAAGCGATTCCGAGATAAATTCGATCTGTCTTGGCATCCTTCTCTTCTTTAAAATCTATTCTTCCGAAGTAAGGGGAGTCACTCAGTTTTACAAGGCTTTTTTTCTGGTCTTCAGCGTTTTTATGGCTGCGTTCCAATTCAGACAGCAATTCTGCCTGCTGCTTAATACTGGCTGCGGTTTCTGCTGCCTCATGCGCATCGTCAAAGTTGACGGTCACATCTTCCCAGAAGTCTTTTCTGATTTGGACCACATCTTCTTTTTTCCCGCCAAGATGCTCCTCAAGAACATTCATTTTCTTTTTCACTTGATCAACAACCGAATTAACGCGTTCCTGTTCTCTTTGCCATTCTGTTTCCCACTGGTTCATAACCCCTCTCCTTTATCTGCAAATTTCCATGCTAAAATTCTTGACAAAACAACCACTTACCTATTATAATAAATTTGGGTAAATTTAATCTTATATTTACAATTTCCGGTAAGTCGCAAACTTGATTTTAGCACACCGGCTGTACGTCAAGCAATGCTTTTTCTAAATAATTGAGTAAATAAAACTGCTAAAGAGCCATGGGAACGTTCCTGGCTCTTTTTTTTGTGTCAACTCCTTTGTTTATTACCTCAGCACCTCTTGTAATCTAGTACCATTTAGGCAATACCTATGGTCCATTGAGTGCCTGAAAGATTATGAATATACTTAAATTGACAAATAAATATAAAAAATTACAGGAGGGGACGACAATGATAAGGGATAATTTTAAACGCTGGCTTCCGCTGGCCTTGGTAACTGCTGTCGGGCTTGGAGGCCTTTCAACCTCAATGCATGGTGATGCCAAAAACCTTAATACAAAAAAGGAACCGGAAATTAAAAATGTGATCTTTCTGATCGGTGATGGTATGGGGCCAGCGGCTACAACCGCATTGCGCTACTGGAAGGATGATCTGAATACGGTTGAAATGGAGAAAACAGCATTTGACAGCTATTTTGTCGGTAAACAAATGACCTATGCTGATGATCCTGATGAGAACATAACGGATTCAGCTTCTGCTGCCACAGCCATGTCGACTGGGGAAAAAACGTACAATGCGGCCATTGCTGTTGACAATGACAAATCTGAATTGAAGACTGTCCTTGAGGCCGCAAAGGCTCGCGGTAAATCTACCGGACTAGTTGCTACCTCAGAACTTGCCCATGCTACCCCCGCTTCTTTCGGTGCCCATGACCCGAGCCGAAAAAACATGAACGAGATTGCCAGTGACTATTTTGATGAGAAAATTAACCGCAAACATAAAGTGGATGTGCTCCTCGGGGGTGGTTCAGCCAACTTTATCCGTGATGACAGAAACTTGGTGAACGAGTTCAAAAATGCTGGCTTTAGTTATGTTACAACTAAAGAACAGCTTCTTCATAACAAGAACGAACAGATCCTGGGTCTTTTCTCTAAGGGCGGAATGCCTAAAATGATCGACCGCAATCATGACCTCCCTTCCCTGAAAGAGATGACCAACTCTGCGATCCAGAGGCTTGACCGGGATAAAGACGGCTTCTTCCTGATGGTTGAAGGCAGCCAGATCGACTGGGCGGAGCATGATAATGACATCGTCGGAACGATGAGCGAGATGCAGGACTTTGAAAAAGCCTTTCAGGCCGCTGTCCAGTTCGCCAAGAAGGACAGGCATACACTCGTTGTTGCCACAGCAGACCATTCAACGGGCGGGTTGTCGATCGGAGCAAACGGCAAGTACAACTGGTTTGCTGATCCGGTGAAAGCTTTTAAGCGCACACCTGACTTCCTCGGTGAAACCATTGCGTCAGGAGCTGATGTGGAACAAACATTGCAGAAATATGTAAATTTTACGTTAACCGAGAATGAGATGAATAGTGTAAAAGAAGCAACAAAAACCAAGGATATGGCTAAAATCGATGCTGCCATCGAAAAAATAGCCGATCTCCGTTCCAACACAGGTTGGACGACCACAGGCCATACGGGTGAGGATGTTAACGTTTATGCGTACGGACCAGGCAAGGAGAAGTTCGCCGGGTTAATCAACAATACCGATCAGGCGAAAAACATCTTCAAAATCCTTCATACAGGGAAGTAAGAAAAGCGTAAGCACCCTGTTCAAGTCCGACAAGCACTGGAGCTAAACATTACAACCATGAATATTCGAAGAGAAAAACGCCCTGCGATTCTTCACCGGGCGTTTTTACTTTTCTTTTATTGTTTCGGCTTGTCATAGATGTTAAAGCCGCTTTCACTTGTTCCGCGAAACGTAAAGCCAGCACCGCTGTAGAACCGGTTTAAGCTTTCATTGCTGGCAATGCAGTCCAGGCGGATGACGGATTTTCCGTTAAACGAAATGCCATTCGTTACCCAGTCCAGGATATCCGCTCCTAAATTTTTTCCAGCGGTGTTTCGGTCAATCGCCAGACGGTGAAGGTAAATCGCTTCCCCAAGATCATCTCCCCAAAGCTCAAGATCCCAAGCACTCGCCTTCTGAGGGAGCATGACCACCCCTACTATTTTATTTTCTTTATTTTTAAAAACGAACACGTTTCCGTCTAAAATGGATTGAGCCATTCCATGAACATCTTTACCTTCAAGCAGCTCGCTCCACTGCATCGATCCTTTGCTCTGCAGCCATTGTGCTGTCCGGACAAGCAATGCCATAACTTCCTCTGTATCCCCTGCAGCAGCCTGGGACGCCCGGATATCCTTATTAACGGCTGGATTTATAATGTTAAAATTCTTCAAGCTGATCCTCCTCATTCCGCATTCCTTTTTAAATTATCAACTATTTGGCGAAAAAACAACTAAATGACATAGGAAAAGCAACAGCGCTTTTTAGTAAGCACCGCTGCTTTTATAACATTATCGATGTTTCAATTTATAAATCAGACTGGCGACAAGAGCAGACGGCAGATTAAAAAGATTACCCTGAACATGATAATGTAGCTGCTCTTCCTGGACTGGCATTTGATCATACATTTCCTGCTGGCTTAACGAAGTGTTTCGGCTCCGCTCTTTCATCCCGGAAATATAGGAATATTGAACAGGAATCATAATGATAAAATACAGAATGGCAATAGCTCCGAAAAAGATATACGCAGATGTCATGAAAAACGCCCCCCCTTCTTTTTCCATATTATAACATTGTTCCTTTTCAATACATCTTCGTTTCTTATTGCACGGCTTGTATTGATGGAAGATCGATAAAATTCACTTGGTTTTTACCTGATTTTTTCGAAAGATATAAGGCCTGATCTGCCAGCTTCATCACATCTTCAATATCTTCACCGTTCATGGGCCAAACTGCACCGCCAATGCTGCAGCCGATTGTTAAACTGTTTCCATTGAACATAAAACGTTCATTGAGCACATTGATGATCCTGCACCCGATCCGCTTCCCTTCTTCAATCGGATCACCTGATGAAGATTCGATGAGTAGAACAAATTCATCGCCACCCAATCTTGCCACATACTCGCCTTTCCTGAGGTTTTGTTTTAACCGTTTCCCCACTTCCTTCAGCAATTCATCGCCGATATGATGGCCGTATGTATCATTGACATGCTTGAAGCCATCTAAATCCATAAACAGAAGAGTGAAATACCCGTCAGCAACCACCCTTGCACTCCGGATAGCCTGTTCAACCTGCAAATAAAGGGAGAGGCGGTTGGGCAGTCCTGTCAAAGCATCGTTATGAGCCAGATCTTCCAATCTGCCAAGCTCTGATTCTGTTTCACTTAATGAAGCCACAAGATTGCGAAGGGAAGACGAAAGAACCTCGATGTCCTTTATCCCTCTCACTTGCGGAATCTCTACTTTATTTCCTTTACGGAGTTCATAGGCTGCGTTTGTAATTTGCTGCAGCGGATCTGCAATTTTTCCTGCAAGCAGCCATCCGGCAATCGCGAACAGCACTGAACAAATACCTCCCAAAAACAAGATAAAGGACTGAAGGTTTTTTGCAGGAATAAATGCAGCATCTTCCGGCTGCCTTACAATGATAGCCCAACCGAGGCCTTGATAGTCCAAGTGACCCTGTCCCAATGCATAACCGGTTAAATAAGTTTTTCCATCCGGCCATCTCTCAAGGTTCCAATGATTTTTCTTTTGCTGTGCCTGTTTTACACTTTTAAGGTGCAGTGGTTTTCCAAGCATATGTTTTGCACCGAGAAGGATCGTGTCCTGTTTGGCGCTGACAATGAAAATTTCAGTACTGCCCCTCTCACTTTTCATGGGCTGCAATACAGTATCCCGGATCTCTTTTGACCACTCCCAGCTCAAGTGTGCGGCCAATACCCCTTTGAAATCACCGTTTTTCCCATATACAGGTGTGCTGATATCCACGAACTGCACCGGCTCACCGGACGGATTAGGAAGCAGCTTTGCCAGAAGAACCGCATCATGGACATCTCCTATGAAAGGAGCCTTTTTCGCTCGCTGGAATACAGGGCGTTCCTCAATGTTTTTACCTTTTAAAATTCCTTGTGTGGATGCAATGACATTTCCTTTTTTATCAGTCAGTCCAACCCATGAAAACGAGGGAATGCTGTCGTGCAGACGATTTAGCATTTTTTCAATGCTTTCCGGGTGCTTCTGTTCTTTAAGCTGATCGAGCTCACTCAGCACTTTAATCTCACCATAACGCGACCACATAAAGTAATCCAGCTTATCAGCCATTTGATAGGCGTTCTGTGACAGCGTTACTCCAATTTCCTTTTTAATATCAGCTCCCGACCTCTTGCTGATGGTGATGCTTAAAATGCCCGACAATATAAAAATCAAAATAGCAATTGTTAGTGCGACTAGTGTTCTTAGCTTAATAGACAACTTGGTTTGCTCACTTTCTACACCAAGTAAAATACTATTCTAATATCGGCAGAAATTCTTTTTGTTGCAGTTTCTTCACGTAATTTCTATGGATTAGCCTACAGCTAATATGGGCAAAAATGAAACTAAACTGAAGTAGAGCCGTATAGTTAG
The DNA here is from genome assembly GCF_023149135.1 of Fictibacillus marinisediminis. Classification (NCBI taxonomy): domain Bacteria; kingdom Bacillati; phylum Bacillota; class Bacilli; order Caryophanales; family Fictibacillaceae; genus Fictibacillus; species Fictibacillus marinisediminis. The sequence goes on along the minus strand of NZ_JAIWJX010000002.1, from coordinate 1,039,547 downwards.
GAAAGGAGTTGATTTTTCATGTTAAAAAAATTATTGAAATCAATACTTGGCGGAAGCCACAAACGATACAGCAGCAGTGATTACCATAAACATTCATATAAGAAGTTCAGCAGCAGCGACCATGGGAAAAAACATTACGGAAAAAGCCATGGGCATTCTTATTACAAAGGAAAACGCAGAAAAAGCGGCTTCTTCAGCAGCTGATATCCATGATGTTTCATTGGGCAAAGGATCTGTATCGGCTGATCCTAGACCGGCCGCTTAAGCCGGGCACTACCCTATTTGGCCGTTATCGGATCAATAAAGCGCTGGGCATGGGGAGTTACGGAATCACGTATACCGCTTTAGATAAGTATTCCGGAAAAACAGTGGCGGTTAAGCAGCTGAGGAAAACAAAGGCTTGGACAAAAGCTGGCCGGCAATTCTTTGAGCGGGAGACTGGAATTCTTAAACAGCTGAATCATCCTGCCATCCCCACTGTTCATCAGGCTTGGCAGGATGACTGCGGCCGGTTCATCGTCATGGATTATGTATCCGGAAAAACGTTTGAGGATTTAATTTTTGAAGAGGGCATTCGCTTTACGGAGGTGGAAGCTCTTTCGATTTTGAAAGAGGGACTGAGCATTGTCAGCTCTTTTCATGAAAAAGGAATCGTCCATCGTGATCTCCGCATTCCCAATATTATTTCGGACCAAGGAAAATTGCACATTATCGATTTCGGTCTTGCTTGCAGGCTTTCCGAGGATGATGACCATCTGGTTAAATACAAGCAGCGGAATCCAATGAGGGAAGCCACTATAAAAAGCGACTTCTATGCTCTTGGCCACTTTCTGCTTTTTCTTCTCTATTCGAGTTATGAACCTGAAACGAAAAAGGAGAAAAGCTGGGAAGAAGAGCTATCATTGTCTCCAGAAGTCCAAAGTTTGCTAAGACGACTTCTGCAGATTGATGAGAGCTTCAGGTCTGCAGAGGAGATCATCAGAGAAATAAATCCTTTGTTGCCCTCACATGAAGCGAAAACGATATAAAAAAGGAGAACTGGCCTCAGTTCTCCTTTTCTCTGTTCACTTTTCTTCCTGTACACGAATAATTTATGGTTAAAGTTTGAATAACGGAGGGTTGTTATGTTTCCTCTTTTTAATCATCAGCATCATCATTTCGGATGGCTTGATCAGACAACCAATGGATTAATCCTGGACCGCGATGGGCGCATCGTTGCTACGCCGAATTCTATCACACGAGTGACTGTATCCGTGCCAGCTGTTCCTGCCGTTCCTGCAGTCCCGGCTGTTCCTTTCATTCAAGCTCCTCATCCTCCCGTGCCTGTATCCTTTTCTTCACCTTATACATTTCCGTATTATTCATCTCCGTATTCATCGCCCTACTCATTTCCTTACTCCTACTCCATCTCCTATCCGTTTCCTCCATGGTCGCCGTTTTCCTTTCCAGGTTGGTTCAATCCGTATTGACTGCAGCCGATTTTTGTAACGAGAGCTCCATCCGCTTTGTTGTTTCAAGTTCCATGATTTCCCCCGGCATTACTGGGATGCGATAGCGAAACAATGGTCCGCTGTATACGTAGCTGTGGTATTCACCTGCCTCCCCCATCGGGCAGATACCGGTTTCCTGAATATCTTTTAAGAACGAAGCGTCTATTTCTCTTCCCAGCCACTTCACTTCAAGATGCGCGTTGGATACTCTAATAATTTTTGCTTGATATCCTGATTCAACGAAGTTCTTTAACGCTGAAGGTGCTTCTTCTTTTTTCATCCACAGCGGATAAGCGGCTTCAAGGCCCGCTTGATCAGCGACGTTTTCTCCCCAATTTCTGTGCTCATCCAAATACAGGTCCCCATAAGCCACTCCGTCCAATTTGTATTTTTGTTTGAAGGATTTTAGTTCGGATATAAAATTTTCAGTGTAGGACTCGAACGAACACGGAATCCATTCAAGCGGAATGCCGAGTGACTCAGCCTGGGCCTGGATGAGCTCCGTTCTTTCTCCATGTCCAAACGTTCGGCCGATTTCTTTTGGAAGGGTCGTCATTAGACATGCCACTTCTTCTCCTTGTTTCACAAGCTGATCAAGCACCATACACGCATCCTTTCCTCCACTCCATGAGAGCGCCCATCTTTTCGCCATTATGATTCCTCCTTTATTATTTGGAAAACTATTCCTTAAATAGCTGATATCGTATATAATTTGAAAAATATCAAAAAAGGGAGCTGTCCTGTATGAGTGATTCCTGTTTTATATGCAGCAAACACAAAGGCACAATAACAACCGCCGGCAAGATGATCTACGAAGATGATTATGTATACATTGGCCATATCGATAAAGGCGAAAATCCTGCTTACCTTGGATATGTCATGATTGATTTAAAACGCCATGTACCGACATTGGCCGATATGAACCTTGAAGAAGCAAAGGCTTTTGGTGTAGCCATGGCAAGAATCAGCAAAGCCCTTAAAGAAAGCGAAGGAGCAGAACACATTTACGCCCGTGTTTCCGGACATGGTGTTCCTCATCTTCATATGCATCTGACTCCCCGATATCCTGGCACGCCTGAAGAATACTGGGGACCATGGGAAGTCCTGGACTGGGAAGACGCTCCATTTGGCACCGGAGAAGAAGTCGATGCGGTGTGCGAGAGACTGAGAGCTCAAATGGAGATGGACTATGAAACAATTAATGAATGAAATCAGCTGGGTCGGCAGCTCCCATCCTTATATTGACCAGCCTGCCATCTCCTCCCTTCATCATATCACGGTCGGAAGATATGGAGGAAACTCTCTTGCCGGTGCCAATAAGAATGAAGACGGCTGCCTCGTATGGGCTTGTGAAAAGGGAGATTGGGAGTTTGCTGCCATACTTGATGCCCATTATAGTGCTGAGAGTGCCGAGCTTGTCGTTAAAGAGCTGGAAGCTGAAAAAGAGCAATTGCTTGAAGCGTTCAGACTTCAGGCACCTGATTGTTTTACAGAGGTGGAGTCACGCATAGTTTCGTTGTTTAAGAGCGCTGATTTTCGTGCGAAGTGCCAAAAAGTAAAAGGTGAAACCGCCTGCCTGATCGCGTTCCGCAAAGAAAATTATGTGTGGTGGCTTTCAATCGGTGATTGCGTGCTTTACCTGTTCCATCCCGAACTGGCACAGTTTAAGCAATATCAATTGAACCTGCGGAACTTTTATGAGTGGATCGGGAAGGTGAATACGTTTGAATTGCCTGTTCCTGGTTACAGCTCAGGAGTGCGCGAGCTTCGCAAAGGAAAAACCGTACTGCTTCTTGCTACGGATGGGATGATCGAGTGCCCTGATGCTGGATTTGAGGAGGCGGAGAAGGTGTATCGTCAGTTTGCTGATGACAGCAGTGTGGAGGAAGGTGTAAAGCGGCTTCTGCATTCGGTACAGACTCATCATAGCCGCGACAGTGCCACATTGATAGCCTGGACAGTACATAACACAGAAGAAGGAAGCGAACCGAGCGACGGTCGCGTTCCTCCAGAGCTGAGAAAGGAATAAAAGAACGTAAAAAACGCGAAAACGCGGTGCCGAATAATTTGGCATCGCGTTTTTTTATTTCGGGTGTCAGGCACCTTCTTTTGACACTTGTGTAACACCGGTGCCTGGCACCGTCATTCGGTCCTTGCTCATGAGGAAGACGAACAGGAAGGCAACCGCTGCCGGAATGAGTGCCCACATGAAGGTATGGACGATGGAGTCGGACAAGGCGGCGGTGATCTTTTCCAGTATTGGCGCTGGAATCGCTGCCCTCGCCTGTTCAGAAAGAATCTGTCGGGCATCGCCTGCTCCGCTGCCCCGCATCGTTCCTCCCATTCCTTTAAATGTTTCCTTGAGCAGTGATTCCAGGTCGCTCCTCTGAATCGTACCGAAGATGGTAATTCCGAGCGTCATGCCGAGTGAACGGATAAAGTTGCTCGTTGATGTAGCGGATCCCCTCTGATGCATGCCGAAATTATGGATAGCGGCCATGCTGAGAACCGAGAAGGAGAATCCTACTCCAAGGCCGACGACGATCATGTACAGCGTTAGTACCAGTCTGCTTGTATCCGGCGTGATCGTGCTCAATAAAGCAAATCCAGCAATCATGATGACTCCAGAAAGGAACATGATGCTGCGGTAACTCATTTTAGAAGTAAGGAATCCTCCGACCTGTGCTGTAACCACAGAACCCAGCATCATCGGCAGCAGGATCAGCCCTGAGTTGGTCGCTGTTCCACCGTACACGCCTTGAACAAAAATAGGAATATAAACGGTAGCAGCCATGAAAGTAGCACCATAAAAGAAGGCGACAACAGTGCTCCCCGCAAACAAGCGGTTCTGAAACATTTTAAAGGAGATGATCGGTTCTTCCGCTTTTCGTTCCACTCCCAGGAACAGCAGGAACAGGATAGTAAAGCCGGCAAACAGACTGATGATCTGCCAAGATTCCCAATCAAACTTCTGACCGCCGAGCTCCAGCGCAAACATAAGGCAAACAACTGCTCCAATCAGCGTAACAGCTCCGAGCCAGTCAATTTTTTGCCTCGTATGAACGTGTGATTCTTTGTAGAATAAGCCAACGAATACTAACGCAAGGATTCCGAGCGGCAGGTTAATGTAGAAAACCCAATGCCAGCTGATGTTATCGGTGATATAAGCTCCCAAAAGGGGACCGAAAATGCTGGAAAGCCCGAAGACCGCTCCAAACAGTCCGCCCATCTTTCCTCGCTTTTCTGGAGGAAAGATATCAAAAACAATGGTAAACGCTATCGGAATCAAAGCTCCTCCGCCAATCCCCTGAATCGCCCGGTAGATGCCGAGCTGAAGAATGCTGTCGGCCGTTCCGCATAGTGAGGAACCTGCCATAAACAGGATCAGTCCAAAAATAAAGAATCGTTTTCTGCCGTACATATCAGAAAGCTTCCCGAAAATTGGCATTCCTGCCATTTCAGCTACCATGTAAGCAGAGACAACCCATACAAAGCTTTCAAGGCCACCCAGATCACCCACGATCGTTCCCATCGCAGTAACAACAATCGTGTTATCCATCGATGCCATCAGGATGGCAAGCAGCAGCCCCGCTACAACAAATCCTAACCTGCTTTCTTTTTGAATCATTTCAATTCTCCCTATACACGTTTTAATTTTTTCAATCCCTTATAAAACCCGGCCTTATTGTTATATGCCGCCGAATGTGCTTCCTGACCCATTCCTTGTGGTGCCTTTGATTGCGGTTGTAGCTGTACCTCTGCTAAACTATTTTTCCGTTACATTCTTCATACCCGCTTTTTATACGCCCTCATTGCAAAGATATAAGCCACTATCATAATCCCAACGCACCACGCAAGAGCAATCCATATGTCATTACCCACTGGCTGCCTTGACAACAACGCACGAATGGATTCCACTATCGAGGTTACCGGCTGATTTTCAGCAAAGGCGCGAACTGCCGACGGCATCGACTCGGTTGGTACAAACGCTGAACTGATAAACGGCAGGAAGATTAGAGGATAGGAAAAGGCACTTACACCGTCCACCGATTTTGCGGACAGTCCGGCAATCGCCGCGATCCAAGTCAGGGCGAGCGTAAACAGCGCGAGTATACCGGCTACGGCGAGCCATGACAGCACCCCGGCCGATGATCGAAAGCCCATAATGAGCGCTACGAGAATGATTACGACTACAGAAATAGCGTTGGATACCAGCGAGGTTAGCACGTGCCCCCACAACACGGTGGAACGTGCAATCGGCATGGAGTGGAACCTCTCAAATATGCCCCTTTGCTTATCTAAAAACAGGCGGTAAGCCGTATAAGATATACCACTCGCAATCGCTATCAGCAATATGCCGGGCATCAGGTAGTTCACATAATTATCCGTACCGGTTTGGATTGCACCACCAAACACATAGACGAACAGCAGCAATAATGCAATCGGCGTGATGCTGACCGTAATGATGGTGTCCATGCTTCGCAAAATATGGCGCATGGAACGTCCAAGCATAACACCCATGTCGCTGAAAAAATGTGTATTCATTGTTACTTTTCCTCCTTTTTATTGATGATTGCGAGGAAGATTTCTTCCAATGAAGGTTGTTTTTCCACATACTCCACCTTTGCAGGTGGAAATAGCTTTTTCAGTTCCTCAAGCGTGCCGTTGGCAATAATCCTGCCCTCATGCAAAATGGCAATTCTATCAGCAAGCTGTTCAGCCTCCTCCAAATACTGAGTGGTCAAGAATACAGTCGTACCACTCTCAGCAAGTTCTTTGACTATCTTCCAAACCTCGATGCGCCCCTCGGGGTCTAGCCCGGTAGTCGGTTCGTCGAGGAAAATAAGCTGCGGTTTTCCCACAAGGCTCATGGCGATGTCGAGCCTGCGGCGCATGCCGCCGGAATAAGTAGACGTCCTGCGATCAGCGGCCTCCAGCAAACTGAACCGTTTTAGCAGCTCATCCGCTACTTGGCGTGGATGTTTAAGGTGCCGCAGTTTGGCAATCATGATCAGATTTTCCCGCCCTGTCAAAACCTCATCCACAGCGGCGAATTGCCCGGTCAGGCTGATTGACTGCCGCACTTCATCGTCCTTTGACATAACCTCGAATCCGTTTACGAAGGCAGTCCCTCCATCCGGTTTCAGCAGCGTGGTGAGGATTTTGACAATCGTTGTCTTACCTGCACCGTTGGAGCCAAGCAGAGCAAAAATATTTCCCTTTTCCACCTCGAAATCGACACCCTTTAGGACCTGAAGCTTCTTGAAGGACTTTTGCAAACCTTTTACTTGAATGGACTTGTTTGGCATATTCTTCTCCTCCTTATATAACAGTAACCTTTGATAAATCTGCTTCCTTGCCTTTTAGCGCGGCATAGGTCAATTTATCCATCATTGCGCCATCAAAACAGATGGATTTAATAACACGGTAATATTTCTTAGACAAGGTAATCCTCGAAATGAAAGACACATTTTTGAGTGTTGCGCCTCTAAACGAAACTTCTTTTATCGCTGCATTTTCAAGGGTTCCCATACCCGCTTTTGACGGAGAAGCAGTTTCATTCATATAAAAGCCTCCTAGGCGACTGCCTTCAAATTCCCTTTAATCTATTTTCCGGTGTTCTTTAACCGATGATCCAGATAGAGCCTTAAACTCTTCATAGTACTCGACCAACCCGATTTCACAGCCAGAACCGATCCGTACGAATTTCCCCCGCACCACATCAGCCGTTGTATTTTCCAGAAAGATATCATCGCCTTCAATGGTCTTAGCTTCAAGATATCCTTCATTTTTCATGAAAGGCAGGAAGGCGCCTTTCTTTTGGACACGGATTGTTTCTCCGCCCATCTCCTGAACGTGGCTCGTGCTGTACCTCAGCTTGACGTCTATCACATCTGCATTCAGAAGGCCCGAAACCTCAAAAAGGCCGCTTGATACAAATTCCTCTGCTTCAAGATCCCCTTTTACAACTATACTGCCCTTGAGGTCCACCTTATTCCCGGTAAATCTTCCGGCAACCTCCACCGTTCCGAGGATCTTTGTGTTGTCGATCTTTGCTGATTCTCCGATTGAAAGCGTTCCAAGTACTTTCATGTTTCGCACGTCCAAGTTCTTTTTCACTTCGGTCTCGCCAAAAATTTCAAAAACTTCTGCTTTGGCGTTTCCGGACACCTCACTCGATCCGTATGTTTTAAAAAAGGTACATTCAAAATCGTCAGTGATGGTTCCCTCTCCCGTAATTTTCACTTTATTGTACAAGCCTCCCGATGCGCTTCCTGAACCGTTCATCGTAAGGTTATTTGCTTCCGCCATCGTAATCCTCCTTCCGTTTGTCGTTATATTTTTTTGATTTCTCTTACCTTTGCGTTATCATCCTGATGGAGTGTCCCTTGGTATTCAACCAAATCAATTTCGCAATCAGGGCCGATCGTAACATTGTTCCCCCGAACGACATCTGCCTTTGTGCTTTCAAGTTCAAGGTCATCGCCTTCAATTAGTTTTACTGTCAGCTTGACTGGGAAAAAGGCTTTGAAAAGATGATAGAAACGACCCTTTTTTCCTTTTACTTTAATGGACTGTCCGCCCATTTCGGTAACTGAGCTTTCACCGTGAAGTCTGATGTCAATTTGATCTGCACTCAGCAGGCCTCCGATGGTAAACTGGCCGTCCGCTTTAAAGGTTTCAGCTTCACAATCGTTTGCAATGGTTACTTTTCCATTGATCTTGATTTCATCGGCTTTAAGGCTGCCCCCAATTTTTCCCGAACCTGATATTTTCATTTTGTTGGTTAGGCTTACGCTATCGGACACTGAGCCGTTCCCTTCAATGGCAAAGTCGTTTCCCTCCACTGCGCCTTTAACTTTTCCGCTTCCGCTGATTTTTGCATTTTGCATTTTTAAATGACCATGTACAGTTCCTGACCCATTGCACTCAAACCGGACACATTCAATATTGCCGTTCAACGTGCCTCTGCCATTGAGTTTGACCTTCTCGAAATGTCCGCCATTCGATGATCCGTATCCATTGATGGTAAGATTTCCTTTGATCCCGCTTTGCATAATCATCCTCCTTTACAAATTTGTTTTTAGCTCTTCTACACAGCTCGTTACAGAAAGCCTAACTGTCACTTTTGATCTCTGGTCAACCATTATACTTTCTGCTCCTGACAGCAGCAGGCATGAAGTAACGCCAAGCTTTCGGATAAACAAAAGTTCGTATTTGCTCTTGCTGAGTGAACCTCGGGCTTCCTTAAGGACTTGAAGGAGCATCTTTCCTTCGTCGAGACTGATGTCTCCGGAAGTCAGCAGCTTATCTAAGATAAACACCTCCAACAGTTCATCAAACCGAAACTGCTCGATATTTCCATTTTCATTCAAATACAGATCAAGCACCGCTTTTGAAACAATGTTTCGCTGCAGTAGTTCATCTTTTGTGATTTTGGTCTCCGTTTTTACGGAAGGTGAGAACCGTTCTGCAAGTTCATCGAGAGAAAGCGTTTCCTTCATCGATTGAATCTTGTCGATTCGTTCAAGCACTTTATCCTTCGGGAAGAACGTCTCCTGGCCTGTAAACGTTGATTTGCGCACAAACCACTCTTCAGGAATGAGGTTTTTCCTTTTCCAGCGGTACAGCTGTCCATAAGAAATTCCAGCCAAATCTAACAGGTCTTTTTTTGATATCAGTTCATTGCTCAAGTTAGCGACTCCTTTCTATTCTGATATCAATGTAACATAACACTGTTACGTTTGTAAATACAGTATATGTAAATTTATTTTATTGGTGCCATTTTATTTGTGCCAGGCACCGGCATTTGACACTTGTGTAATGGCAGTGCCTGGCACAAACAACAAAAAACTAAAATCAAAAAAAGCGGCGGGACTGATCCCGCCACTTCCTCATCCTGATTATATTTCGTTAGCTTCCTGCTGCTTTGTTTTGCTCAAGAGCCGCTGGCTTGATCTGGATCTTTCTTCGGTTATCTTTTTCTTCTGGCACATCCAGCGTTGAAAGAATCCAGTGGTCTGGCAATGCGCCCTCTAGCTCTTTTACATCTTCCGCACTCATTTCCAGTGAAACAATGCCCTCTTCATTGATTTCAAAATCATGGCCATCCTTGAAACCAAAGCGTATCTTCAAATAGTTCCTCAATCCGTTGATCGTCAGGAATTTAAATTCGTAGCCATGATAGATCGCTGCTTTTACTTCCTCTTCATGCTGTTCTGCATACGAAAACATGTACTCCCAATCCAGATCTTCTCCCGCTGGCTGTAAGGCTTTCACATCTTTTTCTTTCAATGCGCGAAACAGTGTTTCGTTATCCAGCCCGGCTGCTCTGGAAAGTTCTATTCTTAGACCAGCAGGCATCGGCAGCCTGGATATTGTTTTTTTCAAAGTTATACCTCCTACTAGAAATAATTTATGAATGCAGACCGTCTTAAAAATATTCGGCTAACGTTTGCTGAAGCGTTCCTTTTGTTGACGCCTGATCATCAAACGAAACATCGAAATGAATCATTTTCCTGACGAGTTCCGCACGCAGACCCGTAATGACAGCTTCACATCCCATCAGCGAAACGCCGCTCAGCACTCTTTGAAAATGGTGGATCACATTAATATCCATATCTGTAATGCCTGATAGATCCATAATTAACGTCCGTATTTTTAAATCCGAAATGTCCGTTAATACTTTTTCTTCAATGGTATGCACACGGTACACATCAATAACACCGATTAAAGGAAGAACCGCTATATGAGGACTGATCGGTATAATAGGAACCGATAAATGCTCAACCATTTTTCGCTGAGCGTTGATTAATTCATCTTTATAAGCCGAATAGCTTATGAAAAAACCATTAAGAAATTTATCGATGCCGTCATTGATCCGCTTCTCCATCTGAAAAAACGATTCTCTATAGTCTGAAATGCTGAGTCCATGTGTGTTCAGTTGATCATATTCAAACAGATAGTGCCACAGCGTCCTTCTAATTGCATGTACCCACTCCAGTTTAAGAGTAAGGGTTAAAGAATGCTCTGCCCAAGCCACTCCCTCTTGCTGAGCAAAGGAAGTAAGCTCAGTTTCTTTCCTTTCCACGACATACGTTACCAGCTTCTCAGCGTTTTTCAAAAGATCAATATTTCCTGATCGTAAAATATCATTTATTTTCGCTGCGACTTCTACAGCCTCGGATAACAGCTTATTTTGAAAATCTTCTCTGTGCATGATGATAAAGTCCGTAATCTTCTTTTCATACTGTTCCATTAGTATCTTCTCCTTCCAAAGATAAGAAATGTTCTCTTTTCTTTGCATAAACATATAAAAAGCTGGTCCGGCTTGTCGTTTTCGCCTGTTCGGAACCAGCTCTCATTCTCTTTCTATTTTTTTACAGCAGCCTCTTCTTTCTTTGCTGCTTCCTTCAAAAAGGTCAATGATGCAGCTCCCAATGTATTGGCCGCAACTAGCATGGCTCTTTCATCAATGTTAAATTTCGGGTGATGATGAGGATACGTTTCACTCCAGTTTTCATCCTGTGCACCTGTATAGAAGAACGTTCCCTTCACATGCTCCAGATAATAGGCGAAGTCCTCGCCGCCCATTTGCGGCTCACCTTCAACAACCTTTGTAACGCCAGGAACATCCTGTGCAATCCTTGCTATAAAATCAGTTTCTTCTTTATGGTTGACGACTGGTGGATATCCGCGCTTGTAGGACAGACTATAGCCCGCATCAGCAGACATGCACGTTCCTTTCACTACTCGTTCAATTTCCCGTTCCATCAATGCCCTGACATCTTCTTTAAACGTACGGACAGTGCCTGTAATTTTAGCTGTGTCCGCTATAACGTTAAAAGCGTTGATCGCTTCAAAAGCGCCAACTGACAGGACGGCTGCCTCCATCGGATTGACACGGCGGCTGACAAGCTGCTGCAGGTTCATAACAAGCTGTGAACCGATTACCACCGCATCTTTTGTAAGGTGAGGCTGTGCACCGTGGCCTCCTTTTCCTTGGATAACAATATCAAACTTATCGGCCGCTGCCATAAAAGGACCTGTCCGGTGTTCAATTTCTCCCAACGGCGTAACCGCCCAAAGATGGGTGCCAAAAATAACGTCTACGCCATCCAGGCAACCGTCCTCAATCATGGCAATCGCCCCTCCAGGAGCAAGTTCTTCCGCATGCTGATGGATAAAAACGATCGTTCCTTCGAGCTCATCCTTCAGGTTGTTCAGCACTTTAGCCAGGACAAGCAATGTGGCAGTGTGACCGTCATGTCCGCAGGCATGCATGACACCATCGACTTTCGATTTGTATTCCAAATCATTTTCTTCTTGAATCGGCAGGGCATCAAAGTCCGCACGAAGAGCTACTGTTTTGCCAGGCTTGCCGCCGCGAAGCACAGCAACCACTCCTCTTCCCCCGACATTTCTGCGCACTTCATGTCCCAGTTCTTCATGATAGGCTGCGATATATTTCGGTGTTTCTACTTCTTCAAATGAAAGCTCGGGATTTTCATGCAGATGCCGGCGGATCTTCACCATTTCTGGATACAATTCTTTTAATCGGTCATATAATTTTTCCACTTCTGCTCATCTCCCGTTATTTTTTTATCCAGTGAATCAATCACGACTTCAATAGCGTTCAGCAGTGTCTCTTTTGGCCATCCGGAAATGGACCGGTCGTTCACAGCCAGCTCATAGGACGGAGGAACATGAATGAAGCCAGCAGGTATATCGAGTTTTGATTTTTCCAAGTGATGCAGCATACTGTACATGACATTATTACAAAGGTAGGCACCTGCAGTATTCGATAGTTCTGCAGGAATACCTCTTTTATTTAAAATTTTCACAAATTTTCTAACGGGAAGAGTCGAAAAAAAGGCGGCTGGTCCTCCATTGATAATCGGCTTGTCAGACATCTCTTCTCCCCTATTATCGATTGGCCCATCATTCACATTAATGGCAACTCGCTCAGGAGTAATCCGATTACGGCCAGCTGCCAGACCGAGCATGATAACCGCATCGGGCTGCAGTTCTTCATAACGGGAAATCAGCTCGTTAGCAGACCTTCCGTACTCCACAGGGAGCACCCGCCCTTTTACCTCATATCCTCCAATGACTTTGCCGTTTAGCTTGGTTGCAATATATTCTGTCGGATTAAAAGGATGATCCAGGAATGGCTCAAACCCGGTCAGCAGCAGCGTTTTCAAGAATCGCTCCCCCTTTATTCTCAAGCTCTTCCAGCTGTTGGTCAAACCAGCTCACAATAAACTGAAGCCGTGCAACCCTTAACCCAGGATCGCCATTTCGTGAAAGGTTATGATCAGCCTTTGGAAAACGGACAAACTTCACCTTCTTGTCCTGCTGTTTTAAAGCGATAAACAGCTGTTCTGCCTGCTCGATCGGGCAGCGGTAATCCTCTTCGCCATGCAGTATGAGAAGCGGCGTATCCATCCTGTTGCTCAATCGCAAGGGCGAGTGCTGCCACAGTTTTTCAGGGTCCTCAAAAAGATGGTACCCGATCTCCCATTTCGTAAAATAAAATCCAATATCGCTGACTCCGTAAAAACTCAGCCAGTTGGAGATGGACCGCTGGGTAACAGCAGCTTTAAACCGGGATGTGCGGCCGATGATCCAGTTCGTCATAAAGCCTCCGTAGCTCCCTCCAGTAACGACAAGCTGTTCCATATCCACAAAATCATAATGTGCTAAAACATAATCTACAGCAGCCATCAGATCACGGTAATCTCCGCCGCCGTAATCCCCCATGCATCCTTTGACAAACTGCTGGCCGTAGCCGTAGCTGCCGCGCGGATTGCTATAAAGGACCACATAGCCGGATGCTGCCAGCATCTGCAGCTCATGGAAGAACGTATTGCCATACATCCCATGCGGGCCGCCATGGATTTCCAGCACGAGGGGGTATTTTTTTACTTCTTCAAATCGGGGAGGCTTCAAAAGCCAGCTCTGAACCGAATTGCCTTCATCATTTGTAAACCTGAATTCCTCTGGATGTGATAGATCGATTTCGGATAGCACCTCACTGTTTACATCCGTCAGCCTTACTTCTTCGGCTGAATTGGACAGAGAAGCATAAAATAAATCCCCCGGGATGACCGGCGAGCTTGCAGCAAAGATTGCATAGTCATTTTCTGAATCCACCGCGCACCCATACAGATGACAGTCTTGCTTTGTGATCTGCGAAACCTCTCCTTCAAGTGTAGCATAGTGCAGCGAAGAGTTTCCGTTTAAAGTGGCGATAAAATAAAGTCCCTTCCTATCCTTTGACCAGGCAGCCTTTGGTGCTGGGTGTCCATAGTGCATGTCACCGATCACAGCGTCACCGGCATGTTCATCAAAATTCTTGGTCAGACATACCGTTACGCCGCTATCCAGATGTACAGCATGCAAATTACCGAGGGTCGCGCTGCCATGCTCAAATGTTTGGCCGAAATAGGCCAGGTATTCGCCATCTGCCGACCATACCGGATCAGTAAATGCTCCGGTTCCATGGCTGACGATTTTTTCTTCCCCTCCCAGCTGCTGGATCACCAGATCAGATGCATAAGAAACCGTATCTTCATTTGTCCTGCTCTTACTGAATGCAATCTTATCGCCGTCTGGTGACCATTCCGCACCAAAATGGTCGTTCGGCCCTGATGTCAGCTGTGTTTCGTTTCTTGTCTCCCTATCGATAAGAAAGAGCTGAGAATACTCGTCTTTCAGCATGCCTCTTCCGTCTGCTTTGTATTGAAGCTCAGTTACTTCCAGCGGCCGCAGCCTGTTCTCTCCATCCGTCTTTTTCTTCACGGTGATCGCCGCAAGCAAAGACTTTCCATCTGGAGACCAAACCGGGCTAGAAGCACCGCCCTCACTTGAAGTCAGCTGCTCGGCTTCCCCGCCTTCTGCAGAAATCAGCCAAATCTGGTTCTTGCCGCTTCGGTCTGAAACAAATGATAGCAGCTTTCCGTCTGGCGACCATCTTGGACTGGTATCATTGTGGCTTCCTCTCGTCCATTGAACAGTAGCCCCTGAACTCAATGTGCAAATATAAAGATGAGATTCATAGTTTTTATCTTTATTGATCCTTTTTACGGTATAGGCAACCTTTTCCCCGTCCGGAGACACTTGAGGGTCGCTTACAAATTTCAGCCTGTATAAATCTTCTGCACTTATTCCAGGTTTCATGTGAGTTTCCTTCTTTCTATTAAAATGCTAATAAACTAAGAATAACAGTAGAATAGAGCAAACACTTAATCCCGTGCCAATACCTAATAAGAAGATTGCCGGATTTGACAACGTCCTCTCTTTTATTGAAGCTGCCATTTCTTTCTCTGCTGCACTCACCACATAGTGTTTGCGGAAAAACACTGGGTTAGCTGCTCTGACTACTTTTGTCAGCGGATGTAGAAAACCTGTTCCTGATATGATTGCGCCTACACCGCCCACCAGAAATAATAGCCCCAGTAAAAATGATTGATTTATAGCTTCTATACCTTTTATATCAAACAGCAGCATGTATGCCTTCCAGGCTCCTGCAGATAAAAGTCCCGCAGCTAAAAACCTCATGTATAAACACCTCCATCGAAGCAAAAGAGGAGGAGTCTGCCAATGCGGCAGACTGTCCTCCATTCTGTTTATTCAGACACTTTTTCTGCCCAACGGACATACGGATAACGGTTAATGGGATAGACAATTCCTTTAAACTTCTTGGAAGTTAAATAGTTATTAGAGTAATAGTATACCGGAAGAAAAGGAAGGTCTTTCATAAGTTCATCTTCTGCCTGATGAAGCAGTTCCATTCGTTTTCCTTCATTCTGTTCTGTTTTGGATTGTGCGAGAAGCTGATCATATTTTGGATTGACCCAGTTTGTTCTGTTGTTCGGGCTGTCTCCTAGATAGTAATCAAGAATTGGTGTCGGATCCACGTAGATGCCGATCCAACCCATACGCGCCATCTGGAAGTTCTTTTGTTTTGTAGTGTCCAAGTATGTTTTCCATTCCTGGTTCGTTAATTTCACATCGACGCCCAAGTTCTTTTTCAGCATTTCCTGAACTGCTTCGGCAATCTTCTTATGGCTTTCGAGGGTGTTGTAGGTCAGTTCAGTTTCAGGGAACTTGCTCCATCCTTCTTCCTTCATCGCTTCTTTTATCAGCTGTTTCCCCTTTTTCACATCTTCTTTAAAATACTGCTCTTTTTCTTTTCTAAAGTCTTTGCCGTTTACTTCTGATCCATATGGCACAAAGCCCATAGCCGGTTTTTCTCCAGCTTGCGTGATCTTGTCTGTAATCATTTTTCTGTCGATCGCCAGGTTGAAGGCTTCCCGCACTTTTTGGTTGTTAAATGGTTCTTTGTCAATATTGAACATGTACATGTACGTTCCGAAATAAGGTGTTACTTTGTACTCCTTATTATCTTTTTCCTGTGCGATCACATCGGATGGAAGGGTTTGAATCAGGTCGAGTTCACCTGATTTGTACATTTGATAATAGGTTGTGGCATCATTCACCATCTTCCACGTCACCTTTTCCATCTTCACATCGTCTTTTCCATAATAATACTTGTTCTTCTCAATGACTACGGATCGGTTATGCTTCCATTCTGTTAGTTTGTAAGGTCCGTTGCTCACATAATCTTTTGCTTCTCCTGCCCAGTTTTTATTTCCTTCCGCTGAATCTTTTTTCACAGGGTAATACACCCAGAAAGAAAGAAGCTTTTCAAGGAATCCTGTTGGTGCCGCGAGCTCAACCTTGAGGGTCTTGTCGTCTAGAGCTTTTACCCCTACATCATCCACAGAGCCTTTGCCCTTGTTATACGCTTCAGCTCCTTTTATGTAATACATATAAAAAGCAAAAGAGCTGCCTGTTTTAGGATCCAGCACATGCTTCCACGCGTATTCAAAATCACCGGCAGTTACAGGATCTCCATCAGACCACTTCGCATCATCACGGAGTTTGAAAGTATAGACTTTTTTATCGGATGATACTTTTACGTCCTTCGCCAGGCCTTTGACCGAATCGCCGCTTTTGTTTTTCATGTACAGCCCTTCGTATAAATGATCAAGAATCCACCCGGAAGTCGTATCTGTCGCAAGTGCAGGATCAAGAGAAGGCGGCTCACTCAGAGCGTTTAACGTGATTTCCTGCTTCACGCCTTCAGTAGATGAGGTTTTGCTTCCTCCAGAGCAGGCAGAGAGCACTGACATAACAAGCATAAAAACCAGCAGACCAGTAAACCGCTTTTTCAATGTTTTCGTCATAATCCTATACCCCCATTTTTTAGTATAAATGACAAGCTGTCCAATGCTTTGGCCTTACTTCCTTCCATTCCGGGACCGCACTCGCGCATACATCCATCACATGCGGGCAGCGGGTCCTGAACCGGCATCCGGATGGAGGAGAGATCGGGCTCGGCGGGTCGCCTTTTAAAATAATTCTTTCCCTTCTCAATCCTTTTGCTGTTGAAGGTACAGGAATCGCCGAGAGGAGCGCCTGTGTATAAGGGTGCAGCGGCTCACTGAATAAGTCACCGCTGTCCGCCAGTTCCATAAAGCCGCCCAGGTACATCACGCCGATCCTGTCGCTGATATGCTTCACCATTCCAAGATCATGAGCTATAAAGAGAAAGGTAAGCCCCATGTCCCGCTGCAAATCATCCATCAGATTAACGACCTGGGCCTGAATGGATACATCAAGAGCGGAGATTGGCTCATCAGCTACAATAAATTTTGGTTCTACCGCTAATGCCCGGGCAATTCCTATACGCTGGCGCTGCCCGCCGCTGAATTCGTGCGGGTAACGTTTCGCATGATCAGCCTGGAGCCCAACCCTCTCAAGGAGCCTGTAGATGCGCTCCATCCGTTCCTTCCCTGACGCAAGCCGATGGGCGTCAATCCCTTCTCCGATAATGTCGCCCACCTCCATTCTTGGATTGAGGGAAGCATGAGGATCCTGAAAGATCATTTGG
This sequence comes from Fictibacillus marinisediminis, assembly GCF_023149135.1. Taxonomy (NCBI): domain Bacteria; kingdom Bacillati; phylum Bacillota; class Bacilli; order Caryophanales; family Fictibacillaceae; genus Fictibacillus; species Fictibacillus marinisediminis. Next base: position 1,022,096 of record NZ_JAIWJX010000002.1, on the reverse strand, counting down.
ACAATACGGTTGTAGTTCTTCTTTTCCTTTTTGTTTAGATGCCGGACGTCCTTTCCTTCAAAGAGCATCCTTCCGCCTGTCGCTTCATTGAGGCCGACAATCGTTCTTCCGAGCGTTGATTTCCCGCTTCCGCTTTCCCCGACAAGACCCAGTGTCTCTCCTTTTCTCACAGAAAAGGTAACTTCATCTACCGCTTTTAACGACTGTTTTCCGACCTTGAAATATTTTTTCAGGTTTTCCACTTCCAGCATGGCCTGTGTCATGATTCATCCCTCCCTGCCGCGACAAACTCGGCCACTTTTGGCGCCCGCGGATCATTCAGCCAGCATCTGGAATGATGCCCCCTCTCCGCTTCAAAAGGAGCTGGCATTTCCTCCATACATATTTCCATCGCGTAGTCGCATCTTGCCGCAAACGGACATCCGGGAGGCGGCGCATATAGATCCGGCGGTGTGCCTTCAATGGGAATCAGCCGTTCTTTTTCCACGGTTTCATAGTTTGGCAGAGAGTTCAGCAGACCAAGGGTATACGGATGTTTAGGATTTTCTAAAATATTTTCAGCCGTCCCGCTCTCCACTACAATCCCTGCATACATGACGATTACCTTTTGAGCCATCTCTGCAACTACCCCCAGGTCATGGGTAATGAGCATAATGGATGTGCCGAACTCCTGCTGAAGGTCCTTCATTAAATCTAAAATTTGAGCCTGGATAGTCACATCAAGTGCGGTCGTAGGTTCATCAGCAATGAGCAATTTCGGATCACACGCCAGTGCGATGGCGATCAGTACGCGCTGTCTCATGCCGCCGCTTAGCTCATGCGGATACTGTTCATAGCGGGCCTCCGGATTCGGAATCCCCACCAGCTTTAACAGTTCAAGTGCCCTGGCTTTCGCTTTTCTTTTGTCCAACCCTTTATGCTTAATAATTCCTTCCGCAATCTGGGGGCCGATCTTCATCGTCGGATTCAGGGACGTCATCGGATCCTGAAACACCATACTGATTTGTGAACCTTTCAGCTGCTTCATTTCTTTGGATGAAAGTTTTAATAGATCTTTTCCTTCAAAAAAAATGGAGCCTTCCTTTATGCTGCATCCCCTTTTGGGAAGGAGTTTCATGATCGCCTGTGCGGTAACTGACTTTCCGCATCCGCTCTCTCCGACGACGGCCAAAACTTCGCCTTGCTCAATTCCAAAGCTTACTCCCCTGACTGCCTGAACTTCGCCTCCATGGGAGCGAAACGAAACTTTTAACTTCTCGACTTCTAATAACTGTCCCATCGTCTCCCTCCTAATCTTTTGTCTGGTGCGGATCAAGCGCATCCTGCAGTCCATCACCAAACACGTTAAACGCAAACATCGTCAATGAGATGAGGAGCCCTGGAAAAAACAGCCTCCACCATTGTCCGCTCAGAATGACACCGAGCGCATCATTGGCCATCGTCCCCCAGCTTGCGATCGGCGCCTGTACACCTAGTCCGATAAAGCTGAGAAAAGCTTCTGCAAAAATGGCCTGCGGAATCGTGAATGTAAGATTGACAATGATAATACCCAGCATGTTGGGGAACAAATGTTTAAGAATAATCGTGCGGTGCGAAGTTCCAAGCTTTTGTGCTGCGGCTACAAACTCCTGCTGTTTGATCTGAAGGATCTGTCCCCTTACTACCCTCGCCATTGACACCCAGCCTGTTATAGAGAGAGCAATGATAATCGTCCATAAACCAGGCTTCATGACGACAAGCAGCAAAATAACGACAAGCAGGTAAGGTATACTGTATAGAATTTCAACGAGTCTCATCAGCAGACTGTCAACCCGGTCTCCGAGCTTTCCGCGGCCAGCCATGTATCCCGAAATTCCGCCGACAAGGAGTCCGATGACGAGGTCAATAAGAGCCGCAGCTACTCCAATCGTTAGTGATATCCTGGCTCCGTACCACGTTCTCGCCCACATGTCGCGTCCAAGGTCATCGGTTCCGAACCAGTGCTTACCGCCCGGAGCAAGATTTCCGTTAGCAAGGCTCTGATCCGAATAACTGTAAGGAACCATCTTTGGTCCGAAAAGGGCAAAGAACAGGATGAACAATAAGAGAATGGCACCGGTCAATGCCAGCTTGTTCTTTATCACCCTTCTAATGCTTTCTTTTGCCTGGCTGACACTCGGGCGCTTTATCTCGTCTTTCCGCAGCCGGTTTTTCTGAAGCGGCCGGAAGAGTGTGTCTTGAGATGCTTTTTCCAGCATGTCATTCCCCCTGCTCGTTAGTTTGATTCGCGGATCAATGAGCCTGTACGATAGATCGATCAGAAAAAGCGTGACGATGAGCACAACACTGAAAAATATTGTAGTCCCCAGAATTACCGGATAATCACGGTTAAAGATGCTGTCCACAAAGTATTTGCCGAGGCCCGGAATGGCGAATATTTTTTCAATGACAAACGTTCCGGTAAGAAGATGTGCGACGAGCGGTCCCATAAAAGAGATGACCGGTATCACCGCATTCCGGATTCCATGCTTTACAACAATTCCAGCTGTACCCAATCCCTTGGCATCTGCTGTTTTCATGTAGTTCTGCTTAAGTACTTCAAGCATGCTTGAACGCGTAAACCTGGCGATAATAGCGAGTGGTCCGGCTGCAAGTGCAACAGATGGCAAGATGGTATGCTGCCATGTTCCCCATGAAGCTACCGGCAGCATCCCCCACTTGACCGCAAAAAATTTGATTAATAGAGGCGCCAGAATAAAGCTTGGAATCGAGATTCCGAGTATCGCAACCGCCATGGCAGCATAATCTACGGAACGGTTATGGAAAAGCGAAGCAATGATTCCGAGCGCCATTCCAAAGACAAGAGCGATGACCAGCGCCTGAAACCCGAGCAATGCCGATACGGGCAGTCCTTCCGCAATCAGCGTATTCACATCTCTGGTCTCTGATTCGATCGAGGGCCCAAGATCAAAGGTTGCCAGATTTTTTAAATACAGCACATATTGAACCGGCAGAGGCTGATCGAGGTTAAATTTTGCTCGCATGTTATTCAGCACTTCTTCAGGAAGAACATCTGAATCCGAGGCAAATGGATCGCCCGGAATCGCGTGCATGATCACAAACGTAAGGGTTGTAATCACCCAGATGGTCATCAGCATCGTTAATAGCCGTTTTACAACGTACATCATCATCTTCCCTCCCTCTTATTTTCATATGGCTTGACCTTATGCGTTGGCATGGCCGAGCACGCCGTTCGTTGCCGCCATGCCGATAATGACGACTCCCCACATATGTTTGTAGGCGGTTATGTAATCCTCGCATGTAAACTGGATTCGTTTTGGGCCGATCAGTTCAACAGTAGGCAGCGTAGTCGTCATTAACGCCTGATTTGGGCCTTTAAACTCGATCTCAAACGTGATCGGACCCTCTACAGTATAAGGAGGGATCTCCTTCGCTCTCTGTACTCCGCGCATGGCTTTCTCGCGGATGATCTGCCGTGCTTTTACAGGATGGATGAGCTCAGCAGCAAAACGGTCAACTGCATATTTAACCACTGCTCCTTCGATATCCGGCAGTGTTTCCATGACTTCTTCCACATAAGCGTCATCGCCAGTAGCAAGAATGGCAGGAACTCCGAAGGATCCAGCCGCACCGGCATTCATTTCTGTTTCACCGACGATCTTGCCGTTGATCTTCATTTCACCCACCGCGACACCTGCCAAAGTATGGCTGATAACAGCACGCTCTGACCCCGCTTCACGTCCGTGATGACCTACGAACATAATGCCGTCGAAGCTTTCATCCAGTCCGGACAGCTGGCAGAGCACCCTGTTGTTTCCAGAAACAAGACGGGCTCTTTCATCGAGTTCCTCAACCAGCAGGTTTGACATGTTGCCATGGCCATCAGCCACTGTAACTTCTGTCGCACCGCCCTCAAATGCTCCCGCGATCGCAGCGTTCACGTCCTGTGTCATTAATTTTCTGAACCGCTGATATTCGTCATTTTTCTTAAGCTGCATGTTGGTAGCTACACCTGAGATTCCTTCCATATCTGCCGAAATAAAAATTTTCATTGTTCTCCTCCTTTTAGATGAATGAAAATGGAACCTGTACATCGTCAGACAGACTTGAAACCTTATCTCTTATGTATTTGCTTACATTCTGCTCATGTCCGCATGGCCCGGCTAGCCCAGTAAGTTCTTTAATCAAATGAAACATTAATTCAATCACTCCCAAAAGGATACGGAATTTTCTGAACGTTTTAGTTATATAAAAAAGACCCGCGGGTCTTAAATATATTCAAATGAATTTTTGTAGATATCCATTTGCAGAATGACATTCGTTTTGTTGATGCCTTCGATTTTATGAATACTTTTGACAATTTCAGTAATTTCCTCATAGTGGCGGACATTCGCCTGTACTAGAAGCTGATATTCTCCCGAAGTAAGGGTAATAAAACGGATACCGGCAATCTCCTGCAGCTTTTTAATTGTATCCTCCATCCTCGGAGGTATGGCACTGATCTGGATAATAGCACCAACCTTTACTCCAAGAGAAATTGGATTAACGACACCAACAACTTCAAGAATATTATTTTCAACTAAATTATTGTAGCGGGTTCTTACCGTCTTTTCCGTTACATTCAATCGCTGGGCAATTTCAGTAAAGGACATCCTCCCATCTTTGGAGAGGAGTTTAATAATTCCCTTGTCCAGCTGGTCTATGATTTCAACAGACACTAAACTTCCACCTTTCAGTACAAAAAAATAAATAAAATTACTAAATTAGTACTATTTATAGTTATTTAGTACCTTATTACATAACTAAGTCAAAATAAAAGTATTGTGTTTAGTAATTTTAACATAGTATAATTTTTTCAGAATATTTATTCAAGTGTTTTTTCAAAAAAATTGAAAAAGTGGGTGTAATATATGTTGCTCATTAAAAACGGAACACTGATCATTGGAACCGGAAGCATAGGGAAAGGAGATCTTTTGATCGACGGTGGAAAAATTATAAAGACCGGGAAAAATCTCAAAGCGGATGATCGGACAAAAGTGCTTGATGCGGAGGGAAAGTTTGTAACCCCAGGGCTTATCGACGTACATACACATCTCGGTGTTCATGAAGAAGGAATCGGGCTGGCAGGACATGACTATAATGAAACGAGCGATCCGGTAACTCCTTATGTCAGGGCTATCGACGGCATCAATCCTAACGAAAAAGGTTTTGAGGATGCTCGAAAAGCAGGTGTGACGACCGTGCAGGTGATGCCGGGCAGCGCCAATGTCATCGGCGGAGAGATGGTTGTTTTAAAAACAGCTGGCATTGTCATCGATCAAATGGTCCTCCGCAGCCCTTCAGGCATGAAAGCGGCCTTTGGTGAGAACCCGAAGCGTTTCTATGGAAGCAAAGGAAAAACTCCAGTTACCCGTATGGGGATCGCAGCGTTGTTTCGAAAAGAGATGAAACGTGCACAAGATTATCTGCGAAAGCTTGAAAATGGAGAGGTGATTGATTTTGACCTTGGGGCAGAACAGCTCATTAATGTGCTGAAAGGTGTCATTCCCATTCGCGCCCACGCACATCGTGCGGATGATATTGCTACGATCCTAAGGTTGGCCAAAGAATTTAACATTGAAGTGACGATTGAGCATTGTACAGAGGGGCACCAAATTGCTTCCTATATCGCAGGACATAATGTCCATGTTTCCGTCGGTCCTACTTTATCCACGCGAAGCAAAATCGAGCTTGCCGATAAAGGCTGGCACACGCTGAATGCTTTGGATCAGGCAGGTGTTCCCGTATCCATTACGACCGATCATCCTGTTGTAGGTATCGACAGCCTTATTTTAAGCGCTATTGCCGCAGTGAAACACGGCTTAAGCGAGGAAACCGCCTGGAAGGCTATTACAATCAATGCCGCAAAACATTTGGGTGTCGATGAGAGGGTCGGTTCTCTTGAACCTGGAAAGGATGCCGACGTCGTGGTTTGGAGCGGAGATCCGTTCGATGCGCGGAGCACTGTTGAAAAGACGCTGATTAACGGAGAGACCATTTACGATTCAGGGATATCGTCAAACAAATAAAAAAAGACAGCTCTCTATCAGCTGTCTTTCTTTGTCCAGTTTTCTTCAATAAAGGTATCTCTTCCGGAATCTATGCGTTCCTGCCTATACTTCTCAGGGTTTTTCTTGTAGAAACCCTGATGATAGTCTTCTGCTGAATAAAATGCTGAAGCCGGCAGAATCTCTGTTACAATTGGCTTGTTGAAACGGCCGCTGCTGGCCACTTCTTGTTTTGAACGCTCGGCTAGTTCCCGCTGTTCTTCATTATGGAAAAAAATCGCGGTTTTATATTGGCTTCCTCTGTCAAAAAATTGTCCACCGTCATCGGTTGGATCGATTTGAGGCCAGTACAGGTCCAATAGCTTTTGATAAGGAAATAGAACAGGATCGAAGGTGATCTCGACCGCTTCATAATGGCCGGTCGTACCTTTTTTGACTTCTTCATATGCCGGATTCTCAACATGGCCTCCAGTATACCCTGAAATGATGCCGTGGATGCCCGGAAGTTCATCAAATGGCTTTACCATGCACCAGAAACAGCCTCCGGCAAACGTTGCTTTTTCAAGCTGATTAACTTCTTTCATTTTGCCTCCCCCATATTTCATGTTCAGTCTTTTCATCATATATGGTTGGATCCAGAAAATCCATTAAAAAGGCCGGTTCTTCAACAGAACCAGCCTTATCTTTTTTTCGATTAATCATCGAGATAATCTTTATGGTTTTTATTCCTTTTATTGCGTCTTGCTGAACGTACCACTAAAATGACAATGATGATAATGAGTAAGATACTAACGTTCAAGAATCCGCCTAAGAATAATAGTATGTCTTTTAACCAATCTGTTATTGATTCCATGCTGTCATTCACCTCTTATTTCTACATTACCCAGTTAAAGCCTAACTTAATCTATAAGTGGCTTCCGTTTGGTTATTTATAGTTTTGGATACCCGGTCAGCGGAATTCTAATCAAAATCACGTCCATCCTTCAAGAGAAAAAGCAAAAAACACCCAACAATAAATCGCTGGATGTCTGTATGGTCAATCATAAAAATATAGGCCGGAATCAGGTCCGATTCTCCTATTTTCATTCAAAAAGTGAATGTTCACCATATCTTCAATCGGCAGTTCAAAATCAAAAATATCAATATTTTCACGTATGCGGTGTGGTGTCGCTGATTTAGGAATGACAGGAATTCCGTTTTGCAGCGCCCACCTCAATACCACCTGAGCCGGAGTTTTCCCGTGTTTCTCTGCAATCTGCAGGATAAGGCTCTCATGCAGAATCTCTCCCTGCATCAACGGGCTCCATGCTTCCACTTGAATGTTGTTTTGATGGCAGAAGTGCATCAACTTTTTCTGAGAGAGCCTCGGATGATACTCTACCTGGTTGACCAGAGGCTTAATTTCGCAATGCCTGATCAACTCTTCCAAATCTGAAACACCAAAATTGGAAACGCCAATTGCTCTTATATCTCCACGGTTGTATAGGATCTCGAGTGCTCTCCACGTTTCCTTGATCTGCCCTTTAATCGGCCAATGAATCATGTAGAGATCAATATAATCCACACCAAGTTTTCGCCGGCTTTCATCGAAGGCTGCAAGCGTATTATTGTATCCGTGGGACGCATTCCATAGTTTTGTTGTAATAAAAAGAAGTTCTCTTGAGACTGTACTTTTTTGTAAAGCGTTTCCAATTTCTGTTTCGTTTTGATAGATTGCGGCCGTATCTATGCTCCTGTACCCGGCATCAAGAGCGGCATGCACCGCTCGTTCAACCGCTTGCGGGTGCCGAAGCTTGCAGGTGCCCAGCCCGACCCAAGGCATGTTTACCCCGTTCGCAAGCACCGTTCCTTCATCCAGATGAATCATCGTCCTTCCCCCGTTTTTCATACTTTCTATACCTTATGCTGACAAACTGATTTTCATTTAAAAAAAAGATGAAAAAACGTAAAGAAAACCGTCTGGCGTCCGATATTAAATACAAGAAACATCAATCTAAAAAAGGGACCCTCAGGGGTCCCTTTTTAATTGCTTCGTTCATATTTTAAACTTCGAGATCATATCCTGAAGCTCTTCCGCCATATAGGATAATGACTGTGCAGAAGCTGTTATTTCTTCCATGGAAGCGAGCTGCTCTTCCGTCGAAGCCGCTATGCTTTGTGCGCTTTCTGAAGATTCTTTGGCGCTTGCCGCCATCTCATCGGCTGATTGTGAAATAGAGTTAGAACCATTTGCCAGCAGCTGGATCGCGCCCGAAATTCCCATGATTTTTTCATTAACATCCGTGACGGATTCTTGGATCAGATGGAATTGTTTTTCTGTTTCCTGGACAACCGTTAATCCCACTGAAACATTTTCTTTTACGTTTTCGATTGACTGGCTTGAAGCCCCAGTTTCATGCTGAATCTGTTCAATAAGACTCTTGATTTCTTGAGCCGATTGGCCGGATTGCTCGGCAAGCTTTCTTACTTCCTCAGCGACCACAGCAAACCCTCTTCCGCTTTCACCCGCCCGTGCAGCCTCAATGGATGCATTCAGAGCAAGAAGATTCGTTTGATTCGAGATATCGGTAATAATGGATACGATGTCTCCAATGGATTGTGACCGTCCTCTTAGTTCATCGATCCCCTCATGGGTAATGTTTACCGATTCTTCGATTTGTTTCATTTGTTCTACAGTTCGGCTTACGTATTTTTTTCCCTCTTCAGCCTGTCCAGAAGCGATGCCTGTCAGTTCACCCGCATGGGTGGCATTCGCAGAAATAACGTCCAGCTGCTGAACGGTTTCCTCAATCATTTCTGCACTGCCAGCTGATTTCTCCATCTGGATATCTGCGCCTGTTGCGACTTGCTGAATGCTTTGTGCAATGTGCCCTGCCGCATGGCTATTTTGCTCCGCGCTTGCCGTCAGCTGCTGGGATGAAGCTGCTACTTGCGAGGTTGTTTCCGAGATTCGTAAAATCATGGACTGCAAACTTTCTGTAAATTGATCAAATGTGCCGGCGAGGACTCCGAGTTCGTCTTTCGTATCTAACCGGATTCGTCTGGTCAGATCCCCTTCTCCCTCTGCAATCTCTTTCAGATTAAGATTAAGAAGATGAATGGGACGAATAATAGAACGGACAATCAGGGTGCCGAAGATCACGCTTCCGATCATCAGCAAAAGCAATAGACCTGAGAACACCGTATTTTGAATCATCATGGCTTTTTTGTTGTCTGCTTTTGCAGTGGCAAGTTCTTTTTCAAGCTTTTTATCCAAGCTTTCAATGACCGGATTTAGTACTTCCTTGCGAATGTTCCGTTCATCGCCGAAGTGAACCGTCATCGCAAGTTCTTTTCCGCCGCCGTCATACGCTTTTATTGCCCGGTCACTGGAATTAAAATAACCGGTTAGTCCCGTTTCCGATTTTTTGCGGATTTTTTCATCCAGCAGCGGCAAAAGCCGTTTGGTAAGACCCACAATGCTCTTCTTTTTATCTGCCATTTCAGCTGTGTATTTTTTGTCGCCGGTCAGCAAATACGCCCGCTCATCGTTGGAGTAGCCAGCAATGTAAAACTGCAGATCTTTTAAAGCCGTCTGCAGATCCTGTTTGTCTTGCAGTTCCCCGCTCATCTGCTCCTGCCTGTAGCTATGGAAGTATGAAAAACCTCCAGCTACAATCAGGGCAACAATGGTCGTCCCGATTAGAATGAATAACTTGCTTCGTATTTTCATAAGATGCACCTCTTTATTTTAGCTACTCTCTATATCGGAAAATACAAAGTATTCTTTACAAGGCTTCAAAACATTTTCGAAGAAACCTGCTTTCGGCTATACTGGGGTAAAGGACGCAGTTCGATTAAACTGCCTGAACGAGAAAGGAGCTTTTCATTACATGAAATCCATTGTTCTTGCCGAAAAGCCGAGTGTAGCCAGAGACCTGGCCCGTGTACTTGGCTGCAGTCAGCAAACAAAACAATATATAGAAGGACCGAAGTACATTGTCACTTGGGCGCTTGGCCATCTGGTAGAGCTGAAGATGCCTGAGGACTATAACAAAGAATATAAAACGTGGCGAATGGAAGATCTGCCTATCATTCCTAATGAAATGGGCCTAAAGCTTATTCGCCAGGTCAGCCACCAATTTAAAGGAATCGAACACCTGGCCAGACGAAAAGATGTTGGTGAATTTATTATCGCCACGGATGCCGGGCGTGAAGGTGAGCTTGTCGCCCGCTGGATCCTGGAAAAACTCCGCTGGAAGAAACCGGTGAAGCGCCTTTGGATCTCATCACAGACAGATAAGGCAATCAAGGATGGGTTTCGCAATTTAAAACCTGCCAAAGAGTATGACTTTTTGTATCAGTCTGCCGTATGCCGCTCAGAAGCTGACTGGCTCATCGGATTGAATGTAACACGAGCGCTGACTACTAAATACAACGAACAGCTGTCAGCGGGCCGTGTTCAGACCCCTGCCCTCTCCATGATTTTCGATAGGGAAGCGGAGATCAAAGCTTTTGTTCCGAAGGAGTATTTTACGATCGACGCCAAGATTGGACCACTCGATGCGGCTTGGGAGAATAATGGGGAACGAAGAATTTTTGACCCTTCCAAAGCCGAAAAGGTCGTTGAGCTGGTCAAAAATGAGAAAGGTACAGTCGCATCTGTTCAAACGAAGGCAAAGTCTGAACAGCAGCCAATGCCCTACGACCTGACAGAGCTTCAGCGTGACGCCAACCGCCGCTTCGGATTCTCAGCGAAAAAAACGTCAAGTGTGCTGCAGAATCTGTATGAGCGCTACAAGCTTGTAACCTATCCACGAACAGATTCCAAATATTTAACTGCCGATATGGAGCAGACGATGAACGATCGGCTGCAGGCTCTCTCCTCTGCCTATCGGGATGAGGTTCAGCCTGCGTTAAGGAATAAAGGCAGAGTGGCCGCGAAAAAGGTCTTTAACAATAGTAAGGTATCGGATCACCACGCCATTATACCAACAGATGAAACTCCTCATCTTGGCGACCTTTCCACTGATGAACGAAAGCTCTACGATATCATCGTCCGCCGCTTTCTTGCTTTATTTTACGGACCTTATCAGACGGAGACCATTCATGCAGTCATTGATGTAAAAGGCGAAATGTTCTCTGCCAGAGAAACCAAAATTGTAGATGCCGGATTTAAAAAAGTGACAGGAAAAGATGAAGACAGCTCTGATACGAAGCCGCTCGGTGCAGTTAAAACTGGACAGGAATTCAGTGTAAAAGATTCCCGCCTGCAGAAGAAACTGACGGAGCCGCCTGCCCGTTTCAATGAAGCAGACTTGCTGGCCCGCATGGAGAAGTTCGGTCTTGGGACGCCGGCTACCCGCGCCGATATCATTGAACGCCTTCTGAGCACAGAGGCTATCGACCGCCAGAACAACCGCCTTCATCCTACGCCAAAAGGAAAACAGTTGATTGAATTGGTCAACAGTGAATTAAAATCTCCTGAACTGACAGCAAAGTGGGAGAAAGAACTTGAAGACATTGCACGTGGAAAAGGAAATCCGAAAGCTTTTCTTGATAATATCCGCAAACAGACCAAACAGCTTGTACAAGAGATTAAAGGAAGCGAACAAACGTACAAAGCGCATAACCTCACTGGCTCCAAATGTCCTGAATGCGGAGAACTGATGAAAGAGGTCAAGGGGCGTGACGGAAAAATGCTCGTCTGCTCCAGCAGGGAATGCGGATTCAGGAAGCGAAAGGATCCGAAGCTGTCCAACCGCCGCTGTCCGCAATGCCATAAAAAGATGGAGATCCACAATGGCAAAGCAGGAACTTACTTCCAATGCCGTCCATGCAACGTCGTGGAAAAAGCTGAGGACCGGAAAAAAACGGTTACAAAGCGTGAAGAACGCCAGCTGATGAAAAAGTATACGAAACAAGAAGAAGCCCCTATGGGAAACAGCCTGGCTGACGCCTTGAAGGCCGCTTTAGAGAAAAAGGATTAACGTTTTGGTGCCAGGCACCGGCTTTTGACACATGTCAAAAAGCGGTGCCTGGCACCATTTTTTATTCTATCAAATTCATACGGATGGCTTTTACGACGGCTTCTGTCCGGTTTTTCACCTTTAATTTTTTAATGATGGCTGCTACATAATCCCGGACGGTATACGGGCTTAGATGAAGATGTTCTGCAGCGCATTGGATCGTTTCGCCCTGCGCCATAAGCTTCAATACATCCTTTTCTCTCGGAGTAAGCAAGGGTGATCCGACATCCAGCTGCTGTATAATGCTTCCCCATTGTTTATAGAGCGCTTCACCTGCATAATGGCCAAACTTCATGAGCATTGCCTGCTGATTTGGTTTTGGCTCTTCAAACCATTCCCCATCTTGATCTAACAGAACCATTCCGAGCAGCCTTCCCTTTCTTGGTGTAAAGATCGGCACGGCGACAAGAGAAGCCAGCTGATATTCATCCGCCAGCCGCCTTGGAATATGCTCTGCTGCTTCTTCAAGGTAAACCGGCTTTGACTGCAGAATTTTCTGCAGATGTTTTTTCAAAAATGCAACTTCCGAGAATTCTACCTTTATATTCTGTACATCCTTACCCAAATTCTTATGAGCGGCAAAAATAGCACTCTCCACTTTAGGTGAATAGAGAAACAATGCGCTTCGTTTATAGGATAGATAATCTACAAAGCCATCAGCCACTGTTTTTAATGTATCTGAACAGGTTTGTGCCATGAGCAGCCTGAGAGTATATAAGAGAGCAGCATCCTTCCATTCATTTTCGCTTTCCAGTGTATTCATCTTGATCTGCCGTTTGTACATATTGGATATGAGCTCAATCCTTTGAGAAGAGATGCTGGAAGCGTCTGTTGATTTCAGACAAAGCAGCAGGGTCTCTTTTGCAAACGAAATCGGAATGACTCTTGGCTGAGTCTCTCCTGGATTCATGAGACGGCATAAAGCGAGAGAAAGCTGTTCCGCTGTATGGGCAGACATCGTCATACAGATTTCAATAATAGACTTCGTTTCTTTCGTAGAATCGACACTTCTCAGTTCAATCAGTTTGTACTCGAAATCGTCTATTCGTAAAAGCGCAGCCCAGTGAAGCGGAATAATGTTGGAAGTTATCATTGTATCCAGCCATTTATGTCCGCTCGTTTCAGTTGTCAATGGAATCAGAACCTGGTCGAGCAGCTTATTGAAGATATACTGAATCGATTGATGGTCAATAATGCTCGGGTTCTCCTGCTCCTCCAGAATATGATGAATCATATTTTCAATCGCGGATAGCAAATAAATCACCTGGCTGTAATCTATGTCCATGGAGTACTGATCTCTCCATTGGGATAACATGGCCAGAATCAGCTGATTAATATGTTCATAATCATTTTTCTTCAGCAGTTCTTCAAATGAATAGGTCATCATGCCGTCAAATTCAGAGATGAGGTCGTCTTGCTGAGTGGACAGTTCACTTTTCACCCGTTTCCAGTTTGTTAAGATATCTCCCCCATATTTTGTCAGGAGAGCCATACCATTTAAAAAAAGCTCCTCCATCCGAATTCCTCCCTCTATTTTTGCCATAATCTCTTATATTTCATATTTTTCGAAATATTTTTACAATATATGACCCATTTCCCCCTACATTTGTCGGGTAAGAAAACTTGATTACGATACTTATCGGAATTGTCAGTTTACTGTCCTAAAAGTAAAGTAAGTGTATATTAAAGCGTTTTCATAATTATGAAAGAGGTGGCGTTGATGAATGAAAAAACGGTTCAGTTAAAGCCTGCTATGAAAAAAGGAGGGACCAATAAGAAAGTCTTCTGGAAAGCTTTTGGTTCCGGAATGATTGTTCTGATTGCCCTCCTTAGTTTTATGGGGATCTCGGGTACGGCTTACGCCATTCCGATGGCTGGTGTCGGTGACTTTTACGTTGTTTTTGATCACCTAGAAGGAAAGGGCTATACGTTCTATCCGAAAATGGGAGAATCCAGCAAGGAAAAATCCACACCGCAAGGCACCAACCTGATTAAAGAACTTACCATCAATAACCTTCAGCTCTACAAAGATTTCAACATCAGCGGCGATAAATGGATTCGTGTAAAGATCACGGCAAGCAAACCCGTGCATATTTCAGGGCTGCAGCAAGATGCTTCTGTCATTAATGCCGATGCCAAATTCAGCAACCTTGCTCTACAGGAAAAACATAGCAATGACTGGCAAAAACAATTTCAGCAAATGTCGTCTACCATCCAGCTCGATCATGCAAAATTGAAAACCCACTACCTTTTTCAAGAAAAGATTGTCATGAACGGTATGAAAGTAACAGTTGAACGCATCAACAAACCGGGCAACTAAAATGGGAGGTGAAGAATATGAGTGTAAGACAATGGAAGCAGGAACGTCCCTTTCTTGGATCGATGCTGACACTTCTCAGCGGGGCACTTATTTTGTGGGTTCCCTTAAATTTGATCGTCAAAGCCTTCCTGCCAGGCACAGTATCCGTTATTGGAATCCTATTCGGGGGCTTGGTGCTATTAATCGGCATCATGGGGCTTTTCTTTCCTCAGTTTTCTAAAGTATTTGGTATTGTTGCCATCTTTTTATCCATCCTGTCCATCATCGGTGCTCTTGGCGGCTTTATTGTAGGAACCCTACTTGGTATTACCGGGGGATCCTTGATGGTTGCCTGGAGTCCGCCTGCCTCTGACCGTCGGGCAGGCGAACAGCCTTCAGAGGAAACGGAGGAAGAAATCTACGTTCCTCATAAGATGGTGCAAGCAAAATGATGGTTCGAACACTGATGGCCATCACCTGTCTTTTAGGGCTGACAAGTTTTTTTAGCCCCTCTCAGGCAAAAGCAGAGACGGACGGCCAAAAGTTGGAAGGCTTTGTCATCAGTGCAGATCGGGTCGATGGGGGCACCATGCTTCCTCAAGTGGTCATGGGGGAAACTTCAGCCCAAAAACAAAAACCCATGATTCGTTTTCAGTACCGCAATGCTACACTTTATGGGATGAAACTGACGAAAGTACTGTCAACTAATCAAGGCCCAATCACCATCATCATGAAGGCAAACGGACCAGTTCACCTGACGAACATGACCGTGGATGCTTCCGCCTTTTCTTTAAAAGGAGCCTGTTTGAACGCAGGTGAATCTGTTCCTGAGCTTGGTCTTAAGAATGTAACGATGCTCGTTCATCAGATGAAAGCCGATCAAGGGGAGCTTTCGCGGCTTCAGCTTTCAACTGTAAAAGGCAATCATGAACTACAGAGGCCCGATGCGCCAAAGGTTCTTCAGGATCTCTCTTCTTTACCTTTGTTGGAAGCGAAAGATGCGATTGGCTCACTCATGAAGGGTCACCTTCCGCTTACGTGTGAAGACAAATCAAAGGAAGATCAGTCTGCAGACAAAGGAACAGATCCGCTTTTGCCTGATTCTAAAAAGCCGATTGATAAGAACCTTAAAAAACCGGTTAAGGACGCCGTTAAGCCAGTAAATGATACTGTTGGCAAGGTAACTAAACCCGTCAAGGATACGATTGACCCTACAACAGAACCGTTGAAGAAAATTAAGAAACCGGTAGATGATACCGTGGATACTGTTAAAAAACCAGTGAAAAAAGTAACAGACACCGTCCCTAAAGTGGTTCACCGCCCAGAAAAAACAGTGCAGCAAGTCACAGAGCCTGTGAAGAAACATCTGAAGCGGACAAAACAGCAGCTCTGCCAGGACGCAGCCAAAATGGATGGAAAAGTTCCCAAACAGCTTGGGCTGGATTTAATCCATGCCGCCCAAAAGGAAAAAGTACCGCTAGCCGATCTTTGTTCAGAAAATGACAAAGCGGAAAAACAACTGAAGCTGCTCCAAAACCAGCTGTTAAAAAATCTGGATCTGCTTTCTCTGCTGAAAAATAATGAAGAACTCGCCTCTCCTGATCTTTTTGAGAAAATGGAAAAGGAGATGAAAAAACATTCAACACTAAAACTGCTGCCAAATCTATTAAAACCGCTGGATGGCCTCTTTCAGTAAATAAACTCTTACAAAAGCAGTCGGGAAATTTATCTCCCGACTGCTTTTTTGTTATTCCATTCCATTTTTCTCAGTTGTAAAATAAAAAAATAATGATGAGTGAAGGGAGGGAATGTTTGTGGCACACATTGAGAGAGGCCGATCAAACGTGATCTGGAACGATGTTCTGAAGCTTTATCACGCCGTTGGCTGGAGCAAGCATAATGCTGAAAACATAATCAAAATTTATAACAGCACCACCCATACCTCTTTTGCTTATGTGGATGGACAACTGGCCGGGCTGGGAAGAGCCCTTTCAGATGGCG
The DNA here is from genome assembly GCF_023149135.1 of Fictibacillus marinisediminis. NCBI lineage: Bacteria > Bacillati > Bacillota > Bacilli > Caryophanales > Fictibacillaceae > Fictibacillus > Fictibacillus marinisediminis. The sequence goes on along the minus strand of NZ_JAIWJX010000002.1, from coordinate 1,005,741 downwards.
TATTCAATGCAGCCATCTATGATATTATCGTTTCCCCCGATTATCAAGGCCTCGGGCTTGGACGAGAGATTGTAGAAGATCTGCTTGTTCAGCTACAAGATGTTTCCTGTGTCCACTTAATCTCAACAACTGGAAATGAGGAATTCTATCGGAAAGCGGGATTAAAAATGGCAAAAACCGCGATGGCCCGCTATTTGAACAAGGAAATGGAATCGGAATACTTGCTTTAATCTCTCCAAATAGACAAAAAGGGTTCACATATCGTCCATGATTCTACCTCAACACCTCCCCTCGATATGGTAAATTAATAGGGAAATGAGATACAGGAGGTTACCAGGTATGAATCCATCCCTCAAACGATTTATATTAATTGGAACACTTGAAGGAATATCTTTCCTCGTTCTGCTTGGCATCGCCATGCCGCTGAAGTATTTTGCAGGTTATCCCATAGCCGTTATGATTGCCGGCTCACTGCACGGGCTGTTCTTTGTTCTTTACTTAATTGCCCTCGCGAATGTCACCTTTAAAAATCGCTGGCCATTCACATTGGTCATGGGAGCACTTGTCGCCTCGGTCCTTCCATTCGGCCCTTTTGTCTTTGATTCTTACCTGAAAAGAAAAGCGTAAAAAACTTGGTGCCAGGCACCGCTTTTTGACAATTGTCAAAAGACGGTGCCTGGCACCTTTTTTATATAAACTATAGTATTGTGCTGAGGAAATCTTTTGTGCGCTGATGCTGCGGCTCAGAAAAGATCTGGCTCGGGGTACCCTTTTCAACAATTTTACCATCATGCATATAAATAACCGTGTCGGCGGCTTCTCTCGCGAAGCCCATCTCATGGGTTACAACGAGCATCGTCATCCCTTCTCTCGCGAGGTCCTTCATCGTGGCTAGAACCTCACCGACAAGTTCGGGGTCAAGAGCAGAAGTCGGCTCATCAAAAAGCATGATTTTAGGCTTCATTGCGAGAGATCTAGCGATAGCCACCCTCTGCTTTTGTCCCCCAGAGAGTTTTGAAGGGTACACATCTTCTTTATCGGCCAGTCCAACCTTTTTCAAGAGCGCTCTGCCTTCTTGAACGGCCTGATCTTTCGGTACCTTTTTTACCATCAATGGAGCCTCTATGACATTCTCCAATACGGTTTTATGTGGAAAAAGGTTAAAATGCTGAAAAACCATTCCTACTTCCTGTCTGATCTTGTTCAAGTCGGTCTTATCGGGATCCACCACTTTGCCATCTATCGTGATCGCGCCGCTTTCTTTGTACTCCAAGTAGTTTAAACAGCGAAGCAGCGTACTTTTTCCTGAACCGCTGGCGCCAATCAAGACGACAACATCCTGTTCATGCACTTCAAGATTCACATTTTTTAATACGTGAAGATCACCGAATGATTTGTTTAAATCATTAACGTTAATCATAACTTTTCTCTGTTCCATGACACTCCCCCTCTACTCGTCTCCTCTGGCGATTTTACCTTCTAGTTTGTTCACCAAAAGGGTAAACAAAAGAACCAGGACTAAATAATAAATAGCAACAATCAGAAGATAGGTCATTTCTTCAAACGTCCGTGATCCTTGAGTTGTCGCCACATTGAACAGTTCTGAAGAAGAGATAAAAGCAGCCAGCGAGGAATCCTTTAAACCGATTATAAATTGGTTGCCAAGTGGCGGAAGCGCACGCCGGAATGCCTGCGGCAATACGATGCGCCTCATGGCAAGAGACGTACTCATCCCCAACGAACGCCCAGCTTCCAGCTGTCCTTTATTGATAGACTGAATCGATCCTCTGAAAATCTCCGCGATATATGCACTGTTATGCAAGGCAAGCCCAAGCGTGGCACACCAGTATGGCGAAATACCGAGCTCGGCCAATCCAAAATAAAAGAAAAAAATCTGCACGATCAGCGGTGTCCCCCTGATAATTGCAATGTAAACGTTTGCGATCGCATTTAAAACTTTGCTTTTCGAGAGCTTAAAAAAGCAAACAGCAATCCTACTACGGTTCCTATTAAAATAGAAACAATTGTAATCTGCAGGGTCAGCAGCAATCCCTTCATAAAGAGCGGATAGCTGTCGATGAACACGTGAAAAAAATGTCCGATATTTGGCAAACAGGTTCAGCTCCTTCTGAAAGAAAAGAATGTGCCGCATGCTCACACATTCTTTAAGTGATTTATGGTTTTTTTGTAATATCAATATCGAGATACTTTTTGCTCAGTTTCTCTAATGTTCCATCTTTTCTAAGTTCTTCGAGCGCTTTATTGATGGCTTTCAAAAGCTTTTTATCTTTTTTGGATACAGCGATCGCCTGTTCACTCGTCCCCAGCGTTTCTGCTTCTGAAACCTTAAATCCTTTTTTAATCGCTTGTTTGCCCGTAATGGAATCTGTGATAACTCCATCGTGCTTTCCTTCACTAAGGGCACGCAAAGCGGTGACATCACTGTCATACACCGATATGTCTTTAGCATATTTTTGAGCTTCGCTTTCATATGTAGACCCTTTAGCAACAGCAATATTTTTGCCTTTAATGTCTTTGACTCCTTTAATGGAGCTGTCTTTCTTAACAAATAATACCGGACCAGAATAATAGTATGGCGTACTGAAATTAACAGCTTTCTTCCTCTCAGGAGTAATGGTATGGCTCGCAACCGCAGCGTCAAAGCGATTGGTTTTTACCGCTGTAACTATTCCGTGAAATTTTTGTTTGTCCACTTTTGCTTTTAATCCCATTTCCTTTGCGAGTGCTTTTCCTACCGCTACATCAAATCCATCAAGTTTCCCGTTCTTATCCGAGTAGCTGAAAGGATAAAACTCCCCTGATACGACAAAGGAAAATACTCCATCTTCCTTCAGCTCCACTTCATCTCCACTTTTTGTTTTGGAAGTTGAGGACCCGCAGCCGGCAATCGACAAAACCATTGCGACTATTAGTAGTACTGGCAAATAGAACTTTTTCACTGCTTTTCCTCCTTTAGTATTGTTTGATAGTTCTGAATAATACAATGGTAACGTGAGAAAAAATTAAATACTAGCTACAAGAGTACTAGAGAGTTTGTACTATACTGGGTAGAATTTCATGCAATTTTTTCCTCTTGGTGCTCTTTCCAAAGAATTATCCACGTTTATCAATCAATATACCTATGAAGTATTTACCCCAATAAAATCAAAATTAATCGTAGGAATATTCAAAATTTTGAAGAATACATAAGTAATCTCTTTATTTGAAGCAAAAAGACAGCGGCAGAGCACTCTAGGTCTTTTGTTGCTGAGTTTTATACATTTTTTAAAAGGGAGGACAATATGCCATGTCTGCTGATCATCAGAAAGTCATTCTTCTTTCGGATTATATAAGAAGGAAACGAATAAAAGAGCGTAAAGCAGCAGGTCCTGCCCGTCTGCTTCTCCGTCTTACACTTCTGTTTATTGCGGCCAGCATGCTTATTTTCGGTGTATTCATGTGGCAGGATTATAAACACACAACCCTATTCTCACATAACCCGGATGAAATCTTTCAGTTGCTGAAAAATCAGAATGCTGAAGCGCTGACACCCGCTGTTAAAGAAAAGGTCACCTCATTGGCTTCTGAAATTAATGGATTGGAATATTTGGCTATATTTTCAGAAAAACAAGGAACAGAAAGATCGGAAAAACGCCCTCCTGATTATGTTTTCTCGACAGCTGGAAAGGAAGTAAATGATACACTCGGAATGGGTAACGGCAAATGGCACATCGAATATAAATTCAAACAAGAAAAAAGCAAACTATTTTGGAACAGCTTCTTGGTTGTATTTATCTTTCTGTCCTTTGCTCTATTTATTTCCTGGATGGTAATCGGCTTTAAATATCCTAAAGGTATGGCAATGACAAACCGTATGATATATATCAAATAGTATAAAAGCGGCAGGCCGATATGCCTGCCACTTTGTTTGTTGAAATTATTCATTTTTTTGAAAACTTTTTACCGCCTCCTGGACAGACGAGAAGGTTGTCAGTGAAGATAGCTTATTGTTGCTTCCGGCAGCTTTCATCGCCAATTTGGCGGAAATCCCTGTCAGGATCATCTCGGTTCCCAGAAGTTTCAATAAATCATTGAGCCGAAAGATGAGAGGAGAAGTATTTTCATTGAAGGTGCCCAAACCTGATAAATCCAGGATCAAGTAGTCTGCACGGCTGATATTCATGGAAGATATGACTGTTTCTGTGATTTTTTCAAATCGCTCATCTGTTAAATTTCCGATGAGCGGTAGAATGAACGTATTTTCAGTAATAGGAACTAGCGGAGTCGACAAACGGTCAATCTCCTTTAACGTTGTTTCCAGCCGATCCTGATACTCTTCTTGCTTTGTAATGTCTTTTTGAATCCCAATAAATAGTATTTGGCTTCATCTTCTATGTAGAAAGGATCAATCGTTAATTCATTCCAGAAGAAAATGTGGTCTTTCCGGTAATTCTTTAATTTAACGGAAATCCTTTTCTTTTTTGAAATAGCAGCCTTAATAGCCCCCTTACTCCGGTCTGTCTCGTCACCTTGCAGAAAGCGGCAGTTCTTACTTCTAACTTCCTCGTGCGTATAACCAGATATTGAAAGAAACCCATCATTAACATATCATTTATTGATCGCGTTTCATAACATCCCCCCTATATATTGCTTGCTTTGATAAATTCCGACACGAAAAATGAATTATTTCCCGGAAAATGTTAAGAGCTGGCGAACAGATGCAAAATCATTTTCGTTTTATTTATCGTATAATACAGAAAAGGAGTGATTTACAATGAGCAAAAGCAAAGCAAAAAAACAAAGAGAACGACTAATAAGAGACGGAAGAAGAAATCCTTTGGACAATCGCGGTATCTATGCACTCAAAGATATGAGGACGAGAAAAACTAAAACAAAATGGGAAAAATTGAATCAGCAGAAACATAAAGGCCGATTATCAGATCTTCAAAATCCTGATAAGAGGCCTTTATGCGTTTAAGAGTGTGAATTCTATCTCATCAAATAAAGAATAGCAGCAGCAGCGCTTGGTAATCCGAATAACAAAATATGAAACGAATAATCACTTCTGCATTCTTTCCATTTTTTCTTTCTTGGATGTTTCTTAATCATTTTCCCGTCAAGAAAGAGACAGAGCATAATGCCTGATAACAAAAAGGCTCCAAATCCTACAGGTCCTGCAACTTCTAATATAAATATCCATCGATCCGTAAACCAGGCAAATAATATAATGATGGCAGCTACTGCAACACCCGCAAACAGACAATTCCTCATTCCTTAACCCCCATTATGAATGAAAAAGCATCGCTTCCAACTAAGTCAGTAAACGTTTAAACTTTACCAAAAAGGCCGAAATCGCCGTATCCCATAAAAAGGAAAACCGTACAAGCCGTATCCTGGAAACACTCCGCCTGATAAAATCGGAAAACGGCTGTCCGCCATTTCGTCACTTCTCAACGGCATTACCATATACATATTCTCATTGTCATACGTTTGAAGCCTGCCATGATAAATCTTGCCATCGATCATTTCAAGCTCAATATGTTGTCCCACAAAATGCTGGCATAATAGATAATAATGATGATGGGAACCTTCTTTTCCCACTAATGGAGCAGATGGCATCGAATATTCTGTTGCTTTTATATCTTTGTCTATGTTCAAAATTACTCCTCCTTTGTCCATACATCTTATTCCACCCCAACTAAAGTGCATCATTGTTCACCTATCTTCCCCCAAAATAGGTGCTGAAGGTTTTTTACACATAAAAAATTGCCGGGTATTTTAAAATACCCGGCAATCAAAATAAAACTATAAAATTAGCTTTCCAGCACATCAATTACTTTTCGTGCTACACTGAGGCTGGATTGGGGATTCTGGCCTGTTACAAGCTTGCCATCTACAACCGCAAAGTCTGTCCAGTTGTCGCCATTCACAAATTCAGCTCCAAGTTCACGCAACCTTGTTTCCAAGAGAAACGGAACTTCTTCGGTCAGTTTCATTTCTCTCTCTTCAGAATCGGTAAACGCCGATACTTTTTTTCCTTTAACAATCGGAGTTCCGTCTTCATAGGCTGCTGTCACGAGCCCTGTTGGACCGTGGCAAACGGAGCCAATTACTTTGTCCTCTTGTGCGAATTGTGAAACAACCACTTGAAGATCCCTGCTGTTCGGAAAATCAAAAACGGTACCATGCCCGCCTGGAAGATAAATTGCATCAAAACCGTGTGCTTCTTCCCTTGTTAGTGCTGGTGTATCCTTCAGCAGCGATTTCGCTTCTTCAAAATCTCCATTATCTCCTTCAAGGCTGTTAGGATCGAGAGGCACTTCTCCGCCTTCAATGCTGACAACCTTAATATCGTATCCTTGTTTTTTGAATTCATTGTAAGGAACTGCGAACTCTTCAAGCCATAGTCCCGTTTCATGATCACCGATTTTATCATGGCTCGTCACAACGATTAATACTTTTTTAGCAGACAATTGCTTCACTCCTTTTGAAAGTATGTTTTAAAAGATACTTACTTTTTCTTTTTATTTCAATGAATATGCTTGTTCTCTCCTGCACCCGTAGTTATTCCTTTTCCTTCAAAAAAATAAACGTCAATCCATGAGGAAAGGCGTTGCTAAGCCTTTATTTTACTGTTGATGGTATTGCCGCAGTGTGAGACGTATCATTTAGAAAATGAATAATTCGTTTGGCTCCTTTTATCTCAAGCAAATGAATGCCCGTATCACCAGTTGGAAAAGAAAACTCAATATGTACCCCCATTTTAAAGAAAGAACGAAGTAAGCAGTGTATAACTCCTCCATGAGCAACAATAGCAATTCGCTGTTCACAGCATTCAGTCAATATTTTGGAAAAGATAGATTCCACCCTCATTCGAAATTCGATGGCAGATTCTCCTTTTTCAAACCTTTCATACATGGTTTTAGGGATAAAATACTTTTTTTCTTCCTCAAATGGAACTCCTGCGAGCACTCCATTATCATGCTCACGAAGCTTATCTTCAAAATTTAATGGTGCACCAGATGCTTTTGACAAAATGGATGCTGTTTCCGATGCCCTGCAAAGCGTACTTGCGTATATGACATCTGGTCTATAGTCTTCAGTCACCCGTTTTGCCATCAGAATTGCTTGCTCTCTGCCCAAGCCTGTAAGGGGATAATCCGCCCTTCCTTCATGAACATTCAGGATATCAGCTTCTGATTGCCCATGCCTTATTAATAAAATCTGCATAACCACTCACCTCCATATTTTGTACAGACTGATTATTATTCCACTTTCCAACGATGAATCCTTCTTCTTTAGATTCCAGGCACCACATCCACCCGTCCAAGCCTCTGTCCCCCACACCGCATACCATAATTCATAACACTTTGAATGAGGTAAATGGATGAAATTTAATTTTGGCAACGGGAAAACGGATGCGAAAAAACACAGTACGTTTCAAAAGAAGCTTTCAATCAACAAGGAAGTTGACCTGAACAGCCCAAGTGATTTTCTGCCAGCCAGTGAAGAGGTTCCGCTCCTTTACGTGCAATTTACCCAGCTCTCCAAAGGGGATAAGGTAGAAATAACGGCATCAGCCGGCTGGACGGCTGGCTTCCCGTGCGAACCAGCCACCATCACACTGACCGTCAGGCGCAATCAAGAGGTTGTTGTGGCACAGAACTCTCAGACGACTCAGGACCTTCAGCAACAGAACACGGCAACCGTTACTGGATCGGAGGAATTAACCGAAAACCTGGAGGTTGCCCGGTATACCTTGTATGCTTCAACAGAGCAAGCCGGCAGAATACGGATGAGCGGTTCCTTCAAACTTCTGGCTATCGTAAGGCTCGCTAATTAAAAATAGACCAGGCATGGGTGCCTGGCCTATTTTTATTTCCTTTCAAGTGCATATAGATCATCTTCCACAGCAGCCAGTCTGTCTCTTACGACATTCTGTGAATCTCTGACTCCCTGATTATAAAAATGAGGTCCGATCTGCTTCGCGAAAAAATCAAGAAAATTTTCTGCTGCGATGATTCCTATTTCCTCCCCGCGCTCATCGTAAAAAAACTGCTGAATATCTCGGATGGCCTGATCCTTTTGTTCTTGTTTCCAGTTGATTAACATCTTCCGCCTCCCTCTCAAATAGTAGTCCTTTTGATTGTATCACTCTTTTTAGAGGACATAAAAAAAGCCGGTTTTCAATAGCCGGCTTCACTTTATCAACTATTTTTAGCGACTTGGATCATATCTTTCAACTTCACTTTACCGCCGTAATGCATCACACCATGCACATAAATGCGCCCTGCAATCCGGTTGATAATCCATAATGAAACAAGAAGTATTCCGATTGTAATACTGATCTCCATCGCTCCCGCTTCTCCCGCTACAATTCTTGAAAATGTAACGATTGGTGAGAAGAAAGGAATGTACGAGCTGACAACAACAAGTGTAGTGGAGGGATCGAACAATGAGCGCATACCGATAAAGAATGCTCCCATGATCAGGATAATGATCGGAAACTGAGATGAGCCCAAGTCTTCTGTCCTGCTTACCATTGACCCGACTGCCGCATAAAGCATGGCGTACAATAAATACCCCAGTACAAAATACGCAATGAACGCAGTAATGACGCCCGGTGTTAAATTTGATAGATCGATAGCTGCACCGAAAATCGACAATTGATCGGCATCAAGCCAGCCTGCCAGGTAAGCAATTCCGCCAGCTACTCCGATAAAAGCAATCTGAACAATTGCACCTGTCAGGATAGCGGCAATTTTGGCATACATCATCATGATCGGCTTTACTTTTGGAATCATGATTTCCATGACGCGCGAGGATTTTTCCGCTGCGATGGCCGTTGCGATCATCTGACCGAACCCCATGATAAATATGTACATAAAGAATACAAAGAGATAAACAATTCCAAACGTGTTACTCGTATCCTTTAATACTTCATCCTTCACTTGTACTGTTGCCAGCAAAGAAGAAGCCGTTTCTGCATTAATTTTATTTTTGGTAATCGTATTCGAGATATATGCTTGTTGCAATGCCTGAGATATGACAGGAACAACTTCATTATTCGGGAAGTTTTTATAAATATAGGTCAAACCTGGTACACCTTTTTGATCTTTAACAATTAAAACTCCATCCAGATCTCCTTGCTCTACCTTCTTTCTTAAGCTTTTCCCCTGGCTTTGGCCGGCTTCATTCAGCTTTGTTTCTTCTAGCGTTTTATTTAATGCCTGAATACTAACCTCGTTGCTCGTTTCATTGATCAGCGAGATTTTATCCTTATTGCCGCTGTCAGAGCTGTTTGCCCAGTTGGAGTAGCCAAGAAAAGCCAGAATGGCCACAAAGATGATGGCTGTTGATATTTTGAAAGCCTTGGAAGTAAGGTTTTCTTTTAAATGAAATTTATATACTGTTGAAAATTTTTTCATCTTATCTCACCTTTTCCAGGAAGATTTCATTCAGAGTAGGTTCGAGCATTTTAAAATATCGAATGGGAACGTTCGCCTGATGTAGCCGGTTAAACAGTTCGAAGGCTTCTGAATCATCCTTTACCTTTACAAGCAAGTCGTTCATCTTCTTCTCGTAGGAAACCTTCCATGCCTTCAGCTTCTCTTCCATATCTTCATGATTAAACAGCGTGAGATTGCGGTATCCGTAGTTCTGTTTAATCTCGCTAAGCCTGCCGTGTATAACCGCTTGCCCATCTTTCATAAGACAAACATTTTCACAGAATGATTCAATCTGCTCCATACGATGCGAGGAAAGGATCACTGTTTTTTTCTTTTTCACCTGTTCTTCTATAATCGCAGACAGCATGTTCGCATTAACAGGATCGAGACCACTGAACGGCTCATCCAGTATCAAAAGCTCCGGATCATGAATAAGTGTGGCGATCAGCTGTATTTTTTGCTGATTTCCTTTGGAAAGATCGGAAGCCTTTTTATCTTTGTGTTCCGGAATTTGCAGTTTTTCAAGCCAATAATCGATGGCTTTATTGGCGCTTTGTTTGTCCATCCCCTCAAGCTCTGCAAAATATCGAAGCTGATCAGAAACTTTGCTTTTTTGATAGAGTCCTCTTTCTTCCGGCAAGTAGCCGATCGAAACTTGGCTGCGGTCGAGCAGTCTGCCTTTCCAAAGGATCTCCCCCTGATCAGGTACGAGAAGACCGAGAATCATTTTAATGGTTGTCGTCTTACCCGCACCATTTCTTCCTAAAAGCCCGAGTACTTCCCCGGCCGGCAAAGTAAGTGAAAGATTAGACACTGCCTTTGTATGCCCAAAAGATTTATGCAGATACTGCAGCTCCAATGCCAAGCGAAAAACCCCCTTATGTAGTGCAAAAAGTTACCATTCTAGCATATTAATAAAATATCTTTTATATTCTCTCACACAAAAATGGAAATATCAAACAGTCAAAAACTATAAAAAAGAAGCCCTTATCCCCATAGGACAGGCTTCTCGCAAACGATAAAACACCAGCTTGATGTTCGGAAAAAGACTCCTTTATAAGGGCAGCTGCAAAATATATTGAATACCAATATTGCCAGCTCTTCTTTGTCCTCTGTCCTCAAAGCCCGTTTTAAAATACAGCTGCTGTGCGGCAATGTTCTTTTTGTTTACCGCCAGCACGAGTTCATCGCAAAATGGAAAATGGACGGAGGCAAAGCCAGGCAGGGCCAGCATCGCACGTTTTGCTACCCGTTTCCCCTGGTATTTTGGATGAACAGAAAGTGCACGGATGAAAAGGGCGTTCGGATTTTCTGTAAAGGGAGTGATGCCCGGTCCGTGATGGAGCACAAAAAAACCGGCGGGCTTCCCCTCGTACAAAATGACCACCGGATGCCTGCTCTGGTCTTCTTCGCATACCTTTAATGCCGTTAACGGAAGTGCAGTAAATCGCAGCTGCTCTTTTGGAAGTTCAAATGTACTCAACTCCTGATTATGCTCAGGCTGATAGAAAGACAGGCTGACTTCAGCGGACATATGTATCCCCACCTTTCCCAATCAAATTAATGCCTTGTTCAGCTTCGATCATTACCCAGTTCCTTCAAAACTTGGCTCAAATGAGCAAAAGTACGGCCTTCTTTAACAGGAAAAGCATAACCCGAAGAAACGATAGCGGCTGAAACCTTTGGCTGAATTCCACTGACATATACCTCAGTCCCCAGTAATTGAAGAGCTGCAATCAGCTGTGTAAGTTCCGATACAAGGCTGTCATTTATCGAATATACGGCGGTTAGATCAATGATTAAATGTTCAATCCTTAAATCAGAACAGCGGTTTAATGTGTAATTAGTCAGCAAAGATATCTGGTCATTTCCAACTGTCGGCTGCATCGGAAGGACCCCGATCCGATCCATAACAGGAATAATATTGGAAGAAAGCTCTTTAATGATCCGCCCCAGTTCCCTTTCCTTTAGGACCTGGCTGGTCACCTCAATGAACTCCACATAAGCTCCGATGATCGTATCACCATCTATTAAAATTCTTGTTTTGGCTGTAAAGATTCGGGTTTCTCCATTCCAAATATATTCAAAACGGCTTTTTTCATATTCCTTTCTGTTTTCCAGTGACAGCGATAGAAATCTGCGATAGCCATCAATTCGGCTTAAAAACTCATCAATATGTACACCTATGGCATCTTCTCTTTTTATGTTTAACATTTCTTCACATTTTTTGTTTACAAAAACGGTCTTATAATCCTTGTCAATCATATAAATTCCATTATCGCTTCGATCAAGAGCTTGCTGCAGCATTTTTGCGTAATTCCTTTCTTCTTCCTGCATTTCCATTCCATTAATTATTGTCCAAATCTCGTTATTTGTCTATAAACAAAGGGAACTAGACAAATATTAAAAAGGAAGCAGCCTCATTAAAGGCTGCTTCACTTTATTAAGCTATTGTAAACTGTTCTTCTTCTGTTGAACCTTTAAGTGCTGTAGTAGAGGAATGCCCGCCGGAAACAGCTTGTGCCACTTCATCAAAGTAACCTGTGCCTACTTCACGCTGATGGCGAGTTGCCGTGTATCCATCTTTTTCATTTGCAAACTCCCTCTGCTGAAGCTCTGAATAGGCGGCCATTCCTCTAGTTTTATATTCTTTTGCCAGTTCGAACATGCTATGGTTAAGAGTATGGAATCCTGCAAGAGTAACAAACTGGAACTTGTAACCCATCGATGCAATCTGCTGCTGGAAGGTAGCAATTGTCTCATCATCCAGCTTCTTTTTCCAGTTAAAAGACGGAGAGCAGTTATAGGCTAGCATTTTACCAGGAAAACGCTCGTGGATGGCATCGGCAAACTTCTGAGCCTCTTCAAGATTCGGTTCCGATGTCTCGCACCAGATGAGGTCTGCGTACGGCGCGTAAGCAAGCCCTCTGGCAATCGCCTGGTCGATTCCTGCATTCGTTCTGTAAAATCCTTCAGTAGTCCTGTCCCCGGTTAAAAACTGGTGGTCATAAGGATCCACATCGCTCGTGATTAAATTTGCGGCGTTGGCATCCGTCCTCGCGATTAAGATGGTATCCACTCCCATCACATCTGCTGCCAGCCTGGCGGAAACCAGATGGCGCACCGCCTGCTGTGTCGGCAGGAGCACTTTACCGCCAAGGTGACCGCACTTCTTTTCCGAAGAAAGCTGGTCTTCAAAATGAACCCCTGAGGCTCCTGCTTCAATCATCGCTTTCATCATCTCAAAAACGTTAAGTGCTCCGCCAAATCCTGCCTCGGCATCCGCGACAATTGGAACAAACCAGTCGATGTCGGTTTTTCCTTCGGAGAATTCAATCTGATCAGCACGCTGCAGCGCCTGGTTAATCTTTTTCACGACATTAGGTACACTGTTTGCAGGGTAAAGGCTTTGGTCAGGATACATATGTCCGGAAAGGTTGGCATCGGCCGCCACTTGCCAGCCGCTTAAGTAGATCGCCTTCAGCCCCGCCTTCACTTGCTGAACTGCCTGATTTCCCGTCAGTGCTCCAAGCGCATGAACATAATTCTCGTCTTGGAGTGATTTCCATAGCCGTTCTGCTCCTCTTTTGGCTAGGGTATGTTCAATTTGAACCGAGCCTCTCAGTTTGGCAACATCTTCTGCCGTATACGTCCTTTCGATTCCTTCCCACCGTTTTACTTTCCAATTCTCATTAATTTGTGCTGCCGTATCTTTTTGATTCATTCTATTCCACTCCTTATTTAATATGGGTATAACCAGGCAATGTTAAAAATTCGATGAACTCATCTTGTCTAACCAGCTGCTCAAAGAGAGTGATGGCTTCTTCAAACCGGCCATCTTCCCATTGCTGCTCATTCAGTGATGTTTTGATTTTCTGAACTTCTTCTTCCGTCACTTGTCCCACAAGCTCAAGGGTTACCTGTCTGCCATCTTCCAGGACGCCTTGCGTGTGGCGGATCCATTGCCAGACTTGAGCTCTGGAGATCTCAGCTGTAGCCGCATCCTCCATCAGATGGTTAAGCGGTACTGCTCCGCGGCCTGTAAGCCATGCGGCAATGTATTGAATTCCTACAGAGATATTGGTCCTCAGGCCGTATTCAGTAATCGGCCCGATCGTCGGCTGCAGAAGATCCTCAGCCGTTACTACTACGTCATCCCGCTGTTTCTCCAATTGATTTGCCGAAGGCATCAGACGGTCAAATACTTCAAGGACGACCGGCACTAATCCGGGATGGGCTACCCAGCTGCCGTCATGCCCGTCAGCCGCTTCTCTTTCTTTGTCTGTTTTTACTTTTTGCAGTGCTTCTTCATTGGCTTCGGGATTGTTTTTGATCGGAATCTGTGCCGCCATTCCCCCGATGGCATGAGCACCTCTTTTATGGCAGACCTTAATGACAAACTGTGTATACGCTCTCATAAAAGGCACCGTCATCGTGACGTGTGCCCGGTCGGGCAGCAGATAGGACGTATGATTCTTAAGCTTTTTGATGTAGCTGAAAATATAGTCCCAGCGTCCGCAATTTAATCCAGCGCTGTGTTCTTTTAATTCATAAAGAATCTCTTCCGCTTCAAAGGTCGCCAGGATGGTTTCAATCAAAACAGTTGCTTTGACCGTCCCCTGAGGAATTCCCATCTCCTCTTGGGCAAAGACAAACACTTCGTTCCAAAGTCTGGCTTCCAGATGCCCCTCAAGCTTCGGCAGATAAAAGTAGGGGCCGGAGCCATTTTCGATCAGCGTTTTAGCATTATGAAAAAAATAAAGTCCAAAATCTACTAAACTGCCAGACATTGGCTCACCATTATACGACAGATGCTTCTCCTCAAGATGCCAGCCCCTTGGCCGTACAACGAGAGTCGCTGTTTTCTCATGCAAGCGGTACTCTTTTCCTTGCGGAGAAGTATACTCCAGCTCTCCCCGAATCGCATCCCGCAAATACACCTGTCCGAGCAGACTGTTTTCCCACGTCGGGGAGTTGGCATCTTCAAAATCTGCCATGAAGACCTTGGCTCCTGAGTTCAAAGCATTGATGACCATCTTTGCATCACCAGCTGGCCCGGTAATTTCTACTCTTCGATCCTGCAAATCATCAGGCACATCTGCAACAGACCAATTGCTTTCCCGTATTTTCTTTGTTTCAGGCAAAAAATCTGGAAACTCACCTTGATCTATCTTTTCCTGTCTATTTACTCTGTTCTGCAAGAGTTGCAATCTTGCATTCTGAAAACGATCATGAAGCTTTTCAAGAAAAGACATGGCTTCTGCTGACAGTATTTCATGGTCCACACCTCCCTGTACTGCAACAGATTGTATTTTAGATGTTACTACCGAATTTTCCATGTGTTAACCTCCTGTTCAGTCAATGATTCCGTTTCCATTACAGCGCTTGCAGCAGACACATCCTTCGCCCATGCAGTCCGGGCAGTTTCCATTTTGATGCATTCCTGATCCGTTGCACTCTAAGCATGTTTCTTCACCATTCCCATGGCAGCTGGCACAATTCATCACGATTTCTCCTCCTTATTACGAGATAGGTTCACTGTTATAAAACAGATATTTATCTTGTAAAATAATATATAACAGTCGAGATGATTTGTGCAACACTTTTTTTAAATAAAAATAAAAATAGGCCCTCTGTTCTATAACAGAGGGCCTCACTAAGGACGATTTTACTGTAAGTCTGCAAATATTAAGTTATCAAACTCTTACGCTTCGCTAAAGCCGAAGATTGATTTTCGTTCGTAAAGGACATCGCATACTGTTGCTTGAAAGTTTGTGAAACAAATGAAAAGCCTGAAAAGCAGACAGGGATCAGCTCCCTGATCCCTGTCTTGGCAATTCAATTCCCTTTCACCCTGATTAAACCTCAATGTCTAATTTAGTTTTTCTTAAAACTCGTCCGGATCTGGGCCGTTTCGAAGATCTTTATTCAATGAATCAATCTGCTCCATATCTTCCATGCTTAATTCAAAATCAAAGATATCGGCATTTTCCTTAATACGGTTTTCATTCACTGATTTAGGAATGGTTATTACTCCATTCTGAAGATCCCAGCGAAGAATAACCTGTGCAACTGTTTTATTATGCTTTTCTGCCAATGCCGTCAGGATCGGCTCATCAAAGATTTCACCCTTTAACAATGGTCTCCATGCTTCAACTTGAATGCCTTGATCTTTGCAGAAAGCCAACAGATCTTTTTGTGTAAGGCGGGGATGGTACTCCACTTGATTGACCATCGGTTTAATCTCACAGTCTTTCATAAGGTCTTCCAGATGATGAATTTTAAAATTACAAACACCAATTGCTTTGGTCTTACCCTCTTTATAAAGCGATTCCAATGCTTTCCACGTCTCTTTATACTTGCCAGACACCGGCCAATGAACAAGGAACAGGTCTACGTAATCCATATCAAGCTTTTCCAGGCTCTCTTTAAATGAGCGCAGCGTCTCCTCATACCCCTGTTCTGAATTCCAGACCTTGGTCGTAATAAAAAGCTCTTCACGCGGGACATCCACCTGTTTAACAGCCTCTCCTACACCTTCTTCATTTTTATAGAACGAAGCTGTATCGATGCTTCTGTAGCCGGCGGCGACCGCATGTTTAATTGCATCAATAACCTCTTGGCCTTCTTCTGCTTTATATACGCCAAGACCCAGCCATGGCATCCTTAAACCGTTTTGTAATAAAGCTGTATCAGAAATACTTTTTATCATATGTACCGCCTCCTTGTTTGTATGGTACCACTTGGCCGGAGAAAATGAAAAAATTGTGCTAGGAAAAAAGCCCTCCAGGGAGATTGAGGGCTTTTAAGAGTTAACAAAAATCTTGCGAAGAAGTCTGAATAATGAAATAGGATCAATTAATTGAAGTTAGGCTCAATTATTTCTGATTTGGCTCAATTAATTGAAGTTTAGCTCAAAAAAGTTGAGTTCGGCTCAATTAATCAAAAATAAGCTCAATATCGACAAAATCGCTCTTTAGACCGAAGCAAGTTCCTTCGCTTTATTTACTTCAAATTCTTTCTTAATCCCAGCAAGCACTTCTCCGTTCGTGAGAAGCTGATAGCCTGTCAAGGCAAGAGCTTTTGCGCCGAGGATAAGCGCTTGATCGCCTTGTTCTGATTTTGCGGCCTCTCTGAACTCATCCGTATGTCCGACTATGTGATCAGGGCCGATTTGAAGATAGGGATGGATGGTCGGCACGGCCTGGCTGATGTTTCCGGCATCAGTTGATCCCAAACCGCTGCGGTGCGAAGTATCGACTGCCGCTCCAAGGCTCTCCAGCTGTTCTTGAAACACTTTATCAAACGACCGATTCAATAAAAGGTTATCCACCTGATTCTGAAAAGCAATAACATTAAGCTTTGCGCCTGTTGCAAGGGCAGCACCTTCTGCAATGGCTGTTACTTTTTTCGTTGTCTCATCCAGTCTTGCTCTTGTGGAAGCACGAATGTAAAAACGGGCCTTCGCATATTCAGGCACAATATTAGGAGCGTCTCCCCCGTGTGTAATGATGCCATGAATTTTCACATCGTCCGCCACATGCTGGCGCAGTGCGTTAATCCCGACAAACAACTGAATAACTGCATCAAGCGCATTAATTCCCTTTTCCGGTGCTGCAGCCGCATGAGCGGGCTTCCCGATGTATTCAAAGTCCATCGGATCAACGGCAAGCGATGTCCCGGTAATGCGGTTAGCATTACCCGGATGGAACATTAACGCAGCATCAATGCCGTCCAGTAAACCGTGTTTCACAAAGCTTCCCTTCGCACTTCCGTTCTCTCCGCCTTCTTCAGCAGGCGTTCCAAAAACAGCTACTTCTCCTCCGATCTCATCGATAACAGAAGCAAGAGCGATGGCCGCTGCCACACTTGATGTACCGATGATATTATGGCCGCATGCATGACCGATGCCGGGAAGTGCATCATATTCTGCTAAAAAGGCAACGGATGGCCCATCTAGAATAGAACGCTTACGGGCAACAAATGCCGTTTCGTGACCGGCCACTCCGCGTTCTACCTGAAACCCCTCTTTTTCGAGCAGCGATGTAAGCAGGCTGGATGCAAACACTTCTTCATTTCCGATTTCTGGATTGTCATGGATCTCGTGAGAAGTTTGAATGTAAGCCGCTTGGTTTACATCAATGTTCGTACGGATTTGTTCCTGGATTTCTCCCGTAGTTCTGCTGATTACAGTCATGATCTCAGATCCTTTCTCTCTATTACTCTCCAATTTCACTTAGCGGTACAAACGTAGGAATGGTTGCACCTTTATAGATTTCTTTAATCTTCTTGGCTGTATCTTTTGATTGATAGATCTTCGCAATTTTTTTCAGCGATTTTTTATTTTTATCTTCAGTTCTTGTTGCAATGATATTGATATATGGCTTTGCAGTCTTGCTTTCAAGGAAGATCGAATCTTTCTTCGGATTCATTCCAGCATCGACAGCAACGCCATTGTTAATGATTGAAGCGGCCACATCAGGAAGCACCCGTGGTGTCTGGCCTGCGACTACTGGTTTAAGCTTTAAGTGTTTTTTGTTCTCCACCACTTTTTTCAGATCACCATTTCCATCAAAGTTCTTTTCCAGTTTGATTAGCCCTGCACTCTGCAGAAGAAGCAATGCACGACCCATGTTCGTAGCTTCATTCGGCAAAGCAATGGTTGATCCAGCCGGGATATCCTTGATGTCCTTGTATTTTTTAGAGTAAACGCCCATAGGCGCAATGACGGTTGTTGCAATTGGTGCTAAATCCAATTTGTGTTCTTTTTTAAATGCGTTGAAGTAAGAGATGGTCTGAAACGCATTGGCATCAATATCCCCGTCAGCCAATGCCTGATTCGGACGGACATAATCGGAGAACTCTACGATTTCCAAATCAATGCCTTCTTTTTCTGCTTTTTTAGCGATATACTTCCACACGTCACTGTCAGATCCGCTGATGCCCATCTTTACTTTTTCAAGCCCCTTTTTATCTCCGCCGCTGCATGCGCTCAAGAATGCCGACATTAAAACCCCGATGACTAAAATGATCAATGAATATTTTTTCATAAGATTTCCCTTCTCCCTTTTTCTCTTTTTATCTTCTTCTAATTTTTCTGGAGAGTATATTTCCGGTACTCTGCAAGCCTTGAACAAGGATGACGAGCAGAACGACGGTGACAATCATCACGTCTGTATCAAATCGCTGATAGCCGTAGGCAATGGCCAGATCGCCCAAGCCTCCTCCACCAACAGCCCCTGCCATCGCCGAAGCTCCGACCAAGCCGATCGTTGCAATCGTAAACGACAGGATCAGTGAACTGAATGCTTCCGGCAGCAGTATGCGAAAGATGGTCTGCCAAGGAGTAGCTCCCATGGCCTCTGCGGCCTCTACAATGCCCGGATCGATCTCAAGCAGGCTGTTTTCCACGAGCCTTGCGATATAGGGGCCGGCATATACAATCAATGGGACAATCGCGGCCGATGTCCCGATTGAGGTACCGACTACTAATCTCGTAAACGGGATAATCGCCACCATTAAGATGATGAACGGTATCGAACGCAGAACGTTTACAATCGCGTTCAAAACGTTAAAGACGGCCAGGTTTTCAAGAATGTGGCCCTTCCTCGTGACTACGAGTACTACCCCAAGCGGAATGCCGATTACAGCCGAGAACAATAAGGAAAATCCAACCATCGTTAAGGTATCACCGGCCGCATTTAAAATGTCCACCCAAAATGTACTCCAATCAACTTGCATAAGGTGCAACCTCCCTTATTTCGACTTCACTCTGGTTCACGAAAAAGATTGCTCTTCGGATTTCCTGTTCGTCCCCGAAAAATTGAACGACAAGGTTTCCGAAAGGAACGTCTTGGAGTTCTGTGACATGGCCGTATAGAACACTGACGTCCACGTTGAATTTTTTGGCAATCTGTGACAGCAGCGGCTGTCCTGTGGATGCTCCGGTAAATACGATCCTGAAAATCTGATGATTCCTGTCCTGCTTTTTCAATAGGTTTTTAAGGGACTCAGGCAGTTCATCCTGAAGAACCGAACTGACGAAACGCCTTGCCGTCTCAGTCTGTGGCCTGGCAAACAAATCAAAAACGCTCCCCTTCTCGATCACTTCGCCACCCTCCATCACAGCAACGGAATCACATATCTCCCGGATGACGTTCATCTCATGGGTGATGATAAGGATCGTAATGTTGTATTCCTTATTGATTTTTTTCAGAAGCTTTAAAATACTGGAGGTCGTCTGCGGATCCAATGCCGATGTTGCTTCATCACACAATAGCACTTCCGGATCAGTGGAGAGCGCCCTGGCAATGCCTACCCGCTGTTTTTGTCCGCCGGAGAGCTGGTCGGGATATTTATGCCCATGCTCGGACAAGCCCACAAATTCCAGCAAGTCGTTCACCTTCTCTTTAACGAATGATTTCTTCTTGCCGAGAAGATAAAGCGGTGTCGCAATATTATCAAATACCGTTTTTGCGTTCAGCAGATTAAAATGCTGAAAAATCATGCCGATATTTTTTCGTTTTTTTCTCAGTTCCTTCGGAGACAATCTCGCCATGTCTTCCTCTCCTACTAAGACGTGCCCTGATGTCGGCTTCTCCAAAAGATTCACACATCGCAGCAAGGAGCTCTTTCCTGCTCCGCTGTATCCCACAACACCATAGATCTCTCCTTTTTTTATCTCAAAGCTCACATTGTTTAACGCTCTTACTTGGCTTTTGCCACTCTCATAAATTTTGGTTACCTCTTCAAATCGAATCAATGATGTGATCTCCTTTCTCGCTACTGTTAAAACATCAAAAAAAGCCTCTTCTTGAAAACAAGAAGAGGCCTGAAGCATCGAAATGAGTGGCTGATCTCTTCTTATCTTCCAAGCGCTAATCGCTTGCCGGACTTGGCACAGTATTCCCATTAAACCGGAAACCCGCTGCCGAGGCTTCAAAGGGCCAATCCCTCCACCTCTCTGGATAAGAAACAAATAATGTTCAATTAAATAAAAAAATCTCTTCTTAAAGAAAGAAGAGATTTTGTATCCATAAGGAAACGAGCTGCTCTTCTTATCTTCCAAGCCCCTTAAAGGAACTTGCTGGAATTGGCACAGTGTTTTTCAAAAGAAAAACCTGCTGCCGAGGTATCATAGGGCCATATCCCTCCACCTCTCTGGATAAGAAACACGTTCATATTTACTTGATGAGATCTATCTTATACCATGATCTAAGTCGATGTCAAATCTTTTTTCGGAGTTCTCAGATCGGAATAAAAACACTGAAGCCATAAAAGCCAGCCACATTGCTCCTCCGGCAACTCCAGCCAGTACATCCGTAATATAGTGAATGCCAAGATAAATTCTGCTCCAGCAAATAAATCCAAGGTGCACCGCCAATATACAAAATTTCGTTCTAACAAACTTTTTTGATAAGAGTGTAAAAAGACCATAAAGAGCTGTTGCATTCATCGAATGAGCACTCGGATATCCATACCTTATGTAAAAAGGCTTAGTGGATGGAGGCCGCTGCTTCCAATTCTTTCTCCAAACAGAGTTAATCAAACGGCATCCGATCAGGTTGGCTATTAATAAAAAAACAATGTTTCTCTTTCCTTTTTTCCTGTATCTGTATGCAGAATAAATAGTGGCAGGAATCAACAGAAATCCAGAACCAAGAAAAGAGTAACTTCTCAGAAAGAAATCCACGAAACCTCCGCCCCGTGCTGAAAATATAGCCAAGCTTCCGATTCCGTCGAGTTTCATCCAATGATCATCATTACGAAGCCTGTTCATTAGTCTTAAAGCTAAAATACCCATTATCATAACGCCGCTTACAATTGCCATATTCTCTTTTTTCATATCCGCCCTCACTTTAACTTGCTTTTTATGTACATATCCTTTCATGTGGAGGACTATTTTATGCGTTCAGGTATACTCTATTGTTAAAGTTTCACCGCATCTTTTTCTAAGAAAACCATAATGCTGCCCTGTTCTATTTTTTGCACATAACGCTCAGCCGTCCGTTCTGAAAGATCCAGGGACATGAGAACTTCTTTTAAATCATCCTCTGAATCTTCATTAAACATGGATGCAAATGGACCAGCAGCAAGCAGCGGACCAATACCGGGAACACCAAGGCCTGGGACCGCGATGGCTCCGCCGATACCAGTCAGAAAACCTGCAATGGTTCCATAGGCGGCTTCGTTTACATCTTCGTCCAGATGTTCTTCTGAAACATTCGTTTTATCGGCAACACGATCCATCTTTCCATCATCTTTAGCAAGGATGGAGATGTCCTTTGCACTGTATCCTTTATTCACCAGGGATTGTATACTATCAACAGCTTCGTTCTCTGTTTCATACACTCCAATCACCATTTTGCTCATATGTATGACCTCCTAATCAAAGTCTGATTTTATTACTAGTATTTACCCCAACCCTATATCTGTAAACAGGTGTCATCATAAGGATAAGATAACTCCCCTACAAATTCCGGGGAGCTATAGATGGTTTTCTCTTTTAGGATAGACCGGCTCTTTGAAAAATATATTCCTTTTGATCCGCCTCTTCCCTTGTGTCTCCCAGTACGAGGCCCTGTAGAAGCGTGTCGGCATCTTTATAAGGGCTTTCACTGCCATTGTAGATCGACAGCGGAATGAAATATCCATCTTCAATCCCCCGTTTCACTTCATCATACAGGGGTTCTATACCGCCCTTGGATTTCCAGGAAACGAATTTGATTACCTTTTTACCGAGCTGTTCTTCAATACTTTCTCTCAGAAGAAGTGCGGCGGTAGAACCGTTGACTCTATAATTTAAATCAAAGGCCATTTTCCTTCCATCAGCCGTTACCGCAATGTCAAATCCAGCAATCCCTTTATAGCCTCTTTTACAGCCTTCTTCCATAATTCTTCTCCCGACCTTGATGACCTCATCATCGGGTTCTGACTCTTTATCGACCCAGTTTCCTTTATATTTTCCGTCTTCCGTAATATTTTGGACCGTACTGCCCAGATAGATCAGACGGTCATCTGCTGTACAGGCAAACTGAACGCAGTAATTGTGCTCGATCTCCAAGTACTCTTCTATGACGATTCCTTCACAGGAGGCGAAAAAGTTTGCTGCCCTGTCAATGTCCTCCTGATTTTTGCAGATAAATACATCAAAACCCGCCGCATTTGCCTCATTTGTCGCTGCCTTAACCACACATGGAAATGGGAAGGTTTCTAATTGATCATGAAGATCTGCAGCTGTTGTTGATTTTCGTTTCGGAGCATGTCCAGAAGGAACCAGCTCTTCTAAATTAGCTTTATTGTTTAAATACTGAACAAGGCGCGGATCAATCCAATAATTCTCTGATGACATTTCTTCTTCTGGGTGAATATGCTGAACTACCATCTTCTTCTGCTCTTGTTCTAAGCGGCTGAAAATGTTTCGATAATCCGCCTCTGTCGAATATTCGTGTACAGAAAAACGAAGCTGGAGACCCGCCCGTTCATACAGCTCCGTTGCTTTTTTGGTAGTTACCGACCTGTTGCAGATGACCGGCATGCTTCCCAATACCGCAAACTGGCTTCCCGTCAGAAGATCAAGCTTTACTGGACAATCGGGAATCCACTTATTATGAGCAAAGGAAGGCCTCGGATTAAAAATGAGATCCGGACCGTAAATTTCAGAAAATGTATAACGCGGAACAATTGCTGGTCTGCTTATCTGCATGGATTGTACCCCCTGAACATGCTTGGATTACAGGATAAATACCTTTTTTAGCTTACCCTTAAACCAGCAGCCTTATCATTTAGCAAGCAATGTTTTCCATTTGCCCTATTCTGTTTGAGCTGATGTATACTAGGGAAATGGCAAAAGAGTTAGCTGCCATGGAGGAAATTATGAAGAAAAAGCTGCAAAATCTGTTACCGCTGCTTTCTTTAGGATTTTTGCCGGTTTGCTCCTTGATGTATGATTGGGTCAATCACCCCGGGAGCGAAGTGCATAGCCTAGTTACAACCGTTGACAGGAATATACCATTCTCTGCTGTTTTTATTATCCCTTACCTATTGTGGACCTTATATATTTACGGAACCTTGATTTATTTCTATTTCAAAGATAAGAAGACGTACTTCAAGACACTGTTTGTTTACATTGCAGGCTTGCTGGTCTGCTATACGGTATACAGTCTTTTTCAGACCACCGTTCCTAGGCCGCTCGTTGCTGGCTCTTCATTCTTGGAATCTCTTGTAAACCGGGTCTACAAGATGGATGCCCCTTATAATTGTTTTCCAAGCATCCATTGCTTTTCCAGCTACCTGCTGGTCCGGGTAGTGCGAAAGGCACCGTTCTCAACAACCTGGAACAGAAGTATGATTACGTACTTTTCCGTGATTATTATTGTTTCAACTCTGATGGTTAAACAGCATGTCCTTCTGGATGTGTTTGCTGCCGTCTTGTTGGCAGAGACACTATGTTTTGTCTCCGAGAGAAATTGGTCACCTTCAGTAAAATCCAAACCAATTCCCTCATCAACGAAAGAAATCAGCCATTAAAAAAAGCGGAAGCGCCGCGATCAGCCCTGACCAGCGCTGGAGCTGGATTAAAAAACCCCCATTGAGGCGGTGCCAGGCACCGTTTCAATGGGGGTTTTTATTGTGTTAAGCTATTAGCTGAAAATCGGAGCAAACATCATGGTCACGAACATGAGCGTTAAATACATAATGGAGAATTTAAACATTTTTCCTGACCACGCAATTTCCGTTTCTTTTTCTTTGTACTTAAAGGACTGCATCGCACGGTAAAGGAAGACTGCTCCTAAAATACCCGCAACGATTAAGTACCAGATTCCCAGTACGTTAAAAAAGTACAAGAGAAGAGATGCTGCTACCGCAAATACGGTATAGATTAAAATATGAACCTTCGTTTGCTTAAAGCCCACTTCGTTCGGCAGCATCGGTACATTTACACTCTTGTACTCTTCCGCCCGTTTCATTGCGAGAGCGAAGAAGTGCGGAGGCTGCCATGCGAACATGAATACAAATAAAAGCAGTGCAATCAGATCAAAGTGTCCTGTAACAGCCGTATAACCGATAATCGGCGGTGTAGCACCTGAAATACATCCGATTTCCGTATTGACCACTGTTACCCTTTTGGACATCGTATAAACAAATCCGTAGAAAACGAATCCGATGAAACCAATAAGTGCAGCAATCGGGTTCACCATGAAACCTAAAATAGCCTCACCGATCACAATAAGAACAATCGACATGAAGATCGCGTTCCGTTTTGATATTCTCCCATTGGTAATCGGCCGGTTCTTTGTCCGTTCCATGTATTTATCGATGTCCGCATCGTAAACATTATTCACGATTGCAGATGAACCAATGACAAAAATGGTTCCGAGAACGGTCCAGAAGAAAAGCTCCCATAAGCTAAGGCTTGAAGAGAGATTTCTCGCACCGATGCAAAAGCCAGCAATTGTTCCTAACAGGTTAGAAAAGATAATACCCGGCTTTGTTATTTGTATATAGTCTTTTAAAATGCTTGGAGCAGCATTTTCACCCATAAAATCACCATCTTTTCATATCTATCATATAGTATGTCTCTATTTTAACAGACCTAACACTAGTTTGTGATAAATGTCACATTATGTTCTTATACTGTTCAATAATCGTTCAAATCTCAGACATAAAAAAAGACAGCCGCGTGCAGCCATCGTATGGTTTATTAGTGGCGGCCCCGGCAGGAATTGAACCTGCGACGCACGGTTTAGGAAACCGACGCTCTATCCACTGAGCTACGGAGCCAATATTTTTGGTCAACAAAGTGTATTATACAAAATTACAAGCCTTTTGAAAAGCCTTTTGTTTGGGCAGGTTGATTATTTCAGCCTCTTTCTCTACTCTATAATTATACATAAGTTCATGTCCAAAAATTCTTGCAAAGGATGAATTATATGCACACAACACTTGAAGATGTAAAAAAGCACCCGGTATTTCATTATTTTGCCGAAATTTCCGCCATTCCCCGCGGATCCGGCAACGAAAAAGAAATCAGTAATTACCTCTTGCGTTTTGCAAAAGAAAGGAACCTTGAAGCGGTACAGGACGAAGCTCTTAACATTTTCATAAAAAAAACCGCTTCAGAAGGCTATGAGCATGTCCCTGCCATCATTCTTCAAGGCCATATGGATATGGTATGTGAAAAGAATAAAGGAACGGCCCATGATTTCGAACACGACCCCATCTCTCTACAGCTAAAAGATGACATGCTCTATGCGTCCAATACGACACTCGGAGCGGATAACGGGATAGCCGTTGCTTACGCCCTCGCCCTCCTTGATTCGAGTGATATTCCTCATCCTGCCCTTGAAATCATCATCACTACAGAAGAAGAAACAACCATGAAAGGCGCGCTAGAAGCCAGTCCTGAAATTTTTTCCGGAGAAATTTTTATTAATCTTGATTCAGAAGAAGAAGGCAAATTATTGGTCAGCAGTGCAGGCGGCATAACGGCCATGCAAGCTCTTCCTATACAATGGGAAACTGCTCCAAAAGGGCTTAAAGGCTACAAGATCCAGTTGAGCGGGCTTTTCGGCGGCCACTCCGGCATGTCCATCCAAAAAGGAAGAGGCAATGCCAACAAGCTCCTTGGAAGAATGCTGCATGATCTTTCCGTCCAGTACCCATTCAGCCTTCATTCAATCAATGGAGGGCTGAAATCAAATGCGATCCCTCGGGAAGCCGAAGCTGTAATCTATTTACCTGCAGATGCTTCAATCGATCTGCCAAAGCTGGTGTCCAACTGGGAGCATGTTCTTAAAAATGAGCTGCGGACAGCTGATCCGGGAATCTCAGTTACAGTCGAAGAAACCGCGGAATGCCCGGACAAACTATATTCCGTCAAAACCACACACAACGTG
The DNA here is from genome assembly GCF_023149135.1 of Fictibacillus marinisediminis. Lineage (NCBI taxonomy): Bacteria > Bacillati > Bacillota > Bacilli > Caryophanales > Fictibacillaceae > Fictibacillus > Fictibacillus marinisediminis. The sequence continues at coordinate 979,394 of NZ_JAIWJX010000002.1, read as the reverse complement.
ATCACCTCACTCATGCTGATCCCAAATGGTGTGCTGTCCATGAGCCAGGAGATTGTAGGTTTAACAGAGAGTTCAACCAACCTTGGAGTGGTAACGAGCAACAGCCAGGAAGTTCGTTTTGTCAGTGAGATACGAAGCTCTGTGAAAAGTCTGAAGCAGCAGACTGTTGAGCAGAATAACCTGATTGCACAGCTTACAGAATCTCGGTTCTCCACAGAAGCTGATTATCCGGAATGGCCTTACCTCCCAGATTCAAAAGTCCGCCGCTTGTTTGAAACGGTCTACAAAGATTTATACGGCAACCCTCCAGAGATCGTAGCCATTCATGCAGGTCTGGAATGTGGGGTTTTCACAGAAAAACTTCCACATATCGATGCGATTTCCCTTGGTCCTGATATGTTTGATGTGCATACTCCTGAAGAACACCTCAGTGTACCTTCCACCATTCGGACATGGGATTATTTGAAGGCCGTTTTACAAGAAATGAACAACTTTTATAAATCATGATAACGCACACCCCGGGCTGAATTCTCTTCATGGAATTCAGCCTTGAATCCTCCAATTTTGCTAACTGTAATCAACGGGCAGGGAACTATTTACCATTCTATGCGCAAACAAAAAAGAGAACGGCTCACCCAATTGAGTCGTCCTCTTTTTATCATTTTAGTCTTAGAAGTCAAAGTTATCCGGATCGGGCCCGACTCTTTGATCTTCGTTTAGCGTATTGATTTTCTCCATGTCTTCCGCGCTTAGTTCAAAGTCAAAGACTTCGGAGTTTTCTTGAATTCTATGATCTTTTACGGATTTTGGAATGGTCACAACACCATTTTGAAGATCCCAGCGCAGGATGACCTGTGCCACGGATTTGTTGTGTTTTTCCGCAATCTCAGAAAGTACTGGATTGTTTAGGAGCTCACCCTGCATCAGAGGGCTCCACGCTTCCATCTGAATGTTGTTTCCTTTACAGAATGCAAGCAATTCTTTTTGAGCTAACCGCGGATGATACTCTACCTGGTTAACCATCGGTACAATCTCACTGTCTGCCATTACGTCTTTTAAATGGTGGATGTGGAAGTTACTCACACCGATCGCCCGGACACGGCCGTCTATGTATAATTTCTCCAAAGCACGCCATGTTTCTTTATATTTTCCTTCCACTGGCCAGTGAATGAGGTAAAGATCCACATAATCAAGCTGAAGCTTTTTGAGAGATTCCTCATATGCTGCTAATGTTGTTTCATAACCTTGATCTGCATTCCATACTTTCGTCGTGATGAATAATTCTTCACGCGGGATGCCGGAATCTTTGACCGCACGGCCTACGCCTTCTTCATTTCCGTATACTGCTGCTGTATCAATGCTTTTATATCCTTTGCTCAAGGCCGATTTAACGGATTGGTAGACTTCGTCCCCTTCTTCCACTTTATAAACCCCAAGGCCGAACCAAGGCATTTTAACGCTGTTATGCAATGTTGTTGTGTCTTGAAGATGTTTAGCCATCTTATTCCCTCCTTAGATGATGAATATATCGACATTTTCGCATAAATCTTCAGAAACAAGAAAAGATATGCCTGACAAATATGCAGGCGTTTGCCTTTACGAATATACCCATAATCAGGAAAGAAAAAAACGTTTCTTCTTTTAGATTCTGATGCTTTTTCTTTCAAAATTGACGCTGTCTTTTCAAAACATTTACAATTATGTGCAGGAGTGTTTCCTTTTTTATGGAATAGTACATTCATGTAGAAGTAAGTTACGCGGAGGTGTTTTGATGAAAAATAATGTCATTGACTTCCCTAAGCAAGTGAGCAGAGATGTTATTCTTGAAAACGAACTGGACTTGATCACCGAGATTCGGGCACTTCTCAGTGAGTTTCAAAATGATTATCCGCTGCTGATTAAACGTGCGATCCTGACAAGGGTCGATCTGTTAACGAAGCAGCTCGTAACGATGAATTAGCAAACGTTTCTTTGGTACTCGTTCAGCAGGCCGTCGAGCTCCTGGCTGCACTGCACCGTTTCATGACTAGTAAACCCTCTGAGAAATGCCAGCCTGATCAGCTCTTCTTTTTTTGCTCCAATCGATTCTAAAAGCCATTTTTGGCGATACTCTACATTACTCACAAACAATGCTCTCCTTTTCTATCAATTCCAACATAATCAGATACACAAGTGATATTATCTATAAAAATTTGACGTTTGAGAAGGGATTCAACAAAAGAAGTGATAAAGTTACAAAACAATACAAACTTCCCTTTGAAAAGCCGCGTTATCATATAGGCTATTGGTCATACTATTGAAAAAAGACAGGAGAATCCTTTTGAAATACGTCAAATTTATCGTCTTATCACTGGGGGTTATTTTCCTTGCCGGCATGTGGTATTTCGAAATCATAAGCTGGTTCAAATGAAAAGCTGAAGCTAGACTTCACTTCTTCGAAAAAAAAACATTCTGCCCTCGGGCAGAATGTTTTCCTTTATTATTCTTCAGTCAGGTTTTGTCTGTTGGCGGATACGACCTTTGTTAAGTCAATAAGCTGATCGGCCAGTGCAGACACTCTTAACGTAGCCAGTTCTTCTGACAGCTCCCGTTCTTCATTGAAATGAAGGGGATCAGCAACAAATTGATCCGGCAGTACAAGGCTGTATAAACCTCTCATCACCGTACGCAGGTTGTTTAATGCGTTAATTCCGCCTTTTCCGCCGCCAGCAGCCGCTGCGATGGCAACTGGCTTGTTCTTAAAATGGCTGCCGCTTAAAAAATCAAGTGCATTTTTTAAAGCCCCGCTCATTCCATTGTGATATTCCGGCGTGCAAATAAAAAAACCTTCCGCTTCATCAGCCGCTTTACTCAAACCGCGAACAGCTTCATCTTCCCGCTCCGCCGTATCTCCCGTGAATAATGGAAGACGGTCTTTCCCCGCGTCGAAAAAGGAAACATCTATACCTTTTTCTTTCAGAAGGTTTGCTGCATATTCGGCAATGCCTCTGGTTCTTGATTCTGCAGTTGGACTGCCGTTCATTACTAAAATTTTCATGTTCATTACCTGCCTTTTTAACTTTCCAAAATGTTCTTTCATGTATATATTATACTTGAATTTTGAAATAGGTTAAGTATTCTGTTTCTGAGCTTTAAAGGCAGGGAACAATGTCTTCTGCACAGAGTGTTAGGCGCTTGCATACACTAGATTGTCATAAAGCTACTTAAAACGAGAGGTGAAACGAACGTGCTACCTTATCCAGGTCCTCCATTACCCTATCCGGGGCCAGCACCCTTTCCAGGACCTCCTGGGCCCCAGGGATGGGCCGTTCCAGGCCCGGGCTATCCAGACCCGGGCTATCCAGGTCCAGGTCCAGGTGCCGGAGATTACTACACTCCATACAATAATCCCCTGAAGTTATCGACCTTGACAGCCGTCGAGTGGTTTGTTAAACGGGGATTAGCTGAAGCGCCGAAAACCTCCTATGAACATGCTTTGCGGGAGGTTGCTGCCATGGCTTATCTGTACGGAAAAGGATACCCTCAGCAAGCCGCTTACCAGATGGTAGAATCATGGGAATTAGGTGAAAAGTTTTATCCAGGCGAGAGACATGAACATTATTGAAATGCTAGAGGATACAGTAATGTATTCTCTTTTTTTTGTGCGAAAATGATAAAAAGACAAGGAAGAAATCCCTGCCTTTTTAGCTATCAATCATTGCAGAAACGATGTTGCCTTATAATTTACGCCGATTCCATTTCCTCCAGCTTTGCCTGAGTCTATCACTTTAAGATAATAATCCCCTGATTCAGCGAGATTGATCACCTTTTGATAGCCTACTCCCTTTTCTGTTATCCAAGGTGTCTGGCCTACTTTTTCATCCGTGAAAAATAAATGCTTTTGCCAAAGCTCAAGTTTCAGCTTTCCGCTTCCTGTCGTCTTCTTTATCGAAATGGTCGCATAGGTGTCGTCAAACGAAACAGCAGACGAGGACTTATCTCCTCCATTTGACCTTACTTGGACTGAGCTGGCTGCATAAACAGTGCCTGTTACCAATAAAAGGAATGCTGTAAAAAGGATAGTTTTTGCCTTCAAAACGAAATCACCTCGCGTATATGTTATTTCAACATAGTAACATACGCGCGAGGCTAACTTAACTGATATTCATAAAACAGTAGGTTTATCCTATTTACTGCTTTTTTTCATTGAAATAATGGACCCCATAGGCTGAACCTTCTGAAACCATTTTTGAATCTTCATAATCGCTCGGATCAGGATGGCCGCCTTTTTCCACAGGGAGAACCTTCGTCCTATCTGAATAGTCAGGCTTAATTTTCCTCTTAATGTTTTTAAATGCAAGTTTTGTTCGAATTCTGTTAGGCTTTGACGATAACCATACGGCTGCAGCCGATGTACCAATACCCACTAATATCCATGGTTTCATACTCATTGTTTGTTTCATATTCGAACCCTCCTTAGTGGTTTATACCCTGTTTGAAGCAGTGATAACCTGTAAAAACATTTCATTTTATTTACAAAAAAATAATTCGATAGCCATGTGTATGAACCGATGGAAATATCGGCATATTAACCATAATTAGGATATAAAGGAGGCAGAATTCGTGAAGACCATATTTTTCAACATGCTTCTTTTCCTCATTTTACTGATTACCGCCGGAACGCCGACACTTGCCAACCCGCTCAGCCAGGAAAGTAATGAAAATAAAAGCGGTTCATCCATCTATGTGCTGTCACAGCGAAAAATGGATGTAACAGGTGACCGGCGCCCTGACGTCGTAACGTTAATGGGCCAAAAGGAAAAACAGGAGAATATTTACTCTGAAAATCTATTTTTGATTCTTCAAGACTCAGCAACCCATCGGTTCACAACCTTAAATTTAAATGATGGGGGATATCATCCTCACATTCAGTTCTTTGATTTCAATGGTGACCATATTCCCGAGACATACATTTCGGCTGAAACAGGCGGGCGCGGAGGAACTTCTGTCTTTCATCTAGTATCTGCAAAAAATAACCATGTGTTCGAAATTCCGGTTCCTTCTTCTTTAGGAATCAGCGGAAGATTTACAGACGGCTACAACGCTACGATTTTAGTTAAAAACACTGGAAAAATCACTTCTATTAATTTAAAAGAACGAAAACAAAAATATGATACTTCTGAGGTCTATAAAAATGGTACCCTTGTAAAACCGATCAAGGTATCCGCTAATAAATTCAGCATGCTCACACCTGTAGACATTAATGGTGATGGCATATTCGAACTGCGGGGTGTTCAGAGGATATCCGGGATCGCCAACGCAGACTCAGTTGCCTTCGCAGACTCTGTCTGGAAATTTCAGTACACACGCTGGGAGCTTGTGAGCAGCAGCGTGCATAAAGCAAACTGAACTTAACAAAAGCCAGCGGCGAAAAGTATTCTTAAATACCTTTCGCCGCTGGCTTTTCTTTTTCGTGCCGCTTGTTTTGTTGCTGCTGCTTAAATCACCTGAGAAGCTGATCTGCACCGTCCGAGTCCATAATTTCCCCGTATATTAAGTTGGCAATTTAAAAAAGAGCGGCTCTCATTACGCTCAAGGAGCCACCCCTTTATTAGTTTTTATCCTGGTGTTCTTGCTTCAAGTTTTTTATGTACTCAGTTTTCTTCTTTTCATTGTGTTTCCGCTTATATTTGGAGAATTCATTAATGGTATCTCGTTTCTTATCCATTGTTCACCTTCTCCTTTTGAACTTATTCTTCTATCAGTTTTTCCAAAAGCGGAATTTCCATCCAGGCATGAAGGAAGAAGGGAATGGGGTGTTAGAAAGATATTTCTTAACAGAAAGGAGTAGGATGAAATCAGACAAGTTACGTTTACTTGCAAATGTTGCCGGACTGATCGTTGTATTGGCAGTGAGTTACCTCGCAAATGCACTCCCGTTAAACGGCAAAACGACTGGACAGCTTTGATTTACAAGACATTAAACTAGCCGCACTATTAGTGGCTGGTGTTCCTGCGCTTCATGTCATCTACCGTCATTTTATAAGAAACAAGCATTTCAAACGCCGCCTTCAATAAACAGATAAAAAAATAGGTTGGTCTGCATAAGCAGCCAGCCGTTTTTTTGAATTTCTATTGGGGATATCCGTAAGAAAATGGCTGATTTTTATAAAAAATCCTGTATACTTCATATAGGCATAATGAGAATACAGGAGGCCTCTATGGATAAACAAAAGTGCCCTGTTCCGGTATTTATTCCGTTAATCGTCGGTATTGTCGCAGTCTCTTTTTCTTCTATTTTCGTTAAGCTTTCTGATGCTCCCGTTTCCGTTCAGGGGATGTACAGGCTGCTTTTTACTGTTCTGTTCATGCTTCCTTTTGCAGGTAAGCAGTTCAAGCATACGAAACAAGTTACTCCCCGTCAGTGGCTGCTACTTTTTTTGTCGGGAATGTTTCTTGCTCTTCATTTTTTGCTCTGGATGGGTTCCCTGAAGCTGACGACTGTCGCAAGCTCTACGATCATACTCGCTTTGCAGCCTGTCTTTGTTCTGATTGGGGCCTTCTTTCTATTTAAAGAAAGAACAACCGCCGCTTCGCTTGCCGGGATGGGGGTCGCCATCTGCGGCGCTGTGCTGATTGGCTGGGGTGACGTTGGCATATCGCCCGAAAATTTGCTTGGAGACGTACTTTCCCTTCTCGGGACGTTTGCAGTAGCGGTTCATATGCTGATCGGACAGCATCTTTTACGGCGTATTCCTTCTTATTTTTATAGTCTTTCTGTTTTTGTATCCGCTATTGCTGTTTTTGCTTTTTATAATTTGGGGGCTGGCATCCCTATGGCCGGTTATTCCAAACATGATTGGACCGTTTTCTTTTTACTTGCCATTGTTCCCACCGTCTTCGGCCATGTCCTCTTTAACTGGCTGATGAAATACGTAAGTGCAACAACCATCTCTGTCAATATCCTTGGTGAGCCTGTTGGCGCGAGCATACTGGCCTATTTCATGCTGAATGAGCATATATCTGCATTCCAGGCAGCCGGAGGTTTTCTTGTCTGCACAGGGCTGTATCTATTTTTGAGAACAAACAGGCCCTCACATCATGTAAAAGATCCTGCTGTTTCTCATGGTGTATAGATGCAGAAGTTGATAAAAACCGTTAAAAGAGGTACGTTTATAGAGTTAATGCAGGTTTTCGTTTCAAAATAAAAATACATAGATATATGATTTGATCAGGAGGGGACTCAAGATTGGAAAATAAAAAAGCGTTGCCAATCTTATTCTTAGTCATGTTTTTAGTGATGGTTGGATTCGGAATCATTATTCCTGTCCTTCCTTTTTTTGCGGAAAAGGTTGGAGCAAATCCCGCACAGCTCGGTTTGCTGATGGCTGTTTATTCATTGATGCAGCTTCTTTTCGCCCCTATCTGGGGAAGAGTTTCTGACAGGATCGGCCGAAAACCGGTCATGCTGATCGGAATCGCCGGACTTTCTATTTCCTTCTTTTTGATGGCTGTCTCCAGCCAGCTCTGGATGCTTTTTGCGGCACGGATTATCGGCGGCCTGCTTTCATCCGCCAACATGCCGACAACGATGGCTTATGTAGCCGATATTACGACCCCGGAAAACCGGGGTAAAGGTATGGGTATCATCGGTGCAGCTGTCGGTCTTGGTTTTATTTTCGGCCCGGCTATCGGCGGTGTTTTTTCCAAGACGAGCTTGAACACACCGTTTTATCTTGCTGGAATTTCATCAATTATCACGTTTTTTCTCGTTCTTTTTGTATTGAAGGAATCACTGCCTAAAGAGCTGCGGACGAATGGACCGTCTGAACCTGGATCGAGATGGAAAGCTTTTACGGGGGCCGTATCCATTCTGTTCGTGCTTCAGCTGTTCATTTCCCTTTCGTTATCAGGACTTGAAGCGACTTTCGCTTATTTTGCTGCAAAAAAAGCTGGACTTGATACCAATCACCTTGGCTACATATTTATGATCATGGGGTTTGCAGGTGCTCTTGTTCAAGGAGGACTTGTCGGCAGACTGACCAAAAAATTCGGCGAAGGAAAAGTCATCCAGGCCGGCATTGTTATTTCTGCTGTCGGGTTTGGTTTGATCCTTCTAGTTCATAACTTTACGACGGCGGCCATCTATCTTTCTATTTTCGGGATTGGCAATGGTGTAATCCGCCCTAGTGTCTCTGCACTATTAACAAAAACCTCAACTTCAGGGCATGGCAGTGTAACCGGACTGCTCTCTTCCTTTGATTCGCTTGGACGGATCATCGGGCCTCCGCTTGGCGGCTGGCTGTTTTCTGTTGCAGCGGGACTACCGTATATCTCAGGAATCATATTGTCCGTCATCGCCCTCGTCCTTTATCAGTTTTATAGTGTGCGGGCAAAACTCTCAACATCCGCGGCATAAGAAGCATAAATGAATAGAAAAAGCGGCAAGGAGAATTCTCCCTGTCGCTTTTTTTGATTTTTTGGCGTGCCAGGCACTGCAATTACACAAGTGTCAAAAGGCGGTGCCTGGCACCGTACATGTAATGGTAAGCGTTTTATTTTTCTTTCTGAATAAAACCTACTACACTGAAGCTATATACTTTCGTTTATATAATAGGAGGGGCACAATGTCTGTTTATGAGTATCGAGCAAAGACGATCATGGGGAAGAAAAATCTCTCAGGGACTACGAAGGCAAGGTTTTAATCATTGCCAACACAGCGAGTGAATGCGGTTTCACTCCTCAATATAGGGAACTTCAGGCACTTTACGACCAGTACAAAGAACAAGGTCTTGAGATCCTTGGCTTCCCTTGTAACCAGTTTGCAGGCCAGGAACCTGGGAGTGAAGAAGAAATTCAGGAGTTTTGCGAATTGAATTATGGAGTGAAATTCCCCATGTTCGCAAAGGTTGATGTAAAAGGAGACAACATTCATCCTCTCTTTGCTTTCCTGACAAAAGAAGCGCCTGGCATTTTAGGCTCAAAGGTGGTCAAATGGAATTTCACAAAGTTTCTTGTTGATCGAAATGGAAACGTTGTATCCCGCCATTCTCCTCAGACATCACCCAAAGATATGAAAAAAGAAATTGAATCGCTGCTTGCACAGCAATAAAAAGTTTTTCCATAAAACGCACGCCCTGGAATACGGTCCAGAGCGTCGTTTTTTCTTTGCTCCAGGATTTAGGCTTGCCATCAAGGCATTCGTCCAGCCCGAGTGGCTGATCCTTCATATACTGTATCGAGGATGTTGGAATAGTATTTTGAAGGAGGAATTTAATATGTATGCAAACGCACCGATTAATGTACCGATGAATGCTCCGCTAAACGTTCCTGTTGCAGCTTCTTACGGGTACGGTTATGGCGGCGGATGTCACGGATATGGCGGTTACGGTTACGGCGGCTACGGCGGCTACGGTTACGGCGGCGGAAGAGGATTTGCGATTATTATCGTATTGTTTATCCTCTTGATCATCATCGGCTGTTCGTGCGGGATTGGCCATCTCGGTGGATGTGAATCCAGCAGCAGCTGCTAATTTTACTGCAGAACAAAAAGATCCAGGCGGAGGCGTCTGGATCTTTTTGTTTGGTTTTGGTTTTGGTTTTGGTTTTGGTTTTGGTTTTGGTTTTGGTGCCAGGCACCGTAATTACACACTTGTGTAATTGTGGTGCCTGGCACCAACCATTTTAGCAGCTTCTATTCTTCGTCTCTGTTGATCACCATTCCATCAACATGACGTTTGCTCAAGAGCCGGTCTTTTTTTCGGTTTTCCTTGGTTTCAAAAACAATATCCATATCATATCCCTCAGGATACAGCTCGGTTCTTGAAATATGGAGGGTGAGGCGAAGCTTATGGATCTTCACCTTTTCTCCTTGGACAATCACTTCGTATTCTCCTCTTTTATCTTCTTCCGAACAGATGATGCCCCCCGTTTTTAAACTGGATACATACACCCGATCCCCCACTTCGAACGTCCGGGCTTCCGGTTTTTCTTCCGTTTTCTTTTCTGCTTCTCGTATCTTGCGGTTTCTCCCTTCTTCTGCTTCTCTTCTTTTCCTTATCATTTGCGTTTGTGCTTCTACATGCAGTAAATCGAACATAGTGCTTTCTTTCTTTTCTGAAACCTCTTTGCTCGTTATTTGTTTTGCCCTTGTGATCAGCTTTTGTTCGAGACCCAGCTTCCACGCGATGGAAAAGGCCTGGCTTTCACCAGCTTCCCCAATCTTCAGCTCATAAAGCGGCTTTAGAGATTCGAGGTCAAAAGCCATCGATGCGTTCTCAAATCCTGGAGTAAGATAAGCAAACTCTTTAATCTCACTGTAATGGGTCGTGGCTAGAATGGAAGCGCCTCTCTCAAACAAGTCTTCAAGAATGGCTACAGCCAGCCCCATTCCCTCAGCAGGATCGGTTCCTGCACCAAGTTCATCGAGGATGACAAGCGTATCAGGACCGGCCTTCTGAAGGATGGAGATAATGTTCGTCATATGCGCCGAAAATGTGCTCAGCGACTGTTCAATGTTCTGATGGTCACCGATATCTGTCAGCACATCTGAATAGATTCCAAACTCGCTCCCCTTTCCTGCAGGAATATGAAGCCCCGACTGAACCATCAGCGTCAGCAGTCCTGCCGTTTTTATGGCTACCGTCTTTCCACCGGTATTCGGACCCGTAATAACGAGGGCTCCATAGTTTTCACCGAGTCGGAAATTCAAAGGAACAGCATGGCTTCCGAGCAGCGGATGCCTTCCTTCATGGATAATGGTCCGTTTTTCACGATTAAGTGAAACCTCCCTGCCATCAAGGGCGATGCTGTATTTGGCTTTGGCAAAAATAAAATCATAATGAAGCATCCCTTCAATATTAACTGAAATCTCATGTTTGCAGCCTGCAACCAGACCTGTTAATCTGCCCAGCACCCTTGCTGTTTCGATGTCTTCCTCTGCCTGCAGAAGCTGAAGCTCATCCTGCAGCTTGCGGACATCTTTCGGTTCAATAAAAACGGTGGATCCGCTGGAAGAGGAATCAATGATCTGCCCATCCATGCTCCGTTTAAATTTACTTTTTACAGGGATGGCATACCTTCCGTCTCTCACCGAAATCATTGGTTCCTGAAGCATATCCCGATAGGCCGGTGACTTTAGAATATGATCCAGCTTTGCTTTGATTTTTTCCTCACAGGCAAGCATCCTCTTTCTTACTTTTTCAAGCGGCTTACTGGCTCCGTCATCCACTCTTCCATTACGGATACAGCGCTGAATTTCAGATTTGAGGTCTTTCAGTTCAAACAGGGAGTAAGCATAAGCAGACACAGCGGGTGCAAGAAATTCTTTGTCTTTCATATACCGCTGCAAACGCTCTACGTTTTCTGCAAGCCCGTAAATAAGCTGCAGCTGTTCAGGACTTAAGAGAAGGCCTTTATCCGGAATCGTCATCACATGGTCGATCCCGTTCAAGTTCGCAATAGGAACGCTTGAAGACTTTCTAAGAATTGCTGCCGCTTCCGTCGTCTCTCTTAGCCAATTCTTAATGATTGTGATCTGTCCAGAGGGCATAAGCTCTAAAATTTTTCTTTTTGTACTCTCGTTTAATGCATACGCAGATAAGGTTTCTGTAATTTTATTAAATTCGAGCATGTTCATTGTATGGGTGTTCAATGGTAGTTGCCTCCTCATATTTTTTCGAATTATTAATCTATAAAACCTTCCGTACCCCCCTTTCCTGGGAACAGGGCCAGATCATGACAATAAAAAAAGGCAGAAATGGACCGCCGCCATTTCTGCCTGTAATCAATTTTCGTGTGGAAGGATACGCCTCTCCATACAGCTGTCCCCTGACTTATGGAAGCTGTAAAAAGCATAAAAAAATACGCCCAAAGAGCGCGGCATCGTTCGCTGCACAAAATACGTACACGAAAATGAAAATGTTGTATGCTGACCGCTGTTCTTAACTATTGGTGGCCGCAAAAAGACATCAAGAATACAACCGCTTCAAGCACGGCCTTTTTGCTCCAACTATCCAATTCGCTTAGTTAAGAACGTGAACGCTCATCCATACAACTCCCTTCCTTTTGTTACTTCCATCATATGTAAAATCCTTTCCATTGTCAACATGATGGGTAAAAAAATCCGCAGAGAGCCGACTCTCCACGGATATTCCTGTTTCTATTCGGCCACCGGCACCTTTTCTTTCTCTATCCCCTTACCGCTTTTTGACAGACGGACCGGATAGATGCTGATCACTGAAATGAACTCATCCTCCTGTTCCAGAGGGAGCGGCCCTTCATAAAGCAGGGCAGCAAGGGAAATAGGCTGAAAACGAAGAGAAGTCCGGTCTATAATGATTCCATGCTTTTCAATTGCTGAAATCCTTTCCTTTGTAAAATTAATTTTTTCACCGACGAGAAGGTAGGTATTCACCTCTTGTTCTTGTTTCTTAGGGCAGAGTTCCGATACAGCCGGTTTGTTTCTATATATTTCCCTAGTTTCATAGATCGATAATAAGTCTTCCACAATGGCACTTGCTGTTGCTTCTGCACCAGCTCCCGGCCCTTGCAAGGTCAAACAGCCGAGAAGGTCTGTCTGAATACGGATGGCATTGTCCACGCCTTCCACACCATACAGCGGATGATCGCTATCCACAAATACAGGCTGTACCTGGAGATCAAGTCTATCGTTTAAAAGGACGAGATGCTTCAGCCGAAGCCCCATCTGCTCAGCCAGTTGAATCTCCTCAAGAAGCACATTTCCAATCCCCTCCACCTGCACTTCTTCCCAGGATGGCTGCACGCCATAAATCCATTTGCTCAGCACCATCGCTTTGTAAAATGCGTCCAAGCCTTCGATGTCATTTGTCGGATCCGGCTCTGCATATCCTTTTTTCTGTGCCAGTTCCAGCGCTTTTTCAAACGAGGAACCTGTCGTTCTCATGTACGAAAGAATGAAGTTGGACGTTCCGTTTAAAATGGCTTCTACATGCTGAATCCGATTGATTCTTAAAAGTTCCCTCAATGTTCTCAAAATCGGTATTCCTCCGCCTACGCTCGCTTCATAGACAAAACGGACACCCTTTGCGGCAGCACGCTCTGTTAATTCTTCTCCATGCCGGGCGATCAAATCTTTATTCGCGGAAATCACATGGCATCCCGCTTCAAGTGATTGTATGATGTAAGACCGTGCAGGCTCGATTCCGCCAATCGCCTCAATGACCACATCAGGCACTTCTTCTCCGATCGCCTTCTCGAATTCGGACGTCAACGGTACCCCCTTTACGAAAGGCCTTGCTTTGGAAGAATCCTTAATCAAAATACTGGACAGCTTCAGACGATGACCCAGCAATTCTTCTAAAGCTCCTTTTCTATCCATGATGGATGTATATACACCGGATCCTACAGTCCCCAGACCCAGCAGTGCTATTTTTAATTCTTTCAATACAATCACTCCTTCTTCAAAAGTAAATTTCTTATTAGTGGATGAATGGTATCTGTATGATGGCAAAAGAAAAAACCTCTTCCTAAAGAAGAGGTCTGCAGTCCGGCCTCCTCTTATCATCCAGGGTTCTTTCCTGCAGGTAGTAGCACCTTTTCAAGTAGAATACTTGAAGGTTGCCGGGCTTCATCGGGCCTTTCCCTCCGCCACTCTGGATAAGAGTATTATCATGAGATTGAAACATGTTATGTAGCACTTTATTTTTTTAGTACAAAAAACCCCCTTATCACGAAGATAAGAGAGCTGTATGGTTCCGATCCGTCTCTTATCTCCCAAAGTTTTACCTTTGAAGGATTTAGCACCTTTTCAAGTAGAATACTTGAAGGTTGCCGGGCTTCATTGGGCCTTTCCCTCCGCCGCTCTTGATAAGCTTCATTAAATTAGTCTTACTCTATCACGGCAGACAGGAGAGCGTCAACCATTATTCAGATATTTCTGGAATCATTGCAGATTATTTTTGGTATGATAGAAACACATAAATAAAAGGGGTGGAAGGTTTGGGCAAGAAAATCGTATTCACCGGGGGAGGTTCCACCGGGCACGTCTCTGTTAACCTGGCGCTGATTCCTTTGTTCTTAAAAGAAGGCTGGGAAGTCAGCTATATCGGTTCCAAAGGAGGAATTGAACGGAAACTGACAGAAACCATCGAAGGCGTCCGCTATTACAGCATCTCTACTGGTAAACTAAGGCGCTATTTTGACTGGAACAATTTTAAAGATCCGTTCCGTGTCATGAAAGGAGCATTTGAAGCATTTCGGCTCATCAAGACCATAAAACCAGACGTAGTCTTTTCAAAGGGGGGTTCGTATCTGTTCCCGTAATCCTCGGCAGCCGGATGAACAAGGTGCCGATTGTATCCCATGAATCCGATCTTAGTCCAGGGCTTGCAAACCGTCTTTCACTTCCGTTCGCTAACAAAGTGTGTACAACGTTCCCTGAAACCGCTGATCATCTCCCAAGGGAAAAAGCGGTATACGCCGGTGCGGTTATCCGTAAGGAGCTGCATGAAGGGATCGCAGCCAAGGGGAGAGCTTTCTGTGGTTTGACTCCTGGTAAATCGATCATCTTGATCATGGGAGGAAGTCTTGGATCAAAAAAAATAAATGAGGCCGTAAGATTAAGCCTGGACGCTCTGCTTCCCCGCTTTCAAATCATTCATCTTTGCGGAAAAGGCCAGAAGGATTCTTCCACTCTGAAAAAAGGCTATATCCAGTTCGAATATGTATCGGATGAGCTCCCAGATATCCTTGCAGCAACGGATTTTGTCATTTCAAGAGCAGGCTCTAATTCTATCTTTGAGTTTTTGTCACTGAGAAAGCCAATGCTTCTCATTCCACTCTCTAAAGAAGCAAGCCGCGGAGACCAGATTGAAAATGCCCGATCATTTGAAAAACAAGGCTATTGCGAAGTTCTGTTTGAGGAAGACCTGAATGCTGAATCCCTTCTGCAAGGCATCGAGCAGCTTTATTCAAATCAGGAAGCCTATATCAGAAGAATGGAAGAAAGCCAGCTTAGTAATGCGTTAGACCAGCTGTTTTCCATCATTAATGAAGAAGCAAAAAGATGACTTTCCCCATTCCTCCTCTGAGATGGGGAAAAGCCAGGAGAGGAATAAGCCATAGATAAGCTTGGCCCAAATAATGCGGTGCAAGCTTATCTATTGTGCGTCGGGACAGAAAGCTGAAATGAATTTGTCAAATCGCTGAAATAAGGATTTATGTTCAAATTCGGCTCAATTATTTTCAAAAAATCCGAAATATGTTCAAAAATCATAGTTCGCCCGATTATTTCTTATGGTTATATTTTCCCAGCGCAGATCTGTCTCAGACCTTCCAATGCGTGCTGTTTATCCATGCCCTGGGCAGATATGCAGCATAGCCCGGCAATACCGCGAAGCTTGCTCATACTAAGCATGCTTTTGGCGTTCATCTGGCAGTTATCAAGTTCAAAATAGATCTGGCACTCTTCATATTCGTTCGCCTTAAGAACGAGCTTGTTAATTGTCGCAGAATCCATTTTTTCCTGCAAAAAGCAATATGTCTTCATTACCTTTCACTCCTATTCTTCTTCCCTGCCATTTTAATGTACTATCATTAAGCACATGTTAAGCTGGTTTAGCTTTTATGCACACCAATGAGGATATGCGTGCACACTCGCCTTTATGTGAGTAAGAATGAATTTAGGAAAAAAGACTTGATTAGCGGTTTAAAGAGATTTTTCAAGAATATGAAGAAGCTTTCCCTCGCTTTCCTTTACTTCTATTTCTGCAAAACCCATCCTGTACCAAAAAGAGAGCGCAGGGATATTCCCGCTAAGTACACCGAGACGCAAGTATTGTTTGTTATTTTTCTTTATCTCTTCTTCGCACGCAAGATAGATTTCCTTTGCGATCCCCTGTTTGTGGAAGGTGCTGTGTACCATTAAAAATCCGAGCCACGGTTTATGATCTTTCGGGTTGTTCAGAATGTACTCAACGATCGCAGCGTTGTTGCCATCCGCTTTAATCAAATAGCGTTGTCTCGGAGAGCCCTCCAATTCCTTTAATTCTTCCGTCACCTCTTCAAATGTCACTTCGCCGCGACCGTAAAACAGCTTATTGTAAAACGGATTGGTGTTCATGATCTCCAGTTCGTCCATAGCTTTGTCAGGACCGCTCTTCGCCCATGTCAGCACAACAGTTTCCCCCTTTTATCTGAATCCATCATAACCTGTATACTATCGTTCTTTCCAGATAAGAAAAAGCGCACCCATTGATTAGAGTGCGCCTTCCTTGCTATTTATTCTCTTTGATATTTTTTGCTTCAGCTATGTCTCCCTGATTGGCAATCGGATCGGCAAACGTTCCTTTTGGAATATCAACTTTCCCTTTTCGCTGTTCAGCGTTTTGCTTGCGGATTTTTTCACTGTTAGCCATAACGGCACCTCCTCTTTGGTTATTACCGTAACCATTTTCGAGGAGTCTATTCTTCTATTGCATAAAATTAATATAAGCGTTCCGTGGATCTTCCTTCTTTTTAATCATATCGGTTTCATAGAGCCAATCCGAAACGTTTTTCCATGAACGCTTGTCCTGATAGCCAAAAGGCTTCCTTCCGCTGTCCATTAAAGGCAGCAGGATCTGCAGGCTTTTCTTTTCTACGTTTTGATCCAGCGGGAATTCTTTGTTTTCATGCTTAAATAAGACATTCAGTGCCTGGTCAGGATGATTGTGTACATCCTTTTGGCCTTTTTCCAGCGCATGCCAAAACTTCTGGTAAAGCTTTCGGTTCTTTTTCAGTCCATCTTCACTGGAAACAAGAACGAGCTCATAATAATCAGGAACACCGTACTTTACAGGATCAATGGACCGTACAGGATGGCCCTCTTTATTCAAAAGGATCTGTTCATGGTTGATGTACCCTCCAGATATTCCATCAGCTTTGTGAGCCGCCATCGCGGGGATGATATCCCAGCCGACATCTGTCATCTTCACTTTTTCAGGATTGCCTCCATCATGTTTCACCATTGTTTTGACCATCGCTTCATTGATGGGAATAGAAGGATAGCCTACATTCTTCCCTTCCAGATCTTTGGGTGAACGAATTGAACTGTTTTTAGGAACCATCAAATGGTTTAATGGATGCCTGACCAGCGCTCCCAAAGAAACAACAGGAATATCTTCTGACCTGGAAAGAACGACCTGAGGCTGGTACGTTAATGCAAGATCGGTCCTGCCGGCAGCCACCAGTTTCAACGGATCGTTCGTTTCTGCTGGCATCTTCACATCAACCTGGATGCCTTCTTTCTTAAAATATCCTTTTTCGATGGCGTCATAAATGCCGGCATGTACTGCATTCGGATACCAATCGAGCATGATGCTCACTTTTTTAAAATCCCCTTTTCCTCCTTGATTGGCTGTGTCCCCTGAGGAACAAGCACTTAATAGGAGAAGCAGGCTCCCAAAGAAGAGCCAGCTACTTCGTTTTATCCATTTGTTCATGTTGTACATCCTCTCTGTTAGCTTTCCATTTAAACATTTGTTTTTCTGCGAGTGCAGCTGCTCCGAACAAACAGATCCCGAGCAATGACAATAGAAAAATAGCAGAAAATACTCCTTCTGCATTCAGGCTTCCCGACATCCTTCTGGAATAATAGCCAAGCCCCTCGCTGGCACCAAGCCATTCGCCGATCGTCGCTCCTACTACTGAAAATACAGCGGCGAGTTTTATCCCTGAAAAGAAAGCCGGAAGCGCCATTGGCAGCTGCACCTTTTTGAAGACCTGCCATCTCCGTGCTCCCATGGAACGCAGAAGATCCACATAATCTCGGTCATGATGGTTCAAACCATCATACGTGCTGACGACGATGGGAAAGAAGGCAATCAGCACGGTAACCGCCACTTTGCTCCAGATGCTGTAGCCGAACCAAAGGACAAAGATCGGAGACAGTGCAATGATCGGTATCGTCTGGGAGATCAAGACCGCAGGATAGACCATTTTCTGTACAGATTTGAAAAAAAACATGGCA
This sequence comes from Fictibacillus marinisediminis, assembly GCF_023149135.1. Lineage (NCBI taxonomy): Bacteria > Bacillati > Bacillota > Bacilli > Caryophanales > Fictibacillaceae > Fictibacillus > Fictibacillus marinisediminis. The sequence continues at coordinate 961,426 of NZ_JAIWJX010000002.1, read as the reverse complement.
ACAGCAAGCGAAACACCTGCAACGGCTGCGATTAAAAAACCGAGGATGGCTTCCTTGAATGTCGCCCAGGTATGTCCTAGAAGAACCTCTTTGTTTTCAAAGAGCGAAACGAGGATTCCTGTAGGGGCCGGCAAAATAAACGAAGGCACCTTGTCTGTCCTCACAAGCCATTCCCATAGTACGAGCAAGACGGCAGCAGCAGCCAAAAATAAATAATAGTCTTTAAAAAATCGTTTCATGCTGTTCATTTGTAATTCTGCTCTCCAATTTATTGATTAATCCCACCATCTCATTCGTTAATACTCTATTTCTCGGCCTCGGAAGCCTAATCTTTACCTCTTCTGTTTCACCAGATGGATGCAGCAAGATGATTCGGTCACTTAAAAAAACCGCTTCATGAAGATCATGTGTAACCAAAAGAATGGTTTTGTTTAAATCCTTCCATAGGGAAGAAATCCATTCGTGCATTTCCTTTTTAGTCATCGCATCTAAAGCACCGAATGGTTCATCAAGAAGAAGTACTTCTTTTCCAGTCAGCAGGGTGCGGAGAAAGGCTATTCTTTGGCGCATCCCCCCTGAAAGTTCATGCGGATAAGCATTCCGGTAATTCCACAGTCCTACTTTTTTCAGCCATGAATCCCCCTCTTCTACTTTCTGTCCCTTCTGGTTCTGAATCTCAGGAGCAAGAAGAAGATTTTCCATGACCGTACACCAAGGCAGAAGTAAATCCTTCTGAGGCATGTATCCCGCCGCTCCAGGATAGACTGGCTTCTCATGTACGATAATCTCTCCCTGATCAGGTTTCTCCAGTCCACAGGCAAGCTTGAGCAGGGTACTTTTTCCGGTTCCGCTCTTGCCGATGATCGATACAAATTCTCCGGGCGCTGCTGCAAAATTGATGTTCTTGAGAAGCGGGAGGGCTTGTTCTTGCTCCGTAAAAGAATAAGATACATTCTTAAAGATTATTGACATAAAAACTCTCCTTCAAAAGGTGATTACACCGGCCACCCATGACCGTAATACACCATATCCCAAAACATGAATTCAAAGCGCGATGTGGTCAGGAAATGCTCCTCCAGCACCGCCAATTCCTGTTCTGTCTTATCTTTCGCCAACTTGTTCAGTTCATTAATCAGCCACTGTGCAAGTGCACCGAACTCTTCTGATGCATACATCTCAATCCATCGGGTATACGGATGCTCTGCGAGGCTGCCTGCTTCCCTCTTTAATAGCGTTCCGATCTCGTGGTAGCTCCACATGCACGGCAGCATGCATGAGATCAACTCAGCAAGTGTTCCCTGCTGGGAGGCGTTCAGCATATAGCGAGTGTACGCAAGGTTAATTGGAGAAGCCTGCTCAGCCTCCAATTCCTCGGGCTCGATGCCAATTTCATGGCAGTACTCGCGGTGAAGATCCATTTCTGTATTCAATGTTTCATGAAGCAGGCTTGAAAACCAGCTCATCGTCTCTGTATCCTTGGATTTTATCGTCCCTAACGCAAAGAGCTTTGCATAATCCTTTAAAAACACATAATCCTGTTTCATGTAATAACCAAAGCGCTCTTTCGGCAAGGAACCATCTTTAATGCCCTGAACAAACGGATGCAGATGAGTATGCATCCAGATTGGTTCCACGTTTCTGTGTAATCTATCTGTAAATCGTTCTTCCTTTGACTTTGTCATGGTTTATTGCTCCTTTCTGTATTGCACCACTTTGCAATAAATCCGGCGAGAACCTTTGAATGCTCCAGTAACTGTTGAATCCTCACCTTTTCATTGACAGCATGGGCTTCGTTCAGCTCTCCCGGGCCATAAATGACAGTTGGGATTCCCGCCTGTCCAAGCCACCCCGCATCTGTAACGGTCGGCGACATCGAAACAGCAGCTTTCTGTTCTGAAACGGCATTATGCTGTTCTTCCAGTACTGCCAATGCTTCATGATTGTGATCAACATCAAGTGCAGGAAAGATTTCACCCTTCTCCTCAATCATGGATATTCCTCCCCACTTAAACAGAGGCAGGTTGTTTTTCAGCCATGGATCGGCCTTTGCTATAGCAATAATGTGCTCCTCAATTTCTTTTGCGACATCTTCATACGTCTCATTCGGGTAATAATGAACAGTAACCCAGAGTTTGCATTCATCAGCGATGAATGCAGCATTCCTGCCTCCTTCAATGACAGAGGGATTGATGGTCGTGCTTCCGAACGGAAAGTTTGGATATGTTTTGGTTACTGCCCAATGCCGTTCAAGTTCCTGCAGCCCTTCTATAATCTTCATCATTTTTTCAATGGCGCTCGCTCCTATTATTCCGCCGCCTGCATGAATCATCCGCGAGCGAAGGCCATCATGAAAGGTCTCTTTACCTTTTATCGTGATCCAGCCTGTGATGACGCCGCCTTGTCCATGAATCTCAAGATTGGACGTATCAGCCACGAGCGCAAAGTCAGCTTTCATTCCCCGGTCTATGCAGGATTTGGTACCCGCTTCCCCGGCTTCTTCGCCGGTTACTGATTGAAAAAAGAGGTCCCCTTTCAGCTTGATCCCCAGCTCTTGAAGAAGCTGAAGAGCAAACAGAGAAGAGGCCATGCCTCCCTTCATGTCTGCTGTGCCCCGTCCATAGAGCCATCCATCTTCCTCCGTCAGCACAAACGGCGGATACTTCCATTGCGTTTCATCCCCGACAGCCACGACATCAATGTGGCCGTTAAGAAGAAGGCTTTGATATTCCTCTGAGGCATCTCCTTGTTTTGATCCTGCGACAATCTTGTCGCCAGGAAACAGCTCCCACTCCTCCGTCTTAAATCCAAGGCCAGAGAGGATGGATTTCACGCAGCTTTGTGCCTCTTCTGTGTTTCTTGCAGGAGGACTGACCGTCTGGAAGGCAACGAGCTCTCTTAAAATCTCAATCAGCCTCTCCTGTCTCTCCTCCGCTAATCTATTAATCTTCTCTCGTAATCCGCTCATGGCAGCCTCCTTTATCTTTTATCTGGTGCCAATTATCCTGGTGCCTGGCACCAGGCTTTACACACTTGTGTAACGGCGGTGCCTGGCACCGAAGAAATCCACGCAAAAAGCCGCCTTCATGGGAGATGGCGGCTGAGGTTTTTGCTGAGGTCATCTATTCTGAATCAGCTTGTTGCTTCAGCGTGCTTCCCTCCGCTGGTATAATCCAGATCAGGTTCCAAGGGTCTAGAACACAAAGGTTCAGTCTCAGCCGTACGGCCCCCCTAGCAGATTGCTATTTCATTATCCTATTAAACTGTAATAGAGATTTTTCGCTTCTGTTATATCTTTCGTGCCGTGAATCAGTACGCGTCCGTCCTTGAAAAAGACAAGCCGCTGTTCTTCTTGATTGCTGTATGAAAGCAGATAAGGGTTCTGTTCCACTTTCCCGCCAAGCCGCGACAGGGACAAAGAAAGCTCATCCAAATCCCTTTCTCCCTTTTCCGAAGGACGGATCTGGACGGTGTTCCTTCCGCAGAGAACAGCTGTCTTCGTCTGATTTTCAGGATTCAGATGCGGATACTGAGGATGCTTTCCACAGGAAGGACAGTCCGTTTTTTTTAGCTTTTGGACATCCATCGCCAAATAATGATTGTTCCATACATCAAAGGAAACCAGTTTGTTGCGGAGTGCAGCGGTGTTGCCCGTCAGCAGCTTCAGTGCTTCAGACGTCTGGTGAGCGACAACCATTTGGACAACAGGCGCAATGATTCCCGCCGTATCACACGTTGCTCCGCCCATCGGCACCTTTTCCAGGAGACAGCTTAGACAAGGCGTCTCCCCGGGTAAAATCACATAACTGAGTCCGTAGCTTCCAACGCATGCGCCGTAAATCCAAGGAATCTTCTTCTCCTGGGAGATGTCATTGATCAGCAAACGCGTATCAAAATTATCTGTCGCATCAATGATCAGATCGGCAAACTCCGTCAGTTCCCTCAGTTCTTCAGCTCCTGCATCCAAAACAAGGCCCTCTACGTGGATATCGGAATTAACCTGTTCCAGCCGTTCTCTTGCAGCTACCGCTTTAGGCATCCGGTACTTTGCATCTTCCTCGCTGAAAAGCTGCTGGCGCTGGAGGTTGCTCCATTCTACATAGTCACGGTCAGCAATCGTGATCCTGCCCACACCCGCGCGGGCAAGAATTTCTGCATTGCCGGTTCCGAGCGCACCCGCACCGATAATCACAACATGTTTATCAGACAAGAGATCCTGTCCCTCTTCTCCTATAGGCTCGAATAACATCTGCCTGGAGTAGCGATCATTCATTAAATACTCATTCCCTCCAGCGGACTGCTTGCCGCTGCATACCTTTTCTTTGGAATTCTTCCCGCTTCATACCCGAGACGGCCGGCTTCAATGGCAAGCTTCATCGCCTCGGCCATTTTTACTGGATTATCGGCCCCTGATACCGCTGAATTCAGCAGTACTCCATCAGCCCCCAACTCCATGGCCGCCGCCGCATCAGCCGGTGATCCGATGCCCGCATCTACAATCACTGGGATATTGGCCTGCTCAATAATAAGGCTTATGTTCAACGGGTTGATGATCCCGAGGCCAGATCCAATGGGGGAAGCTCCGGGCATTATGGCATGCACGCCAAGTTCCTCTAATTTTTGTGCAAGAATGACATCATCTGAAGCATAGGGCAAGACCGTAAACCCCTCTTCCAACAGCATTTCTGAAGCCCGCAGCGTTTCCAGCGGATCAGGCAAAAGAGTTTTAAAATCTCCTATCACTTCTACCTTTATCATATCACATAGCCCCGAAGCTTTTGCCAGCTTCGCGATTCTAACCGCTTCTTCTGCCGTTTTCGCACCCGCCGTGTTCGGCAGAAGCGTAAAGTTCTCTGCCTCCAGCTTTTCTAAAAAGTTTGGCTGGTCAGGATCAAAAATGTTCATCCTTCTTACGGCAAATGTAAGGATTTCCGTGCCCGACACCCTTACTGCCTCTTTTTGGACATCAAAATCAGGGAATTTACCTGTCCCTAAAAGCAATCTGGAGCGAAATTCATAGTTTCCAATCTTCAGCATAACTTCATCCTCCTCCTACAAAATGTACGATTTCTATTTTGTCACCATCTGCTAAACGCGTTTCTGCGTGTTGGCTTTTATCCAAAATTTCTTGATTCAATTCAACGATTGCCCCTTTGCCGGCAAGCTTTAACTCTCCCAGAAGTTCCTGGACTGTACGGGCTGAGGCTATATCTAAGGCTGTTCCGTTAACCATCAGTTTCATGAGACTCATCCTTTCATCTTTTCATAGGCAAACCGGTCTGGCGCAAACTCTTTTAATCTTTCTTCCTGCAGATTTCCGATCAGCAGCTCTGCCATCCATCGCCCTGTCAGCGGACTGAGCAGGATGCCATTGCGAAAATGGCCTGCCGCAATGTACAAGTCTTTATGGTAAGGATGTTTCCCCATGTACGGGAGGCCATCAGGAGTTTGCGGCCGAAACCCTGTCCATGCCTTCTCCCATTCGCCCTGTTCGATGGCAGGAAGGACTTCACGCGCTTTTGTCAGCAGTTCCAACACTCCCTTTGCTCTAACCTTTCTGTCGTATGTACCTGCTTCCATGGTTGCTCCGATTACGAGCCTGCCTCCTTGCTTAGGGACAAGATAGCATTCATCTGAGATGACAGTTGATGTAATGACCGGTTCTAAAAAGGTTAAAGAAATACACTCTCCCTTTACTGGAAAAAGAGGCATGTGCAATCCGGTCTGGGCCGCCAGCTTCCCTGTCCAGACGCCTGATGCGAGCACTGCCTTCTCTCCGAAAAACATACCCGCGCTCGTTTGGATTCCAATCCCTGACCGGCCTATTTCGAAACCGGCTGCTTCGGTATAATCTAAAAAATCAGCTCCAAGCTTTGCTGCCGATTGGGCAAAGGCTTTCGTCAATTGAGATGGATTGACCTGGCCGTCTTTCGGCAAATACATTGCACCTTCCAATTCTTTTGACAGCATCGGCTCCATTTTCAAAAGCTCCGATCCGCTGATCCACTCTGCCGGCTGGCCGTTATCGTTGTGAAAATCAGTGAGTTGCTGCAATCGGAGTCTTTCCTTTTTATTTTTTGCCGCTTTAAACAGGCCTTTGTCTATAAACTCAATGTCGATCCCGCTGATTTCCTTCAGTTCCCTGCTTAACTCAGGAAAAAGACTCCTGCTCTCACGGGCCATCGTGTAAAGAGGCCCTGCCTCATTCAGTTCTGCCTGCGCTCCAAGCATGCCTGCAGCGGCCGATGAAGCTTCACTGCCTATTCGGTTCTTTTCAATCACAAGCACGGTATACTCTGTATGTTTGCGCAAATAGTAAGCAATGGCACAGCCGATTATCCCCCCCCCAGCAATGATCACATCATAGTGCCTGGGCATTTTGACATTTCCTCCTTCTTAAGAGCTTCCGCATAGCCTTTCGCTACTAAACCCGGATCCGTCGCCGACCAGATCCCCGACATGACGGCGATTCCTTTTGCGCCCGCTTTTATGAGTTCACTAGTATTACTCGGTGTAACTCCTCCGATGGCGATAACTGGAACAGTGACCGCATCAGCAACCTCCCGCAATTGATCCAGACCCCGCGGCTCGCTCCCTTTTTTGCTTCCTGTTTTAAAAACGTGCCCGTAAAACAAATAATGAGCTCCTTTTTCTTCAGCATAGAGCGCTTCATCTATGGAATGAACGGATTGGCCGATTCTCAGCCCGCTAAAATAGCGGTGTACGATTTCCGGATCAAGACTGGAGCCTTTTAAGTGAACGCCTTCAGCTCCCGAAGCAACGGCTACATCCACACGGTCATTGATATAGATCTGCTCCCGGCCCAATCCTGCTCTCTTCAATCTCTCTGCCAGATTGAAAATCTCACTGGCACTTCTGTCTTTTTCCCTGATATGTATGCATGTCACATATGGAGCCAGGATGGATGCGGCCGAGATGATTTCGTCAGGCTGCTTCCTTCCATTCGTCATTACATGAAACTCGAATTTCCCCACCTTGCATCCTCCTTTTCCCCATGCAAAAAAGCCACCCTTTTCGCAAAGAGTGGCTGATTATCTGTTTTCTAATCAAGAGCAGCTATATGTGTCATACAGTGCAGATTCCACTTCCCTACGCTGGCATCACCCAGATCAGGTTCAAAGGGTTTAGAACAGGTTGTTCAGTCTCAGCCGGCAAAGGCTCCCCCAGTGTTGCTATAGTTATTTAATTAACTTCATCTTACCATTCAGGTCAAAAATGTAAAGAGATTAAAATTTGATCTTCGATTCCAGGAAGGATCGAAGCTCTGATACCGGCATGCGGACCTGTTCCATTGTGTCGCGGTCACGTACCGTTACCTGCTGATCTTCTTTAGAATCAAAATCATACGTAATACAGAAAGGAGTTCCGATTTCATCCTGTCTGCGGTAACGTTTTCCGATGGAACCTGTTTCATCAAAATCAACCATGAAGTCGCTGGCAAGACCGGCAAATACTTCTCTTGCTTCTTCAGAAAGCTTTTTCGATAAAGGAAGTACTGCCGCTTTAAACGGCGCAAGAGCTGGATGCAAGTGAAGAACAGCCCTTGTATCTCCGCCTTCAAGCTCTTCCTCTTCAAACGCGTCGATCAAGAACGCAAGTGTTACACGGTCTGCGCCGAGTGAAGGCTCGATGCAATAAGGGATGTAACGGTCATTCGTTTCTTGATCGATATAGTTAAAGTCTTCACCAGAGTGCTCGCTGTGGCGTTTAAGGTCAAAATCAGTACGGGATGCGATGCCCCAAAGCTCTCCCCATCCAAACGGGAACTGGTATTCAAAATCTGTCGTAGCGTTGCTGTAGTGGGAAAGCTCTTCGGATTCATGGTCACGCAGGCGAAGCTTATCCTGTTTCATGCCAAGATTCAATAAGAAATCGTGAGCATACTGTTTCCAGAAATCAAACCATTTCAGTTCTTCGCCAGGCTTGCAGAAGAACTCGAGCTCCATCTGTTCGAACTCACGGGTACGGAAAGTGAAGTTACCAGGTGTGATCTCATTACGGAAGCTTTTGCCGACCTGAGCGATCCCGAACGGCAATTTCTTTCTCATCGTACGCTGCACGTTTTTAAAGTTTACAAAGATCCCTTGTGCTGTTTCGGGACGAAGATAGATTTCGTTCGTGCTGGATTCCGTTACACCCTGGAACGTTTTGAACATCAGGTTAAACTGGCGGATAGATGTAAAGTCGTGCGCATCACAATCCGGACATGCGATGTTATGCTCTTCAATCAACTTTTCCATTTCATCGAAAGAAAGCCCGTCAACAATCTTCTCGATTCCTTTTTCAGCAAGTGCATCTTCAATCAATTTATCGGCACGGTGTCTTGCTTTACATTGCTTACAGTCGATCATTGGATCATTGAAGTTTCCGATGTGTCCAGATGCTACCCATGTTTGCGGGTTCATGAGAATCGCTGCATCCAAACCAACATTGTATGGAGATTCCTGAACAAACTTTTTCCACCAAGCTTTTTTCACGTTGTTCTTCAGTTCAACGCCGAGCGGGCCGTAATCCCACGTATTGGACAAGCCTCCGTAAATTTCTGAACCCGGAAAAATAAATCCGCGCTGTTTTGCCATGTTGACGATCTGTTCCATTGTCACACTCATGACCATCTCTCCTTTTTTAGAAAATGCTAATTAAATCAACCAAAAAAGCCCTCATCCATAGACAAATATCCTTGTCCAGGGACGAGAGCTTATACTCACGCGGTTCCACCCTAATTGATGCTTAAAAAAGCATCCGCTTTGGTCAATTAATCGCTCGAGACTGCCGTTTCTCTGAACTTTTGTCCGGGCTTCCACCACCCCCGGATCGCTTTTCACAAAAGCACCTCAGATACTATTCGTCTGTCATAGCTTTACATGTTTAGATTATGGGGAAAATAGTACAATTTTTCAGCCGTATTGTCAAGTTTTTTCAGCCAGTTGGCCCTTTCCCCTATTATAAGCCAGAAGTTTCCGGTTCATTCAAGATGGTTGAAGAGTGTTTACTGTCCGGTGTGGGGGTTTTACATGCCGATGTTTCGGATTCACATGCTAATCTCACTCATTTACAGGCCAATTTCTCAGACAGCAAAAAAACTCTTCACGTTATCAGCGAAGAGTTTTTTATCTTTACTTATCAAAACCCGCCAAAGCCTCCACCTGGGAAGCCTCCATAGCCGCCTGGAAAACCGCCGTATCCGCCCGGAAAACCGCCGTACCCTCCCGGAAAACCGCCATAGCCGCCAGGATATGGTGCAACCCCGCCGTAACCGTAACCGTAGCCATAAGCGAACGGACGGGGCGCAAGGGCAAACCCTGCAATGGAACCGAGTCCAAGACCTACCAAGGCTGCACCAAGGACCGGAAAGAACCGTCCTGAACCATCGTCATGATAGGGAAGGAGATAGACATTTTCTGTATTAACGCTTTGGATGGAGCCTCTATAGACACTCCCGTCATGGGTGGTAATTTCAACGTCTTGCCCAATATGCTGACAGCAAAGACCGTAATAATGTTCCTTCAAAAGTAAACCTCCTCTTTACCCTGATTACAGTACTTACCCTGCATCTTATGCAAATTGTGGAAAACGGGTGTGGACAGCAGTCTGCCCGTTTCAACTATTGGAGAAAATGGGTATATAGAAGATAGAAACCTTGAAAGGGGCTCCTTTATGGAAAAAGATTTGTCACAGCACAAAGAACATGCCCAAAGAAAAGCAGAAGAATATAAAGATGAAGCTGCACCATGGATCGTCCGGATGGCCCGCTTCGGCCATTTCTCAAAAGGAGCCGTTTATATTGTCATTGGAATACTTGCTGTAATGACAGCATTCGGTTTGCAAGGTAAATTAACCACTTCCTCAGGTGCCCTCTACACCATTGCCAAGCAGCCCTTTGGCTCTGTCATGCTCGCTGCGCTGGCTGTGGGGCTTGCAGGCTATGCACTGTGGCAAGTCATCATGACGGTCTTTGACCCCGAACATAAAGGAAATGACGCAAAAGGATGGATGGCGCGAATCAGTTATCTCATCATCGCTGCCATATATTTCAGTCTATGTGTTAGTGCAATCAAAATAATCTTCAGAGCGAGTGCCAACTCGTCAAGTCAAAAATACCAGACCTTATCCGCAAAAGCGCTGGCACAGCCCTTCGGACAAACAATCATTGCGGTTATTGGTGCTGTATTTATCGGTATAGGGGTTTATAACTTCTACAAGGCCTATACGGAAAAATTCAAAAAAGGGCTTAAACGTCATGAGATGAATCAGAAAGAATGGAAGACCGCACGTTATATCGGGAAGTTCGGACTTTTTGCACATGGTGTAGTATTCGCCATCATCGGCATCTTTTTAATCAGAACAGCCATTCAGGCAGATCCAGATGAAACAAAGGGGCTGGATGGTGCTCTGGCTGAACTTGTAAAGCAGCCGTTCGGTCCAGTGCTCCTTACTATCGTCGCTCTCGGACTGGTCGCTTATGGCGCCTACTTGCTCTTTGAAGCGAAGTACCGAAGACTCGATCCTTAATCATCTCTATACAGCAAAACAGCCTCGTCCCTTTTGGACGAGGCTGTTTTCATTTACCAGGCTTTAATACTAGTTTTTCTCCGTTTTTAAAGCTGGATTCATTCGTTTCCGTTACATGATAACGGCCTGAAGTCCAATCTTCGATCTGGTTATCATACCACTTGCTGAGGACATGTCCTGACTGTCCTGGACCGACGACATTGTAGGTTTTCGTCAAGTCCGCCAGATCAACAACCGTTCTCCAGGCGGCTCCATGGTTCACTTTTCCTGTAAAAGAATCCCAGCCTGCAGCACCTACTGTTACCCTGCTTCCTCCCATCGGCGTTTCTTTTGGATTAAACAGCAGGTTCAGCGGCTTTATCGCTGATAGAGGATGATCAAACGGCAATGTATGATACGTTCCCCACTTCCACTTATCGGGATTTTCACCCTGCAGCTTCTCCACCTGTTTAACCGTTCTGCTGAAGGAGATTGTTGCGGCTTCGTCCAGCCCCCCTGCCTCTTTGATCCAGGGACCTTCCTTACCCTCGGCCGCATGGCGGATCAGTTCATCCACGACTTGAGCCTTGCCGTCAAACAACGGCATCATCTTTTCATCAATCTTTTTTTCAAAGAGAACATCGCTGACCTCTTGCATCCATAAGTTGAACAGCAGGGGTGCAGCAAGATTTTTGTCATCTTCATGATTCCAGTCTTTCAATAGTTTTACCGCTTTTCTGCCGTTTGTTCCAAGGTCTGCAGTCTTTAAATGGGTGAGAAGGATCGGCAGCATTTCTTCTGCCTGAAGATTTTTCCTGTCGAATTGCAGCTTCTGCATATCTTTTATGGAAAGCTTTTCTTTGGCTGACAGAACATCTTTTATTCGCTGCTCTCGGTAAGGCTGGGCCCATGAATCAGTAATGTGGTACGGGTAGTCGTCACCGATCACTTTATTATTGGCCGTTGCAATAAATCCTTCTTTTGGGTTCACGGCCGTCGGGAGCTTATCCCAAGGAATATAGCCTTTCCACTCATATTTCTTTTCCCAGCCCGGTACTGGGACAGAAGCATATTTTTCTTTACGGATCGGAATCAGTCCATTGGCGCGATAGGCAATTGTTCCGTCTTTAGATGCGAAGACAAAGTTCTGGGCCGGTGTATGAAAATAAGTCAGCGCCTTTTTAAACTCATTCCAGTTCTTTGCCTTATTAAACATCAGTACAGCCTGAAGTTCCGTTGAGGGTTCAAGTGCTGTCCATCTCATGGAAAGCGCCGTATTCTTTTGCTTGTCGTAAGCAAATTCGGACATGATCGGACCGTGGCGGGTAATCGTGACTTTGTAAGGAAGGGTCTTTTGATCTTTCACTTTTATATTTTCTGTGATGATCTTGGCTTTCTCCCATTTTCCTTCAAACAGAAATTCATCCGGATGATCGGCATTTCTTTTTTCAATGTAAAGGTCCTGAACATCGGGTCCTACATTTGTGACTCCCCATGCAATCTGTGTGTTCCGGCCAACGATAATTCCCGGAACCCCCGCAAATATGACACCGCTTACATTCATGCCGGGTGCTTTTAAATGGCTTTCGTACCAGATCGATGGCGTGCTCAATCCAAGATGAGGATCATCTGCAAGATACGGCAGACCCGATTTTGTTTTGGTTCCAGCCACCACCCAATCATTCGAACCGTTGAATTCATTAGGAATGACCGCTTTAGCGAGGCTGCTCTTAATATCCACCTTTGCTTTGCTTGCGATTTCAATGATCTCTGCTCCTCCCTTAGGATAAGAAGGGAATAGATCAAGTGCGTTGTCCTTTGGGAAATTCTGCAGCAAATAATGCCTGAATGCCTGTCCTTCCCAATGTCCGCCAAGATCAAACGCCATATATTTTCCGATGGTCAATGAATCGACGGGCGTCCATTTCTTTGGCTTGTACCCTACCATCAAAAATTCGATCGGAAGGGAATTTTTCTTTTCGGCATCCCTTAAGTAGGCGTTCACGCCATCCGCGTACCATTGCAGCACTTGCTTCGCTTCAGAAGAATACAGTTCATACGATGCCTCTGCAGCTCTTCGTAAACCGAGCGTCCTGAAATAACGGTCCTTTTCCACCGTTTTCTCACCGATTACTTCGCTTAATTGTCCTGACGCCTGGCGCCTGCTCAAATCCATTTGAAACATCCTGTCCTGGGCCGTAACGTACCCTTGGGCAGTATATAAATCTTTTAAACTGCCAGCCTTGATATGAGGTACACCGTTCTTGTCACGGACAGCTACTGCCGTTCCGGAAAGTGATGGAACGGTTTTCGTACCGCTCACAACTGGAAGGCTCTTTCTTAGTACCCAATAGGCAGCCGATCCCGAAATGGCAGTGACAAGAAGCAGTCCTGCCAGCATAATCACGGCCACTCTTTTCCATTTTTCTTTTTCGGTATCTGTTTTTCAATTTGAATAGCTGTTTCCACCTGTATTCCCCCTCTTTCTTTATGGCTTCTTTACTCTTGTCTTTTTTCCTTCTTCTGTAAAATCCAATTTTAAGAAATCTCATATGTCCTGCAAAAGTTTATATATTTGATAGAAGAAGTAATGATGGTTTAAAATGGTTACTTTGAAAGGGGGAGCCGTATGAAAAAATGGATATGGCTGACGCTCATCCTTTTTGCATTATGTACGCTGGCTGCTGGAGGGTGGTATTACTATCCCCAGTTTAAGATTGATCGCCTGAAGGCACAGAATGCAGCAGCCACTGAATCTGCCGGGACGAATTCCCGTTCGGCTGATGTTTCTTATATTCAGCATTTAAAAAGCCTGCCTGCAAAAGAGATTCATCATCTAGCTTTGGGAGATTCGGTCATTCAGGGCCGAGGTTCTAATCAAGGCGGTTTTATTAAAATGGCCAACAGTAATCTGGCTGTCCTTACGTCTAAAAAAGTGCAGCTAGATAATCAGGGAATTTCAGGAGCGACCAGCCGTGATCTGCTTGACTACATCTCATCCCCAGGTATGTCGGACCGGATAAAATCTGCAGATATTATTACGATCAATATCGGGGGCAATGACCTGGTGAAACTGGCTTTAAAGGAAGGGCCTGTCCAGGCACTTCAGGATTATCAAAACGTGAAATCTGCTTATGAAGAAAATTTAAATAAGATATTTTCATTGATTCGAAAAGAGAATCCTGATGCTATTCTCGTATACAATGAATTGTATAACGCTGTGGACTCGGGAGAATCCTTTTATCCGGCAACTAAAAAATTGCTGAATGACTGGAATCTGATTGCCTATGAAACAACAGCCAAATATAAACCATCTGTTGTGATACCGAGCAGCGAAGTGCTTAAGCCTGAAAACAGGAAAGAATGGATTTATGATTCTATTCATCCCAACGACAAAGGCCACGAACTGATTGCGGAGCAGATGATTAAAACACTTAAAGCTCCTTATAAGAAAAATAAAAGGCATTGTCCCAGCAGAGGACAATGCCTTTTCATCTTTATTCAGCGAGCATAAAGTCACGATAAACAAAATTGCCGTCTCTAACCGTCTCACTTCCCTGAACCACTTCAATCTTTTGCCTGAACAATGGCCCCCCAATTACAAGAGTATGGAATTCTCCGTTTTCTCCGCATGCATCTACGTTTTCGGGTAAATCCCTTCTCCAGTCGCCGTTGATCTCACGGCCCAGAAAATCTTCATTCAGCTTCGTCCGATCAAGAGTAGTAACGACGGTCCGGTATCCCAACGCGAGAAATTCGTCGATGAGATCCTCTGACTTTGCGCCCCACAGAGGGAAAACAGCTTCCATTCCAGCCGGTTTTAATTTGGACTCCCTGTACTCTCTGATGTCAGCAAGAAAAATGTCTCCAAACATCACGTGCTGAATGCCGGCTTGGCTCACCTTGTCCATTTCTTCCCGCATCCGCTCCTCGTAGATCTCATTTGTGCATACTTTTGGAATTCTAACTTTGCGGACAGGAAAGCCAAGCGCGTTAGCCTGCGCATCAAGAATTTCCTCCCGAATGCCATGTATGCTCGTCCTTTTAAAATCCTCGTTGACTGTCGTCAACAAAGAATCGATTTCATATTCCTTTGATTCCAGCAATTTATGAAGAGCCAGCATGGAATCTTTGCCCCCGCTGAATGAAACTACAATTTTTTTTGTCATCGTCTCACTTCCTTTTGTATCCTATTTTTGGTGTAATTGAAATAGATTCTACATATGATTATAAAGCAATGAGGAGGAGAGAATGGAAGAACATTTGGAGTATACAGAAGAAATACCTCAGCCATTGATGAAGAAGAAACGTGCCTATCCGGTGACCTGGGGAGGATTCATCGGCTTTTTTGGTGCTTACCTTGGATTCATCATCTTGTTTTCATTGCTGACTGGCATGTTTTACGCGCTCGCAGCTGTCATTTTTGGTTTTTCCATGGCTGGATTTGAAAAAAGCCCAGTCTTTTTGCTGATTGATGCCTTAACGTTCATTGCCGTCATGCTCGTCTTTAAGCGCACCCGTCAGTTTATATTCCAGAAACTAACGCTGGGTGCCCTGAAAAAGAAGAAAACCTACTTCTTGATGGCCGGGGCTCTCATCATTTGCCAGGTATCCCAATATCTTATTTTTGAGGTGCTTCATCTCGAAGAGCCCGGATCAAAAGGAGATGACCGCCTTTTTACAAGCGGGATTGGTATCGCCGGTATCGCTATTGTTATTTTTTGTGCCTGCATTGCTGCACCTGTAACTGAAGAATTGGTCTTCCGGGGATTTCTTTTCCGTTTCTTTCATGAGAGATATCATTTTATTGCGGGGCTGACTGTTTCTTCTGCTGTCTTTGGCTCTTTGCATATCGGTTATCCGCTGGCTGCCGGTATCATGGGCATGGTTTTTGCTATGCTGTTCTACTTTACTAAATCTCTCGTTCCCGGCATGCTTGTCCATGCTCTATGGAATACGTATGTCTCCATTGTCGAGCTTCATTCTTAAGTGTATTTAGCAAAAAAATAGAGGCACCTTTGTAAAGGTGCCTCATATGTATAGGGGATTTATATTATCTCACCTTTAAATCTTATTGATAAGCATCAAGAGACTTGCGACTTGGTGCCTATTTTTGCTTCTTCTTGGCATTACAGCCTTCAGTCAGACGATATAACTAAGACCTTTACGCTAGCCCCATAATCCTTTAACCAGCAGATCGCCTTTTATGAATCCGTTAATCCCGTTTTTCTCAAGCAGATAATCCACAACCTCCTGCCGATCCATCCCTAGAGTCTCCAGCCCTTTGGCGATCGTCTTGAGGTAAGCAAAGGAAGGAGGCACAAACTCTTCCTCCCCCATATCATGGTTGGATGTAAACGTGAAAATCGGCTTGCCTTCGCAATCTCCCAAATAAACGATGGTTCCGTACCATCCCTCCGTTAAGGGAAGAAAACGGGATTCCTTAATTCGGGCGAAATCAATCTCTAAACCATCGATTCCGTTTTCCTGTGAAGCTACATCCATAAACTGCTCTTCAGAAATCAAATACATTCTTCCTGCTGTCTTCTCATTTTCACCTTCACGGTGGCCGATGAACGCCACTCCTCCTGTTCCCCATTTGCTTTCCTGTTTAGAAAAATAAAGCGGGTACTGAATGTTTATCGGCTGGTCAGCCAGGGGAGGATCACAATTGCGGCATCCTCTCTCTGGTTCAGAGCTGCCTTCTGCCTGCTTTCCCTCTATATAACAGCTGAACCTGTCTTGGTTCATATTTGAGCCGTAACTTGCATACCATACATAATTCATCAATCTGCCCCTCTCTTACAAATAGCGCACTTGCTGTTTAATATAACGTTTTAAATAACTCGCAAAGTCCATAAAACTGTTTTTATCCTCAAAAATTCCCTTTAGGGAGTCTATCTGCGGAAATATTCCATGCCGGTTAAATCTTACTGCCGTAATTCCGCGAAAAAACTCGCTTCCATCCTCATTCAGGATGACAGTATCCACCATTACTTCTTTTGTCTCTCCAATATAATGCTCTTTTAATTCAATTACATCCACCACATCAAGCTTATATTTCCGCATAATCCAACCTCCCCTTTTATTGTAGCAAACGGTGAAACAGAAAACCCGGCTGATGTTTTTACCTATTTCCCTGCAAAAACAGCATCAATACAACCGGGATAAAAAATAGTAAAAACGGCATGTATTTTGCTTTAAATTTCAAATTAGAGAATATTTATTCCATTTTGCTTGGTAACTTGGTACCATCGCACTATTGGAAAAGATTTGAAATAGTCTTAACGATTCTTGTTATAAATTGACAATCGGGATAAAATAGGAATATATAAGACAGGGGTTGCTGCTTATCCTGATACAACGTTCTAGCCCGAAATAATCAGGGGGAGGGAATGGTATGACAGTATTCGAAGCAATGTCGTTAATGATTGGTTTTTCAATGCTAGTTCTGACCATTATTCGCTCCAAGGACAACGATTAGGGTTACATCACATATCTCACACAAAAAAGCCATGCGGCATCGCATGGCTCTTTTTTAGTATTATTTTATTTCTCTTTTTTCTACAACTAATTCATTTTCACGAACATCAACACGTAATTCTGTACTTTCTTCTTGCTCCAGAAGGACGTCTGCAATAGCATCCTCCACTTTCTCCTGAATCACTCTGCGCAAAGGACGTGCGCCGAACGATGGATGATAGCCCAGTTCAGCAATTTTCTTTTTCGCCTCATCCGTAAAACTGATAGAGATGCCTTGTTCAACCAGGTTTGCTTTCAATTCTGTAAGCATAAGGTCTACGATTTGAACAAGATCTTCTTCATTAAGTGATTGAAATTGAACAATATTGTCAAAACGGTTAAGGAATTCTGGCTTAAAGTAAGAACCGATCGCATCGAGAATGCTTGTTTCTTTTTGAACTTCAGCCACCTCGTTTGTAAATCCTAATTTCTTCGTTTGTTTAATTCCAGAACCTGCATTGCTCGTCATGATAATGACTGTATCCTTAAAGCTTACCGTACGGCCCTGGCTGTCAGTGAGACGCCCGTCTTCAAGAATTTGAAGGAACATGTGCTGGACGTCCGGATGGGCTTTTTCAATTTCATCGAGCAGGATGATGCTATAAGGCTTGCGGCGCACCAGTTCTGTCAGCTGTCCAGCTTCATCATGGCCGACATAACCTGGAGGTGAACCGATCAGCTTGGACACGGCATGTTTTTCCATGTACTCACTCATATCGAGGCGAATCATGGCTTCCTTATCACCGAACAGTTCTTCTGCAAGTGACTTCGTAAGCTCTGTTTTACCTACCCCAGTCGGTCCGACAAACAAGAAGGATCCAATTGGACGGCTTTTGGCCTTAAGGCCTGCACGGCTTCGGCGGATGGCTTTTGATACTTTATCCACCGCTTCTTTTTGTCCGATGACTTTTTGGGATAAGCTTTTCGCAAGGTCTTTCATTTTTGCCTGTTCGTCCGCTTGAAGCTTCCTTACAGGGATTCCTGTTTTCTGTTCAACGATTTTTTGAATATCCTCCAATGAAACCTCTGCCTTCGTTTTCGCTTCGTTTTCGGTCAGTTTTTCCTGAAGCTGAAGTTCTTCCTGGCGAAGTTTGGCTGCAAGCTCATAATTTTCGCTCAATGCTGCTTTTTCTTTTCCCTTGGAAATTTCTTCTAATCGCTCTTCAATAGAAGAAGTTTCACTTCCTGAGTGCAGCAGATTGATTTTTGAACCTGCCTCATCCATGAGATCGATCGCTTTATCCGGAAGGAATCGGTCTTGAATATAGCGGTGAGAAAGATTTACACATGCTTTTAGAACATCATCAGAAAAGCTTACTTCATGATATTGTTCATACTTTGGAGCTAGTCCTTTTAAGATTTCATACGCTTTTTCTGGCGTGGGTTCATTAACGATTACTGGTTGAAAACGGCGTTCAAGCGCGGCATCCTTTTCAATTTTGCGGTATTCTTTCAGCGTGGTTGCCCCAACAACTTGAAGCTCTCCTCGTGCTAAAGCAGGTTTTAGAATGTTACCCGCATCCATAGATCCCTCCGCAGAACCGGCACCAACAATCTGATGAATTTCATCAATGAAAAGAATGACGTTCTTGCGTTTTTGAAGTTCAGCGATCAGCTGCTTCATCCGTTCTTCAAACTGGCCGCGGATTCCTGTATCAGCAACAAGAGATGCCACATCCAGCAAGTAGACTTCTTTAGATAAAAGTTTAACCGGAACAGAGCCTTCTGCAATTTTTAATGCAAGACCTTCTGCAATGGCTGTTTTACCTACCCCTGGTTCCCCGATGAGGACAGGGTTGTTTTTATTTCGGCGATTCAAGATTTCAATGACACGGCTGATTTCTTCTTCCCTGCCGATCACTGGGTCGACCAAGCCTGCTTTCGCAGCATGGCTGATATTGCGCCCGAATTGATCCAGGAATCCTCCTCCTCCACCCTGCTGGGTCTTAGGAGACTGCTGCTCGCTGGAAATACCTGAATTCATTCCGCTGCTCATCATTTGTTTAAAGAATTCGTCAAAGGATGAGAATTGATTCATAGGATTCATACCTCCTGCAGTGTTCATGGATTGTGTTACTTTATGGTAGCAATCTGTACAAAGCGTTAATTGTTGTTTGTGTTGATTAAAAGAAACATTCATATGAATAGTCGCAGGATTCACTTTACATTGTTCACATCGCATAAAGCATTTCCTCCTTCATTGTAATAGGTCATTTGTCTTGTCTGACTTTGACTATCTTTGACCTTATGGATTTATTATACTTTGACCTTCTTTGACTTTCAAGGTTTTTGCTCAAATAATTTATATTTGCTTATTTTTAGTGGGTATCATCACCTTTGGTTTCTAGTACCTTACACTTCTTGTTCCTGAAAATCAAATGATCTGTTTTTTTTATGAATCCGAGACCACAACCCAATAAAAAAAGCCCGCTGCATGAGCGGGCTTTTCACTATTTAATCTCAAATGTTTGCTTCTGTCTGTAATCGTTATCCTCATTTGTTGCCGTGAGCCAGATTTCAATCGTATATGTTCCGGCAGGCAAATTTTTGACCATGATGTCCTGTGTATAGGTTTCTCCTTGTTTTAAAGTGATCTTCGAAAGAGCTTGAGTAAACATGTGGTCCTCTGAGTATTGATAAACTTTTTTGCCCTCTTTATTTTTCACAATGTAGTCAAACTTCTTACCGCTTGTGAATTCAAATATTTTGACTTGCTCTGTCTGATTTTTCAGTTCATAGCGCAATAGCGCGCTCCCAGCCTTTTGCTCGAGAATCGAAAGTTTAGGCTCGATGGCGCCTGCAACAATTCCTCCGCCATTGTTTCTTTCAGGATCGTCTTTTTTCTGTTCCTGCTTGTTTCCGTCTCCCATTACTGGTTCTCCCTTCTTAGCCTCATTCTTTTCCGTTGTGCCGCATCCGGCTAAAACGATGATAAACCCCAATATAAGCAGCCAGTTTTTCAATGTAATCACCTCACACATAGTCTTGGCTGATTTTTGTTTTTTTACCAGAATAAAAAAAGGATTTTTATGTCTACATCTATAAGTACCCTTAAGAGAGATTATTCAACATACACCCAAGGGAGGATTTTTAAATGCCAGTACTACATGAAGATTTGCTTATAGAAATGAAAAAACTTACCGATGAAAAACGTGCAACAAGCAACGAGACGATCCTTCAGCAGCACAGCAAAGATGAGTCCCATCATTCACCTGTACTTCCGGAAGTGGTGGTTTTTCCTGATTCAGCTTCCGAAGTTTCTTCTATATTACAATACGCCAGCGAACACAAGATTCCTGTTGTTCCTTTTGGAGCAGGCTCAAGTCTTGAAGGTCACTGCATTCCACTGCAGGGTGGCATCTCTATTAATTTCCAGAACATGAACAAGATCTTGGAAGTGCGTGAAGAGGATTTCCTAGTCAGGGTGCAGCCGGGGGTAACGCGTACACAATTGAATCAGGCATTAAAAAAGTACGGTTTGTTTTTCCCTGTTGACCCTGGAGCAGATGCTACGTTAGGCGGGATGGCAGCAACGAACGCGAGCGGTACGACTAGCGTGCGGTATGGAATCATGCGGCCTCAAGTCAGAGATCTGGAAGTCGTCCTTGCAGACGGCTCGATTATCCATACAGGCGGGCTCGCCGCAAAATCATCATCCGGGTATCATTTGACAAGTCTTTTTGTCGGTTCGGAAGGCACGTTAGGTGTGTTTACTGAACTTACACTCAAAGTCTATGGCATTCCTGAGGCTACTGTTGCTGGAAGAGCGGTTTTCCCTAGTGTTAAAGCGGCGGTAGATGGAGCAATATCTCTTCTTTCGTCAGGAAACTCACTAGCCCGTGTAGAGCTTGTTGATGAATATTCCATCAGGCAGGTCAATCAGCACAGTGAAACCTCCTATCCCGAAAAGCCCACTCTTTTCCTGGAGTTTCATGGTAACCCATCCGGTATGCAGCAGGATGTTACCTTTGCTGAAGAACTGTTGTCGGCTAACGGATCTGAAGATCTGATATTCGAAACAGATTCTATAAAGAAGGCAAAGCTTTGGGAAGCAAGACATCACCTTGCCTATGCATTTAAGCATGGGTTTCCTGGAAGAGAGATGATGCTGACAGATGTGTGTGTGCCCTTATCTGAATTAACAGGCGCTGTGGTTTACGCCCGTGAACTGATAGAAATGGAAGGTCTGCACGGCGGAGTTCTCGGACATGTCGGTGATGGGAATTTCCATTCTATTCTCATGTTTGATAAGAGCAGCGAAGAAGAAACACAAAAAGCCAATCGTATTAATGAGATGATTGTCGAGTATGCCCTTTCTAAAAAAGGAAGCTGTACCGGTGAACATGGAATCGGTATCGGTAAGATGAAATATTTGCAGCAGGAACATGCCGACACCCTGCCATTGATGAAAATGATCAAAGAACAGTTCGACCCCCGCCATATTTTAAACCCGGGGAAAGTTTTATTTTAAAAACAGCAGATTAAGGAGAATCCGGACAGGGTAATAATAAAGTACAAACTTACCTTAGAAAGGACTAATAATCCATGAAAACTCTAATCATCCTTGTACTCGTAGTCATCCTTATCGTTCTGTTTATGAAAAGAAGAAGATAGTACTTAAAGAACCCTCTCATCTGAGAGGGTTCTTTTTTTAGGGGATAATACAAGCCGTTTAGTAGTAATAGGAAGAAGAAGAAAATTGGTCACATCTATGAAAAAAACCAGCTCTATTTTAGCTGGTCTAGTTCGTTTTTAATGCATTTAAATCTTGATTCCACTGCATCGGCTGCCAATGAGCAAGATCGTAGCTGCCTCCATCAATGTTTTCCTTTTCGTTGGACAGCGTCTCCAGAAGTTCCTGCGGCAAATGCTGTGTATTCAGAGTAAGATCAATGGAATCATCCGGTGAGTACAGCAGAACAGTAAACAGCTTTTTATTTACCATATCCATCCCGTGTACATGCAGATAGCGAAGATCATTCATCCTGTATACGAAAAAAATTCGGTAGGGGGACATCTCATCATCCTGCCTTTTTAGAATCAGTATGTCCCGGGTGCCGATTTCTAAACGACTGAAAATGGATAGATGGGCAATTTCACTTGAACAGTTGTTCCTTTATTCTCTTCACTCTCAAAAGAAATGTTACCGTAATGTTCTTTTACAATTTTATAGCATACCATCAGACCAAGCCCTGTTCCCTTTTCTTTCGTCGTATAAAAAGGTTCTCCCAATTTTCCAAGCCTGTTTTTCGGTATGCCCGAACCCTGGTCTTCAATCTTAATCACTACGCTTCCTTTTTTCATTATGACAGCAAGCGTGATGATTCCACCTTGATCCATGGCTTCAATGGAATTCTTTAACAGATTGATAAATAACTGCTTCAGCTGATTTTCCACACAATAAATAGAAGGAATTTCTTTATCCACTTTTAATTGAATCTGTATGTTTTTAATAATGGCTTGTGTGTCCAGGAGGCGGATCACAGATTGAAGCATATCTTCTAATGAACTGTATTCGAAATGGACGGCTTGCGGCTTGGCCACTAGCATAAGCTCCCCGACAATGTCATTAATTCGTTTTAATTCCGTCAGCATAATTGTAACATATTTAGTTTTCATCTCTTCATCTGTTTCCTTTAAAAGCTGGGCAAAGCCGATTAAGGATGTAAGGGGGTTCCGTATTTCATGGGCGACTCCTGCCGCCAGCTCCCCCAGAACAGAAAGCTTCTCCGACTTTCTTATCAATTCCTCAGTTTCCTTCGTTGCTGTAATATCCCGAGCGATCGTTACGAAGCTCTCTATCTCGTTCCATTCGTTAAGTACCGGAACCGCATTAGTCTCCATGACCAGCCAATCTCCATTTTGATGCATCAGGCGACATTCAAAGGTAAAAGGTTTTTTTTTCATTTTGGCCTTCGCAAAGGCAGCTCTAAGAAATTCCCAATCATCCGGATGAATCCTTGAAAAAAGAATTCTATTTATTTCATCTAAGTTACTAGAGAATCCGAGGATGGCTTCATGGGAAGGTGAACTATAGATCAGTTCCCCATTAGGATTGGCTACGGCGATTAAATCTTTAGAATGCTCTGCAATGACACGGTACTTCGCTTCACTCTCACGGAGAGCCCGCTCTGCCTTTTTTTGTGCTGAAATATCACGGTAAATCAAACAGAAACCGATGACTCTGCCCTGCATGTTGCGGATCGCAGAAAACGATATGGATACATCAATCTTTAATCCATCACGCCGGACTCTCTGGGTTTCAAAGGAAGGAACCGTACTTCCTTCGGCAAGAAGGCCCATAATACTTTTAGATTCAGCTTTGAATTCATCCGGTATGATAATGTGCGAATCGATTTCATCGGTTAGAAGGTCATGCTCTTCCCAGCCGAACATGTTCTCAAAGGCATGGTTGACCTTGATCAGATTTTCTTTTGTATCGACAATTAAGATGGCGTCAGTCGTGCCTTCGAGTACAGATTCCAAAAGTTCGAGCGCGACACTCAGCTCTTCTTCCTTTTCTTTATGCTGGGTGATGTCCCTTCCTGTCACAAACAAAAACAAAGGATTCCCTTCTTCGTCAAAAGTAGCTTGTTTGATTAATTCAAGATAAATATACGATCCGTCTTTTTGCTGCACTTCTTCTTGAATTTTTATCGGATGTCCTGTTTCCCAAGCCTTATTGTCTGTTTCATTTGACCGCTCGATCATCCCTGCATTACACCAGGAGTTCTGTTCATCAAGGGCCTTTCCTTTATACTTACAGCGGTCCACTCCAAATACCTGGAGCGCAAATTCATTAGCCTCTATCCAATGGCCTTCTCTATTTTTCAAGCATATAAATTCAGGCAAAACATCAATTAATTTTTTGAAAACACCAAGTCTCGGAAGAAGTTCATCTTTGGTTAGCATCATTTTCAGTCCACACCCTCAACTATCATTCTGTCGTATTGTGTCTCAATCCCTTTTATATTAGATAATGGAGTAAGGTTTTCCTTCAAGAATTTACCGACAAATAGAGACAATAATAGGCATGGGGAAAAATTTTGTTCAACAAAAAAAAGCCCCATGATCCGGGGCTTTTCAGTTTATACTGCTTTAACGGCTTCTTTCAGTGATTTTCCTGGTTTAAATGCAGGTACACTGCTTGCGGCGATCATGATTTCTTCCCCTGTTAGAGGGTTGCGCCCTTTACGGGCGTTGCGGTTGCGAGTTTCAAAGGTTCCAAATCCAATCAGCTGGACGCTCTCACCCTGCCTTAATGCATTGGTAATCGATTCAAGAACAGCTTCCACCGCAAGGGTTGATTCTTTTTTATTCATGTTTGTTGCAGATTTTACTGCGTCAACTAAGTCTTGTTTTCTCATGAAAAAAATCCTCCTAAAAAGTAATTTAATATATTGCATTTGCTACCATTATTAACGCTTTCTCACTTTTTATACATCTGACAGCCATTTTTTCAAACACAAAAAGGAGCTGTACGATAAGCCGTTAGCAAGCATAGAAACAGGATGTCTATTTGGCAGACGTTGATTTCCGTTCCAGGCTGCTCGCTTTCCGCGGGGCGTGCGCTGAACCCCTCGGCGCTTGCGCCTGCGGGTTTCACCTGTCACGCTCGTCCCGCAGGAGTCTCGCACCTTCCACTACATTCAACTTGTCACTGAAGATGTTTTTCAAACAAAGGAGCTGCCAGAAGGTCAGTTTATGACTTTCTGGCAGCTCCTTTCATGCAGCGTTTAATTGTTCTCTCTAGAATCCATACACGGTCATTCCGCCGTCTACAAAAAGAGTTTGTCCTGTACAATAGGAACCAGCGTCTGAAGACAGAAAAACGGCAGGACCGACTAATTCGGCCAGTTCTCCCACTCTGTTCAGTGGAGTGCGGGATAGAATGTCATTCAAATAGTTTTCATCTGCAAGCAGTTCTGCTGTTAACGGTGTTCTGAAATACCAGGGACCGATTGAGTTCACATTGATTCCGTAAGGGCCCCATTCCAGTGCAAGGTTTTTCGTCATTTGGATCATCGCCGCTTTCGTCGAAGCATATACGACTCCCGTTCTTAACGCAACATGCCCTGCTACAGAGGAAATGTTGATGATTCGCCCGTTCCCTTGAGATTTCATAAGTTTAGCGGCTTCCTGGGAAAAATAGAAGGCTGAACGAAGGTTGGTGTTCATGATCTTCTCCCATTCCTCTTCAGAAACTTCCAGCGCTTTGCTTCTAATATTCATACCGGCATTATTGACTAGAATATGTAAAGGAATTTGGCGTGATGTAAGAGAATCATATAATGATTGAATTTCTTCCTTTTCTGTCACATCTACTGTAAAGCCATATGCCTTTCTCCCAAGTTTCTCGATAGAGCCGGCAACTTCATCAAGATCTGATCGAGTTCGGGAGATCAGTACAACATCCGCTCCAGCTTCCGCAAAACCAATGGCCAGTGCCCTGCCGATTCCCCGCCCTGCTCCAGTGATCAATGCTGTTTTTCCTTCCAACGAAAAAGACGGTAAATACATGATCAATCTTCCTCTCAGTTAAATTGTAAAAAGACTCGCCAGATACCAGAATATTTCTAACGTAACAAAGTATCCCTCTTTTATCCATTAATAAAGGATATTTTTTAACAGAATGAACGATTTACCTTCACGAAACGTATTACTATTGATTCATGAATCAGGTCGCAAGGAGGACACCATAAAGATGGAAGAAAAAGATTTAGTCAAAAAAGCAAAAAATGGCGACCAGCATTCTCTTTCTCTCTTGCTGCAGCAAAATTATTCTATTTTGTTTCATTATGTACTGAAAATAACGATGAACCGTTCAACAGCAGAAGACCTTGTACAGGAGACCATGCTTAAATGCATTCAAAAGATTGGGTTATACGAGGGAAAATCCAAATTTTCTTCCTGGCTCATTTCCATCGCATCCCATCTATACATCGACCAGTTCAGACGCAAGAAAACCGAGCAGAAGTATCAAGAGCGCGAACAGGAATCCCGAAACCTGAAATGGAAAGCCGTTTTCATCAATGAAGAATGGAATGAAGTGCTAGATACCGTAAGCCTTTTAAACGAAGAAACAAGAATCCCCTTAATCCTAAAGCATTATTACGGTTATACGTACGACGAGATCGGGAAAATGCTGAATATTCCCGCCGGAACGGTGAAATCTCGGGTTCATACCGGGTTAAGATTCATTAGAAAGGAGTTAGGTGAAAGTGAAGGAGAATTCAGACTCAGCAAATAACCTTGAAGATAAGCTCAAGGAAAGCCTCTCACAGATTGAAAAATATGAAGAAGTCAGTGTGCCAGACCTTGCCTTTTTTGAACAAATGGTAGCTGAGGAAACCAGCAGAAATAAAAGACAGCTCGCTAAAGAGCTTGCCCTGTTTGGAGTGATAGCTGCTGCAGTTCTGTTCTGCGTAGCTGCTATGCTTATTCGGCTCCCTTCTGTTTTCGTCATCCTTCAGGCTCCCGTACTGATTGGGGCTATTCTGTTTCTTTATAAACATCATAGAAAAGAAGGTGAATGGAATGACACATAACATACACGGCCAGCCGCTTTGGACACTAATTCTCGTTGTCATCATTCTTCTTTGCCAGAGCACATGGCTGTTTCTGGACGGAAGGAAACGCGGCTACCGTTATTGGTTCTGGTCTCTATGGGGATTGATCCAATGTCCGTTTCCTCTTCTCTTTTACCTCATATTCGCAAGAAAAGTGTTCAGGTCCAAACCATAAATCTTCTTAGCGTTTATGTCTGTCCTCTTGTAGGGAAAATGGTAACATAAGGAGGAGATATCATTGCAGACATCACTTTACGAAAAATTGGGTGGCAAAGATTCCATAGGAAAAGTGGTTGAGCGTTTTTATGATAAAGTTTTGGCCGATTCGAGTGTGAATTATTTTTTCGAAAATACCGATATGGAAAAACAGAGGAAACATCAAACCAAGTTCTTGAGTTTCGCTTTGGGCGGACCTGGTCAGTATTCCGGAAAATCGATGGCAAAGGTACATGAAGGCATGAATCTCCAGCCTGAGCATTTCGACGCCATTGTTCTTCACTTAAAGGAAGCGCTTCAGGAGTTTAACGTGCCCGAACAAGATATTGAAACAGCAGTGGATCACGTCAATACACTAAGAGATGACATACTTTATAAATAATAAAAAAAAGAGGAGCTGCTCTATCCTGAGTCTGCTCCTCTTTTTTTACTCTTTTTCTACCCATTCCTTCCGCAGGACAAAAAGCTCTCTGAGTTCCTGAGTAGAAAGCTCTGTAATCCAGTTTTCACTCGTGATGACTTTTTCGCTAAGCTCTTTTTTGCTTTCAAGCATTTCATCAATCCGCTCTTCAAGCGTACCGAGCGTGATCATCTTATGAACGGTCACAAACCGTTTTTGCCCGATTCGGTGGGCACGGTCTGTCGCCTGGTTTTCTACAGCCGGATTCCACCAGCGGTCAAAATGGATCACATGGTTTGCTTCTGTAAGATTTAACCCTGTCCCCCCAGCTTTCAAGGACAGCACGAACACACTGTGCTTCCCATCCTGAAACTTTTCAATCATTTCATCGCGTTTAACCTTAGGCACTCCTCCGTGCAAAAAGAGCACTTCTTCGTTCCAGCGGTTTGCGATATAGTCCTGAATCAGATTGCCCATAAATAAAAACTGCGTAAAGATCAAACACCTTTCGCCCTTTTCTCTTATGGCTTCCAAGAGTTCCACCAGCTTCGAAAATTTATTCGATCGCTCCTCGAGCCTGTTCTTCTTTTCTTCCTTCAGATATAGAACCGGATGGTCACAAACCTGCTTCAGCTTGCCTAATAAAGCTAAAATCAGCCCTCTTCTCTTCATGCCGCCTTCTTGCTCAAGCTGCTGAAACGTATCCTGAATCATCCGTTCATATAAGGATGCCTGCTCTGCCGTTAGATGGACATACTCTTTAATCTCCTGTTTCTCCGGAAGGTTCAGCTGTACGTGAGGGTCCTGTTTGGTCCTTCTCAGTAAGAAAGGCTGAACAAGGCTCTGCAGCTGTTTCAGCCGGCTGTTATCGTGTTCTCTTTCAACAGGAAGGACGAACCGTTTTCGAAAGGCGGCTTCACTGCCCAGGTAACCGGGATTAAGAAAATCAAAAATGGCCCAAAGCTCAAGCAGCCGGTTCTCTACAGGTGTGCCGGTCAGCGCAATTTTATGCCTTCCCGATAAACGGCGGATGCTCCTTGATTGTTTTGTAAAACTGTTCTTTATATTTTGAGCTTCATCTAAAATGATCGCATCCCACAAGACATGCTGAAAATCTTCTTCATCCAGCTGTGCGGTCGTATACGAGGTTAATACAACATCCGCCCCCTGAATCGACTTGATAAATGGCTCTCCTCTTATCCTTGAAGACCCATAATGAAGAAACACGTTTAAATCAGGTGAAAAATGCTGCAGTTCTTTCTGCCAGTTTCCAATGACAGAAGTCGGACAGATTAGAAGAGCAGGAAATCCCCCCTCTTCATTATCTTTTCTTGTTTGAAGCAGGTAATCGATGGTCTGGATTGTTTTCCCCAGTCCCATGTCATCCGCCAGACATCCTCCAAGACCGAACTTCCTTAAAAATTGAAGCCAGGAGCTCCCTGTTTTTTGATAGTCCCGAAGACTTCCCCGAAAGCCTGGGGCCGTAGGCTGAATCGGGATCTCTTTCACTTCAGACAGCTGTTCGACCATTTTGGCAAGGTCTGTGTTCAGCTCAATATTGACATAGCGCAGCATGGAAGGCTCTTCTTCATTGCCGTCTTTCACGGGCTGCATGAGGTGCTGTTCCAAAATATCCTTCAGCTGAAGGCCTTTGCGGTTAACACTCTTCATAACCTGTCTGACCTCACGGATAAAAGCAGGATCGAGCTTGAACCATTTCCCTTTAATTTTCACTAGGCGCCTGCGGCTGTCGACGAGCTTCA
Source organism: Fictibacillus marinisediminis (assembly GCF_023149135.1). NCBI lineage: Bacteria > Bacillati > Bacillota > Bacilli > Caryophanales > Fictibacillaceae > Fictibacillus > Fictibacillus marinisediminis. The sequence continues at coordinate 932,447 of NZ_JAIWJX010000002.1, read as the reverse complement.
GGAACTCCTCTTCGCTCAATTCGATGTCGCCTGTGGAAACTTTCCAGTCGAACTGCACGATGGAATCCAGCCCTAAAAATGACGGAGCGTATCCGCCAGTTGAACTTTTCACCTTCGCTTTCAGGTCCGGCTGAAGATCTTTCAGCGCTTCCCACCATGAAGGAAGAAGGATTTTAAATCCCCCTTCTTCCAGCCATTGACTCTTCTCATTTAAAAAATCCCATGCTTCATTTTCCGTCAGCTTCGTCTTAAAAGAGCCATCCTTCTTTTGAAGAAAAGATACAAGTGTACCGGCAAAAGAAAGATCTTCTGCTATTCGGTGCTTAAAGGGCTGCCATTCTTCCGGGAGATCTTCCGCTGCCCCTGTCCAGTCAAATTGAATGCTGCTCTCCTTATCCTCCAGCAGCACATCCAGTTTCCAATATCGGTCATCTTCTTCAGGTTCCTGAAGCTCAAGAAGGACATCGAACGGCTTTTCGTCCTTTTTCCAACCCAGTTTAACGAGCCATGATTCCTCTGACAGATTTTCATAAAGAGTATTTTTTTCGAGAAGATGCTGAAACGGAAACCGGTCGAAAAAGGCAGAATCCGCATCCAATCTTTCTGGTTCTTCAAGAGCGAGTTCATCGATCGCCGTGTTCAGCCAATGTGACAGTTCTTTCCCGGTGGCTTCTATCTCCCATTTCCATTCACCTTTTTTCCAGGATTCAAAACTGGGTTTTACTTGACGTTCCTGCAGTGATACATCCAGCTCCCGGGCGTGAGTGATCATGTCTTGAGCCTCTGCGCTCCAATTGTCCTGTTTCAGGAAAAAACGCGGATGCCCTGTGAACAGATGAAACGCATCAACAGCAGACACATAAACATTTTGATCATCATCTTGTTCGATAAACGTTCCATAATAAGATTTTTCATGCCAGGCAAAAAGCATGGGCATCCAGTCATCCACATGGAGTCTGCGCCCTTTCTGCTCTCCCCAGAACACCATTCTGTTGTCGTTCAGCCATCTGGCATGAAGTACAATGGCGGTCACATCAATCATGTATGAATTTTCCTTTCCTTAGCTCTTCCTGAAAAGCGCGGAGTCTGGCATACTGGCTAGCCAGCTTTTCAATATAATCATCAAACTGCACGTCTCGGCCCAGCTTTTTATAGATGGACTGAAGCTTTTTCAAGAAACGGATGGCCAGCTTATAGGATTTGCGGTTTTTCTCCCTGATGAGCCGGTCAACGGACTGGTGGTACAGCGGAAGAAGCACTTCCATATCCAGCTGCTCCACTTCTTTTAAATCCGTACCATTAATCAAGGAAGGCGAGTATCCCATTAAGATCTGAAGCTCGACCCAGCGCTTAAAATCCTGCTGGACGTGCAAAAATTCATTATATTCATAAAAAGTTACCGGAAGGCAGTCAACGAGCATCTGTTCATACTCCATTTCCTCCCCCGTGTACTGTGCATATTTCCAAAAGTATTCAATATATTGGTGAAACTGTTCCCGAACAGACGTATCCCGGTAATAATCCTGCGTCTTCCGGTAAAATTCCGGCTTCAAGGCGAGCAGCCATTTCAGTAAAGACTCCCACTTTTCCCAATGAAAAAGCAGCTCAAGCCAAATTAATGCATGACGGGAAGAAAACTGCTCTGTTTTTTCCATCCGCTGATAAGCTTCTGTAAGGTCATCCCTCAAAAAGGCAAAGTGAACGAGCGCCATATCCAGAAACTGAGCCCGGGAACCCTTTTCCTTTTCCTCCAGAAGCTGCTTTTCATAAGCTACCACCCATTGATCCACATGGTAAATGGTCGCCCAGCCTACTTGAAAGACACGAAAAATAATATCAAAATAACGGGCGGGAAGCTTAAAAATATTCTGGAATTCTTTTAAACTTTCTTCAATTAAATCCAGATGTTCCGCCTTAAGCCTTTCTGCCTGAATCTCCATAGCCGTTTTGAACATCCCATCGACCAGCTGGCTGAGATTAAGTTTAAAATGTGAAGCTAAATAATCGGGCACCCCATATTGCTTTTCATATTCCGTAAGCCTTAGGAAGGTTTCAAGCTGTGCATGAAACCGATACAGCTTTCCAATGTCATCATCCATAAAACTGGCAGCATTCAATAGACCTGGATAAAACTCCTTATGGATGTGGGTGAAGGTATACCCTTCTCCCTTTTCCAGCTCTTTAAAGGTCAGATTCTGCATCTTATTCTTTTCAAAGTCTTCAAAGCGCTGATTAAAGTTCTTTTTCCATTCATCAACAGACAGTATGTTTTGAATCACCCGTTTTCTCGTTTTTGGTTCAGCATTCTTTGTGCTGCTCTCTCGCTGATCAGCTGAAGAAATCATGGCTTCCTGCTGTTCATTTTTTAGTTTTCCTCTCTTGCTTTTCCATTCCAATATAAGCTGATAGGGAGGTCCAAAAGAGGCATACAGCTGAAAAAACACAGCCAGCTTATGAGCACATGGCTCGGAGCTGACGCATGAACAGCTGCTCTCTGAAATATGCTCAAGATCAAGACTTACCGCATATTCACTCTCTTCAGAAACACTTCCTGTTACAGTCTTGTTATCCACATTAATATTGTATACAGCGCCTTTTTGGTAAAGCGCATAGCCTTCTTGTATCACTTCTCCACTAAAATGAAACAACACGTCTTTTCCAAGTTCCAGAACAACGTCTTTAGGAATTTGCTTACTTAACATGTGAGCCTCCGTAATATAGTACCATCCATTATATCAAAATTAAGGAGGTTCCATTCAATGTTGTGCTTCATTCCTTCAACAACAAAAAAATAATGGACTATATTGCCCATTATTACAGATAATTCAACACTATTTTTTTGTAATATTTTGACTACTTTTATCAAATCTCTTTTCGAAATTTAAGTTTTGCTTCATACTAGTTTTTGTGACAAAATCCCTCATGAAAGTCGTGAATGAAAGATGTTATTACAAATGATTGAAAAAAAGCGCGAAGTTTTGCTTTGTCTTGGGAAAACCTACGGATTGACAGCAGAAGTCACCGTGAAATGCAGCCAGGAACTAGATCATTTGCTGAATCTCCTTTCCCGAATGAAGGGCCGCCCAAAACAGTATATTGAGCAATAACAGCGCAATAACACAGAACGTAAAACTGCATAACGCAGAAAACGGCGGGGAAGTCACCCGCCGTTTTTGAATTCTATTAATTTTGAAGAATGTTCTCAATATTCTCGAGAGTCTCAGAGGAGAGTTTAATGCCGGAGGCCTTCACGGTTTCCTCCAGCTGATCCGGAGAGCTCGCTCCTACGATCGCGCTTGAAACATTCTCCTGCCGTAATATCCAGGCAAGGGCAAGCTGTGCAGCAGAGATACCGGTTTCTGCCGCTATCCCTTTTAACTGTTCTACTTTCTGGAGCTTCTCGTCTGTAAGATGGCGGGATATAGCCTTCTTACTGTTCTCATCTGCTGCGCGGCTTCCCTTCGGAGCTTCTTCCCCTATTTTGTACTTACCTGTTAGCACCCCTTGTGCCAACGGTGACCATACGACTTGGCCGATCCCGTGTTTCTCGCTGACAGGGATCACTTCTTTTTCAATATAGCGTTCAAACATATTATATTGTGGCTGACTGACAACAATTCGATCCAATAATTTTTTGTCGGCAAGGTGGACCGCTTCAGAAATTTGTTCTGCCGTCCATTCACTGACTCCCGCATACAAAACCTTTCCATGCCTGATCAGATCATCGATGGCCCGCAATGTTTCTTCGAGCGGCGTTTCTTTGTCATAACGGTGACAATAGAAGATATCAACATAATCCAGGCCGAGCCGCTGCAGACTGGCATTGCACTGCTCGATGACATGTTTGCGGGAAAGCCCTCTATCGTTCGGACCTTCTCCCATTGGCCAAAAGGCTTTTGTTGCGAGAACATAGGAATCTCTCTGGTAATCTTTCAATACACCTCCCACTACCTTCTCAGCTTCTCCGCGCATATAGACGTTGGCGGTGTCGAAAAAGTTAATGCCGAGGTCAAATGCTTTATTTATGCTGGCCTCCGCGTTCTCTTTCTCTACATAGCCGGCCGTTGTCAGCCAGCTGCCGAGTGAAATCTCGCTTACCTTCAATCCTGTTTTTCCAAGTCGGCGATATTCCATGAAAAGTTCCACCTTTCCTTCAATAAATAGGTACGATACAAGTTTAACAGTTTTCTGAAAATTATAAAGAATTACAGCAAGAAAAACCTCACACCCCAGTCATGCCCTGAGTTCATCAGGTAAATAATTCAATGGTTGGAGGGATATAGAACTATTTCGAAATAATTATGTAATCGTTTTGTTACCTTACTCTAACCTGCCTGTCATACACACCCTGTACAATTGCAATTGGCTATGAAGGAAAACATATCCTTTTTAACTAAAACTTTTCGTACTTGAGGAGGTACTACATATGATTAAAAAAGTAATTGCAACAGGAGCGATCGCTGGAGTAATGATGAGTTCTCCACTAGTAGGGGAAGCCGCGTTAGGGGACCATACATTAAAACAGGGCATGTGGGATAAAGACGTGCATCAATTGCAGCAACAACTCAAAGATAAGGGATATTTTCATTACACTGAAACAACAGGTTTTTATGGAGATATTACAGCGGCTTCCGTGAAAGATTTCCAAAAGAGAAACGGATTAAAGGTAGATGGAATAGCAGGAAAAAGAACTGCTGAGGCACTTCTTCAGTCCTCTTTAGGAAAATCAAATATACTACAGCAAGGCAGTAAAGGCTATGCAGTTTCAGGATTGCAAAGTGAATTAAAAGACCAAGGATTCTATAACTATACTGTGGATGGCATTTATGGTCCGGTTACTGTGAATGCAGTAAAAGCTTTCCAAAAAGCAAAAGGCATCGCTGTTGATGGATTAACGGGCCCTCAAACCATTAAAGCTCTTTATGGTGAAAATGGCGTTCGTGTGAAAACAGAAGTTGAATCTTCTGCTCCAGCACAAAAAGCCTCAGCACCAGTAAAGGCTGCTTCGACTGATCAGAAACAAGGAAAAACAGTATCTGTTGAAGCAACAGCTTACACTGCTGATTGCGATGGATGCAGCGGCGTAACAGCAAACGGTACAAATCTTAAAGCGAATCCAGACGTAAAAGTCATCGCTGTTGACCCGGATGTTATTCCGTTAAACTCTCAAGTGTATGTAGAAGGCTATGGCTATGCAGTAGCTGCTGACAAAGGCGGCGCCATTCAAGGAAACAGAATCGATGTCTTCTATTCTTCTAAGCAAAAAGCAACCGAATGGGGACGCAAGAACGTTAAAGTTACCATCCTGGATAAATAATCTTTGCATTTTAAGAAAAGAGGCGGACATGTGCCGTCTCTTTTTTTGTTTGGGCTGCGAACGTTGTTAGTGCGGATTATTCTATGAACTGCTGCTTCAGCTTTTCTTAATCCAGCTTCAAGACCCCGCTCCTAAAAAGCGTGTTACTATTCAGGTGTTCCACCGCTTTTCGGAGCTAAACAGGTCCTTCAGCTTTTTGCGTTGTCACAATATCTTTATATGTTTTTCGGCAAATATCTTTTATAATAGGTACAGTATTTGACTAATTAGTGAACAGGCTGGTGAATGTATGTTTCTTTGGATTGCGATTATCATGGGAATGGTAGAAGGATTAACAGAGTTTCTACCTGTTTCCTCCACCGGACATTTAATTATTGCCGGGCATTTTCTCGGGTTTACAGGGGACAAAGCGAAAACGTTTGAAATTGTTATACAGCTCGGTTCCATCCTAGCTGTTGTGGTTCTATATTGGAAAAGACTGTGGAGCCTTCTTGGTGTAGGCAAGGTGGAGACAGAAAACGGCCAAAAAGGCCATTTGAATTTACTCCACATTTTTGCGGGCATGCTGCCGGCTGTTGTGATCGGGCTTCTCGCTCATGATGCTGTAAAAAAATATTTATTCTCGACAAGTACGGTTGTATTCAGCTTAATTATCGGCGGTCTGCTGATGATTTATGCGGAAAAGAAGAAGAAGAAAATTACGGCAGCTACCCTTGATCAAATTACGTATAAACAAGCTTTTATCATTGGGCTGTTTCAATGTCTTGCACTTTGGCCCGGCTTCTCCCGTTCGGGCGCGACCATATCTGGCGGTGTGCTGCTCGGCTTAAGCCACAGAACAGCTGCAGATTTCACATTTATTCTTGCAGTCCCAATTATGATTGCTGCAAGCGGCCTTGATCTGTATAAAAGCTGGGATGTGCTTAGCGGAGCTGATCTTCCATTCTTTGCAGCAGGATTCATCACGGCCTTTATTGTCGCAGTCGTTGCCATTCTGTTCTTTATCCGCTTGATTGCAAAAGTAAAACTTACTCCATTTGCCTATTATCGTTTTATACTTGCCGCTGTTTTAGCTGCGATCATTTGGCTTTAATTTTCAATTTCAGATAAAAGATGGCGTTTTTCGCCGTCTTTTTTTGTTGGAGGTTTTTCACCGTTTTTGTAGAATATATTAGAAAAATGGAAAATAAAGGTGGAAATAAAATTGGATATCCTTCAGCAAACAGAACGCATGAAACGTAATATAGCGTCAGTATTAGTCGGAAAAGAAAAAATTGTCGACTTGATCATGATTGCACTTATTAATAAAGGACATATTCTTTTAGAAGACGTGCCAGGCACCGGGAAGACGGTGCTGGCTAAAAGTGTGGCCAAATCCATCAGCGGCGGATTCAGACGGATTCAGTTTACGGCTGATGTCCTTCCCAGTGATATAACGGGGATTAAATTTTTCAACCCGAAAGAACAGGATTTCGAGCTTCGCGTCGGACCGGTCATGACGAACATACTGCTGGCTGATGAGGTTAACAGAGCTACACCAAGGGCACAGTCCAGCCTGCTTGAAATAATGGAGGAGAAGCAAGTTACCATTGAAGGGGAAACAACCAAGCTTCCCTCTCCTTTTATAGTCATTGCTACCCAGAATCCGATTGAATCTCAAGGTACCTTTCCCCTTCCGGAAGCACAGCTTGACCGTTTTTTCATTCAAATACAGACCGGATACCCTTCATTTGAAGAAGAAAAGAGGATGATCTCTCTGTATCGAAAGCAGGAACCTCTCGATCAGCTTGAAGCCGTCTTCTCTCTGGAGGATTTACATAGAATGCAAGACATGGTAAAGGAAGTGGAACTCTCGGACGATGTTGAGAACTACTTGCTGTCCATTGTTCATGCGACAAGAGAATCAGGATTTGCGGAAGCTGGCGTCAGCCCGCGGGGAACGCTTGCCTTTATGCGTGCATCTCAGGGCCATGCTCTGATTCATGGACGGATGTATGTCACACCGGATGACATAAAACTGATGGCCCCTTTTGTTCTTTCCCACCGTCTGGTCCTCTCGCTCGAAGGAACGCTGAGAAAAACAAAGCATCAGGTCATTCAGGAGATCTTGAAATCCGTTGAAGTCCCGGTCGAGTCAGGTGCCGGGTCATGAGTGTCTGGCGGAAAGAGCTTGCCGTACCCAAGCTTCTTCAGGCCTCATTAAGTGCCTGCGTAGTTTTAGCTGCCATCAGTTTTTATAAAAAATCACCTGCTGTATTAGCACTTGCTTGCTTATTCGGAGCCGTATACTATCTCAGCCGGCTTTATTTCAGGTCTGCTGCTGATCAGCTTGTTTTTCTAAACCCGCGAAGGAGCATACGGCTTTTTCCCGGCGATACAGAAAGACTGCCTCTTACCCTTTCCTATGAAGGCAGCTGGCCGCAGATCCGTGGAACGATGACCTTTACCGCTTCCGATGCCATTGATGTTGATAACGCAGTACTGACGCATGAAAAGAAAAATTTAAAGCAAAAGGATTATGAGTGGCAATTTGCTGTCCCTAAAAAGTCACGGCTGGAGCAGGAGCTTATGGTTACAGGAAAAAAACGGGGAGCCGTGAAGCTGAACCGTATTGAACTCAGCATCCGGAATGTCATGGGATATGGTCTCCTCCTCCTGGCCTTTGATCCCATCTATCGAACGGAAGTGATTGTATTTCCTGCCCCTCTCCCAGTGATCGGTATCAAGCCGCTGCTGCAGTTCGGCCAGGGTTTCCATCCTTTTTCACGGTCATTGTTTGAAGATCCGGCTTCTCCTGCAGGTGCAAGAGACTATGAAAGGAGTGATCCTTATAACAGGATCCATTGGAAAGCAACAGCAGCTTCAGCTTCACTCAAGACGAAAGTTGTAGAGAAAACAACAGAATACAAATGGGCCTTTATCGTCAATGTTGGGTCATCCTCCTATGGGACATCCTCTTTTCAGAGTGAGACGATGGAAAACCAGCTTAGTTATTTAACCTTTATGTGCCAGCATGCTTCTTCAGCCGGTATTCCGTATGAAATCTTTATGAATATCCGTGTTCCCGGTGCTGTTGGTTTTCTTAAAGTGGAAAAAGGAGAGGACCGTGCTCATCTGTTAAAAGTACTCGAAACACTTGCCCGTATCAGTGTTTCAAGTGTAACCTTTCCCCTCCTCGAGCTGCTTGCAAAAACAGACCGGGAAATTTCAAGCACGATTCCCGTGGTTATACTGGCAGGCAACCTTGATGAAGATGGCAGGCAAGAGCTGTACTTTCAAAAGTGGCAGAAGCACGGGAGCCCTGTCTATCGGATTATAGAACAAGAAGAAGGGGCTTATCTTTCAAAATGGTCTGCAAGGAGAGCCATCTCATGAATAACAAAGGGATGCTTCTCACCTTTTCTCTTAATTACTCATTTGACAGTTTGCTTCTTTATTTAATCGTAATCAGCCTGCTGCCTTTCAGTCTTACCCTGTTTTTAAAGTTTTTTGCTCTTTATGTTCTTGGCTGCTTGCCATTTGTTTTGCTTTTTACCTTTTCGATAAAGATGACCGTGGGTAAAATCATCCTTCTCAGCCCTGTTGCTTTTGGAATTGCTTATCTTTTTGGGTTTGGCGCCCCCTTTTCTTTCCTTGTCGCAGGGATCATAGCCTGGCGAGCATGGGCTAACTGGTCTGAGCCCATTAAGCAAGACATGGAAGTGATCTGGCTTGTCTCATTTGTCCTGGCATTCTTCCAGTATATTTTCTTTCCGAACATTTCTGAGGCTTTGCTCCTTATTCCGACAGTACAGCTTGCCTATCTTATCCTGCTTAAAAGCTATCATCGAAATTTGAATGATGGGAAACCTGGTTTTCAGAACACAAAGCAAGGAATATTATCGTTATTGGTGCTGCTATCTTCATCAGTTGCTGCATACCTTGCTTTCCCTTTCTTTTCCTTCTTGTTCAAAAATTTGATGAGTGTACTATTCTATGCTGTATTTACGATTTTAAGCAAACCTCTATTCTTTCTTTACAGCCTTCTTCCCATCTCTGATGGCGGCAAAAGGAGAGCTGAAGCCTTTGCTGGATCATTTAAAGGAAGCAAAAAAGTGAAAGGACTGCCTCACGTATCACCTTTTCACAACCAATGGATATTGTGGATCATCTGTGCAGCCATCCTGCTCGCCCTTTTAATCTATTTCAGAAGAAGGATTCTATCAGTATTGGGCCAGACGATATCCTCACAAAGTATTCAGCCCATTATGCCCGGCGAAAAGCCTGCTCATAAAAGGAGCCGTTTTTGGAAAACACCGGCCGATGAGGCGAGAAAAGTTTATATCCAATTTGAAAAACGCATGACAAAACTAGGGGGCGGCCGTGCCTATGACGAATCTGTTACTGAATGGCTGCATCGGCTGGATCTGTCGAAAACAGCGATTGAGATCGTATCAACATTTTATAATAAGGTCCGATATGGAGGCCTCTCTCTTGATTCGGAAGAGCTGGCTTTCTTTAAAAAAGAAACACGAAACCTTGCAGGAGAGTTCAAGAACCGGAATAGAGAAGAAAAGACTTGATGCTTCCCCCTCGAAAAGAATAAAACAACATCACATTCAGAAGCGGTTCTGAGTGTGATGTTGTTGCTACTGAATAACTGGCCGTGTTCATAGAAAATTTAATCCTGTCTCATATCTGAAACTAAAAATCTATTTTTCGGACATTCGCCATGACAGAAGAAACGAACCTCGCAATTTTTGCACAGAAGGTAGTGTATCCCGCTTTTTCTTTCCAAACACCTGCTGTGCTGGCTGATTGACCGCCTGTACTAAGCCCTCTTTAATATTTCCTAACCCATATTCAGGATAGATAAAATGATCACAGGCAAACAGCTAAGCCAGTGCCCTTTCAAAGTTCATGACATATCCCCATACATTTCGTTATACCACTGCCAGGCAGTATTCTTTGTTAAATAAAAAAGCTAGGCTCTGCGCCTAACTCCATCCATGCTATATTTGGGTTAATATGTCTTTTTTGAGCAAACTGTACATCACTAAATCCTGAAATTCTCCATCAACACATTGATAGTCTCTGAGGCACCCTTCTTCGTGAAAACCCAATTTTGATACAAGCATCGCAGAGCCATGGTTGTCGGGATGAATAAGCGCTCCAATCCGGTTTAGTTTCATGTGTTGAAAGGCGAAAGGAAGTATGGCACTGAGTACTTCTTTCATCACACCTTTGCGCCAATTGCTTTTTCGTATTTCATATCCTATTTCTGTCCTGAACTTCTTTTTTGCCCAGTTGTGGTATCCGCATGTTCCGATCAGCCGGTTTTCTTCCCTTTCCGCAATTCCCCAGCGGATCGTCATCTGATCCCTATAACCTTTTTGAAAGTCACAGATCAAAGATTTGGTTTGCTCTATAGAGGTAAACGGAGCAGTACCCCAAAATTTCACAACCTCAGGATCAGAATATACTTCATGCAGGTCGTCTGCATCCTCTTCTTCAATGTTTCGAAGAATAAAACGCTTCGTTTCTAATTGCGGAAACGCAGAGTAGATCTCTTCCATTCTTTTTTAAGTCCCCTTTATGGCAAACAGCTGATTGGAGCAGTATTCAATAATGTCACTCCTGCGGACAATGCCGATAAATACACCCTGATCATCCACCACAGGAACAAAGTTTTGGGTGGCAATTAAAGACAAGAGATCTTCCATCTCAGCATTAATATAGACGGACTTGATGACCCGGTCTTTTTGGATGCCGGAGATGGAAAAGCGATGGCTTGTTTCAAACGTCAGCCCTGGCGTGTTTTTTATCGTCCAAAGCAAATCGCCTTCGGTCAGAGTTTCAGAATATCTTCCTTTTTCATCAAGTACGGGAATAGCCGTATATCGATGATGCTCAAGTTTCTCAAGTGCCTGCCTGATCGTTGAGGTTGATTTTAAAAAAGCCACTTCATCTTTTGGCAAAAGAAAAAAAGCAATGTTCACAGTACCTTCCTCCTCGTTCCATTCGCATTCTTATCCTTCTTTTATGACTGGTTCAACCGCTAAGCTTTCCCAAAGATAATAGGTAATATAGGTGTTCCATGGCGCCCAGTCTTCTGCCAGTCTTCTTACATCTTCTTCAGACGGCTGATATTCAAGCCCCCATGCTTTACGTACACCATTTCTTAAACCGATATCAGCGGCAGGAAGAACATTGGTACGCCCCATTGCAAAAATAAGGAGACATTCAATCGTCCAGCGGCCAATTCCCCTGATGGGCAGAAGCGAACTTATCACTTCTTCATCACTCTTTGCCCAAAGAGAGTTGACATCCAATGTTCCAGAAGCGATCAGCCTCGCAAAATCGATAATATACTCTGCTTTTCTCTGGCTGAACTGCAGCTCCCTCAGTTGGCCATATTCCAGAGAAGCCATATTTTCTGCCGTTGGAAAAACGGAGAATGTTTCACTTTCATGTTCGATGTGTTCACCAGCGAGGTCGATCAAGCGGTCGATCAAGACGGCCGCAAATGTAAGATTCACCTGCTGTCCAGTTATGATTTTCACCATGGATTCAAAAAGGTCGGGATCGGTGACCAGCCGCACACCGTAAAAGTCCGAGATGAGCGGCGCAATGTATCTATGATCCGAAAACTGGCTATAGAATTGCTTTATATCTATATCTGTTGAAAACATGCGTTTGACCATAACCAACAATTCATCCTGCTCCCGCTGTGAAAGAGTTTCGGGGAACTCTACCTCAAGCTCCGGTTCGTCAATGCTTCCAATTGCTTTTACCTGAAACAGAACCGGTCTATTCGCAAGGTGTACCATTCTTTTATACGTTTGATTGTCCATGTCCACATGTACGATGTTATTTTTCCCTGCACTGCTCACCCGACGAAGCATTTTAGAGAAATCAAAGGGTGATACAGGCTTAATTACTTTTATCATAGTTTCTCCTTTTTACTTCATGGTTTGTAAAAAAAACACATAACATTGTATGCGCTCTCATCTTCTTTATTATCCCCTCTCTCCTTCGAACTTTCCAGTCTAAATTTCAGGAACCGGATAGGGAAAATAAAAAAAACCGGCATGGGCTGCCGGTTTTATGCGTCACGCGATTTTTCTTTTTTTTCTTGCAGGTAAGGATTTTCCTCCAGGTTGTCCACTGTATGTTTATAAGAATATCCTTTTGAAATAGCAACAACAAAAATAACCAGGATAAACAAAATGATGATAACAGAAACAATGATTGAAATAAGAAGAGTTGACACGCTGTACAGCTCCTTTATTGATTATTCCTTATTTTAGCATAGGCAAGGAATGAAACATATGAGCCTTTACAGAAAAAAACACTCAGCTTCCCGCTACACTCTGCCTTTATACAGATTGTAATCATCTATACTGTTAAAACATCCCAGCCTGTCACCGATTACCAATCCAAAATCAATATATGCATTGTTTTTGGCGGTTATTATATTTTTATCTTCAACAACCGGCCGGTTTACAGATCTTCCTGTCAGCCAGTCCTTCGCTTTTCTATGGTCCTCTTCAATAACAGTAGCGGTAAAATTTTTGTTGATCAGCACGCCCGCTTTTCCGGCCAGCAGCACACCGCTGCCTATTGCTGCAATTCGTACGCCGTCCCTGTCAAAGGCTTTGATCAGTCTGATCAGCCGGACATCGGACTGGCTCCCGGCTTGCCTTCCTCCCGGGATCAGCAGCAAATCATATTCAAGAGGGTTAATATTTTTTAGTTTAATAGACGGCTGCATCATAAGGCCGCATTCACTTGTCACTGCCCCGTGCGGCAATGAGAAGGTTAATACTTCATAAAAGCGGCTGACGATAGACAGCGCCACCATAATCTCTACTTCTCGAAACTGGGGATAGAGATAGACAAGTACTCTCTTTTTCACGCCCTCACCCATTCTTCCTGGTACTATTTACATACCATACTTTGTCGAACATTGTATGGTATAAATTGTATCAGTACAAAAGGAGGATGTGTATTGGGAAAATCGCTGATTAACTTATGAAAATATCCAAGTATTTATCCATTCATTTTCCCAATTCGTTCCTTTCACTTAAATCTAAATTACCATAAAAAAAGCAAAACCCTGAATGGGCTTTACTCAAAGTTACACTATTAGTTTTTCATACCCGCGGACGCAATCCCCTGCACGTAGTATTTCTGAAAGAAAACGAAGATGATCAGCAGAGGGATGGTCGCCATCGTAAGGGCAGCCATGACATGTCCATACTTTACAGGAGGCTGATGGAAGAAGAACTGCATGCCGACCTGGAGCGGCCTTACACTCTCATCTGTTGTCGCAATCAGCGGCCACATGAAATCTCCCCAATGTGTAATAAACGTGAGGAGTGCAACTGTAATAAAAACAGGCTTTGATAACGGGATGACGATTTGAAAAAAAATGCGCAGTGTAGAAGCGCCATCCATTCGTGCGGACTCCTCTAATTCTTTCGGCAGGTTTAAAAAGAACTGCCGGAACATGAAAATGTTAAACGCATTTGCAATAAAGGGAACGATCAGCGCCTGGTAAGTATTCAGCCAATCGAACTCATCGATGATTAAATACAAGGGAAGGAGGATACTCTCAAACGGGATGATAATTAACGCGACCACGGCTGCAAACAAAAAATCCCTTCCTTTAAACTCCATTCTCGCAAACGCATAAGCAGCCAGAGAGTTTACAAACAAACCTAGAAGAACAATTACCGAAACGTATAATGTGCTCGTCAGCAAATATCTGATAAATGGAATCCGTTCAAAGACCCCGGTATAGTTGTCCAATGAAAAAGTATATGGAACAAAGGCTTTAAATGATTGCAGATCCGCGAAAATCTGCGCTTCCGATTTAAAGGAAGAGACAATCATCCAGACGAGCGGAAATAAAAAAAGAAGTGCAAGCAAAGCAAGGGCGACATACAATCCTATTAATTTAAACAAACGGTTCTTTTTCATAACTCTCCTCCTATTCTGTAGATTCTTTAATAAACTTTCGCTGCAGAATGGAAATGACCAGCACGATCACAAAGAAAAGAATTGCGATGGCTGATGAATATCCAACATCCCTAAACTTAAAGCCTGTTTCATATACCATATAAACGAGCGTTTTCGTAGAATCCAAAGGGCCTCCCTGCGTCATGACAAAAGGCTGGATAAAGAGTTTAGTAGCAGCAATCATCGTTACAATCGCAATAAATACCAGGATGTTCCGAATGCCGGGAATGGTGATGTTGATGAGCTTTTGCCAAGCGTTCGCCCCATCAATGGAGGCTGCTTCATAGAGATGGTCCGGAATTTCCTGAAGGCCTGCAAGAAAGATCATCATCTGATAGCCGGCCCCCTGCCAAATACTCATAAAAATAATAGAATACATCGCCTGGTCTTTGTCTGTAAGAAACTGAAACGGACCGATTCCCACGATATTTAAGATGGAATTCGCCAATCCGTTGTCCGGATTATAGATGAATGTCCAGAGGATGGAAACAATAACCATTGAAGTGACAACAGGAGCAAAAAAAGCCATCCTGAAAAATTTGATGCCTCTTACCTTTTGGTTCACAAGAAGGGCCAGTGCCAAAGCGACAAGGGTTTGTACGGGGACAACGATTACGACAAAAAGAGCGGTATTTCCCAAGGATTTTAAAAAGATATCGTCCTCCGCCAGCCGCTTGTAGTTTTCCATTCCTACAAATTTCATCTTTTCAGGGGTCAGCAAATAATAGTTTGTAAAGCTATAGTACAGTGCCAAAATGGCCGGCAGTATGAGAAAGACAAACAGCAGAATCATCGCCGGGCCAACGAACCCATAGCTGGCAAACAAATTCTTTCTTTTCCTTTGCTTCGGGCTTACCGTAGGTAATGGGTGATCGACGTTTGTTTTTTGTGGAACGGGTTCCATCCTGTTTCTCCTTTCTGCAAAAGGTACAGGAAAAGGAGTGAATCCATCACTCCTTTTCTGTTTTATTTTTTGAATCGTTCCAGTTCTCTGTCTGTATCCTTCGCTGCTTTATCAAGTTCTTTTTTTACATCCTGCCCCAAGGCAGCCGCTTGAAAAGCTTCAGCAAATTTAGCGGTTAAGACCGGATAGGCAGGTGTTGCCGGACGGGCTTTTGCTGTGTTCAGCACCTGGTCTTTAATGATCTTTTTAGGGAGCTTATCGTATTCAGGCAGCTCTTTAAACGCGGACTCGCGTGCCGGCGGCATTCCGGTTATCTTGGAGATTTCTACAACAGAATCCTTATTGCTCATCCACTTTACAACCTCGGCTGCTTCTTTCGGCTGTTTGGACTGGCTGGACACACCAAATGCCCAAGATCCGGAAGGTGAGGTTTTCTTTTTGCTGTAAGGGAAATAGGTCATTCCCCAATCCAGATTTTTATACTCTTCAAAGCCAGGAATCAGCCACACACCTCCAAGCATCATGGCCGCCTTTCCTTCTTCAAAATCCGTCGGCCCGTTGGAAACGCTCACAACTTTTGACTTAAACAGATCTTTGACATAGTTCATTGCCTCTATCGATTTCGGGCCATTGACATAGCCGTCAGCTTTAGTGCGATCTTTGTTGAGCAAGAGGCCGCCGTTGGACCATACAAATACGGAACCCATGTAAGTGAGCCATTCCCCGACGCCATTATCCATATGCATCGTGAGCCCGCGGACGTTGTTTTTAGTCAGTTTTTTCGAGGCGTCCATGAACTGGTCCCATGTCCATGCCTTGTCTAATGATTCCGGAGCGTTAATTCCGGCTTCTTTCAGCAATTTTTTGTTATAGAAGACCACAATGGATGATTCCATTGCCCCAAGTGCGTATAGTTTGCTGTCATATGTACCTTGCTGGATGATGGATTTGGCAAAATCCTGCTTGTCCTTTTTCTCTACGTAATCATCAATGGGAGCCAGAATCCCTGTTGCTGCATAGTTCCCGACAAAAGGCCCGTCCATATCAAGAACATCCGGCAGCCCGTTCGATGTTGCAGCAGCATTGATTTTATCTTCATAGGCGTGACCTGCACCGCTTGGAATGATATCGAGCTTAACATGAATTTTTCCTTTATGAGCTTTATTGAATTCCTCAATACGTTTTTTATAAAAGTCGACTTCTTTCGGCTGTCCCTGATGCGCCCACATTTTCAGCTGTACTTCTCCGTTTTTCTCTGTTCCTGACGCTCCTTGGTTGTCATTGGAACAGGCTGACATGGATAAAGCCAATACAAGACAAAAAAGCAGCAACAATCCCTTTTTCATCGGTTTTGCCTCCTCATTTTATAATCGTATTGGTGATTTGAACGGATTTTGCACTTCATCCTCTGCCGGAAGCGAGCGGATGATTTTATCATTTTCCATGACAGTCTTACCGTTCGAATCCTTCAATTGACCTGTTGCTTTTACTGTAGTGCCGGATGAGACCGGAAGGATTAAAGATTCAAATGATTGGACTGAATCTTTCTCTATCTTTGGAACAGGCAAACATTGCTGATCGACCAGGGTGCCGTCTTCAAGGAACACCTTGTAGGCTATTTCGCAGTTTTCAAATGTAACATTGTAATCGTTCACGATCCAAGGAGTTACGGTAGCTGTCTTTCCAAGCTCCCCATCCGTAACTTCGCCGTTAAAGGACAGATGCAGCGGTTCAAAAGCTTTAGCCATAGCAAAATAAGCTTTTTTAGGCTGGCGGTAATAGTCGATGATGGACCAATCGATGGACGGTCCTGTATTAACAAAGTGAAACTGAAGAAGCCCGCTTACTTTATTGTATTTCTTTCGCCTTAACGCCTCTGTATGCTCCTTGTAGAACTGAACCTGATAATCTTGTGTAATGTCGATAAGCTCTTGAAGGGACTGAGTCATGACCGACCCCATCATCGACTGATAAATATTGGTCTGGAAGCCCCATGTACGGTAGATCTCCCAGTTAACCGGCCAGAGAGACTCCTGATTCATAAATTTCTTCAAGGAATCTTCATTTGGAATAGACTGGGTTCCATACTCTGTTACAAACATCGGGTTATAAAACTCAGCATCCTCAATTTTGCCCCAATACCAACCGACCCAGTGCACACTTAAATGCGTACCGATATAGTCGGTAAAGTCATCCAGCGTCTCAAAAAAATGAGGAAGTTCCTTATCAGATACGAGCACCGAATTTTTAATAACGGGCCGCAGACTATCGAGTTCCTTTACGACACGCAAGAGCATATTGTCCAGCTTGTTGTAGTCATGATAGCGGGATTCGCTGTGGCAGGACCATAAAATGATCGAAGGATGGTTATACAGCATTCTAACGAAACGACGTGAAACATCCTCGGCTCTTTTTATAAAAAGACCCGTAGATTCATAGCCCCATTGAAACGGCAAATCCTGAAAAACCATGATACCCTTTTCGTTGCACAGCTGATAAAACTCTTCCTGTTCGGCATGGGCAAAAAGCCTGGTGGTATTCATGTTGGCATCCAGCATCATTTGGACATCAAGCTGGTAGGATTCCTTTGTCATAAGAGAGAGGAACTGGTCGGACAAATAATTGTTTCCTTTAATAAACACCCTTGTTCCATTGAGATAAAAGATCCATTTTTCATCCATTTTAATTTCGCGGATTCCAAATATTTGAATCTTCTTGTCTACCAATACCCCATTTACCCACACTTCAATCACAGCTTTATACAGGTGAGGAAATCCAAGCTCCCATGTCCACCATAATTTGGGGTTGGACAGCTGATCAGTCATTGAATAGCTGCTCGTACCTGGTCTCTGAAAATAGCTCTGAGGCTTCCATCTGTATATTTTCCCTCTGAAATTATGGGGCAAGAATGAAACTTCCACGTCAATTTTGGCTTCCTTGCTGTTATTGTTCTGTATTTCTACATCAAGGTAGATGGTGGCTTTCTTATACTCATCTTTTAGATAAGGAGTCACCTGAATATGCTCAATATGTACCTTGCAGCGTTCTTCAAGATAAACCCCTTTCCATATTCCTCCCGGATTGACCAGAGGATTTGGGTAATGGGCATTCACAGAAGAAGGAACTTCTGGACAATCTGTCAGCCCTTCTTGTTTCACCGGAAGGCAGTCCCAATGGTAAAGGCCTCCCTTGGCAATTTTTTTACGTTCGGGCTTTGTATCCAATTCAGAAGTCACTTTGATTACCAGTGTGTTCTCTCCGCAATATTCCAGAAAATCAGAGACATTGAATTCAAACGAATCAAAGTCTCCTTCATGAGCTCCAAGATACACTCCGTTGAGCCAAACCTCTGAATAATAATCAACAGCATCAAAACAAATGTAGAACATCTTATTTTTCTTTAGTGACGGAGCACGAAAGACAGTTTTATACCACATGACTCCCTGGAAATCCTCATATCCCGCTTTCTGCCAGTGTGCTGGAACATGGATATCCTCCCAAGTTAGTTCTTCTGAATGATATACAGGCTTGTTTCTAATGTTTCCTTCCATACGGTTATCCTCATCAGGAACACATTTCCATATGCCATTTAAACTTAATTTTTCTCTGCATTCTCTGCTCATGGGTATCACCTGACTTTGTTTTATATAGTTTATAGTTATTATCGCCTTTATGGGACAGAGACATCATTTATGTTTTCACTATTCTGAACTTTTCCCGGCGATGAATTAACATAAACACCTTTTTATGGATGCAAACGTCCTTCAAACTAAAAAAAGGCTGCACACCCTCACACAAACAAAATCCTTAGGGAAGATGTGCTAAGTTAGAGAGACATCACTTATTTCATACCTTTTCCTTTTGTAAGATGGCAGGGGACACCTTGGCCGACCGCTCCCGGTTTAGACATTTTATCTATATAGGCCAATCCCCTCGCACATTGAGTTTTGCAGGACAGGCAGGTGGAACTGGTAACCATTTTTAGAGTATGTGCATATTTATTGACCGCCTGATCATATTTAGAGATCTTTTTTGCCTTTTTTTTTGCCATAATTCATCCTCCTCGCCTAACATTCCTCATATGATATGAGGAGGTGAAGAGGTATGCCACAAGACAAAGTAAGAAAAGCGCAAGCGCCCTCGAGGACTTATGCTGAAAACAAGAACCAAGTTTTCAGCCCTGGGCGCTGGAGCTAGACATTACATCTATGCAAGCTGAATATTATACTTTTTTACATCACAAAAAAAACCGCTTATAAAACTAAGCGGCTTTCATCATTTTTCAATTCGTAACGTAAAGTATTCTGTTCGGCCAGCGTTAAAATATAATCACTGTCCCTTCTATCATAAGAATCCAAAAAGTCCCGCAGCGGCATGTGATATTTGTCCCACACAATATCCATCAGCCAGTTGTGGTTCACCTCAAAGTATTCCCCGTCAAAACGGTTGATTTTGACAGTTTCACCAAAATACATGCCTAACACTCCTTTCAACAGGAAGGTAAACTGCATTAAGGCCAATTCATGATATGATAGATTATACTATAATATTCAGAAAAGTTAAACAATATGACAAAAAAAATAAAAAAAGCCTTTAAACCGTAAAAAAACAGGCAGAATGAGTCTGCCTGTTTCGTACTTATATTTTTTTAGCGCCAAGGAATTTCGGTGCCCAGTAAGGATTTTGCATTGAAGCAATGCTTACTCCTTTAGAAGATGAACTGTGAATAAACTTATGGTCTCCGATGTATATTCCAGCATGGGAAGCACCATGTTTATACGTTTGGAAAAATACAACATCTCCAGCTTTTGGAGTACTGACAGATGTACCTTTTAAATAGATTCCGGAAACCGTTCTAGGCAAGTCAATTCCAGCCGATTTATCAAAAACATAGTTGATATAGCCGCTGCAATCGAACCCTTTAGGTGTTGTTCCGCCCCAGCGGTAAGGAACACCCATGTATCTTTTTGCCGTACTGATCAAACCTGATGAACTGTATGAAGTGCTTTTAACAGCTGTTTTAACCCCTAGTGCTTTGAACGTGCTTTTTCCAGCCACGCCATCCGCTTTAAGTTTTTTTGCTTTTTGAAACTTTTTTACAGCTGATTTCGTATATGTACCATAGTAAGTAGTCGTCTTTTTGTATGTAAAATATCCTTTTTTCTTAAGGACAGTTTGTAATTGCTGCACATCTTTACTGGTCATACCTTGTTTTAAAGTGTGATCGCCAAGCGCTGCTTTCCCTACGATCGGGTTGAAAGCCATCATTCCTAATAGTGCCGCTGCCGCTACCAATTTTTTCAAAGCATGTATCCCCCTAAAATCTGTATTACCAATGTTGGTATTTGTTTCCTTGCTAACTTAATTAGATTCTACCAACAAAATATGACACGAACATTTTAGAAAGATTACAGATATATTACAAATTAATAGAATTCCCGATTTTTTATGACATTAAACCTAATGAATTCCATATTTTCTGTCAAATTAAGCTAAATTCAGTAAAATAAATTGTAACAATATGACTACCAATCTTCAATAACAGGTCTTAATACCTAATGTCAAAAGACCTTATTGTGCTGATTTGTTTCTTGAATGATGTTCTTTCCCTCAATTTTTAGGGAAGTATAATGCAAAGAAGACAAATCGTTAAATAATTTGTCACTAAAAAAAGGATGCCTCTAGCCCTTCATTACGTTATGATAAGCTAGTGTATGACTATTTTTTGGTATAAATATTACATAGCCATTAACAAGAACCATCCCAACTCTAGCAAACGATATGGTATAATATGGTAATTATTAAATATGATTTTTTTGAATTGAAGGAGCAGTGACTATTGAGTAAATTAAAATCCCATATTCTTCCTTTGTTATTGATGCTCTCTATTCCTCTTCTGCATACTTTTTATGAATTGCTGAATAACGGAGATCGGGGAGCAAGGAGTCTTATTACATCATTTGATCAGCATATTCCTTTTATTGAAGCCTTTATTATTCCGTATGTTTTTTGGTACCTTTTCATTTTTGGCATGCTGTTTTACTTTTTTATCTATGACAGATCCTTATATTTCAAGACGCTGTTGAGCTTAACGATCGGGATGGCCATCTGTTATGTCATTTACTATTTCTTTCAGACAACGGTTCCAAGGCCTGCCATAGAGGGCAGCGGTGTTCTCACAAATGTTATCCGTTATATTTACTCAGCTGATGAACCCTTTAATTGCTTTCCAAGTATTCATGTCCTGAGCAGTTATTTAATGGTCATTGCAATAAGATACTGCAAAACAAAAACACCAGTACGAATTTTCGCTGTCAACATTGCAGGATACTTGATTATTCTTTCCACACTCTTCATTAAACAGCACGTAGTTCTAGATGCTTTTGCCGGAATCCTTCTCGGTAATATCCTGTTTAATACAATTTATTATTTTAAACCTATGTTGTCCTACGCCACGAATAAACGTTATTCAAAGAACAAAAAAGCAGCCGAACCCCGATAGTTGGGCAGGCTGCTTTTTTATTATGCGTCCTCTCCTTTATTAGAAGCATTTCCGTGTGTCTCCATTATCTCGTCAACCGATTGCATTCTGCTGTCTTCATACTTCCCTTCACCCTTCCTGACGAAAGAAGGTTCACCTATTTCATAATCATCTGTTTTCCCTTCCTCATCAGCCTTTTCTTGTGCCTGGACCGTCCGTTTTGCATAAGGAAGGGCTTTTAATCTTTCGTAAGGAATCTCCTCTCCCGTGTCCACGCATTTTCCGTAGGTGCCTTCTTCAATGCGCTGGAGCGCTTCGTTAATGTCTTCAAGAGTTTCCTCTTGATTTTCATCAAGCGCCATTGCCATTTCGCGGTCATATAACTCACTCCCCATATCACCAAAGTGGTTATCATATGAGCTGATCTCCCCGGTAGACTCTTGCAGGCTTTCATCTTTCTCCCTCAGCTCTTGCTGTTCTTCTAGCTGTTTTTTCATCTTTAGCAGATTTTG
Organism: Fictibacillus marinisediminis; assembly: GCF_023149135.1. Classification (NCBI taxonomy): domain Bacteria; kingdom Bacillati; phylum Bacillota; class Bacilli; order Caryophanales; family Fictibacillaceae; genus Fictibacillus; species Fictibacillus marinisediminis. Next base: position 910,230 of record NZ_JAIWJX010000002.1, on the reverse strand, counting down.
TTCTAATTCGTTGATTTGTTGTTTAGATAAGCTCATGCTGTTCCTCCTCATACACTATTGTGGTTAGTATTTACCCTATTTCTAATGAAATAACACGCACAAACCTCTTTGGACAGACATAATCTTTTTTTTAAAAAATAAAAATAGTGTTGGAAGGAGTTGATTGCCTATGGTGGAAGATTACAATAATCAGGAGCAGACGGATGAAAGAAACTGGGCACAGATGCACCATCTTTGTAAGCAGCACTTGTATTTTCATGTGATTATTACCATGCATGATGGCAAGAAAACGGAAGGGATCATAACAAATGTGGATGGCCAGAATCTCCATATGATGGTTCCTCAGGACATTCAGCAGCCGCAACAGGGCGGGCAAGGGAGCCAGCAAGGAATGCAAGGCCAGCAGGGCATGCAGGGAACACAAGGAATGCAAGTGCAACAAGGAATGCAGGGGCAGCAGGGGGCTATGGGAAGAGGGGACAATGAAGAAAATCGTGTATTTTTTGGCCGGCCATGGTTTGGAAGAAGGTTTTTTCCAGGGATATTTCCCCTTGCCGCTATAGCTGCACTCTCCCTATATCCTTATTACTATCCGTATCCTTATTACCCTTATCCTTATTATTGATGACCAGCTGGTTCTCCAGCTGGTTTTCCATTGGGTGCTTCTTTCTTGTTTTCCATTTCCTCAATTGCCTCTTCTTCCTCTTTCAGAACCCCCTCATCTAGTTCTTCTTTGTAAGCATATGACAACAGCAGAGATACAAGTATACCGCCGCCGATTAGATTGCCGATACTTGCTGGAACCAGATTAAGCAGAATAAACTTATACCAGCTGATATCAAAGCCTTCAAGGACGGATATACTGAAATAGCCCATGTTGGCCACAGCGTGCTGAAAGTTTCCGGCTTCGAAAATGATAACAGGCAGAGCAATACCGAGAATCTTGCCAACCACATCTCTTGCGGCGGTAGCAAGAACCGCTGCTGCTCCGATTAGCCAGTTTGCCAAAATACCTGAAAAAAGAACCTGAAACCAGCCCCATGTTCCTCTATGTGTAAATTCCATTTTCTTTTCTACGAATGTGAGCAGGTAATCATAGAATTCATCGTGCAGCGAGCCTGAAAGGTTTAAAAGAAAACCGACAAATAGAGCTCCCACAAAATTTCCAATGTAACAGATAAACCAAAAGGACAGCAGTTTTTTGCTGATCCAAAACTTGCTCTGCATGATATAACTGGGCAAGAGTATGTTTACTTCCGTAAATAATATGGAACCTGATAAAAAGACCATCGCGTAGCCAATCATAAATCCGATACCAGCCATTAAATTCACAATGCCGGCCGATTCAATGTCCATTGTCAATAATACTGAACCTAGAGCTCCAAAAGCGATAAAAGCTCCTGCCAGACTGGATAGAATTAATTGTGCCAAATAAGTGGTTTGTATGGATTCTTTTCCTTTTCTAATAAACGTTTCAACGATTTGGGCAGGGAAATAATATTGTCGCTCAGGATATTTTTGGGGAGTTTTAGGATGCGCGTTTTTATGTTCGGATTTATTATTCATTTGGGACCTCCATTTCCTGTAACTTAGTTTCCCTTCAAGTCCTCCTCGTCAAACAGCGTCTTATTTAAAATACAAAAATAAGACGCTGTTTATGTAAATTAACATAAACTTGCGCCTTATTTAAAATACTTGCTATTCACTTGTTGATTTTCCTTTCTTTACTTAGAACACATGCCTTGCATCACTTGCAGACTTGCATCTTTCAGTTTATTTTCTCCTTTTTGGCTTCCCACATGCCCACATGATGCGAAAATAGTTTTCACGTACTATTTCCTATTGCGCCATGATCCTAGCATGCTTCGCTAACTTTTGTCATCGGAACCACGTCCTCTGAAGTTTTAATGTTTCCATTTTTGGTTTCCCACATGTCCACATATCTCAAAATCAGTTTTCACGGGCTGATTTTTTAGTGGATATGATTTTGACATGCTTCGCTAACTTTTTTCATTGGAATCACGCCTTTAAAAAGGATGTATGGATAATTGTTGCTTGGCAGACTCTGAAGACCCGCATACTGTGCCTGTTAAATAGTTTAACTATTTGTATAGGCTTGTTTAGCATGCTTCGCTAACATTCTTCATTGGAATCTACTCCCTTCTTTTGTTACATTTATAATACTTTATGTGATGATAAATTAAAATATTCAGAATAATCTATTTCATCTGATTTTAAGCGTTTTTGCTTGCTTCTGCCTTTTAGAACAGGTTTTTTTATAGAATTCCTGCTTTTTTCTCAAAATTCAACAAAAACAATATAAAACCTTCATAAAATCAGCAAAATCTTTTCTTTTCTCCTCAACAACAAGCTTAGTCATGGCTCGCATGATGTATGGCCTGTTTAAGTAGATCAATGACATGTCCATCGTCCATGGAATAAAACAGGGTGGTCCCTGAACGGCGAAACTTCACAAGACGCAAGTTCTTTAAAAATCTTAATTGATGAGAAACTGTAGATTGCAAAAGAGACAAAGCCTCTGTTATTTCATTCACACTGCATTCTTTTTGAGAAAGCAGATGCAGAATCCGTATCCTGGTAGGGTCAGAGAGCGCTTTGAACGTCTGTGAGACAATAAACAGCGTTTCTTCATCTAACTGAACGTATTCTTCATTATTAAAGTCAGTTTTTGAATCCATCAAAATCCCCCCTTTACACTCATGTATTCGATCATACCCATTGAAAGCTGAATTGGTTAAAAGATTGAAAACGAACGTATAAAAGAAATGCCGCCGAAGCTGTAGGCTACGGTAATCCTTTTTAAAGGCACCTCGTAAAAAATCCGTATATTCTTTTCTTCCCCTGAATGAATTGTCTGCTTTTTTAACGGTATAAATTTATCAGCTGCCAAAAAAGAAGCTTCGGCAGGAACCTCATTGTTATTCACATACAAGGCATCTACCTTCAATGAAAACCAGCCTTCGTTCTTTACTTCCATCCATGTTTCATTGGCTGATTTCTTATGTTCACCCACCACGGAAAGCGGAGGATTCAGGCTTATAAAAAAATAGATGGCTGCCATGGTCATGACCACTATGGCAATCGGTCTGTTTTGATATTTCTTTTTCATATTTCACCACCCGGCTGCTTCTGTTGCCTGCTGTTATTCCCTCTCTATTCTCCCCTCTGTATCATTAACCAGCATTTTTTATGACAGCTGCTTAGACAAGGCAGAGGAGTGGAACAATACAAAGGAAGGAAAACATATGCAAAATAGTAAGAAATTTTTAGTTTCTCTGCTATGCTTTATGTAATTAGTATTTGAAAGGATGGTCTTGTGAGAAAAAAAGGTCTGTCTCTCATCACAGCTCTTTCCATTTTATCAGCTTTTTTATGGCTTGCGGGACTTGCCTGGGTCATACAGGACCAGTTTTTTTCAGCTGGCGGCCAGCGGATGGATACCCTTAAACAAGACAGCGGTAAAACTGCCAGCGATTCAGCGGATGGAACGGGCAGGAACTTACGCATTGCAGCATTAGGAGATTCCTTGACAAGGGGCACTGGCGACCCTGATGGCAAGGGCTACATCGGTTACTTGAAAGAAGAATTAGCAAAGAAAACAAAAAAAGAGATTGAGCTTTCCAATTCCGCTATAAAAGGGCAAACATCAAAGGAACTTCTTGACCAGATCAGCCAGCAGCAGATCAAACGCCAGATTAAAAACGCTGATGTCATCCTGCTTACAATCGGAGGCAACGATTTATTCCGCGGCGGACAAGCTCTTCAGCAGCTAAATTCGCAGAGCATCAATAAAGCAGAAGAAGCTTACCTTAACAACCTGAAAGAACTATACAAGGAAATTCGTTCGCTTAACAAGACTGGGACCATCTATCATGTTGGGCTCTACAACCCATTCAGCGATATGGAGGATTCCAAGAAAACGTCCAGCATCGTCCGGAAATGGAACTTTGATTCCGCTAACGCGGCGGCTGCTTATCCCAATATTATTTATGTCCCCACCTTTGATCTTTTTGAACTTAATGTGAATGACTATCTTTTCAGTGACCATTTTCATCCGAATAAAGAAGGCTATCAATTAATCGGAGAGCGCACTGCTTCCCTCATTCATTTCAGCGAGGAGGAAAAGAAATGAGCCAATCACCTGCTCTTTCCGTTAGCAACCTGCGGAAAACCATCCGCAAAAAAGAAATCATTAAAGGACTTTCCTTTGAATTATATCCTGGTGAAGTCTTTGGCTTTCTTGGACCGAACGGGGCCGGAAAAACAACCACGATCCGCATGCTTGTCGGGCTGATCAAGCCCACATCAGGATCGATCTATATCGGTGGAAAGAACGTTCAGACCCAGTTCGGGGAAGCGATGAAAGACTTGGGCTGCATTGTTGAAAACCCTGAGCTTTATCCTTATTTAACAGGCTGGGAGAATCTTGAACATTTTGCCCGTATGGATTCCTCCATCCATGAGAGCAGGCTTCAAGAAGTCGTCGAACTCGTAGATATGGGCAACAGGATAAATGATAGAGTGAGTACCTATTCTTTGGGTATGAGGCAGCGTCTCGGAATAGCCCAAGCCCTGCTTGGCAACCCAAAACTGCTTATACTTGATGAACCGACCAACGGGCTTGATCCTGCAGGAATCCGTGAAATGAGAGAGTTCATCCGCTTCCTGGCTGAAAAGGAGAAATTATGCGTGATGGTTTCCTCCCACCTGCTTAGCGAAATTCAACTGATGTGTGACCGTGTAGCCATAATCTCGAAGGGCAGCATCATCACGATCGACACTGTAGAATCATTACTGGCTGAACAGGAACGGGTTGTTTGGAGTGCAGAACCGCTGGGTAAAGCGAAGCTTCTGCTTGAAGAAGTTACAACTGTGACAGAATCAGACGGCAGGCTTATCACATTATACGATGAGAATCAAATAGGAAACTGGAACAGGATACTTGTTAACGCCGGGATTGAAGTAAAAGAGATGAAAACGAAACTCCCTGCCCTTGAAGATCTTTTCTTAGAACTTACAGGAGGAGAGCATATTGACTAAACTTGTTCATAATGAATTGCTGAAGCTGTTCAGAAAAAAGCGGCTGTTTGTCATCATCCTGATTATTGCTGCCCTCGTCCCCCTTTTTACGTATGCTCAATACCAGCAGGCAAAGACCACTCAGGAGAAGCTTGGGAATGCAGATTGGCGTACGAAGCTCCAGCAGGAGATTGTTGACACACAGAACCGTCTAAGTTCAAGCCGGCTACAGGATGACTGGAGAAAATATTTAAAAATTCGTTTGGCCCAGCAGCAATATTATCTCGATCATGATGTTAATCCCCAGGCTCCAGGTGCTCCAACGTTCATGAGAGTTTTCGTTGAAAATTCAATTACTTTGCTTCTTCCGCTTCTTGTTATGGTGGCTGCAGCAGATCTAGTTTCCTCTGAAGCAAGCGGGGGAACCATCAAGCTCCTTCTCACCCGGCCGGTGAAACGGTGGAAAATTTTACTGAGCAAATATATAGCGCTCCTATTATCAGTATCGCTTATTGTAACAGCAGTGGCCTTTCTTTCTTACACTATATCAGGTTTAGTCTTTGGCTATGGAGGATGGGATATGCCTCTTTTGACCGGATTCAGTCCAAAGGGTGAAGAACTGCTGACAAACAACGTTCATCTCATTCCTCAATGGCAATATGTTTTGATGGAATTCGGTCTGGTATGGTATGTATGCCTTGTTGTTGGAACATTAACCTTTATGCTATCTGTACTGTTGAGGAGTACTGCTGCAGTTATGGGAATCATGCTGGCAGCATTGATCGCCGGTGCTATTCTTTCCAATATGGTATCTTCATGGGAAAGCGCTAAATATCTATTCATGGTGAATTTAGCCCTGACTAATTATATCAGCGGCATGGCTACTCCGATTGAAGGAATGTCCCTCGGCTTTTCGTTAAGTGTACTATTGGCTTGGGCTGCCGGCGGCCTCATAGTCGCCTTCGCTGTCTTTACGAAAAGGGATGTATATTAAGATACGGGTGCCTGGCACCAGAAATAACAAAAAAAGCTGGAGCAGATAGGATCTGCTCCAGCTTTTTTATTGACTTAAACTCCGCGTTCCGGTGTATCTGATGTATTCTTTTGATTGGCGCCAGAACGTTTTTTCGCTAATCCAATTAGAACGACAGCGGCAATGATAAGAATTTCAAATCCATATTTAATGAACGGATTGCTGAAATATTCTTTTAGGAACGGTTCCCCAACAATCATTTTAGCAGCAGTCCAAGCCAGGATTCCTGCTCCGATCGTAATAATAAATGGAAACTTGTCGATGAGTTTCAGGAACAGTGTACTTCCCCATACAACGATAGGAACAGAAATAAGTAATCCAAGGATGACCAGCAGGAAGTCACCATGAGCAGCTCCTGCTACTGCAAGTACGTTATCGAGACCCATTACCGCATCTGCGATAATGATGGTTCTGATCGCTGCCCAGATACTATCCTGAGCTTTAATATCATGATCCTTGTCTTCCACCATAAGCTTATAGGCGATGTAAATCAGGATTAGTCCTCCTGCAAGGAGCAATCCTGGTACTTTAAGCAGCCAGACGACCGCCATCGTAGCCAGCGCACGAATAATCACCGCCCCAACCGTTCCCCAGATGATTACCTTTTTTTGCTGCTCTTTTTTCAAGTTTCTTGCTGCAAGTCCTATCACAATCGCATTGTCGCCTGCTAGCACCAGATCGATAATGACGATGGATAAGAGAGCAGAAAAGAATTCTGCCGTAAAAAAATCCATTGGTTAATTTCCTCCTCAGCATCTTGCTGTAAAAATGAAACATTATGATAGCGTTTGATCCTTATTTCCCCATATCATTTCTTAAAAAGCCTTGAGACATGCAAGAAAAATTGCTTTGTTTTAAGTTATACGGATATCAAGAAAGAAAGTTTCAATCATTTTGAAATTTATATCATGAAAGCAGTCTCTATTGCTTATACAAGGGGAATACTGCATGTAACGGCTAAAAAGGAGTTAGTTATGATCGTATTTTTAAAAGAACTCAAACTTCGTTTTTTTGAAGACAAGGTGTTTGATCTTTCTGCACAGCTTGCTTACTATTTCTTGGTGTCACTCTTTCCTTTTTCATTTTTAATCTTCACCATTTTAGGGTTCCTTCCCATTTCATCCGATTCAGTGCTTGAGATTATTCGCCCGTTCGCTCCAGTACAGGCTTTTAACTTGCTGGAATATAATTTGATTTCTGTTCTTGATCAGAACAGGAGCGATATTTTTTCTATCAGTATTGTTATCACCATCTGGCTGTCTTCCATCGGAATTCTTGCCATTATCCGTGTGTTTAACCAAGCGTATCACGTGATCGAGAACAGGCCTTTCATCCGGGAACTCTTTCTTGGCATCTTATTGACTTTAGGTCTCGTATTTGCCATCGTCTCTACCTTGCTATTGCCTGTATTCGGCAATTCGATCGGTACTTTTCTGGCGAACAGGCTTGGCTACGGCCATCCGGCATTCCACCTATGGAATACGACCCGCTGGACGTTAAGCTTCGGTATTCTGATGGTGATGTTTGTTTCACTGTACCTGATTGCTCCGAATATTCGCTTGAAGCTGAAACAGGTGTTGCCCGGAGCCTTCTTCTCTACGATTGGATGGCAGCTGATCTCCATCGGTTTTTCCTATTATGTAACACTTTTCGATTACCGGCAGATCTACGGAAATCTTGGCGCATTGCTCACCCTTATGATCTGGTTCTATCTCTCTGCGATGATTCTTATTATTGGCGGACAAATCAACGCGGCCTTGCTGACAATTCATAAGAGAAAAGCAGAACAGATATAATTTTCTGTCGAAAGGCTAGAACAGGATTGACTTTTTCACCGTTCCATATAATGATTTAAGATATAGATTAAAGTTACTTTACATAGAGGATGATGGCCTGAAATGTCGTTAAAGAATTTAATTATTATTGGGTTAGTGCTGGCTGTGGTTATTTTTCTGATCCCTTACAGCATTCCTTTAATATTAGCCCTTGTAACCGCTCTTGTGCTGGAGCCTGCAATTAAGCTTTTCATAAAGAATTTTAAGATGAAACGGTTATTGTCTGTTACAGTCGTGTTTATTTTATTTCTAGCAGGATTTGGACTTCTCTCCTATTGGCTGACTACAACATTGGTGGTTCAGACGATTGAATTCCTGTCACTTGTTCCTTCTTATGCTGTAAAAGTGTTCGGCCTTATTGAAAAAGATTTATATAAAGCAGAAAAACTTTATGCTTCACTTCCTCCCGAAGTTATTTCAACGATACAGAATGCCTTGAAGGGCTTTAAGACGTTTGCTGGAAGTTTCGCGTCCAAGCTGACGAATGGAATCATAGCGGTTATTGCTTCCATCCCTCAGCTGTTGATCTATCTCATCATCTATCTGGTCGCTGTGTTTTTGATTTCTCTTGATTTACCCCGGCTCTTCGCCAATTTTCTCAATCTGTTTACAACATCTGCAAGAGAAAAGGTCGAACTCGTTTTCACACAGCTTTCCAGAGCGACTGTCGGCTTCATCCGGGCTCAGATTATCCTTAGCTTTATCACGTACGTACTTGCCTTGATCGGCCTATTAATCCTTGATGTGAAATACGCTGTACTTATCGCACTGTTTATCGTATTGGTTGATATTCTTCCTATCTTAGGGACAGGGTCGTTTATTGTTCCTTGGGCCGTCTATAACTTTGTGGTCAGCAACGATTTCCTGGCCATCGGTCTAATGATTATGTTCGCTGTACTGACAGTCATCCGGCGGATCATTGAACCCAAAATCCTTGGATCCAGCCTCGGCATTTCAGCATTGGCAGCATTGATCAGCCTTTATCTCGGCTTTCAGCTCCTGGGATTCGTCGGTCTGATTGTAGGCCCTGCACTTGTCATCATCTATGAAGCTCTACGGAGTGCTGGATTTGTTAAAATTAAAATCGATTTTTAAATCTCATCTTAAAACAGGTCCTATCATTCAGGACAAAAGTACAAACTTTGGTTTGTACTTTTTTTATTTGTAGGTTAGAAATCCTATCATTTATGGGAATTATAGAACTAGATACAGAAAAAGGGACACGGGCAACGAATAACTATGTTTGCATGTCTTGTAGATGTTGGAGGAAATATGGCAACTGATGTAAAAGAACGCGACTATTATTTTGATAATGCAAGATTTATTTTAATCTTATTGGTGGTGCTGGGTCATTTCATCTCCCCCATCAAAAGCCAAAATGACTTGCTCTATACCCTTTATAACTTTATATATACGTTTCATATGCCAGCCTTTATCCTTATTTCCGGCTTCTTTACAAAGGGAGTATTCAAGGATGGCTATTTGGCAAAGATTTTCAGAAAAGTTCTTGTTCCCTATGTTGTCTTTCAATTAATCTATTCATTCTTTTACTATGACTTATATGATAAAAGTGAAATGAAGCTTAATTTTTTTGACCCGCATTGGACGATGTGGTTTCTGTTAAGCCTGGTATTCTGGAACATCCTATTAAAGGTATTTGTAAAAATAAAGTATCCTTTAATCCTTGCGATCGGAATTGGAGTTGCTGTCGGTTATATTACAGAAATAGGATCATATTTAAGTTTATTGAGAACCTTTGTATTTTTTCCAGTGTTTCTGCTAGGTCATTATTTGACAAAAAGGGATTTCAAACAGATTTTAAAACCATCGATCCGGATCGCTTCCAGTATATTCATGGTCTTAATGTTTCTGGCTTATCATTTCTTTATCCCAGACCATGCCAAAGACTGGCTTTTATCTTCTTCATCCTATGCGGAAATTCTCGGGCATAACGAATGGTATGGAGGATTTATCAGGCTTGGTCTCTATGCTGTTATGTTTCTTGCCACATTCAGTTTTTTGGCGATCATTCCAAAGCGAAGATTCTTTTTTACGGAATTTGGCGAAAGGACGTTATATATTTATTTACTGCATGGTTTCGTATTAAAATATTTATTTACAACAGATTTGTTCTCCTCCATCGAGAAGAACAACTATTATGTGATGCTTCTCGTTCTGGCCGTTATCGTTACAATGTTCCTTGCCAGCAAGCCGGTTATAGCCCTCGCCCAGCCGCTCATTGAACTGCGCTGGACCAAGCTGAACCGTATGCTCAAAAAGGATGAGTGATATTAAAAAACCATCTCGGATTAAATTTCGAGATGGTTTTTTGTGTTATTTTGATTTTTGAAATAATAAAAACTGAAGAATAAGATAGGCAGCCAAGCGGCTGGTCATGTCTCTAAAATCAATGGCGGGATCAATCTCCACGAGATCCATGCCTTTTACAATCGGGTGGGTTGAAAGGAACTGAATGCCCCTGATCAGTTCTTCACTGTGCATGCCGCCAGGGCCGATGGCAGGACATCCTGGTGCGAAAGCCTGGTCAAGAACATCCATGTCTACTGAAACATAAACAGCAGATACCGACGATTTAAGCTGTTGAATGCTTTCTTCCAATATAGGAATGATACCACGGCTGTTTACTTCGCTCATAGGATAAACAGTGACACCTTTCTCTTTAGCATAGTCACTATAGGTCTTTCCATTGGAAAAATCACGCAGTCCAATCTGGATCAGGTGCTCTCCTTTGATCTTATTCCGTTCGATCAGGTTTCGAAAGGGAGTCCCGTTTGAAGGGCCTCCATCTTCGAGATTGCGCAGGTCGTGATGGGCGTCAAACTGGATAATGCCAACCGAACCATAAACGCTGGAGAAGGCTGCGATGCTGCTGGCGCTGATTGAATGGTCTCCCCCGAGTACGATTGGAATCATACCGGGATTGTGCTGCAGCACTCCTTCCAATGCATGTTCGAATCTGGATTGCGTTTCCTTGAGATCTGTCACATGAGGCATGATGTCACCCAGGTCGGTGATGACTGATGATTGCAGATCGGTGTCCTTTTCGATGCTGTATGTCGTAAACGAATTCAGCATTTTCCTGATCACTTCCGGTGCCGCCGAAGCTCCTGAATGGGAAATCGAGGTTTTGGATAACGGCATCCCGATGAGCCCTATGCCGCTCACCTTCTCTCCGTTCCAGTCCACGAGCATTTCTCCTGCTTTTTTAATCCCCCGGTCAATGAACTTTGGTTTTCCAGAAGGCTTTAAATGTTCGATATCATGCATAAGCAGGCTTCCTTTCTCCTGCCTTCTTTCCTTTTTTCCACACAGTGTTCACGTGATTCACACCGTAATGATAAGGCAGATAGTGATAATTGGGGGCATCCCAAAGAACGAGGTCGGCCCACCTTCCCGTTTCAATGGCTCCAGCTTCACACCCTCTGCCAATGGCATACGCAGCATTGACTGTAACAGCATTCCAAATTTCTTCAGGCTTCATTTTTAGTCTTAATGCCGCCAGGTTCATAATAAACTGAAGATTTTCCGTTGGAGAACTTCCCGGGTTGAAATCTGTGGACAATGCAACTGCTCCGCCTGCCTCAATGATGCTTCTTGCTGGTGCATAGCTGTCTTTTCCAAGGTAGAACGTTGTGCCTGGGAGGAGAACGGCAATGGTTTCCGAAGTTCCAAGCATCCGTATTCCTTCTTCTGAAACACCTACGAGGTGATCGGCGGTAATGGCCCCGATCCCGCATGCCATCTCTGTCCCGCCTAGAGGATCGATCTCATCAGCATGAATTTTCACGTTAAATCCCAGGTCTTTTGCACGCTCAAGAAACCTTCGGGATTGTTCAACTGTAAATACACCTGTTTCGCAGAAGATATCCACAAAATCAGCCAGTCCCTGTTCTTTAATGTAAGGAAGCACATCCAGCATGCTCTCCAAAAATCCTTCTGGTTTCTCCTTATACTCAGCTGGAACAGCATGAGCTCCGAGGAATGTAGAAACAAGGTCCATATCATGAGCCTCATTCAATCGTTTGGCCACCCTCAGCTGTTTTAATTCTGTTTCACGATCCAGACCATATCCGCTTTTGGCCTCCATTGTCGTTACACCCAAACTCAAGCTGCGATCCAGATGAAACAATCCTTTTTGAAAGAGTTCTTCCTCGCTCGTATCCTTTGTTGCTTTTACTGTAGATAAGATTCCGCCCCCTCGTGCGAGAATCTCTAAGTAAGATACGCCCTGCTGTTTCAAGGCCATTTCATGTTCTCGTGATCCGCCAAATACAAGATGTGTATGTGGATCAACAAGGCCCGGGGATACAATTTTCCCTTTACAATCAATGATTTCTTTGGCTTCTAAGCCCTTCGCTTCTTCTGTTGTGCCTATAAATGCAATCTTTCCATCCTTTATACCGAGTGCAGCGTTTTTGATCACAGGAAGTGTGCTCATATCCTTGCCTCGTTTTGGTCCATGCGATCCATGAATAGCCAGAAGCTGATCAATGGAGATCAACAATGTATCCAGCATTTTACCCCTCCTATTCTTCCATCATCGGGATTTGAACTCCCTTTTCCTTGGCTGTTTTCTTTGCCAGGTCATATCCTGCATCAGCATGGCGTACAACACCCATGCCAGGATCCGAAGTCAGCACCCGCTCCAGTCTTCTCGCTGCATCATCTGTTCCATCTGCTACAATTACCATACCGCTGTGGAGTGAATAGCCCATTCCGACTCCTCCGCCGTGATGCAGGGATACCCAGCTCGCCCCATTTACGGAATTGATGAGAGCATTCAGTATCGGCCAGTCTGCTACAGCGTCACTGCCGTCCAGCATGCTTTCGGTTTCTCTGTTTGGAGAGGCCACAGAGCCGCAATCCAAATGGTCACGTCCAATCACAATCGGAGCCGAAAGTTCTCCCTTGGCGACCATTTCATTAATGATACGGCCGAATTTCGCCCGTTCACCGTATCCGAGCCAGCAAATTCTCGAAGGAAGTCCTTGGAACTGGACTTTTCCCCTTGCCATTTTAATCCAATTGCATAAGTGTTCATTATCGGCAAATTCTCTTAGAATGACTTCGTCTGTTTTATAAATATCCTCCGGATCGCCGGAAAGAGCTACCCATCTGAAAGGCCCTTTCCCTTCACAAAATAGAGGACGGATAAAGGCCGGAACAAAACCTGGGAACTGGAATGCATCTTTTACGCCCTCATCAAAGGCGACCTGGCGGATGTTGTTGCCATAATCAAACGCCACCGCTCCCTTTGCCTGCAGGTCAAGAATCGCCTGTACGTGTACGGCCATGCTTTCCTTTGCCTTTCGGATATACGTATCTGGATTTTCCGTCCGCATTTTTTCCCCTTCCTCCATCGACATTCCAGCAGGAAGATATCCATTTAGCGGATCATGAGCGGAAGTCTGGTCAGTAACAAGATGCGGTATTTCATTTCTTTCTGCCAACTGGGGCAATAGCTCAGCAGCATTTCCCAGCAAGCCGATGGACAGCGGCTTCTCTTGAGCCATGGCTTCCTTTGCCAGCGATAATGCCTCATTCAAATCCTTGGCAAGCACGTCACAATATTTAGTATCGATTCTTCGCTGGATGCGGGAAAGATCGCACTCAATCGCGATCACAACCCCTCCGTTCATCGTAACTGCCAGCGGCTGTGCTCCTCCCATGCCTCCAAGCCCCGCTGTAACGGTTAACGTTCCTTTAAGAGAATGGTTAAAATGCTTGCGTGCCGCTTCAGCAAACGTTTCAAAGGTTCCTTGCAGAATTCCCTGTGTACCGATATAAATCCAGCTTCCAGCCGTCATCTGGCCGTACATCATGAGCCCCCGTTTTTCTAAATCACGGAACGTCTCCCAATTGGCCCATGCTGGTACAAGGTTTGAGTTTGCAAGTAAAACTCTCGGTGCGTCTGGATGAGACTTAAATACTGCTACAGGTTTACCGGATTGGATCAGGAGGGTTTCATCGCTCTCCAGTTTCTTAAGGGATTCCACAATTTTTTCATAGCTCTCCCAGTTTCTCGCTGCTTTCCCGATTCCTCCATAAACAACAAGCTCTTCCGGTTTTTCAGCAACTTCTGCATCAAGGTTATTCATCAGCATCCTCAGTGCTGCTTCTTGAACCCATCCTTTCGTATTTAATTTGTTACCGCGTGGAGCCGAAATTTTTTGAATGGTATTTGACATGGTTATTTCCTCCTCTTAGCATTGCATTTCTTTTGAATTTTCGTTTGGGTGTTTCAGAAGTCCGTCCCATTGAACTTCTTTCAGCCAAGCATTCATTCGTTCAATATCCGTGGAAAAAATTCTGTCAGACGTAATAGGAGGACAAACGGCAGAAGCCTGGTCATAGATTTTACGGGTTGCGGGTGCAAGGAGATCTATCCCTCTATAGTAGACGGCTTGAAGAGCGCAGATCATTTCAATAGCAAATACTCTTCTTACATTGGTGATAATCTGGTAGGCATGCCGTGCCCCGATGGTTCCCATACTGACATGGTCCTCCTGATTCGCCGAGGAAGGAATAGAATCCACACTCGCAGGATGAGCAAGCGTTTTGTTCTCAGAGACCAATGAAGCCGCACAATATTGCATGATCATCGCTCCAGACTCAAGGCCTGGATTAGCGCTGAGGAATGCCGGGAGATCACTGAGCTGAGGATTGACCATCCGTTCGATCCTCCTTTCTGAAATGTTGGCGAACTCTGCCATCGCAATGCTGAGAAAATCCATGGCAAGGGCAATCGGCTGGCCATGAAAATTGCCGCCTGATATAACCTTTCTTCCTTCATCAAAAATAAGAGGGTTGTCTGTTGCTGCATTCATTTCGATTTCCAGCTTCTCTTTTACATAGCCCAGTGCCTGCCAGGATGCACCATGTACCTGAGGAATACAGCGGATAGAATAAGCATCCTGCACTCGTACTTCTCCTTGCCGCGTCGTCAGCCGGCTGCCTTCCAAGTAGGAAAGGATGCGTTCAGCTACTGCTGTTTGCTCTTTATAACCGCGCGCCAGATGAATGTCTTTGTCAAAAGCGTCAGTGATAGCTGTTAAACCTTCCATCGTTAACGCAGCTATGGCTTCTGACTGGCTGGCAAGCTGCTCTGCTTCTAAATAGGCCGCAACTCCCTGAGCTGTCATCGCCTGTGTGCCATTGATGAGGGCAAGGCCTTCTTTAGCCGTAAGTGTGAGCGGCAGGATTTCTTCCTGCAGCAGCGCCTCCATCGCTCTCATTCGCTTTCCGCGGTACCATACTTCTCCTTCACCGATCAAAACAAGAGCCAGATGGGACAGCGGTGCAAGATCACCGCTTGCTCCCAAGGACCCTTGCTGAGGAATTACCGGATGGATCTGGCAGTTTACAAGTTTAATCAGGGTTTCTACTACAGCCGGTCTTACTCCCGAATATCCTTTTAATAGAGCGTTGGCACGCAAAACGACCATCAGGCGGCTTACATTTTCAGGAAAAGGCTCTCCTACCCCGCATGCATGGCTTCTTATTAAATTCAATTGCAGTTTTTCAGTATCCTCCGGAGCGATATAAACATCGCTTAGCTTTCCGAAACCTGTCGTGATCCCATAAATGACTTTCCCTTTTGCAACAATATCCTCTACTGCTCTTCGGCTTTCTTTTACTCTTTTTATACTTTCTTCACAGGCAATCACTTGTTCATTGGTACTTAAGATGCTTTTTGCCTCTTCTAAAGTCAATGTATGTCCTGTCAGAACTACCATTCGTCATCCTTCTCCTTTTTGGATAATGTAAAAAAAAAACGCAAAAAGAGGCTGCATTTAAAGAACAGCAAAAAAACCTGTTCCTTGAAACACAGCCCCCTAAATTCCACTATTTGCTATGGGCTTTTATTTATATATGATTGATGCCGAGTCCGATGGCTTCATGTTCCAGACCTTTGACCGGTGCGCCGATCGTCCCGTATAAAGCTACAGCAATCCATTCTCCTTCTTCCGGCTGCTCATATGGCTGTCCCCTCACAATGGCAAACCGTAAACCTACCGTCCGAAGAACCGTTCCAAGCTGAACTTGCCCCCGGGTAACTCCGTGAAGCGCTTCCATAATGGCATGGTATAACGCATGGGTTTCACGATAGACCTCTCCATTGATGACCTGGTTCTTTTTTGCAGCTGTTTCGATTGCTGCCACTACTTTATTCGATTCCATGGAACCTACTTTACCGGTGCAGTGGAGCCATCCGAGTTCGCCCACCTTCGATTGGTGAGATTCATCCAATACATAAAGCATGGCAAGCTTGCCGATTAACTTCTGTTCTGCAAGAGACATCTTATCCACTACTTTCGCTTAAATCGCAGCTTTCACTAATAACTAATTGCTCACTACACTCAGTTTATGCCTTTCTGAATTGTTCGTCAATTCCCTTTCAACAACTTATCACTTTATCAGGGCAGCATGTCACATGTATAAACTAGTAATCTATCGGGCATGCTGTGTTTATCAATCAATGAAAGAGAGTGGTAGTGTTGATTAACCTTCAAAAAGAAATTGTACATGCCACCATGAAACGGCCTCCCGTTAAAAACGAGAACAGCCATGATTTTTTCATCGGCTATGATGGACAAGATACTCCTTTCCTACTGCTGCCAACAACACCAGGGCTGCTCCTTGAAGATGAATGCTATGGCATTTCATTCCAGAGGGATGTATGCAATCCCTATAAATACCATTTGGATACACACATCGTCCCGGTCGACTTGAATAATATTCGCATGTTCATCGACCACCTTGCTTTCTTTTTCGGACCTGACCATAATATGCTGAACATTTACCTGGAAAGCAGCTGCTATCAGGCCTATGTAAGCTGGAGCACTAAGAAACAAGAGGAGGTAATTAAAGAGACATTGTTGAAGTATGATGCTGTTTCTTCATTAGATGAGAAAAAGAAATACAGTGAATTGTTAGAACAGCTTTTAAGAAATTGACTTAAAAATCTTGATCCTGGAAAAGTTATCTACTTAGTTAGCCATTGACAAGACCATCATTCGACAATATACTACAAATAGTTTGAAAATAAAAATTTTCAATATATTCAAATTATAAAGATTAATCAATGAATGGGGGACATCAATGAGTATTTTCAGAAAAAAATCCATTTCAGAAATGTTAGCTCAAAGTAACAATAAAGGATTGAACCGCTCATTAGGAGCATTTGATTTAACATTATTGGGCATCGGGGCTATTATAGGAACCGGAATATTTGTTTTGACTGGGGTTGTAGCAGCTGAACATGCTGGTCCTGCTCTCATCCTTTCTTTTATCATATCTGGTCTTGCTTGTGCTTTCGCCGCCTTCTGCTATGCCGAGTTTGCATCAACCGTTCCTATCGCCGGCAGTGTTTATACCTATACTTATGCCACGTTAGGTGAAGTTTTTGCCTTTTTGATCGGCTGGGATCTGATGCTGGAGTACTTGCTCGCCACATCTGCTGTTGCAACCGGCTGGTCCGCTTATTTCCAGTCATTGATCGCTGGATTCGGCCTTCACCTTCCAGTTGAGCTTGCAACAGCTCCAGGAGCCGGCAAGGGGGGATGGATTAACCTCCCGGCGGTTATCATCATTTTGCTGATTACTACGCTATTAAGCAGAGGAATCAGGGAGAGCGCCCGCGTCAACAATATTATGGTATTCATAAAGCTTGCTGTTATTATTCTGTTTATTGTTGCCGGTGTCGGCTATGTGAAACCGGATAACTGGACACCATTTATGCCGTTTGGTTTCGAAGGGATTGTAGCTGGTGCCGCAACGGTATTCTTTGCCTATATCGGATTCGACGCAGTAGCAACCGCAGCCGAAGAAGTGAAACGGCCGCAGCGTGATCTGCCTCTCGGAATTATCTGGTCGCTTACCATCTGTACCGCATTGTATATTGTGGTATCCCTTATTTTAACTGGTATGGTGCCCTACAATAAATTGAACGTAGCAGACCCAGTTTCCTTCGCCCTGCACTACGTAGGCCAGGATTCCATTGCAGGTCTTGTATCAGTCGGTGCGATTACGGGAATTACCACTGTTCTGCTCGTCATGCTTTTCGGACAGGTTCGAATTTCTTATGCGATGAGCCGCGACGGCCTGCTGCCGCCGATACTTTCTAAAGTTCATCCGTTATTTAAAACGCCATTCAAAAATACCTGGCTTACGGGATTTATCGCAGCCGGAATTGCCGGTTTTATCGATCTTACAACGCTTGCACACCTAGTTAACATGGGAACATTGTCAGCATTTGCTCTTATCGCTGTAGCTGTGATCGTGTTAAGGAAAACACATCCAAACCTGGAAAGAGCATTCAAAGCTCCATTCGTTCCTGTATTGCCAATCTTAACCGTTTTATTCTGTCTTTACTTGATGATCAGTCTTCCTTCGATCACATGGATTTCCTTTGTCATCTGGATTGCTATCGGCCTAATCGTTTATTTTTTCTACGCCCGCACGAGAAGCAAACTTAATTAAATAAAACCAAAAAAAAGAGGTGCGGAGAATTTCCCGCGCCTCTTTTTATCCTGTATATACATCGCCATCAGGATAGTGAATGATTGCTTTATTCAGTTTCGAGGGAGAAGTGCCCCAGCCCGATTTTCCCCAAGAACATGATGCAGATGAATCTTCAGAGGATTTACACTCCTTCATTTTCGAAACGGTTTAAATCTTTATTTTGTCCGATCACTACGAGAACATCACCTGGCCTCAATACCACATTGGCAATCGGAGAAACAAGAATATCGTTGTCTTTTTTTATTGCGACAATATTACATCCGTATTTGGCACGGACATCAAGTTCCGTCAGGGTTTTGCCTGCAAGTTTGTCAGTGACTCCTACTTCAATGATGCTGTGTTCGTTGGATAGTTCAATAAAATCAATAATTTTCTCAGACGTAATAAGCTGGGCTACCCTGAGGGCCATGTCACGTTCAGGATGTATGATTCGGTCCGCACCCACTTTTTCAAGGACTTTATGATGATAGTCATTTTGAGCTTTAACCCAGACTTTGTTCACTCCTGCTTCTTTTAAAAGAAGCGTAGTTAAGATACTGGACTGGATATCTTCCCCAATCGATACGATCACATGATTGAAATTTCGAATACCGAGGGCGCTTAACGCTTTCTCGTCTGTAGAGTTTGCCTGTACAGCCTGAGTAGCAATACTGGCGTATTCATTTACCCGCTCGATATCCCGGTCAACAGCCATGACTTCATATCCCATTTTTGCAAATTCTCTGCATATGCTTCCACCGAAACGGCCTAGCCCTATAACGGCAAACTGCTTGTCCATTCCTCTCTCTCCCTAGAAAACAAATATTAGATAAGAACAAATAAAAAAAGACCATTATAAAAATGGTCAGCTACTTTCCAAACTGTCCCTTTCTTCCTGTATAACGCTTACGAGGTTAGCTGCCGGATTAAGAATTGGAAGTATCCCTTCTTATTTCTAAGATTCACCCCAAAAAAGTGGTTCCCCCGCTCTTAAAAAGCTCTTTAAAATTAAGCGATTTAAAGGCTATGCGATTTTGAATAAATATAATGTAATCCTGCAAATGTTAATTGTCAATGCTTTCTTAAGGACTTCATTTCAGGTTAAAAAACGCCTGCTGCCTGCATTCCAATAATTGAAATGCCAAGGAGCCATACATATATAGCAAAGCCCTTTAAAGAACCTTTTTTCACTAGAGAGATCATCCATTTAACCGCTAAGTAGCCGAATAATGCTGACATGGCTGTCCCAAGGAAAAGGGAGAAGAACGATAATTGTTCCGCCTGGCCGCCCAGCACATCTTTCACTTGAAACAGACACCCTCCCGCGATAGCCGGTATAGATAACAAAAAGGAAAAGTAAGCTGCTGTTCCTCTGTCAATCTTACGGAAAAGTGCTGCAGCAATCGTTAACCCTGAACGGGATACTGCAGGCAGGATTGCTGCTCCCTGAAAACTTCCAATTAAAACCGCATCCATAATCGTAATGTCTTCCAGCTGCTTATGTCCTCTTGATTTCATGGTATCCGCAAACCAAAGCACACACCCTGTGGCAAGAAACTCCCATCCTACAGTAACACCGGTCTTCGAGATCTCCTCAAAATAGTCCTTAAATGACACGCCTATAATAACGGTGGGTATAGTGCCTGCCACAAGCAGCATGGACAGTCTGCTGAAGGGTTTCTTAATCAGTTCTTTGATCTCATTCCAATAAATTGTCACCACTGCAATCAGTGTGCCAATATGAAGCATACTGTCGAGGAACAGCCCTGCTTCATCCAGTCGAAAGAAATGCCTTCCTAAAAGAAGATGCCCTGTGGAACTTACAGGCAGAAATTCAGTCATCCCCTGAATAATCCCTAATATGACCGCCTCAAGCCAATCCATGTGTTCACCTCTTATCACTCATCATGATAAAACGTATTCACCGGAAAGGAAAGTTAGTACAAGGGTTTACTACAGAATACCGGAAAACAGCCGAGCAATCGATTCCTTCGTCCGCTCCCATAATCCTCTTTTATAAAAACCGACAGGCCGTACCTTTTCACTATCTTTTATATCTTCCTCATAATGTTCCGCGAGGTCTTTTATCGATGAAGTCCCCGTTAAAAATACATTCACTTCAAAATTCAGATGAAAACTTCTCATGTCCATGTTCGCTGTACCGATGGATGCCATGTCCCCATCTACGATGATAACTTTCTGGTGTAAAAACCCCTTCTTATAAGAATAGATTTCAATTCCGCTGCGCAGCAATTCAGGAAAATACGACCTTGTAGCATACTGCGTCAGAAAACCATCGTTGATCTCCGGCACCATCAGCCTTACCTGAACCCCTTTTCTTGAAGCAATTCTTAATGCAGTTCTGATGGCTTCGTTCGGAACAAAATAAGGCGTAGCAATCCAGATGGATTTTGTTGCACAGGATATGAGGGAATAATACAAATCACTCATGATGCCTTCCTGCGTATCCGGTCCGCTCGGAACCACTTGAACCACCCCATCCCCTGCAACAGGAACAGGCTTGATATACTCTTCCTTCTCAAGCAGGTATTCTTCACTGACGTAATCCCAGTCCAGCAAGAACACAGCGTGAAGCGTTTGAACGGCTTCTCCCTCCATGACCATATGGGTATCACGCCAAAAACCGAATTTTTGGTCCTCTCCCAAATATTCAATTCCTACGTTCAGGCCTCCGACAAATCCTACTGCTCCATCAATGACGATAATCTTACGGTGATTTCTAAAATTAAACTTTTGATTAAAGAATCCATATTTAATAGGCAGGAACGAATAAACCTTAATGCCAGCTTTTTTCATTCGGTCGACTTCATGTGATGCGAGGGTGAGGCTTCCAACCGCATCATATAAGAAGCGAACTTCAACCCCTTCTTCGGATTTACGAATTAAAATATCGATAATTTCTTTCCCAAGACGGTCCGATCTGAAAATGTAATATTCAATATGTATGTACCTTGTGGCTTCCAGCAGTCTGCGTTTGATTTCAGGAAATGTTTCTTCCCCATTCTTAAGGATTTTTGTCTGGGTGGCACTGTTTTGAAAGGTCATCGTTACGTTGTGCGCAAATCTTGAAAAACAAGCTTGATGCTCATTAAATAAAGACCAATCCGGTTTCTGTTCTCTTTTAGCAAGCAGCAGCAATTCTTCTCTGTCATGCTTCCGTTTGCTCTTGAAAAGGTGGCCCTTTAAGTAAAGCTGTCCGGAATACAGGTAAAAAATATAACCGAAAAGAGGAAAGAACACTAAAGCATAGATCCAGACCAGCGTATGCTGTGCTGTCCGGTTTTCGAGCAGAAGAGAATAAATAGTGATAAAAAGGATCGCAAAATAAGCAGTGGCGCTCCCCCACTTCCAATACAATCCCATATTTGAAAAAATGATGATGTACAAAGCTGCAATCATTGCAAGGACAAATAGAAATTCAAGAATTCGTTTCATGGTTCATTCTCCTACTGCTTGGTTTTCAACTAAAATTCCCGTAAAATCAGTCCAATAAACCAAGAAGAAGGAGAAAGCTTCTCCCTCTTACCATTCATCTTCATTATGTTCAAACAAATCGATGACCCCAAGTACGATATGTGCAAGTCCAAACCCAAGCAGGATGTTAGAAAGTGAAGAATACTTGCGTGTGTTACCTCTAAAAGAAAAAGAAGCCAAGCTCACAACGGTTCCTAATATAGTGGGAATCAATCCTTCTTTTCTCAGCATAAAGATCCCTCCTTCATCTTGAATATCTATAGTATTTTCAACTTCAGCCGGAGTATGAAATATTTCATTTCCAAACCCTTTACGCAAATCAGAATGAGCAAAAGAAAAAACAACGGAAAAAGATCCGTTGTTTTTTTATGGTGCGAACGTCAGCTCTTCGCTTTTTGCGGTACTCTTCCCAAATTTTCCGTAAATCGTAATCAGCATTTCACGCTCTTCCTGAGAGAGTTTGCTCAATAAATTTTCCATACTTACCAGACGTCTCTCTTCAGCTTCATGCAAGATTGCAATTCCTGTTTCGGAAAGCTCCAAATAAACAATTCTTCGGTCAGCTTCACTGCGGTAACGCTGCACGTAATTCTTTTTATAGAGACGATCCACCGCTACGGTTACTGCACTCGGCTTCACTTCAAGCATTTCAGCCAATTCAGTAACTGTCCAACGGTCTCTTACAGATAGCATTCTCATTAAAATGTATTGGGTTCTGGTTAGATCTCCTTCACCTGTCGTTTCCGGATGCAAACTTTTAGACAGTATATAATGAGCCACTTCCAGCTTTTCAACATATGCCTTTAGTCCTTCTATTTTCATTTAATAGAATCCTCCAACTTTATGAACTAATAACATTATACTAAAAAATCTAAACATTGGAAATTTATTTTTTTGGGAAATTGGGATTTCTAGGTCAAATGACACATTTGGATAAAATTGACACAATTTACGGGATGAGGTAATATAAATTTATAACGTTCAATATAATTTGAACGTTCAAAAGGAGGAGAACATGCAGGAAATTTATTATATGGAAGATGCCGAACAGCTAAAAGTCATTAGCGATCCCCTTCGCTTAAAAGTCTTATGGGAAATTATTGATGAAGCCAAAACAGGAAAAATGATTGCAGATATTCTCGAAGCCCCCGCCCCTAAAATTCATTATCATTTAAAAGAACTAGACCGTGTAGGATTGATTACAGTAGAAAAAACTGAGGAAAAAAACGGCATCATCCAAAAATTTTATCGTCCAATCGCCAGAAATTTTTCTGTTGAAAACATTCTTAAACAACACAAGGATCATGTAAAAAATGAATTATCCGATACGCTCAGGGAAAACGTTCTTATTTCCCTTGGTAAAACAAAAAGCTATTTGCGCAGGGTAGACAGCCGCTTGTTCGAAGAGTGGAAACAGATTAAATTCGGCTATGAGCAATTGTATTTAAATGAGGCTCAAATCCAGGAGTTTGAGAAAAAAGCGAAAGAACTGCAGGAGTTAATGAACTCCTTTAAAATAAACCGGCAGCAAGACGGAGAGCTCTATCACATGCTGCTGCTGGCATTTCCGTTCCGTGAACCCGAATATCCTGACGAATAGGAGAGTGCTTGACATGGCAGAAGCTATAATCAAAGAAGAACAGCCGGCAATTCCGGTTTCTTTTTTCAGCCAGAAAAAGTTTATGCTCTTGTGGGGAGTTACTTTTTGTTCAGCCTTCAGTATTGCAATTTTTTTGTTTTCTCAATCCTGGTACATTGTAAAAACACTTAATATGGAAGCCTCTCTTGGAATGGTAATGATCGCATCAAGTATTCCCCGCCTCCTGTTCATGGCTGTCGGAGGGGTCATCGCCGACCGTGTAAGCCGGACCAAAATCTTATCGGTCTCTAACCTTACACGCTCCATCCTGCTCGGCGGACTTCTGATTTTGCTCGGCTCAGGTGAGGTTTCTGTCTATTCATTTGCCGTATTCGGACTCGTCTTTGGAATTCTCGATGCCTTCGTCTGGCCTGCAAACAGTGCGCTTCTTCCAATGCTTGTTGAGGATTCTCAGCTGACAAGAGCAAACTCCATCATTCAGACGACTCAGCAAGCCTCTATGATCATTGGGCCGATGATTGGAGGATTCCTTGTCTCATGGGGAGGGTACCTGCTCTCCTTTTCTGTACCGGCAGTCATGCTGTTATGCTCGGCTTTCCTCAGCAGATTGATTAACTTAAAGCCTGCCTCCACTGACAGCAGCGGCGCACCAGGTATTTTCGCCTCCATCAAAGAAGGCTTTTCCTTTGTTAAGACTCAGCCATTCCTAATCGCCCTCTTCATCAGTACCATATTCATAAATTTAAGCGTAGTAGGGCCGTTGATGATGGGATTACCCATTTTTGTAAAAACCATCTTGCATGGTTCTGCTCTCGATTTCAGCTATATGGACGGGTCAATGGCTGCAGGAATGGTCGTCAGTTCTCTGGTCATCGGCTTCCTCAATGTAAAAAGATACCGCGGCATGTTAGCGACGGCCGCCCTGTTTTCCATGGCGGCAGCTCTCATGCTTTTTAGCCAAACTCACTTTCAAGCCGGGTGCATGGCCGTCTTATTTCTAATCGGCATGACATTTCCAGCAACGAATATCCCTATCCTCTCTATTTTTCAGCAATTAGTGGATAGGTCGATGCTCGGAAGGCTTTCAGGATTATTAACCATGGCTTCCTTGGGGTTAACCCCTGTTTCCTATGCGGTTACCTCTTTCTTTCTTTCAAATGGCGTCTCTATCACTTCCATTATGTTTGGCGGCTCCTGTTCATTGCTGCTCGTCAACTTGATTGTACTTTGGAAATTGCCTGTATTTCGTAAAACCAGCTGAGGAGGAATAAACGTGAGAATACTGATCATTGGCGGTACACGATTCGTAGGAAGATATATTGCGGCTTCATTTTTACAGAAAGGCCATCAGGTTACTCTTTTCAATCGGGGGTCAAACCAAGAACTGTTTCCTGAATGCCAAACCCTGATCGGAGACAGAGACAGCGATTTAAAGCCATTACAAGGACAGAAGTGGGACGCTGTTGTCGACACGTGCGGATATTTCCCGAGGCAGACTGAACAAATGGCGAAAACTCTGAGGGATTCAGTTCCTCACTACACGTATATTTCTTCTGTATCCGCCTATAAAAGCATGGAGGAAAAAAACCAGACAGAAGAAAGTGAACTTGGTGTCCTTGCGGATCCAGCCACAGAGGAAATAACCGGAGAGACATATGGCCCATTAAAAGCCGCCTGTGAGGAAAAAATCAAACAGACCTACGGTGAGTCCTGTCTGATCATCCGTCCCGGCTTAATTGTCGGACCCCACGATTATTCAGACAGATTTACGTATTGGCCTGCCAGAGCAGCGAAAGGCGGGGAATTTTAGCACCTGCAGAACCAGACAGACAAGTTCAATTCATTGATGTCAGGGATTTGTCTGAATGGATCGTTTCAATGGTGGAGAAAAAAGCAGCTGGAGTGTTTAATGCAGGAGGAGATCATTATAGGATGGCTGAAGTCCTGAAAGCCTGTCTCTCTGTCACCAAATCCGAGGGTGAGCTTATTTGGGTAGAAGAATCCTTCTTAAATGAGAAAAAAGTCGATGAATGGTTGGAACTTCCGTTATGGATTTCCTCCAAGAAATCCATCGGAATACAGCATATGAACAATGACAAAGCGATCGCCTCCGGGCTTGCTTTCCGAAGTATCCGAGAAACCATTATGGACACCTTTAACTGGGATAAGACCAGAAATATGAAACCAGAAGACTATAAAGCCGGCATGTCCCCGGATAGGGAGAAGGAACTGCTATCCGAATGGCGCGCCAAAACAGTGTCACATTCTTGATCATTTCTGAAAAAATTGGAAAATTGGGTGACTTCCCCATGGCACTTGTCCAGTCTTGAACAATAACAGCTG
This sequence comes from Fictibacillus marinisediminis, assembly GCF_023149135.1. Classification (NCBI taxonomy): domain Bacteria; kingdom Bacillati; phylum Bacillota; class Bacilli; order Caryophanales; family Fictibacillaceae; genus Fictibacillus; species Fictibacillus marinisediminis. The sequence continues at coordinate 884,360 of NZ_JAIWJX010000002.1, read as the reverse complement.
CATATTGTAATCATGTAGAGAATGTCACTCTATCCTGCCGGCTTAAAAGTCTCTCCGGCAGAAAAAGCTCTTCCCCACCCCAATTCTTCATCATGCGTTCGGCTTTTGCCATAATCCCTAAGATTATGGCTTTTTTTTGATTATTTCTTTCTGGGCAAATGGAACGAAGAATAAGGATCTGTGTACTTCGTCAGTTCAGACGGCAGCTTTCCAGCCGTAAATACCTGCTGAATTTCACGGTGGCTGATCTCCATCTTGGCTAAAGCTGGATAGATTGAATAATCCGTTTTCTGCTGATAGCGGCTGTCCATCGTTTGGAAAGCCTTTAGTGTAGATTCTTCAATTTCATTTACATACTGATGAATTTGATGAATCTGCTGAACAATCATTAAATATTCTGCCTTCAAACGGTGCATTTCCTCTATCTTTTTCTTCATCGTTCTTGTAGCAGCATCCACTTCACGGTCTCTTGCCTGATGAAGGGTATTCACAAAATCCTTCATCCTGTCCCGTCTGGTTTCTTTAAGCTCATCCAGATGTTCCATGGCATCCCGTTCCTTCGCTAACAGCCTGAGATACTCGTCCTTACTCTCATGAAGGGCTTCCATACTGACACGGGAATTTCTTCTGCCATACTGTCCAAGAAGACTCTCATACTCTGAAGAGGCCATTTCCTTCTGCTTATGTAGGATCTTCCATCGATCATTTGCCTCTTTTATACGTTCTTCATAATCCTTGCTTATTTGATTAAACTGCTTAAGTTCAGGATACATACCGTACTCCTTTCTAATAGGAAATGCTGAAGTGTCCGTTTAGGCCCTCGAAGGACGAAAAAAGCTTTTAGTTTTCGTCCCTGGACACTGAAGCTGGATCAGCAAAATTCCATCTTCTATATTATTCGTGAAAGGAATCTTGTTTAATGGTCTCGAAGTTTAGAGGGTTAGAACTATATTCTGCAGAAAGAGGAACACACATGAAATCGATTTTAGTTGTCCGGCATTGCAAAGCCAGTGGCCAGGAAAGAAACGCTGTCCTGACAAAGGAAGGATTGCAGCAATCCCACGATTTAAAGAACTTTCTAATGAACAAACCCGTTGACAGAATTATTTCAAGTCCTTTTACCAGAGCAGTTGATTCCATTGAACCTCTGGCAAAATTTAAGGATCTCCCCATCGAAAAAGATGACCGCTTAGCTGAAAGGATATTATCATCAAAGGATCATCCTGACTGGCTGAAACTGCTTGAGCATTCCTTTTACGACTTTGAAGCCGTTCTTGAAGGAGGAGAATCCAATCGGAAGGCAATGGAAAGGGTTCGGCCGCTTCTGAAAGAAATCATTGCTTCGCCGTATCAGTGTATCGTTCTTGTCACACATGGAAATTTAATGACTCTGTTATTAAAACTCTTTGATGAACGCATGGGTTTTTCAGAATGGAAGGCTCTATCGAACCCCGATGTATATGAAGTGACCGTACAGGAAGAAAGCCGTATCCAAAGAATCTGGAAATAAACTGGTAGTTGTTTCCACACCCCCACCCGCGGACACCTAAGGGCGAAACCTGTGTTGTAGCTAACATCACTATACAAAAACGGGAGGAATACATCCATGAAAAAGGTAGTAGTAGCTTCAATTCTAGGTGCATCATTATTCGGTGCTAACGCAGGAATTTCTCATGCGCAAGATTGCCCTCAAGGTGGAAATGTACAAGTACAACCACAACAAGGACAATCGAACGCTGATATAAATAAATTAATCGAATCTCTTAAAAAACAAGGATTTGATGTACAAACTCAAAAAGCTGAGCAAAAGCAACAACAAGCTCCAGCTCAAGAAAAAACTCAAACTCAAGCAGCTCCACAACAGCAAAAAGCGAGTGAAGCACCAAAGTCTGACGCTGCTGCTGGGCAATTAACTGCTGACGAAAAGCAAATGGTTGACAAAGTAAACCAAGAGCGTGAAAAAGCAGGGGTTAAGCCGCTTCAAGTAGATATGGAGCTAACTAAAATGGCTCGAGTAAAAGCACAAGACATGATCGACAATAACTACTTCGATCACAATTCACCAAAATACGGTTCTCCATTCGACATGATGAAGAAGTTTGGCATCCAATACCAAACAGCTGGTGAAAACATTGCCGGAAACTCTTCAGTTGATGGAGCTCACACATCTCTTATGAACTCTCAAGGACACCGTGAAAACATCCTTAAATCTGACTACACAAAAGTTGGTATCGGGATTGTTGACGGCGGAAAATACGGTAAAATGTTTGTCCAAGAATTCACTGGATGATCAAAAAAAAAGAGGCTGCCTTTGCGGGCGCCTCTTTTTTTTATGGACATTCATTCCTCATCAATCCAAAAAGCCCGCTTTTACTCCCAGTTTAAATCGGCAAAACCACTTCAAATGTCGTCCCTTTTCCTACTTCACTTGAAACCCTTACCCGGCCTTTATGATTTTCAATAATCTTATAGCTGACCATGAGCCCTAAACCTGTTCCCTCTTCTTTTGTTGTATAGAATGGTTTTCCAATTCTGTCCAATACTTGGTTCGGCATTCCCGTTCCATTATCCGTAAAGCAGAAATGAACATAATCTTTTCCATTGCGGAAAGCTTTAATGGTAATGGTTCCACCTTGAGCCGTCGCTTCAATCCCATTTTTTATTAAATTAATAAAAACCTGTTTAATCTGAAAAGGATCACAATCAATATCAGGTATACCTTCGCCAATCTCCATTTCCAGTTCAATGTTTTTTAGGATGGCCTGTGTCTGAAGCAGGGAGACTGTTTCTTTTAGTGTGACCACGAGACTGCTTTTTTCAATATGCTGGCGGTCGGTCTTGGCAAGCAGCAGAAACTCTTTGATAATATACTCAATCCGGTCAACCTCGTTTAAAATAATGGAATAATAAGCATCATGTGCTTGGCTTTCATTTTTAAGCAGCTGGATAAACCCTTTAAGGCTGGTGAGAGGATTACGGATTTCATGGGCGACTCCAGCAGCCATCTCACCGACGACATTCAAGGTCTCCGCTTTTCGAAGGCGGGCTTCTGTCTGTCTTCGTTCAGTCACATCTTCCAGGATACACAGGTGGATGCCCGGCAGTATGTCTTTCTTTCCTGTAAATTCAATCAGCTTTTTTTCGTCTGAAAATCCTGCTTTAAACTCCCATTTGAGGCTCGGATCGAGCATGAACAGGTCCCAATTAAGAGATAATTCTCCTTCATCTTCCTTACAAATGAAGGCATCCAGTCTGTTTTGATTTAAATCCCCGCTTGAGATTCCCAGCACCTCACGCGCGGCCGGATTAGCTTCGAGAATGACTCTGCTGTTATTCAGCAAAAGAATAGGATTGAGTGTATTATTAAATATTTCTTTGTATTTGTGCGTATAGAGTATTAATTCTTCTCGTGACTTTGTATCACGTGTACAATCCGTTGAAGTACCAACAACTTCTGATACCTGTCCATTATGAAACACAGGTGAAAGAACCGTATGATAAGAACGGTCCGCATGGTGCGTTTCAAAAAAGCAGGCATGGCCGCTGAAGGCTTTTTCAAAGTAAATTTCCCAGTGCTGAATGGTTTTAAGAGGTATCAGATCACTTAAAGGGCGTTCTGCAGCAGCTGCACGAATTGCAATTTCTTGGGCAAACTTCCCCTCAGAGCGCATGACAACATAGTTTCCGGCACCTTTTCTTTTCAGTCTGAAAAATTGAACCGGACTGAGTTCCAATGTATGAATCTGTCCGTGCTCCTCTTGAGGTTGTTCTATACGCCTCTGCATTTTCATCATTTTCACTAAAAATTGTTCAACCATGGTGTGTATACCCCTTTTCTCCATAGTTGGATTTTTGTACGCTATCGATCCCCTTTGATATAATTCGGTAAAAGGTAAGAAATCCCTATTATGCAAAGTGCCTAATTTTTCTTTAGGAATTACTAGTAAAAATATCCTATGAAGGATAGAAAATCCCTCCTTTCTCAAATGAGCAAGGAGGGATTTTCTTATTTCGCCTTTTCTGCAAAATCAATCATAAAATTTTGAGAAAGAGGTCCAATTATTTTTTTTTGGATTATCCCCTTGGAGTCAATCAAATAACTCGTCGGAAGAGAAACCGCCTGAAACTTCTTACTAACCGTTCCATCCGTATCTAACAAAATCGGAAACGCTGCTTTTCGTTCCTTTACAAATTCTGAAACCGAATCCGTGCTTTTCTCTGTATACCTTAGATTTACTGCCAGGATTTCCAGCTTCATTCCTTCATATTGGTTGAAGACTTTCTGCATATCGGGCATTTCTTTTCGGCAAGGAGGGCACCAGGTTGCCCAGAAATTCAGAATGACCTTTTTACCACGGTAATCTTTAATGGAAACCTTTTCTCCGTTCAGTGCCGTTATCGTAAAATCCGGCACTTTATTGCCTGGCTTTAAGCCTGTACGTCCATTCTCCTCCACCGTGCTGAATGTACCCTTCGATGCATTCCGGTCCTTAGGCTCTGCTTCCTGCCTTGATGTCCAAAGGGCAAGCCCGATTAAACCAACGAGGATGAGAACAATAATGAATGGTTTTATTTTCATAGAACCTGCCTCTTTATGTTTTTCTTAATGGGTTTCTTCCCCTGCATATTACAGCTTAGAAAGAAGGACAATAGAGCCTTTAGGCTGTGTGCTTTTTGCTGTAGGTTCTCTTCCGAATAAACTCCTTTTTTTCTCCAAAGTTTTATAAAAACTTCCTGAACCACATCTTTTGCAGTATCTTGCCTCTGGGTCATTCGGTAAGCAAAGGAAAACAATAACTTTTCGTATCGGTCGTAAATCTGCTCAAGCGCTGATTTATCCCCGTTTTGAACTTTAAGATAAAGTTCAAAATCCGTAAGCTTTGACATACCTGTCTCCTTTGAATCGTTTTACTGTCATTATACCTATAGAAGTCTGCTTTGTCCTATCGTAATAAACAGAGTTATTAAAATAACGTTTAATTTAGCGTTTTGGATGACCTGAATTCTGGAACTCTGCACCTGCCACGACGAAATTTCTATAAAAATACATGGAGAAACGCCGATATATAAGTGTAACCGGAACAGGAGATCTATCTTTAAAATCAGCAAAAAGCGAGGATGAATATAATATGGATAAAACATCGGTGATTGGCTTGATCATTGGATTTGTTGCTATTGGTGTAGGTATGGTTTTGAAAGGGGTTGCTATCTCTTCGCTCTTCAATCCCGCAGCACTGCTGATTATCTTTGCAGGAACAGCTGCTGCCATCATGATTGCCTTTCCTTTAAACGAAGTAAAAAAACTTCCAAAGCTTTTTAAGATATTGTTTACCGATCAGAAGATGGTAAGCATGGGAGAACTGATTGCAATTTTCATTGAATGGGCAACTATCGCACGAAAGGAAGGCTTGCTTGCACTCGAACCGAAATCTGAAGAAATTGATGATCCATTTTTAAAACAAGGGATCAAAATGATTGTCGACGGCCAGTCCCCCGAATTTATCAAGGATGTTCTAATAAAGGATTTGGAAACGATGGAAGAACGCCATCTAAGCAACGCGGGCATCTTCTCACAGGCAGGCACCTATGCGCCGACGCTCGGAGTACTCGGAGCAGTTGTCGGTCTTGTTGCAGCCCTTGGACACATGGATGATATTGAGGCCCTCGGACATGCCATTTCTGCTGCTTTTATCGCAACGCTCTTTGGAATATTTACCGGGTATGTCCTATGGCACCCCTTTGCCAATAAATTAAAACGAAAATCACAGAATGAAGTCATGTTAAAAGAGATTATGATTGAAGGGCTTTTATCCATCCAGGATGGTACCTCTCCAAAAATATTGGAAGAAAAATTATTAACCTACATCCCGGCAAGCGAACGGGAAAGCCTAAAAGAGGGTGTCACCATTGGCTAGAAAAAAGAAAAAACATGAAGATCATGTAGATGAGTCATGGCTCATTCCTTATTCCGACATGCTGACTCTTCTCCTGGCGCTATTTATCGTTCTTTTTGCAATGAGTGAAGTGGATGCATCCAAGTTCAAACAGATGGCCAGCACGTTTCGCAGTCAATTCTCCGGCGGAACCGGAGTAATGGAAGAACAGGCACCCATCTCATCAACCGAATCAACGCCGCTTCCTAAAAAAGAAAAGATCGTACAATTATCGATTCAGGAAAAGGAACGGATGGAGAAGGCCAAAGAAGAGCTTGAATCCCTTCATAAGGTTCAGAAAAAAATAGACAATTTTATAAAAGACAAACATCTATCGAAAAGCCTGCAGACGAAACTAACTGAGAATGGCCTATTGATTACCATTTTGGATAATGCGCTCTTTGATTCAGGCAGTGCAACCGTCAAGACAGAATCGGTCAGTATAGGAAAGGATCTGTCTAAATTACTTGTCACCCATCCTCCCCGAAATATTATTATTGCAGGGCACACGGATAATGTTCCGATTGAGACGGCTAAGTACAAGTCAAACTGGGAATTAAGTGCGATGCGAGCCATTAACTTCATGCAAATCATGATGAAGAACCCGCATCTATCACCAAAAACACTAAGCGCCAGCGGCTATGGAGAATACCGGCCGAGAGCCAGCAACAAAACAGCACAAGGCAAAGCAAAAAACAGGCGTGTTGAAGTACTCGTCCTGCCAAACTATAGTCTTGAAAACGCAAAATAAGAGGATGAGCTCCGGCTCATCCTCTTTTTTCTTGGCTGTTTTCGTAAACATTGTTGCTCTTGGGAGTGGTGATTTCCGTTTCAGACTGCTCGCTTTCCGCGGGGCGTGCGCTGAGCCTCCTCGGCGCAAGCGCCTGCGTAGTCTCACCTGTCACGCTTCCCCCGCAGGAGTCTCGCACCTTGCACTCCAATCAACTTGTCAATGAAGACTCTTTACAAAAATGTTCCCGAAGCAACAATCTTTTAGAAAACAACCTTTTTCTTTTATCATCGCTGTTGCTTTTTTGCTTTCTCCAGTTCCTTTGGTTCGTATTTATGTTTGTAGGAATCGAGGAAGGTAATCCTTTCGAGCATAGTGGGGTGGCCATACAAAAAGAACTTCACAAGCTTTGGGGGATTCACTTCGCTGAGCCCTGATATTGTCAGCTGCTGGAAAGCTCCAACTGCTGAGTCGGGATTCTTGGTCATCTCAATGGCATAGCGGTCTGCATCCTTCTCCGCTTTACGGGAAACCGCATTTTCAACAGGACCAGCAACAAACGACAATAGACTGAATATCAGGAGAAGCACCGGCAAGCCAGCGATATCACTCAGTCCTTTGATACCCCACCGTTTGCCCCACTTTGAGATCGCCCAGGAATAAATTCTGCTTCCCAGGAAGAGGCCGAAGAACGACAGGATGATCGCACCTATGAGATTCTGATACAGATGTTTCATCACATAATGCCCCATCTCGTGGGCCATGACAAACAAAACCTGCTTATCGTTCAGTTTATCGAGCGTCGTATCCCATAATACAATTCGCAGATTGGACCCTATGCCATTTACATAAGCATTGAGGGAATTGGTCTTTTCCGACATGTTCACTTCATATACGTTGGAAGCCGGTATATCTGCCCGTTCAGCCAGCGTTAATATTTTCTCCTTCAGTACCTGGTCCTTTAAAGGATAAAATTTATTATAAAGCGGATCAATCACAACGGGCTGGATGAAATACATAAAGATGGTGAACGGTATGGAGATCAGCCACGCATACAGCCACCACTTCTTCTTACTTTTACGGATAAAAAAGTAGATGACGAGTACAGTTAATACCGTAAATATCCATCCTACCCAAAAGTCGATCAGGCTGTCTTTCATCCATCCCTTGAACGGCTGAACGGAGATATGATAATCCCTGGAGATGGTATAGCTGTAGTATCGAAGCGGAAAGGTCAAAATCCAGCTCAAAAAGGACAGCAAGAGGACATAAAGGGCTGTATGGATGACTGAAAAACGTGTCACTTCCTTGACAGTGCTCCTCATTTTTTTTGATATTCCAAAACCTAAAACGAGCAGATAGATCAGCCATTCCAGCGGAACAGACAAAAAGTAGATCCAATCCTTTATCCTTGAGAAATCATAGCTCAGCTTAAGCTGCCTATCATTCATAAACATGGTAGGATCAGCAGCAGACCCTCTGAATTGTACCGGCAGATCGGCCTGAGCCCCATGCATTAAGTAATACCACATGGCGGCTCCATACAAAATAAAGCCAATAGCGACCAGAATTGCTTTTTTCACACGCTCTCCCCCTTACGGACATCCTATTCCTAGTTTAGGTCACTTTGTCCAAATTAGAACAAAAAAGAGCAAAAGCTTTCACATCTTTTAAAAAGCCTGTCCCAAAGTAGGAACAATATAAAGATTGTCATGCTGCAGATCATAGCCATTCGGCTGTATGTACACGGCATTTAGCCTCATCAGCAGGGCCGGTGCGATTTCGTTGATAAAATTATCTCCGATGGAAACCGCTTCATCCGGCTTCACCTTATATTTGGACGTAATGGCCATCAGAATCTCTTTTGTCTTTACAGGCTTCTGTGAGGAAGGAAAGATTTCATGAAACACATCCTGGAGCTCCAGTTCACGGAGCAGACGCAGCACATCTTCTTTATCACTGTTCGTCATCAGAACAAGGTGTTTTTCCTTCTTCAGTCTCTCAAGGCTTTCCTTCAATCCTGGCGTTTTTGTAAGTGAAAACTCATCACTGACCATATACACCTTTGTCGCGTTGTAGCAATCCCATGTATCCTGCTGGCTCAGACCGTAATGCATGGCGGTAACATAGGGCAGCCACCAGCCGTCCCCAATAGCGATAAAGCGTTCAAAATCATATGTAAGTTCTCCAGAGTACTCCCTCTTCAAGGTTTCTTCATTCATTTGAGTACCGTCCCAAAGATGTGCAGCCGTTACCTGCAAAGTCAGGGGATCGACAGTGAGCGACGCATCTTCTTTCAAGTCATACACTTTTCCGATGGCAACAGGATGTTTCCCCTGTTTCATCTCTTCATAAGCGTAATAAAACTCTCCTTGTATCGATACATCCACCCGCTGCTGAAGCAGACGGCAATAATAGTCAAAATGATCAGTGTCCTCATAAAGGGTGCCATCTAAATCAAAGATTAAAAGCTTGCTTTTTTCTATCATTTCACGCATATACACAACTCCTCTCCTCTATTGTATGCTCATTATTTTCGGAAGTAAAACAGGCTGAGTAATCAGGTTAACTTTTTTTCCTTTTTTGTTTGCTCTTCTTTCTTTTCGGTAAAAATGGGAATAGCAAAGAGGTGAGCGGATGAACGGTATCACAGAAACAGTAGTCAGGACATTACTTGGTTTGATCTTTCTATTGATCTTTACAAAAGTATTTGGAAAGAAGCAGTTAGGAGAGCTAACCTACTTTAATTATGCGACGAGTATTGCCTTTGGCAACATCGTCGGCGAAATGATTATTCACTATAGAGAGGTTCCTATTTCCAATGGCTTAGTCGCGGTTTTGATATGGAGTTTTGCTCTCCTGGCTATCGAGTTTCTTGTTAAACGGTCACCCAAGTCCAAATTGGCTTTGGAAGGTGAGCCTTGCATTGTTATAAAAAAAGGAATGATTATGCAGCAGGCGCTGGATAAGCTCAATCTCGGTCTGGATGATTTGTGCATGCTGCTGAGAAACCAGGAAATCTTCTCTATAACAGAAGTAGATTATGCTATCTTTGAGCCCAACGGACAGCTTAGTATAAAAAAGAAGAAAACGCCTGATGCTGCTCCCTCCCATTTCCTCCCTTCCGAACTGATTGTTGACGGAATTGTGATGCAAGGAAACTTGCGGGAATATGGACTTACTGAGGAATGGATCCAGAAGAAACTGCAAAATGCTGGTATCTCTTCCTGTAAATCTGTTTTTTTTGCACAGCTGCAGGAAGATGGTACCCTTTACATTGCTCAAAAAAATAACGAAAAGCCGCTCATCATCTGAGCGGCTTTCTCATCATTCTGCGTTTACAGGGCGATGATTTTGCTCCTGTTTATTTTTCTCAATCACTTGATGAAGCTTATCCGGGAAGTTCGTGAACATCCCTGTTACTCCCCAATCGATCAATCGTTGCATATCTGCTGTTTCATTCACGGTGTAAGGATGAATTTCCAATCCGCCGTTTACCGCTTTTTGTACATAAGCTTTATCCAGGAAATCTTTGTTTGGACCGATTCCAGTTGCATATTGCTTATAGGAATTAAGATCCTGGTCAGTTAAAACTGCATGCTTCTTATATTCAAGAAGCTGAATTAATTTTAAAGATGGGTCAAGCTTGTGCACTTTCAACAGGCTGTCTTTGCTGAACGATTGAACGAGCAGCGTGTCTTTATTGATGTGATATTTATTCACGAGGCTGATGAGCTTCTCCTCCATACCTGGATACACATCTGGTGATTTCGTTTCTATGTAGTAATTTTTGTTTTTGCCAAATGTCTTGAAAATCTCTTCGAGTGTAGGTACTTTCAACCCTTTGTACATCGGCTTCGCATATTGCGGATATTTTTCATTAAACCAAGAACCCGCATCAAGCTGTTTGATTTGATTTAAAGTGAAATCTTTCACTTCTCCCGTTCCGTTTGTTGTACGATCGACGGTTTCATCATGCATAGCGATCAGCTTGCCGTCTTTCGTCATCTGCAAGTCAATCTCAATATAGTCTCCATGCATCTTGTCACCCATATGATAGGAAGTCAGCGTATGTTCCGGAGCATAGCCAGATGCACCTCGATGTGCGACGTCAAGAACGTCATGGTGTTTTTGAACAGATTCAGCATCCGCATTATGTCCTGCAAACAGGCTGGCTCCAAGAACGGCCGCACTTAGTAAAGAAGTCATTTTTTTGTTCAACTTACTCTCCCCTTCCGCGTTATCGAACAGACCAAGCGTACCAAGGGAGTATTAAGCGGTAATAAAGCAGGTGTAAATAAGAGGTAAACGAATATTTAGAAAGTATAAATATTGTAAAATTTAAAAATGATCCTCGGAAAATATTTCTCAACAAAAAAAGACAAGCCTGTTAAGCAAGGCTCGTCTTCCGTTCTTCCAAATAATTTTCGATCGCATAGGCGACTCCGCTCTCATCATTCGTTTTGGTCACATGTTTTGCAATCTGTTTGATTTCATCGTAAGCATTCCCCATGGCAACACTGATGCCTGCCTTTTCAAGCATGGAGACATCGTTATAGTTATCGCCGATCGCCATCGTATCGTTCAGGCTGATGTTGTGCAGTTTGGCAAACTTCTCAAGGGCAACTCCTTTTTGAGCATCCGCATTTGTAATCTCAAGGTTATTATTTGCGGATGAACTGACGGCGAGATGATCAATCTTGCTCAGCCTGTCTACAGAGTTTGTGATTTTTTCCTGCTCACTCGAGAAGGCCAAAATTTTGTATACTTCGAGACCTTCTTTTTCCATCAGCTTGTCATAATCGCTAATATATTTAACTGTACCCAATTTAAAACGCCTTAATGCCGCTTTATGGACATCATCTTCTGTGGCTTCAGGGTTTGAAGTCAGAACGATGTCTTTCATGACTTTAAACGCTTTTTCACGGTTATCTGTATAGGTGCCCTCACTCGTATACACTTCATAATAGATGCCGTTGGCACGAAGCGCTTTTTCAATGTCAAAGTATTGTTTTGACGGGATAGGAATGCTCGTAACCTTTTCCCATTTATCCGAGCGAATCTCAGCGCCGTTCACACAAATCAACGGAAGATACAATTCTGCTTCACTGAGTGTATATCTCGCTTCATCAAAGGAACGTCCCGTAGCAATCACAACCATATGGCCTTTTTCCCTGGCTTTCTCAATAGCTTCTTTGTTCGCTTTCGTCACTTTCAATTGTTTGCTTACAAGTGTTCCGTCCATATCTATTGCTATCAGTTTCATCTTATCATCCTTTATCTCTTCTTTCCTTTTTTCAGTGTACCCCTTTTTTTCAATACATTACCTTAATTATTTATAAGAAAGCAAGCGCATTTGCTGTAATAAAAAAAGAGCACAATAGCTCTTTACCCTTTAATCATTATGAAAAAAACCTGTAAACACATCGATGAAAGCATGAAGGACTTCTACAGATTGAAAAAGAATCAGCGATAACGCGGTTGTAGAAAACAATCCAATTGCAGCAAATCGAATAAGATGTAAACCCATACCATTCGCCTCCTGTCTAATGGATGCCTATCCTAACATACATGTAGTTCAAAAGATACAAAACGGACCTAAATATTCGTGGTAACTTTTGTTATCCCATAAAAAAGGAGCAAATGCTTAAAGCCGCAACAGAGCTTAAAACCACTAAAATTATGTTCCAGTTCAGATACGCGGTCAAGCCTGCCACACATGCCCCCAATAATCCAAACCACATACTGTCCCCGTTTATATGCAGGATCCCGGGGAAAATCAATGCTCCGAGAATGGCAAAAGGAACATTGCTCAAAATCCGCTGCAGTCTGGGAGGAATTCGGTTCGTATTGATGAGTACAAGAGGCAGGACACGCGGAAGATAAGTCACAACTCCCATGCCTGCAATCATCCAAAGCAGATTATTTTCCATGAACCTTCTCCTCCTTAACAAAAAATTCAATACCTACCGAAGAAATAAGAGTTGATAAAATGATTCCCCAGCCGCCTGCCAACGGTTCATAAAGAGAAAAGAGCGAGTTAAGAAGTGCAGCTGTTCCTGCCAATGCGATGACTTTTCGTGATTTTTTCGCAGAAGGAATCAAGAGCCCGATGAACATCGCGTAAAGAGCAACTGCCATACCGTTTTGGATCGTTGCAGGGAGTCCAGCACCAATCAAATAGCCGACCCCTGAATTAACGACCCAGCTGCCATACGCAATTAAACCTAAACCGAGCATAAAAGCTGATGTCAGCTTCTTTTCTGTTCGTGTGGCTGCTACTGAGAACGTCTCGTCCGTAATCAGAAATCCGTAAATAGCTTTAATCCACTTAGCGTCATCTTTCATTCTTTCGTTTAATGAAGCACTCATCAATAAATGGCGGATATTCATAATAAACGCGGTTATGATGATTTCAAAAGCACCCGTACCTGCTCCAATCATCGAAAGAGCAATGTACTGGGAAGCACCTGCAAAAACGATGACACTCATTCCAACCGTTTCAACCAACGACAGCCCGCTTGATTTCGCCAGCAATCCATATGTAAAAGCAATCGGCAAATAACCAATAGCAATAGATAGCCCCGCCTGAATACCTGTAGAGAATGGGTGACTTTCCTTTTCTGCAGAAGGGAATGGCAGCATGATGTAGAACACTCCTTTATTAGCTTCTTTTTCAGATAATATGTTATATTATACATATTGTATGTTATATAAAACGAAACAACAAGGAGAATTTCTTTTTATGAATTTGAATGAAGTTATAGGCAGAAGGTTAAAAGCGATGAGAGGGCAGCGGAACTGGAGCCTTGAAAAAACGGCAAATGCAACTGGAGTTTCTAAACCCATGCTCAGCCAGATTGAACGGGGAGAATCCAATCCCACCGTCAGTACACTGTGGAAAATCGCAAATGGGTTAGGTGTTTCGTTCAGTTCCTTTTTGGAGGAGGATCAGCCTGCTATCAAAAAAGTAAACACTGCGGATGTTGAACCGATAGCAGACAAAGATGGGACATTCCTTGTAAGGCCGCTATTTCCTATGGAGCCTGGAAAATCCTTCGAAATCTATTCTGTCGAACTTCTTCCAGGATGCCATTATACGTCTGAGTCCCATGGGGATGGTGTAGAAGAATACATTCTCGTGGAAAAAGGCTGCCTCTCATTAACTGTCCATCAAAACTATTTTAATTTGTCAGCAGGTGAAAATATTCGTTTTGCTGCAGACTATGTTCATGTATATGAAAATCAGGAGAATGACCCTGTAAGAATAACGATGATGATTTATTATCCATAGAAAACAACCTTCCAAAACGATGGAAGGTTGTTTTCTGTTTGTATTACGATCGTGAGGTTGCCTTTTTCCTGGCAGGCGGAATATGAATCGCTTTTCCGGCTGCGTGCTCAACCGCTTCAAGCCATGCTTCACTTAACGATGGATGCGCATAAACCGGATAGGCTATGTCTTCATCCCTGGCTACCATTTCAAGGGCCGTTGTACCTGCCTGAATTAATTCCGCTGCACCGGCACCCATCATGTGAACACCGAGAAGAAGATCTGTCTTCTCATCAATGACCATTTTTGTGAGACCATCCTTCTGTCCGGCAATACTGGCAAACCCGTTGCCTCCCATGGCAAACTGGCCGGTCTTCACCTCATAGCCTTGCTGCCTCGCCTCTCCTTCTGTCAATCCTACTGATGCGATTGGAGGAACAGTTTGAATGATAAGCGGTACCAGCGCCAAGTTAAAGGATGTGTTCATGCCGCTGATATGCTCAGCCGCCACTTTTCCTTGCTTGATCGCCTTGCTGGCAAGCCTCCTGCCGATTGTGCAGTCTCCTGCAGCATAAATTCCATCAACATTTGTTTCACCGAATTCATTGACCATTATAAATCCTTGCTTATCGGTGCTGATGTTTAAGAATTCCAATCCCAGATCCTTCGTGTTTGGCCTGGATTCACCTGAAACCATCAGGTGGCTGGCATCCAGAGTGATTTTCTCCTGATCGCTTTGAATGGTAATAGCGACATTGGTTTCTGATGAATAGGCTTCGAGCAGTGTGCTGTTTTTGAAAAGCTTAATCTTGGACTTTTTTAATACCCGATGAAGTTCTTTAAAGATGGATTCATCCAGTCCAAATGTATCGTCCTCACAGATGACGGAAACTTCCGAGCCCAGGTTTCGATAAGCCATTGCCGTTTCAAGCGCGATGTAATCCGATCCGCTGATCACAAGATGTTCTGGCAGCTCCTGAAGGCGCGGAAGTTCATCGGCACTGATAATCTTTCCTTCCACCGGCACGATTCCGTGAGGTAATACAGGCGATGCTCCCACGGCAATAATCGCTTTTTCATACTCATACATTTCATAATGATGGCCGGAATCTACACCGATCCGGTTCCCAGACATAAATGTAGCTGTACCGGTGATGACTTCGATTTTATTTGCTTTGCAAAGAGCCTCTATCCCTTTTTGCAGAGCTGATACTGTTTTTTGCTGATACTCTTTAAATGTCTGCAGTTCAAATCCAGCTTCTCCTGTTTGGATGCCCATTTCGTTCAAATGAGACAATGAAGCGAATGCTGCCGCCGCATGCGTCAGAGTCTTGGATGGAATGCATCCCGTATTCAGACATACCCCGCCCAGCTTTTCCTTTTCTATGATGGTCACTTCCATGCCAAGCTGTGCCGCCCGGATGGCTGCATTATAGCCTCCTGGCCCTCCACCCGCTATGATCAGCTGCCGCTTTTGTGTAAATTCTCCTACGACCATTTTATATCAGCTCCAATACCATGACGGAAGGATTTTCAATCAGTTCTTTAAAACGGTTTGTAAATTGAACTGCCGTTGCCCCATCAGCGATTCGGTGGTCAAACGACATCGAAAGGTTCATCATGGATCTGATCTGAATCTCGTCGTTGATGATAACAGGCATCTTCTTCGTTTTATGGAAAGCCATTAAAGCAACTTCGGGATGGTTAATAATCGGGGTCGCACCCATGCTGCCTAAGGGCCCGACATTTGAGATCGTGAAGGTCCCGCCTGTCAGTTCATCTCTTGTGAGCCTGCCTTCTTTTGCCTTCATTATTTTTTCTTTCATATCGGAATTAATATCTTTAATGGTTCTGCGTTCTACATTCTTGATCACCGGCACAATCAGACCATCTTCAGCATCTGTGGCGATACCGATATTTACTTGCTTCTCAAGTCTGATGACTTCTTTTTCTTCATCCAGTTTGCTGTTGAAGATTGGGAAATCCTGCAGTGCAAGCTGAATGGCTTTTACAAAAAATGCTGCTACAGAAACGTTGAATCCCTTGTTGTTGTTAGGATCCAGCTCTTTCATCTGCTTCTTTAATTCAAGCAAATTCGTCATATCCACTTCCTCAAAATGGGTAACATGTGGAATGGTGAACAGCGATTGAGTCATCTTTTTCGCGATTTGCCTGCGGCGGCCCCTGAATGGAATTTCCTCTGCTTCTGCAGAGCGATTTTCGATTTCCAGCTTTACGGCAGGCTCGGCGGCTGCATGAATTTCGAATGCTTTCGGTTCTGTACTTCCTTTTGCAAACAACAATACATCCTGTTCTGTAATTCTTCCTGCCGGTCCGGTGCCTGTCACCTGTTCGATATCAACGCCGTGCTCTCTCGCTATTTTACGGGTGTAAGGTGCAGCCATAACCCGCTTAGTCAGCATCGCGATGGAAGCTTCTCTTTCAGGTGCTTGTGCTGTTGGTTCCTGCACCACCTTTGGAGAGTCAATCTCCGTTATAGACTCTTGGCCAGAACCCTCTCCTTGCAGAGTAAGAAGAACCGTTCCTACAGTGACCGTCTCTCCTTCCTTCACAAGAATGTCAGTAACCTTGCCGGCGATCGGTGACGGCAGTTCTGCGGTCACTTTATCGGTTTGAACTTCAACAAGAGGCTGGTCAATGGAAACCGTATCTCCAGGTTTTACAAAGAAATGAATGATCTCTCCTTCATGCATCCCTTCGCCTATGTCATGCAACTTTACTTCAACCATTTTTACAGCCTCCTAAAAGTTAATCACTTTATGAATTGCTGATGTTACTCTTGCTGCGTCCGGAAGATAATGGTCCTCCAGGGCAAACATCGGTACTGGCGTATCAAAACCGGTAACCCGTTCTACCGGCGCCTTCATATAAAGGAATGAAGTATCGTTGATTAAAGAAACAAGGGTATCTCCAAGGCCTCCTGTAGATGATGCCTCGTGTACAATGACTACTCTGCCTGTCTTTTGGACACTTTGGGCGATCAGGTCTTTATCAAGCGGATACAGTGTACGCAGATCAATAACTTCTGTACTTACCCCTTGTTTTTCTGCTTCTTCTGCTGCTTTTAATGCTGTATCGACCATCGCCCCATAAGTCAGTAATGTTACGTGTTCTCCTTCTTTCAGAACACTTCCTTTACCGATTTCTACGGTGTACTTTCCTTCTGGAACATCCATCTTTGAGCTTCTGTAGCATCTCATCGGCTCAAGGAAAAGCACTGGATCCGGATCCTCTATGCTCGCGATGAGCAGCCCTTTGGCATCATACGCATTCGACGGAACAACCACTTTGATTCCCGGCATGTGAGTGAACAGAGCTTCCACTGAATCAGAATGGATTTCAGGAGCGCGCACACCTGCACCGAACGGAGCACGGATAACCATAGGGACCGTGAAAGCACCTAGTGTTCTTGCTCTTATCCTTGAAGCATGAGTCATGATCTGGTTAAATGCTGGATAAATAAAGCCAAGGAACTGCATTTCTGCTACAGGGCGAAAGCCGTTCATCGCAAGCCCAATGGATGTACCGATAATCCCTGACTCAGCCAGCGGAGTGTCAATGATACGCTTTTCGCCAAACTCATCCATCAAACCGTCCGTCGCCCGGAAAACTCCTCCGTTGCGCCCGACGTCTTCACCTAAAACGATGACTTCTTCGCTTTCCCTCATCATCGTTCTAAGCCCGTCCGTTACAGCCTGAACAAGTGTCAGCTTTTTCGTTTCAACTGCTGCAGTTGTCATCTTACTCCCCCCTCATTAGCGCATACGCTTCTTTTTGGTCGTTGATCGGCCATGGATTTTCTGCAAAAACATGATCAAACATGTCATTAACGTGCGGCGGTTTTTCGTTTTCCATTTCTTTAACGGCTGCTTCAATCTCCGCCGTTATTTCTTTTTCAAGATCTGAAGCCCATTGGCCGTCCCAGATGTTTTCCATCTTCATATACTTTTCCAGCCGGGTAAGAGGATCAGTCGTTTCACGCCGAATCGTACTCTCGTTTTGGTCTCTGTATTTGGACGGATCGTCTGCTGTCGTATGGGCACCATATCTCCAGGTAACGGCCTCAATTAAAGTAGGACCGCCTCCAGCCCTTGCCTTTTCAATGGCGGCTTTCGTATGGAAGTACACGGAAAATACATCATTGCCATCCAGCCTTATTCCTTCAATATCATAGCCGAGTGCCTTTTGTGCAATGGTCTTTGCCTTCATTTGCTTTTCAATTGGAACAGAGATGGCAAAACCGTTGTTCTGGTTGAAAAAGACAACCGGAATGTTAAACACGCTCGCAAAGTTAAGCCCTTCATGAAAATCACCCTCTGAGGTCGCTCCATCTCCAAAGTAAACGATGGAGGCACGGTCTGTTCCTTTCATTTTTTCAGCCCATGCTGTCCCGGTTGCATGAAGAAGCTGGGAAGCAATCGGAACGGCAGGCGGAAAAATGTTCTTTCCAGTGGGGGGAATACAGCCTTCCTGGCGGCCTTTCCAATAGAGAAGCACATTCTTTACGGAGTGTCCGAACGTTAACGTCGCCCCATGGTCACGGTAGGTAGGGAACATCCAGTCTCCCTCTCCCATCGCCATGGCACTGCCGATCTGCGCCGCTTCCTGGCCTTCAAACGGCACGTACGTTCCGATACGGCCCTGCCGCTGAAGGTTTACTCCTTTGCGGTCAAAGAGACGGGCTCTCAGCATTTTCGTATAGAGATTTTTCACGAGTTCTTCCGTCAGCCTGCTTTTAAATGAATCATCCACCAGCATTCCCTTTTCGTTTAAAATCTGCTTCTTCGGAAATTGACTTTCCACACTAACTCCCCCTTTAATTTGATAGCTTCCCTTTTAATGCCGCACATTCCATTTCGGTCTTTTATCATGGGAAAAGAAACTGTTTCGCTGTTGTCGGTGTTCAATCCTGTCCTCACAGAAGCGGTTGGCTGCCTCCATGGTAGATAGATTCTGTTCCTTGCTCTGTTTATAGATTGCCAGAAGAGAATCATAGATGGCTCTAGTCTGGTTCAGCACACGGCCCTTATTCGGTCCGTAAAGCTCATCAGCGACCTGGATCAACCCGCCGGCGTTCACGATATAGTCCGGTCCGTAAAGGATTCCTTTCTGCTGAAGATAGATTCCGTGTTTGTCTTCAAGCAGCTGGTTGTTTGCACTTCCGACAACCGCTTTGACCTTGAGCCTGTCGATGGTTTCGTCATTGACAATACCTCCAAGTGCACAAGGAACAAATATATCAGCGTTCACTCCGTAAATTTCATCGCCATCAACAACTTCAACCGTTCCCGGAAGAAGCTCCGCCCGGTCCACGATACTCTTTAGCGCCTGCTGGTTAATATCGGTGACGTACACATGGGCACCGGCAGCGACAAGCTGCTCCGCTACCTTATAACCAACTTTTCCAAGCCCCTGTACGCTGTAGGACATACCGGAAAGATCTTCTGAGCCATACAGCGCCTGGATGGTTGCTCGAAGCCCGTATATGACACCCTGTGCAGTAGGGACGGACGAATCCCCGCTTCCTCCATATTCATCCGGCACACCTACTATACAGGACGTTTCTTTCAGGGCATGCACGAAGTCATCCGGTGTTGTCCCCATATCTGTGCCTGTATAAAAGCGGCCGTTAAGAGAATCTACGAATTGGCCGAAAGCACGGAATAATGCCGGAGATTTATCTGTTGTCGGATCGCCGATGATCACCGACTTTCCTCCCCCAAAATCCACGTCTGCTCCAGCACACTTGTACGTCATCCCCCTTGACAGCCGAAGTACATCCTCAAGTGCTTCATCCGTTGATTTATACGGGCGCATTCTGCAGCCTCCTAGTGCCGGCCCAAGTGTGGTGTTATGTATTGCAATAATGGCTTTTAAGCCGGTGGCTTGATCGTTGCAGAATACAACCTGTTCATGCTGTGATATCTTTTCAAACATGCTTACTCCCCCTTGGTGATCCTTTATCTCTTTGGCGCTTTAAAGTAAGCGCTTTCATTTTATGGCATTTAGCTCGTCATTTCATGCAGTTTCTGAGAGATTTTTTCTTTTGGAAGAATGTATTGTGTGACCTCTCCCTCTCCTACTGTTGCTTTTTCATTTCTTACTTCAACTTTGCATATCACAGCTCTTCCTTTTAGTTCTGTAAGGGTTGCTTGTATTTCAAGCTTCATTCCTTCAGGTGTAGGCGCTAGATGGGAGGCTTTGATTCCTCCACCTATTCCTTCCTCATCTTCTTCAAGGTAAGGCAGAATAATCTGCCTCGCTGCCCACTCCATATGATAGACCATGGATACGGTGGAATAAGCAGGATGAACGAGTTTTCCTTCGAATTGCGCAAACATATCCGGTGTCACTACAGCTGTAATGGTTGCTGTATCACCGATTTTCATTCCTGGTTTCATGACATCACCTCTTAATAGATACATCCATTCGTTAGACCGCAGACAATGAGGACATATTCCAGCTAATGGTCCATGCCCTCATTTATTCATTCGTTTAAACACGATAATTATATAACGTTTTCTTAACGTAATGATATCATTTTGTTGAATAGTCAGTCAATGAATAGCCTGAAGATTTCAAATCTATACAATATAGCAAGACTATGAAAAAATAAAAACCAGAAGGAGTGAAAATATGGAAAAGTGTCTTTTATGCCAGCCATTCGGGCTGGAGGATCAGGAGATTGTGTTCGAAAACAAAACGTGTCTGTATATCCAAAGCCCGCAAAACCAGACGATCCTTGAAGGAAGCGGATTGATCATTCCAAAAGCTCACCGGCCGTCTGTCTTTGATCTTACACAGGAAGAATGGAACGATACCTACAGTCTTTTGGCCTTCGCTAAAGCTTATCTTGATCGAACACTGAAGCCGGATGGCTATAATATCGGTTGGAACAGCGGCGAAATTGGCGGCCAGCATATCCTGCATGCCCATCTTCATGTTATTCCCCGTTTTTCAGATGAACCTTACGCGGGGCAAGGAATTCGCTCCTGGCTCAAAAGCCCCTCCAACAAACGCCCTCAAAATGTATAAAAAGCTGTGTTCCTGCCGGAACACAGCTTTAGTTTTGCCTCGTGATTTATGAAAGAAGAGCCCTGTCGCTCGCCATTTTTTCTCCTCTTATGCGCTGAAACTCATTGAGAAGACTTTCTACGGTTAGAGACTTCTTGCTGACTTCATCGACATCCAGGATGATCTGCCCTTTATCCATCATAATCAGCCGGTTGCCGAGGTCGATCGCCTGCTGCATGTTATGAGTGACCATTAAGGTAGTAAGCCCGTGTGCGGCCACAATCTCCTTCGTCAGCTCCGTAATGAGCGCCGCGCGGGAAGGATCAAGTGCTGCTGTATGCTCGTCCAAAAGCAGGATATCGGGCTCTGTAAAAGTTGCCATAAGCAGGGACAGCGCCTGGCGTTCACCTCCGGATAGCAGGCCGACTTTAGCGGTAAAACGGTTTTCCAGGCCCAAATGAAGAGACTTTATTGCTTCCTTAAAGAAGTCCCTGGATTTTCTCGTAATCCCCCGTTTAAGAGTTCTTCTCTTATTGCGCGCGTAAGCCATCGCCAGATTTTCCTCAATCGTCATCGTCGGAGCCGTTCCCGCCATTGGGTCCTGAAAGACCCTTCCAATAAACTTGGAACGTTTATGTTCAGGCAAAGAAAGTATGTTTTTTCCTTTAATCATAACCTGGCCTGCATCGGGAAACAGTACACCTGAAATAATATTCATTAAGGTTGATTTTCCCGCTCCGTTGCTCCCGATAACTGTGACAAAATCTCCAGGTTCCAGTTGCAGGTTGATGTTCGACAGGCCGATTTTTTCATCGGGTGTGTCTTCGTTAAAGATTTTATGAACCGAATTTAGATGCAGCAATTTCTTCACCCTTTCTGTCCATAGTCTGATGGTTCAGCTGCTTTCTCCTCATTTTCCTCGCCTGTTCCTTTCTCGCTTCCAGCAGTTTAGGAAGGACAAGAGAGCAGACAACGATCAGCGCTGTAATCAATTTCAAATCACCCGTTTCAAAAAATTCAATCTGCAGGGCAAAGGCAATGATGATGCGATAAACAACGGCCCCTAAAACAACCGCAAGCGTTGCACGGGCAATGGACTTTGTTCCGAACAAAGCTTCTCCGATAATGACAGAAGCGAGCCCGATAATAATCATGCCGATCCCCATCCCGACGTCAGCAAAACCTCCGTATTGGGCGATGAGTGCACCAGCAAAAGCGACAAGTGCGTTTGACAACCCCAGCCCAAGAACCGTTAAGCCATCCGTGTTTGCCGAAAAACTTCGTATCATCCGCTTATTGTCTCCAGTTGCCCGGAGTGCCAACCCAATCTCCGTTTTCAGGAACCAGTCTGCTGCAAATTTGATAAGAATCGTCACGATCGCCATGACAAAAAAGATGCCCCAGGTTTTTGGAAGACTATCTCCCAGTCCAATAGCAGTGAACAGCTTATTGAACATGCTGTCGAGCCCAAGTTTCTGCCAAAAGGAAGTGATTAAAGTAAATGCTGTATCTTCTCCAAGAAGCGGGACATTGGAACGCTGATCCATAATCCGGAGGTTGATGGAGTAGAGGGCGATCATCATGAGAATTCCAGATAGGAGCGGATTAATTTTTCCTTTGGTATGTAAGATTCCGGTTATGCAGCCTGCGATAAATCCAGCGAGTATTCCTGCCATCGTGGCAATGAAAGGATTCTGTCCGTGGACTATTAAACTGGCAGATATCGCTGCACCGGTTACAAAACTTCCGTCTACCGTTAAGTCTGGAAAGTCCAGGATACGGAACGAAAGGTATACACCGAGTGCCATAATGGCATAGATCACACCTGATTCCAAAGCACTAAAGAGTGCAAACATCTATATTCCTCCCCTAAAAAGCGTTTGTCTTTAAAAACTGCATACGGTTTGCTCTTTCCCTTTGCCATCGAAAAAAACGTGCTGGATTTGACCAAAAGCTGTGTCAAACCCAACACGGGAGACTTACTTTGTATATTCAGCCATTGAGTCCCATTCAGTTTTTAGTTTGATGTTCATGGCTTTTGCAGCTTTTTTATTGATGACGAGTTTCAGCTTTTGAGGGTATTGCACCTTAATTTCGCTAGGCTTCTTTTTACCTTTCAAAATGTCTGCTGCCATCTGCCCGGCTTCATAGCCGATGTCATAATAATCGAATCCGTATGCGGCGAAGGCACCGCGTTTTACAGAATCAAGCTCACCTGCAAACATTGGTATACCTTTGTCTTCAGCCACACTGATAACGGATTCGAGGGCAGATACTACTGTATTGTCGGTAACGATATAAAAAACATCCGCACGTCCGACGAGTGATTCTGCAGCCTGCTTCACATCCGCAGAGGTTGAGACACTGACTTCCACTGGTTTCAGATTAGATTTCTCAAGCGCTTTTTTCACAAGGTCTACCTGGGCAACAGAGTTCTGTTCTCCTTTGTTGTAAATCAAGCCCACTGTTTTTGCATCGGTCTGTTTGTCAATAAACTCTATCGTTTTTGGGATAGCATCGGGATGGGTATCCGTCGTTCCAGTAATGTTGTCTCCAGGTTTTTCAAAGCTTTGTACGAGCTTGGCTCCGACTGGATCCGTTACTGAAGTAAATACGATCGGAATGTCTTTTGTAGCGTTAAGAGCATGCTGGGCACTCGGTGTGGAGTTGGCAAAAATGAGATCTACTTTTTCACCCACAAGATTCTTGGCAATCGTCTGAGAATTGTTTGGATCTCCTTGCGCTAGCTGGACATCATACTTTACATTTTTCAGTCCGCTGGCAGAAATAGCTTTTTTAAAGCCCTTATAGGCCGCATCAAGCGACGGGTGCTCTACAATCTGAGTGACACCAATCTTGATTTCCTTGCCGCCTTTTTCCTCACTGTTCGTTTCTTTCGATGTTCCGCAGCCTGCCAGCAGCACCATACCAGCCAGTGAAACACCGAGTAAACTCTTCCACTTCATCATTCTCTTTTTCCCCCTTTTTACTTCAGCAGACATCTCCCTATCTCGTTGCAGCACTGGTTGAACGGTCATGCCTCTAGTAAATTTTTCAAACTATTTACAAAATTAATTATATTATAAATTCTTTTCCTTTAAAAGGTCTGTTCCTTGTTTTTGCCAGCTAGAAACCTCGCTGCTCTTGCGGCTGATGGCCTGTCCGGCATCTTTCATCATTTTCTGTATCAGCTCGCTTGCTGAAGGCATGTCTTTAATCAATCCTGCAATCTGCCCGCTGTTGATGAATCCTTGCTCAAAGTCACCCTTTATTGCGCCTGCAATGTGCTGGTCTTCCGTCGTCAGTGCATTAAATTCTTCGAGCGTAATGCCTTCTGATTCCTTCGATAGCAGTCTCTCGGCATAAGGAGCTTTCATCACTCTGCGGATTCTTCCGACCGAACGGCCCACAACAACTGTATCCCGGTCATCTGCCTGAATGAGCGCTTCTTTATAGCGCAGGTGGAACGGAGCTTCTTTAACTGCTATGAATCTCGTACCGAGCTGCACACCCTCTGCCCCGAGCATCATGGCGGCCGCTACACCTCGTCCATCTCCGATGCCGCCAGCTGCGATCAGCGGAATCTTGATCGCATCGGCTACCTGCGGAATGAGCGTCATCGTTGTTGTTTCATATGGAGAGTTTAAACCAGCTGCCTCATATCCTTCTGCGACAATGAGGTCTGCTCCGGCGTCTTCTGCCTTTTTCGCATGATAAACAGAAGCGGCCACGCAAATGACTTTAATGCCGTGTTCCTGCAGCTTGCGAATGTAGGGGGCGGGATTTCCAGCTGATAAAGAAACAACGGGAACATGGTGCTTGATGATCAGCTTAAAGATTTCTTTTACGTTGGATGCGACAGTGAGCGGAACATTGACAGCGAACGGCTTCGATGTTTTCGAAGCTGTCTCCACGATCATGGCTTCTACTTCATCAGGGAGCATCGTCCCTACTCCAATTGTCCCCAGCGCACCTGCGTTTGAGATAGCCGCTGTCAGCTGTGCATTGCTGACATTCCCCATTCCTCCTTGAATAATGGGATATTGGATGCCTAAAATCTTGCATACAGTGTTCATTTTCTTACTCCTTTCTATGAATCTGTTATACTTTTTATAAGTCAAAACAACAGGGAGGATCTATTCTATGAATTACACATTTAACGGAAAAGAGCCGCAGATTGATGAAAGCGCTTTTATAGCACCAGGCGTACATATCATTGGCGATGTCAAAATCGGCAAAGAATCCAGTATCTGGTTTAACAGTGTCCTTCGCGGGGATGAAGGGCCGATCACCATTGGAGATCGCTGCAATGTCCAGGATAACTGCACACTGCATCTATACGAGCAGTATCCCCTCGTTCTTGAGGATGAAGTGTCAATCGGGCATAATGTCATCCTTCATGGCTGCACGGTCAGAAAGGGTGCACTGATCGGAATGGGTGCGACAATCCTCGACGGTGCTGAGATTGGTGAACAAGCCTTTATCGGAGCAAACACCCTTATTCCTCCCGGAAAAAAGATTCCGCCCCGTACCATGGTCATGGGTTCTCCCGGCCAAGTCATTCGGGAGTTGAACGACAAAGACCTGGAGATTATCCGAATAACCATTGAAACGTATCAGCAAAAAGGGCAGCAGTTTAAGCAAGAGCTAAAATAATGGAAATAAAAAGCACTTTCCCGCTCAGGATGAAAGTGCTTTTTGTTTACAAATCTACAGTTCCTGGATGAGCGGGTGGTTCAGCGCGTTGTAAGATTTGTCTCTTTTCAGTTCGTTTCCTTCTTGATAGATCTCCTCGAAAAAGCGGCTGGAAGGACCGGCGAGTGTTCTGTAATAATCTCCAAATAAGGAGGCCGCATAATCTCCGAGCCAGTCGGATGGGAGAAGTTCTTGAGGAAGCCCTGGATCAACAAACAGGAACTTGCGATATTCATGGACGAGCTTTGTTCGTTCTACAAAGCACTCGCCATCTGTCATCTCGCCCTTTTCAATCTTATTCTTATCAATCACATACTTTTGGGAGTACGTCTTGATAAACTCATCATATTTCCGGTTAGTATCCGCCAAGTCCCAGCACTCATTCACGAGCTGTGCGTTCTCATGAGGTCCTTCATAAGTTGCCGTGAAAAAGTGGACAAAATCCTGGATCTCATATTTCTCCATCATCTGCTTGATCTGTTCTTTCTGGTTGTTGGGAGAAATCCAGAAGCTGTTGGCCAAAAGACCGAATCCGCTCCATACCAATTCTTTTCTTAACTCATCCCTGATGCTTCTCTTTTCTTCCGGAATGGTATACGTAAACATGTACCAAGTACCATCCCATTTTTCGGGCTGCAGCTTAAAAATCCGTTTTGCAGCTTCATCCATCCTTCTTGCTCCGCGCGGGGTTAAGTAATAATAGCTCTTGTTCCCCTGCTTGCGCGAAACGATCCAGCCCTGTTTGTTCATACGGGAGATGGCTGCCCTTACCGCCTGTTCGTTATGGCCGAACTCCTCAAGAAGGCGGATCAGGCTTCCAATCCATATTTCATTGCCATAGTGGCGTATGTAATCTCCATACAGCGTAAAAATCATCGAACGCGTGTTTAAACTGTTTTGCATGACTGTCCCTCATTTGCTTTACTGTCAATTTAGATGACTCCTATCCTACCAAAACACATAGAGCAGAACAAGCCATCCAGGTAAAATCTACTCCCCTTTAAAAACAGGAGGTCTTTTTTCACTGAAAGCATCAAGCGCCTCCACTCTGTCTTTTGTAGGAATGGTTACTTCATAGGCTTTGGCCTCGATTGCAAGCCCTGTCTGCAGGTCGGTTTCCATACCGTGCTTGATGGAGTACTTTGCCTGCTGCACAGCGATCGGTCCGTTCTTCAGGATGGCGGCAGCATATTCTACACATGCCGGCAACAGTTCTTCTCTAGTCACCGCTTTATTCAGAATGCCGTATTGCCAGGCTTCATCAGCCTTCATTTTCTTGGCTGTCAGAATAAGCTCCATCGCTTTAGCCTGCCCAATTAATCGCGGAAGCCGCTGTGTTCCACCTGCACCCGGAATAATCGCCCAGCTAAGCTCAGTCAGGCCCATGGAAGCTGAATCAACGGAAACTCTGATGTCGCATGCAAGCGCCAGTTCAAACCCGCCACCGAACGCATGGCCGTTAATTGCGGCGATCGTAGGCTGCGGAAGCGCCTCAACCGCAGAAAATACATCACGGATTTTTCGTACGTTGCGTTTAACATCGGCCTCTGAGAGGGTGCGCCGCTCTTTGAGGTCCGCTCCTGCGCTGAAGGCTTTCTCTCCTGCCCCTGTGAAAATAACAACACGGGCATCTTGATTATGATGGATTTCATCAACAACCTCACCGAGCCGCTGCAGTGTTCGATAGTTAAAGCAGTTCAGCACTTCAGGACGGTTTAACGTAACATAAGCGATATGGTCTTTTACTTCATAAAGAATAGCTTCCGGCATTTCATTCTCCCCTTACTCCTCTAAATTTTCAATGACGGCAGCGATGCCTTGCCCCACGCCGATGCACATCGTTGCCAGCCCATGCTTTACGTTTCGTTTCTTCATCTCATGAATTAGCGTCGTAAGGATTCTTGCACCGCTCGCTCCAAGCGGATGTCCAAAAGCAATCGCGCCGCCGTTTACATTTACCTTTTGCGGATCAAGCTCCAGCTGTTTGATGCACTCCAGAGATTGGGAGGCAAATGCTTCATTCAGTTCGATCAGACCAAGCTCCTCCAGAGTGATGCCCGCTCGCTGCACCGCTTTTCTGCTCGCTTCAATCGGCCCCAGCCCCATAACTGATGGCTCCAGACCGGCAACAGCAGAAGCCTTATAGCGCGCCAGAGGTTTCACGCCCAATTCCTTTGCTTTTTCAGCGCTCATCATCAACAGCACAGCTGCACCGTCATTCACTCCGGATGCATTTCCTGCAGTGATCGTGCCTCCGGCAAACAATGGTTTGAGCCCTGACAATTTTTCAGCTGTTGTACCTGGTCTAGGATGCTCATCCTTATCAAAAATGGTTTCATTGCCTTTTCTATCCTTTAAAACTACAGGAATGATTTCTTCGTTAAACCGCCCCGCTTCTATCGCTTTCTGGGCCCTGTGCTGGCTCTCTGCCGCAAAGCTGTCCTGCGCCTCACGGGAAACTCCAAAGCGCTGCGCCACATTTTCAGCCGTCTGCGGCATAGAGTCCGTTCCATACTTTTCATTAAGGAGCGGGTTGATGAACCGCCAGCCGATTGTTGTGTCAAACATCTTCATGTCGCCGCGCGGAAATTCCGCATCCGGCTTCGCCATTACGAAAGGTGCTCTTGTCATACTTTCCGTTCCGCCGACAATGAAAATATCTCCCTCATTCGCCATGATGGCCCTTGCTCCATAGATGACGGCATCAAGTCCGGAACCGCACAATCGATTGATCGTCGTGCCTCCAACCTCGACAGGAAGTCCTGCCAGTAACGCCGCCATGCGGGCTACGTTCCGGTTATCCTCTCCTGCACCATTTGCGTTTCCAAGAATAACTTCTTCAACCTCTGCAGCTGGTACTTTCGGATTTCTCTCCAGTAACGCCTTAATGGCAATACTGGCAAGGTCATCCGGCCGGACGTTTTTCAACCCGCCTTTGTAGCGGCCGATGGGCGTCCTCACTGCATCGACAATAACGGCTTCTCTCATTTGGTTACGCCGCCCTTCTCGATCATATAATCATAGACGCCGCGTCCGGTCTTGCGGCCAAGTCTTCCCGCTTTCACATATTTAACAAGAAGCGGACATGGACGGTATTTTTCACCGAGGGTCTGATGAAGATAGTTTAAGTTGTTAAGCCGTGTATCCAGACCGACAAGATCGCCAAGTTCAAACGGCCCCATCGGATAGTTTAAACCAAGCTTGATCGCTTTATCGATTTCTTCGGGAGTACCTACACCTTCCTGAAGCATATAGAACGCTTCGTTTCCGACCATCGCCGAGATCCGGCTCGTTACAAAGCCAGGAAACTCGTTAACAATGACCGTTTCTTTTCCCATCCGCTCTGCTGCTTCTTTTACCGCAGCTGCTGTTTCATCACTCGTCTCATGTCCCCTTACAATCTCAACAAGCGGCATCTTGTGGACCGGATTGAAAAAGTGCATGGCGATAACCTTTTCAGGACGCTGCGTAAATGAACCGATTTCAGTCGGGCTCATAGTCGATGTGTTTGTAGCTAAATAGCAGTGGTCTGGTGCTGTTTTGTCCAGCTCGGTGAATACAGCCTTTTTAATCTCAAGATTTTCCGGAACGGCTTCAATGATTAAGTCAGCCTGGCTTGCCGCTTCCGAAAGATGGCTGGAGTAAAAAAGCCGATTTTTTGCCGTTTCAGCTTCTTCTGCACCCAGCTTTCCTCTGGCAACACCTTTTGAAAAAATGGCTTCTATTTCACGTTCCGCGTTTTTTAGCGCTTCCTCCTGAACATCAACCAGCTGCACATGGAAGCCCCCTACTGCTGCACTGTAGGCAATTCCTCTGCCCATTACTCCTGATCCGACAACAACGATGGATTGCATCAATGGTATCTCCTCCACATTCCTTGAATGTTGCAAAAGCGAGCCCTGCTGCAGCCCGCTTTTTTTATTTTTCAGCTATAATAGATCCTTGAAAGTTTGTCTTCCTGAAGGAATGGAAGCTGGTTAGAACCAGCCACATTCCAGCATACAATCTATTTCCCTGTAAACACGGGCTTGCGTTTTTCCATGAATGCGGTAACCCCTTCTTTATGGTCCTGGGTGTAGCCCGCTGTTTTCTGTGCAAGTGCCTCATATTCCAGCACTTCGTTTAAATCGCTCTCCCAGCTTTTATTCATGTATCGTTTGATCAGACCAATTGCTTTCGTAGGCATATTCGCCAATCTCACCGCAAATGTCTCCACTTCCTGAACAAAAGCTTCATCGGATACAACCTTTGTGACAAGACCCAACTCTTTTGCCTGTTCAGCAGAAATTTTCTCGCCTAAAACAGCAAGTTCCATGGCTTTCGCATGTCCGACAAGCCTCGGAAGGAAGTACAGATTGCCTGAATCGGGCACAAGGCCTACATGGATGAATGCCTCGATAAAGCTCGCTTTTTCAGAAGCCAACCTGAAGTCACAGGCAAGTGCCAGACTCATTCCGGCGCCGGCTGCCACTCCGTTTACAGCAGCGATGACCGGCTTCTCAATGGAAACAAGCGCCTGGACCATTGGATTATAGCCTTGACGGAGAACCTCTCCGTAGTCAGGATTGTCGCTTCCGCCGAGATCCTGGCCGGAGCAGAACGCACGCCCTGCGCCAGTGATAACGATGGCACGGACTTCTTCATCTTTGCCGGCCGTTTTTAACGCGGAAAGCATCTCTTTATGCATCACACTCATGAACGCGTTGAGTTTGTCGGGCCTGTTCAGTGTAATCCAGGCTACTCCTGCTCTTGTTTCGTACATAATTGTTTCAAACATCAGCGCTCCTCCTTATTTCCCCTTAAAATTAGCCCGCCGTTTTTCAGCAAAAGCTTTCATTCCTTCCTTCTGGTCTTCAGAAGAAAACAGCAGATAGAAATTTTTTCTTTCAAACTGCATGCCGTCGAGAACAGAGTCATCGACCGCTTTATAGACCGTCTCTTTAATCAACCGTAAGGAGAGCGGCGCTTTGGAAGCGATGGTACGTGCAAATTTCATTGCTTCTTCTAACACGAGTTCAGGAGCTACTACCCTGTTGATCACCCCGTACTGATGAGCCTCCTTCGCAGTCATCGATTCACCGAGCCACAGCCATTCAAGTGCTTTTTTCTGCCCCATGAGCTTGGTCAGCTTGACTGTTCCTCCTGCACCTGGCATCACGCCAAGCTTGACTTCCGGAAAACCGAACTGTGCTTTTTCAGAAGCAAAAAGGATGTCACAGCACAGCGCAAGCTCAAACCCGCCGCCGAAACAAAATCCGCTTACTGCTCCGATAACCGGCTTCTTGATGGTGTGCAGCTGGTCCCAATCCTTGAACTGGTTAAGCAGTTCAAGCGTAATGGCATCGTCATTCATCATTTCATCGATATCGGCTCCAGCAGCAAATGCCCGGTCATTTCCGGTTAGAACGATCGCTTTCACTTGGTCATCACGGTCATATTGCTCAAAAGCAGACAGAAGCTCTGACACCATGCTTCGGTTGATGGCGTTAAGTACCTTGGGGCGGTTAAGCTCGATCAGGGCAATACCCTCTTCTACTTTTGACGTTATCGTTGTGAAATTACTCATTCACTTCCTCACCGATCATCAATGTAACGAGGTCTCCGGCAAAAGACATCAAGTCTTTGCCCGAAGCTTTTCCTTCAGCTGATTTCATCCCTGCTTTTAATGATTCATGATCGTCATAATACATTTCACAGAGCAAGTAGTATTTGCTTTCTCCCATTGGGGAGCCTACAATCTTTGTTACTTCCATTTTGCGAAGCCCTGGAATCTTTTTCGTTACCTCCGTATGTGTACCGAAATAATGGTCATCAAAACTTTCCTTGTTCTCCGGAGTTTTATAAAGTGCGATCAATTTTACCATTTGTATCTTCCTTTCGACTTGATTTTTTATGGTTCGTCATCATCAGCAGACAGCCTTACATCATTTCTATAAAACTGGCTGTTCCCCTTTTTCTTTTTTTGCTGTTTTCGTAACTGAAGCTGCTCTTGGGAGCGGTTTAGAAAAGAGTCTTCTTTTTCAGTTCATGTCTGCTACAGGCTTCATCGCTTCAAAGGGGTTTTTACAAGACTTGCAATATAGGATACTGCGGCATGCCGTTGGGCCGAAGATATTCTCCATGGTTACATATGAGGAGCCGCAATACGGACAATCGATGCACCACGGTTCCCCCATCACATGATTTGCCGGCGGAGGCGCAATCCCAAACTCTTTTAATCTCTCTTTGCCTTCTTCAGTAATCCGGTCTGTTGTCCAAGCCGGCGTGTAGACAAACTCCACATGAACTTCCTTCACACCTTCTACAGCACAGGCAGCCTGTTTAACATCTCTTTCAATGATATGAAGGGCCGGACAGCCAACGAACGTAGGCAGCGCTTTGATGAGTACAGAGCCTTCTCTTTCCTCAACATCTTCAATCATCCCCAGGTCCAGGATGCTTACAGAAGCAATCTCCGGGTCTTTTACATCCTTGAGGGCTGAGATCACTTTTTCTTTGAGATTCATAGATTGTATAACCATGCTGTCTCTCCTTTCCGGTCCTGCGTTTTGTTACCAGCCGGAAGCCGGGTTAGTGGCATACACTTCTGAAAGAGTGGAAAGGGCTTCAGCAAGGTCAGGCGTATGCTCGCCTTTCCGGCCGTTTCCGCTTTCAATCAGCGGCTCACCTGGTACTGTTATTCCGGTTTCCGAGAATACTTTCTCAATCCTGTTAAGCCACCGTTTCTTCAGAAGCGGTTCATCTTCTATTAATCCAGCTTTTACGATCTCTCCATAAAATGGACCCAGCGTAAGTACTCCGCCAAAATCTCTCCATACTCTATCCACTGCTGACAGCATGCGGTGCTTCGCATCTTCTGTGCTCATTAAGAGCTGCTTGAACCAAATATCCCAGTGCATCAAATGGTAATACTGCTCTGTCATGATTTTCTTCGCTGCATTGGCCAGCGGTTCGTAGGAAGACATTCTCAGCGATTCCAGACGGATGTGTTTGTGGACCGCATAAAAATAGTTTCTTACGACGGCAAATGCCCAGTCATAGTCCGGTTTATCAAGATAGGTCCCGCTTCCGTTCACCCTTTCAAGCAGGATGGCATTGCGGAACTCTTCGGGTTTTCTGAGATGCGCAATGCGGTCCGCTTCTCCTTCACCAAGATCCTCCAAAAGGTGGTAGTACATTGATGCATGCCCCATCATGTCCTGATTGATGGAAGAAAACGCAACGTCTTCTTCGATATGGGGAGCGAGTCCAAGCCATTCCGATCCTCTGTAAGCCAGGATAAAGTCATCATCTGCCAGCTGATAGATCAATTCCTTGAGCGCTGTTTTTTCTTGTTGGTTTAATGTTTCTCCGGTCATCGGCTCTCTTCCCTTCCGCCCATAATGTGCTGTTCTGTAAACTGCTCCTGATTGTAGTCACGCCATTTTTTCTTCAGGTAACCATATCCTTTAGTTTCTCTATAGTCTTTATCCAGTCTTTTCAGCATTTCCCTTTCACTCTGGGTTAAGCCGCGGATGTTCTCCCGTTTGACGACCCAAATGTCAGCCACTGTCTCTCTGCGGAAGAAATTTTCCTTTGCCATGACAAGAGCCATATCTGCGTTCGGCGCAAGCAGGCTGAACTGATGCTGAAAAGGAGCTTTATCTGTCTTCTTGCTGAACACTTCATACACGTTATAAAAATGGTTTCCTTGTTCGCTCATTCGTTATCCACTCTCCTCCGCTTTAGATCGCCTTTTGGGCGGCAAGTGCCTCCCGAACCCAGCCGTTGTTGTCATATGAACTTCTTCTCAAATCCAATCGTTCCTGTGAACGCGGCCCATTTCCTGAAACAATCTGTTTAAATTCATTCCAGTCGACATCCTGATACACCCACATTTGTGTCACTTCATCAAAATGGATCGTTTCATCTGGAATGGTAAGGCCGAGCGCCCAGACGCGCGGAATATATTTGGTGAAGAACTCCTGGCGAAGATCTTCATTCGTTTTCGTACGGATTTTATACATGATGTTCTTATCGGCGTTCGAATTGCCCGTTTCTTTTGCTGACTTCGGACCAAAGAACATAATCAGTGACGTCCACCAGCGGTTAAGGGAATCCTGCAGCAATGCTCGCTGTTCAGGTGTACCTTCAGCAAGGGCTAAAATAATGCTCTCGCCATGCTGAGCATGGAAAACTTCTTCTGCACAAATACGCTTTAACGCTCTTGCGTATGGCCCGTATGATGAATCGAGCATCATGCTCTGCGAGATGATGGCTGCTCCGTCCACTAGCCAGGCGATCATTCCGGCATCGCCCCAAGTCGGTGCCTCCATATGAAAGACGTTGTGAAATTTCAGACGGCCGGAGAACAGATCCTGCATGATGTCTTCTCTTGTTTTCCCGTGAGGAGCCATGAGATCCTCCGCAACACGCAATAAGAGCTGGCCGTGCCCCATTTCATCCTGCACTTTCGCCATAATCGCTAATTTACGGTGAAGGGATGGCGCTTTTGGGACCCACTCCTTTTCTGGAAGCGCTCCCATAATTTCCGAAATGCCATGCATAGAAATGAGACGAATGAGATTTGTTCTATAATCATCCGGCATCCAATCATCGGCTTCTATCTTTTCACCGCGGTTGATTCGATCCATAAAGTGCTGGTGCTTTTCATCGTTCGTTAACTGTTCAAAGCTGAGACCTGCCTGCACAATAAGCCCTCCTAATTATATTACGTTTATTTACCGTTATTATAAAATATCGTCATATAAATAACAACCAACTATACACCTAATTGAGCGGTTTTATGCCTGACCACCCGAACTGCCTTCCCTTCAGACCTTGGAATGGAGCCCGGTGGAAGCAGATGGATATCCAGATTTACAAGACAGCTGCTTTTAACCGCATGCTTGATTCGGTCTTTGAGCAATTCCAATTCCACATGGTCAAGGTTTTGTTCCATGCGTGTGAAACAAGCTTCTGTAATCTCTACGTGAAGCTGAACATTCTCTTTAAAACCGTCTGCATGAACGTGGAGCTGATAATGAGGAACAAGATCCTCAGCTTTCAGAAGACAGTCCTCAATTTCGGATGGAAAAACGTTGACACCGCGGATAATGAGCATATCATCAATCCGGCCTTTAACACGTGACATCCTGACGGAAGTGCGTCCACAGACGCATTTTCCCGTACGAAGCGAAGCGATATCGCCTGTGCGGTACCTTATGACAGGGAAGGCTTCTTTCGTTAAACTAGTAAACACAAGCTCGCCCGTTTCCCCCTCAGGAACTGGTTCAAGTGTGTCAGGGTCGATCACTTCAACAAAAAAGTGGTCATCCATGATGTGAAGTCCGTCCTGTGCTTCATGGCACTCCATGGCTACCCCCGGCCCCATCACTTCACTGAGTCCATAGATGTCCATCGCTTTAATATTCAGCTTTTCTTCTAGAGCAGTCCTCATCTCCTCTGACCAAGGCTCTGCACCAAATATGCCGTATTTTAAGGAAGTAGCGCGAGGATCCTTGCCTATTTTCTCCATCTTTTCTGCAATAGTCAGGATATAGGACGGAGTTCCGCAGATCACCTCTGGCTTAAAGTCTTCAATGAGCAGGATTTGGCGTTCCGTGTTGCCTCCAGACACCGGTACAGTCACCATCCCCAGGCGTTCTGAGCCGAAATGAAGGCCAAGTCCTCCTGTAAAGAGGCCGTAACCGTATGCGTTATGAAGGAATTTTCCAGGCTCACCTCCGCCGATCGCGATACACCGTGCCACCATTGCGCTCCAGTTTTCAATATCTTTTGCCGTATATCCAACGACGGTAGGCTTCCCGCTCGTACCCGAAGAAGCATGAACGCGTGTCAGCTCTTTTGTATCCACCGCAAAAAGGCCAAAGGGGTAATGATCCCTTAGATCCTTTTTTACGGTGAACGGCAATTTTTTTATATCTTCCAGCGTATGAATATCCTCAGGCGCTATCCCTTTTTCCACAAATGCTTTTCGGTAAAAAGGGACTCTCTCATATACCTTCCCAGCTGTTTCCTTAAGTCTTGATAACTGAAGTTCCTGCTTTCCCCCTCGTTCCATGCATTCGATTTCCCGATCAAAGATCAACTTCATTCACCTCTTCTTTAGTTTGTAAGCCCTTTCATTTTTAGTTATTAAGTATGACGTTTTATTTTCGTTTTAATTATATATGTAATACTATTTTCTAAAGCTTATCGTTTTACGATTATTCTGTCAAATGGAAGATGAGCAAAAAAAGACAGCTGTAGCCTCATGCCATAGCTGTCTTTATTAATGAATTTTATTAAAGCAGATTGTATATATAATGATTCGTGGAACAAATGAAACGCTCCATCATTTAGTCTTACAGAGCTTTTTAATTAATAGAGCAAGTCCAAAAATTCTTCTCTCGTTACATTTCCAAAATAATGGCTCATGTCTGCATCTTCAAGCGCTTTTTCAATGTCTCCTCTGTCATAGCGGGTGCCGATCAGCCGCTCTTCGATGTCACGTACATCGCCTACTCCAAAGAAATCACCGTAAATTTTACATTCACGCATGATGCCTTTCTCAATTTGAAGTTTCACATCTACTGAACCACCAGCAAAACGGTTGGAAAGCTCCACGTTGGATTTCGGAGAGTTACCATAGTTCCAATCCCAATTGCGGTATCTTTCTTCTGATAACTTATTAATTTGTTCCCAATCTTTCTCGGTCAGTTCATAGCGCGGGATTTCCTCAAATTCTTCGAACAAGTACGCAAGTAGAATCTGCTTGAATTCCTCCATCGTCATTTCTTTATTCATATGCTCTTTAATATTCGTAACCCTACTGCGAATCGACTTGATGCCTTTCGATTGAATCTTATCTAATTTTACATTAAGAGCAGAGACAACATTTTCAATTTCAGAATCAAACATAAGTGTACCGTGGCTAAACATTCTGCCTCGGGTAGTAAACATAGCGTTTCCTGAAATTTTCTTCCCGTCAACGAGAATATCATTTCTTCCGCTAAGCTCCGCATTAAGACCCAGTTTATTCAGTGCCTTGACGACAGGATCGGTAAACTTTTTAAAATCATGAAAAGAATTGCCATCATCTTTCGTAATGAAGCTGAAGTTCAGGTTGCCGGTATCATGGTAGACCGCTCCCCCGCCTGATAGTCGGCGGACGACATGGATTCCGTGCTCCCGAACATAATCAGCATTGATCTCCTCTACCGTATTCTGGTTCTTCCCGATAATAATAGAAGGTTCATTAATATAAAATAAAAGATACGTTTCGTTAATATCCAGGTTTTTTAAAGCGTATTCCTCAATGGCAAGGTTTACTCTGGGATCCGTAATATTACGGTTATCAATAAACAGCATAGCTTATTCTCCTTCACTGCTCAGTTAGAAAAAATTTCTCCTTTTTCGTTATACAACTCTTTTAGAAGAATAGCAAGCTGTCAGACTTCTCATTCCCTAACAATTTATGGTTATATTTTATCCTTCCCACATCCACCCGGCAGATGCGGTTTCCACTTTGCCGCTAAACCTCTCTGACGCTTGTTCGATTAGCTGGTTATGGTCACCGAAATGCGGAAGATGCGTGAGTAACAGATGAGGAATATCCGCTTTGGCTGCAATGTTTGCAGCATCATGAGAGTTCATATGTCCAGGGCCGCCTCCATCTTGATCACTGTAGAAATTGCATTCTGAAATAAGCAGATCTGCACCTTTGCTAAAGTGAACAAAGTCAGAGAGATAAGCAGAATCTGCTGTATATACGAAGGTTTTGCTTCCATCTGTAATTCTCATCGCATAGCATGGTGCCGGATGCTTTGTCTCCATAAAGGAGATATGAAACGGACCGATCTGGAGCAGCTGTTCCGGGAAGTAGGCTTTACCCGCAGTAGCTGAACGGTACGTTAAGCTCTGGAAACCCTTTTGATCTTTTGTATGGCCATAAACCGGCAGTGTTGGAATACTTTTCTGCAAAAAGGATTGAACGAGCCGGCCATACTGAAGGACGCCAATATCTGCCACATGGTCATGATGATAGTGCGACAGGATCACAGCATTCAATTCCTCAACCCCTATATAGTTCTGCAGGCTGGACAAAACACCGCTCCCGCAGTCAATCAGCAGATTAAAGCCCTCATGCTGCAGAAGATAACCCGAAGTAGCTTCTCCTTTTCCCGGATAGCCGCCCCAATACCCAATTACTGTTAGCTTCACTTCATTCACTTCCTTATGATTTTACTCCTAGTATAACCTTAAAAGGTGCCAGGCACCGCCTTTTGACATATGTCAAAGACGGGTGCCTGGCACCTAAACGAAAGGAAAGGAAAGCCTTCTATTCTTTTACGGCTCCTGATGTAAGGCCGGAAACAATTCTGCGCTGGAACAACAGAACCATGATAACGAGCGGAACAGTAACAATAACCGTTGCTGCTGTGATATCGCCCCAAGGTACGGTGAACTGCCCTTCAAACATCGCAATCCCGACTGGAACTGTTTTTAATTTATCATCGGTGTTGATGGTTAAGGCGAACAGGAATTCATTCCATGCTGCGATAAATACGAGAATCGCTGTTGTAAAGATTCCCGGCACAGCAAGCGGCAGTATAACTTTCCAGTACGTCTGCATCAAGGTTGCTCCATCCATCTTTGCTGCTTCCTCCAGATCAAACGGGATCTTGCGGAAGAAGGTAACCAGAATCCAGATCGACAGCGGAAGCGTAACCGTTGTATAGGGAATGATCAAACCTAAGTAGCTGTTGGTCAATCCGATATTCTTCAATAGAATGTAGATCGGTGAAATGGTAGCGATCTGGGGGAACATGGATACCGAGAGCACCAGCCCCAAAATAACTGTCTTCCCTTTAAACTGAAGCCTCGCGATCGCGTAAGCTGTGAATGATGCGATTAAAACTGTATATACCGTCGTAACACCCGAAACAACGAAGCTGTTCCATAAGTATTTAAGAAACGGATAGTTAGTGAATACAGACACATAGTTTTTAAAAGTAGGATGGTCTGTAAACGGATGGAACGCCTTATCCCCAAACAGCTCTGAAACTGGCTTAATCGAGCTTAACAGCATCCATAAGAAC
Organism: Fictibacillus marinisediminis; assembly: GCF_023149135.1. Taxonomy (NCBI): domain Bacteria; kingdom Bacillati; phylum Bacillota; class Bacilli; order Caryophanales; family Fictibacillaceae; genus Fictibacillus; species Fictibacillus marinisediminis. The sequence goes on along the minus strand of NZ_JAIWJX010000002.1, from coordinate 845,612 downwards.
GGGAACATGACGAGAAACACAAAGATTGCAAGAAAGATATAAAACAGCGGTCCTGCTTTTTTATTCACGAATTCTCACTCCTTTTTACAGTAACTGCCCTACTTGTCGTTTAACAGGTCACGGCCAAGAAACTTGATGAAAATCATGGAAATGACGGCAACACAGACAAAGACGATAACCGACAGTGCTGAACCGTCCCCGAAATTGGTCTGTTCGAACATCCTTTTGTACGCCAGGATCGATATTGTTTCCGTTGAGTTGGCAGGACCTCCGCCTGTCAGTACATAGACAAGGTCAAATACCCGGAAAGCATCGAGTGTTCTGAACAGCAAGGCTACCAGAATACTGGATTTTAACAAAGGCAGTGTAATGGTCGTGAACTGCTTCCATTTGGTCGCTCCATCAATGGACGCGGCCTCGTAGAGTGAAGATGAGATTGTCTGCAGGCCGGCTAAGAGCAATAACGCCATATATGGAGTCGTTTTCCAGACATCCGTAAAAATAATAGAAAACATGGCTCCGATATTGCTTGTCAGGAGATCCGTCGCATTATCAACGAGTCCGATTTTCTCAAAAATCTTAGCGACGATCCCATTCTGGCCATCATATAAGAACTGCCACATTTTCGCAGAAACGGCGGTTGGAATCGCCCAAGGAATGAGGATCGTCGCCCTGACCAGACCTCTTCCAAAGAAAGCTTTATTGATCAATACAGCAATCGCAAGTCCAAGTACCAGTTCTATAAAAACGGAAATGATGGTAAACGCGCTTGTATTCCAAATCGCCATCCACATCCGCTTATCCGTCAGATTGCTCTTGTAATGGTCAAATCCGATAAAGTTAGGCTTAATTACCGCTTCGTTCAGGGAAGAAGACAAGCCGAGAGCATCCTCTTCACTCTTAAGCCCCTTAAGGTCCTTTACTTGTGTGGATACTTTATGAAGCGTCTTATCAAGCTTCATTGCATCAGCTTTATCAACCTTTACCGAGCTTAGCTCTTCACTTACCGGCTCCATGTTCGTCAGTTTGTCATCGACTTGCTCATATTTTTTCTTAACAGCAGCATCACTTTGTATGCCTGTATCAACATCTTTTAGCTCTTTAATCAATCCATTTAGCGTGTCAGCCGTTGACCCCTTTGCTTTCCCTGCCTCGTCTTCGAGTGTACTGATCAGAAAAGGGTAACTGTTTAAATACTTTTCAAGGTCAATATGGTAACTCAAGTTTACTTCGGATTTTGTCGGGTTATTTAATCTGAGGTCAAACAGGCTGTAATAAAACGATTGAAGTACGGGCCATACTGCGATAAGTAGAATTAAAATCAAAGATGGGGCAACAAGCATATAGCCCAATCTGCTTTCAGACGCTTTTCGTTTTTTTCCTGAAGAAGGCTTTACCTGCTTTGGCTGTTTCTCTGGATTTAGCTTTACTTCCACGTTTGTCCACTCCTTACATAACGAATGCCATCGATGGACTGGCGAAGCAACAGTCCATCCATTTCATTCTGGAATCGATACCACTAATAATTTTGCATAAGCCTCCATATACATGAAGGCTTATGCATTTACTTGTCGAGTCTATTACTTTTCAAGCTTTGCAGAGATTTCTTTTTGCATGTTTTTAGCTGCTTGTTCCGGTGTGATTTCTTTAGCGATCGCTTTGGAAATCTGGATTTGGATGATATCTGAGATTTCAGTGTAGTTCGGTGCTACCGGACGGGATACCGCTGATTTAAGAGCGTTTACGAATCCTTCTTCTTTAAAGTAAGGATTTGCTTTTTGAACATCTGGATCGTCGAACAATTTGTTGAGCGTTGGAGCATGTCCGCCATTGATCGCATCAAGCTTCTGTCCTTCTTCACCCGCCATAAATTTAAGGAATAACCAAGCTTCTTTCGGTACATCAGTATTCTTGTTGATACCCGCTTGCCATCCGCCAAGTGCAGCAGCAGGTCCTTTGTCACCAGCTGGAAGCGGTGCTACGCCAATTTTGCCTACAATTTTAGATTGTGACTTATCATTAGCAAGAGCATATTGATACGGCCAGTTGCGGATGAACGCAGATTGTCCGTTAATGAATGCTGTATGAGACTCAGGCTCTGCGAATGTCGTTACGTTTTTAGGTACAACATCAGAAGTAGCAACTTCTACAAGTTTTTTGATCCCTTTTACAGCTTGTGGAGAATCTACGACAACTTCTCCTTTGTCATTGATAATCTCTCCGCCGTAAGAAGCGATAAATTCAACCGCGTTACATACAAGTCCTTCATATTGCTTTGCCTGCATCAAGTATCCGAACTTCGTACCGCCTTTTCCTTTATCTGCTTTTGCCTGTTTTAAAAGATCATCCCACGTTTTCGGCGGTGATTTTACAAGGTCTGTACGATAGAAAAGCATACCGGCATCGATGAACTTTGGAAGTGCCCATTGTTTTCCTTTAAATTTCGAAGCGCTCAATGCACCTTCGTTATACTCGTCCAGCTTTACACCGTCTTTTTGGATGAAACGGTCCAGCGGCATAACGTAGCCCGCCTGTGCAAACTCTGCCGGCCACACAACATCCATATCAAAGACATCGATCTCATCTGATTTGGCGTTGAACGCTGTTACGTAAGCATTATGCTGCTTTCCTGTGTCAGCAGGCATCTCACGGAATTTAACATCGATGTTCGGGTACTTCTTCTCGAACGCTGCTACCATCTTTTGCGTAGCATGTGTGTCATCTTTACCGCGGGCATAAATCAACTCGACTTTTTTACCCTTGCTTCCAGAATCCTTTGACTTTTCGTCTGTGCTCGCTTTGTTGTCACTGCACGCGGACAAAACGAGTGAAAGAGCAAGTGATGTTGTAATGACCTTTGAGATTTTTTTGATGTTCATCAAGGTTATCCCCCTTTAATATAGTACGCGGACTGCTGATTCCATTAATGGAATCAGGTAGACCGCCGTTTAACCAGTTTAAAATCAAGCTGTATTTCCTTTTTCTTGCTTGGCAGTTTCTTTTCTATCGTTTGAATCATTTGTTCCATTGCCCGCTTTGCAATTTCCTCTATCGGCTGCTCAATCGTCGTCAAACCGATCAAATCTGCAATTGGCTGGTCATCGAAACCTATGATGGCTAAATCATCCGGTACTCGCCATTGATGATTGACCGCTTCCTTCCAGATTCCTGCTGCTACTTCATCACTTCCGGTAAACACTGCCGTAGGAGGGTTCTGCATGCTTGCGATAGTTTGAAAAATCCGCTTTCCATCCTCGATGCTGTATGCACTTGTCAGGAACCACTCATCGTTGACAGGAAGCCCTGCCTCAGCCAATGCCTTCTTATAGCCTTTGTACCGGTCAGAAGCTACGCGCGATGCGGTGTTGTCCCCCGAGCAATATCCAATTTTCGTATGGCCTTGCTCGATGAGATGCCGCGTCCCTATGTAACCGCCTTCAACCTGATTTAAATAAACGGTTGGTACATCGGCTTCATCATTGTATTCATTGCATAACATGATCGGCCCAAAGTTCATATACGGTTCAATGTCACTCCATTCATTCTCGATGGACGTGAGGATCAACCCGTCTACTTGCTTCGTTTTCAGTAATTCAAGATAATTGATCTCCTGATTGCGGCTGTAGCTCGTCTGGCAGAGAATAAGCTGGTATCCTTTATCGGACGCATAGTTTCCCATGACCTCAACCATTTGGCTGAAGAAGGGATTTGTGATCCTTGGGACATAAACGGCAATGGTTTCAGTCTGCTGCTTTCTTAGCCGGCGTGCAGAAGAATTAGGTACATAATTTAACTCTTCCATCGCATTCATAACGAGTCTTTTCTTTTCATCCGTAACATATGGATGCTGATTGATTACTCTGGAGACTGTTGTTCTCGATAATCCGGCCAGCTTTGCTACATCTTGAATAGTCGCCATTGCGTTTCTCCTTCATTTCTCACTATGAAATCGAAATCATGAAATCGTTTTCATAAGTTGAGTATAGGTGAAACTTCCTAGATGGTCAATAAGTTTTCTAAAAATTTTTATAACAGTTTACATTAAAAGTTTTATTCATCGCATTCTCCCCTTTCAGAAGGTATAATCTAGTTAACATCAGGAAAACGATAAAGAGACCTAATAGGATATAAAAAAGGGGGAACGAACTCTCAATGATCAAAGTACGAAACTTAAAAAAATCCTTTGGGGATTTAGAAGTGTTAAAAGATATAAACTCTGAAATCAAGGAACAGGAAGTAGTCTGCGTGATCGGTCCGTCCGGTTCAGGGAAAAGCACGTTTCTCCGCTGTTTAAATAAGCTTGAGGATATCACTGGCGGAGAAGTAGTGGTGAATGGCTATAATCTTGTTGATCCGAAGGTAAACATTAACCTTGTACGCCAGGATGTTGGTATGGTGTTTCAGCAGTTCAACCTCTTTCCACATAAATCTGTTCTGGAAAACGTGACGCTTGGGCCTATAAAAGTACGGGGAATGGAACCAGCGAAAGCTAAAGAAAAAGCTCTCGCTCTTCTATCCAAAGTTGGCTTGAATGACAAAGCAAACAGTTACCCGGGACAGTTATCCGGAGGACAAAAACAGCGTGTGGCCATCGCCCGTGCACTGGCCATGGATCCTAAGATCATGCTCTTTGACGAACCCACTTCAGCACTGGATCCCGAAATGGTGGGAGAAGTGCTCGAAGTGATGAAACAGCTTGCGAAGGAAGGAATGACGATGGTCGTTGTTACCCACGAAATGGGCTTTGCCCGTGAGGTCGGTGACCGTGTCATCTTCATGGATGGCGGCTATATCGTTGAAGAGAACATTCCGTCTGAATTATTCGGAAACCCGAAGCATGAGAGGACAAAATCCTTTTTAAGCAAGGTTCTATAATCCAATAAATAAAAAAAGCCTGGCATCACCAGGCTTTTTTTATTTATTGGATGTTTATTTAACTAACCCTTTTTTCTTAAGGAAATCCCTTGCCACATCCCCTGGTTCTTCCTTATCGATGTCCACTTTCGCGTTCATTTCTGCCATATCCCTTTCACTTATTTTTCCTGCCAGCTGGTTAACCGTATCCTTCAGCTTCGGAAATTTCTTCAGCGTATCTTCTCTGACAATCGGTGCCGCATAATAAGGCGGGAAGAATTTCTTATCATCTTTTAACAGCTTGAGATTATAGCGCGCAATCCTTCCATCAGTTGTAAAGGCAGCTATGGTATCTACTTTTCCAGCCTTTACCGCTCCATACATCAAATTGGGATCAAGGCTTTTTTTATCTTTAAAGTTAAAGTTATACACCTTTTGGAAACCGGGATAGCCATCCTCACGTTCATAGAATTCGGTTGGAGCGCCGAACGTGACTTGTGATGATTTGCCTGCAAGCTCAGAGGTTGTTTTCACTCCAAGTTCTTTATACTTTTGAGGCCGTAGAGCAAGAGCATACGTATTCTGAAAACCAAGGGGCTCAAGCCAGTCCAGTTTATATTTCTTTTTGTATCCTTCTTTCACACGGTCATAGATTTGATCGGGAGTAAGATTGGGAGAATACTTTTCCTTAAGGATGGTAAGCAGTCCAGTCCCTGTATACTCTACGTACATGTCGATATCACCCTTTTTGATGGCCTGGGTCAATATCGGGGTTTCTCCGAGCCCTTCTCCTACGTCTACTTTATAGTCTGTTTTTGCTTCTACATATTCCGCGATAACATAAGGAAGGATATACTGCTCTGTCCATTTCTTCCCTGAAATCTTAATCGTATCGTCTGATGTACCGCTCCTTATGGCGAAAAACAGAAGCAGCGCAGCGACGGGTATGAGAATAATAATCGCCTTTTTCCACGAAAACTTCCTTTTGCCGACCGGATTAGACGCGATTTCAATCCGCTTCAGAATATAATCGATAACAAGCGCGAGCAGAGCAGCTGGTATAGCACCAGCAAGCACGAGTTCATTCCTGGTGGTTGAAAGCCCCCTGTAGATCAGGTCACCGAGTCCGCCAGCACCAATAAAGGCTGCCAATGTGGCTACCCCGATCGTTAACACTGTGGCGGTGCGCAAGCCTGCCATAATAATAGGAAGGGCAAGCGGGAGTTCAATCATTCTTAAAATTTGATTCTTCGTCATCCCCATTCCCCGGCCCGCTTCAACCGCAGACTGATCCACTCCTGTAATGCCAGTGTATGTATTTCTTAAAATGGGAAGCAGTGCATATACAGTCAATGCAATAATGGCAGTTGTGCTTCCAATGCCAAAGAGCGGAAGCAAAAATCCGAATAATGCTAAGCTTGGAATCGTCTGAAAGATAGCTGTTACACCGATTACAGGCTCCGCAATTCTAGCTCTTCTTGAAATATAAATGCCTAGTGGTATGGCAATCGCAGCTGCGATAAGGATCGACACAAGAGAAAGAAATAAATGCTGCTGCAGACCTTCCAGAATGTCCGGCCATCTCGTTTGAAACGTATCGACAAGCGTTGAGAAAAAGTTCTTATTGTTCATTTAAAGGCTCTCCTTCCTGTCTTGTGGAGGTCTTCATTCCTGCAAGGCCACGCATCATCGTGGATTGAGTAATCAAGCCTGCCAATTTCCCATTGTTCAAGACCGGAATAAATGAAGTCCTTTTCTTGGCAAACACCTCAGCTACATCCGTATAGGGTGTCTCCAGCTCTACAGAATGAAAGTCCTTGTCCATAATATCACCAATCGTTTTGTCTTCCTCGTTATAAAACCGTTCCACCGCACCAATAGTTGCAATCCCAAGAAGCTGGTCTTCCGGATTGGTCACCATTAAGCTGTCTACTTTATAGCGTTTCATCATCTTCAATGCTTCCGCCAGTCCTCTTGAAGCCCTCGCAGTCACAACTTTATCAATCATGAGATCAGCTGCTGCCGGTTTATCGTTGCTTAGGTCTTCAAGCCTTTGTTCACCAATAAAGCCTTTGACAAAATCATCGGCTGGATGACGCAGGAGTCTTTCCGGGGTATCAAACTGGACAATTCTGCCCTCGCGCATAATGGCGATACGATCAGCTATTTTTAACGCTTCATCCATGTCATGGGTTACAAATACAATCGTTTTCTGGATAGTATCCTGAAGCTTGATCAGTTCGTCCTGAAGCTGCTCCCTGCTGATCGGATCCAGTGCACTGAACGGTTCATCCATTAAAATAACAGGTGGTTCTGCGGCAAGAGCCCGGATGACGCCTATTCTCTGCTGCTGTCCGCCGCTTAGCTCGGAAGGGTATCTGTCTTTGAACGTTTCTGGGTCAAGTCCGACCAAGTTCAGCAATTCATCAATTTTATGATCATACTCGTCTTTCTTCCAGCCTTTCAGCCTTGGTACGAGGGAGATGTTTTCACCGATTGTCATATGGGGCAATAACCCGATCTGCTGAATCACGTATCCTATATTTCGGCGAAGCTGAACTGGATCTTTTCAGAAATGTCTTCACCGTCAATTAGAATGGTTCCTCCTGTCGGTTCGATCAGGCGGTTAATCATCTTCATTGTTGTCGTCTTGCCGCAGCCGCTCGGCCCGATTAATGCAATCAATTCTCCTTTCTTAATATGAAATTCAATGTTTTTAAGGGCTTCAAAGCCATCAGGGTATCTCTTTGCCACGTTTTTAAATGTGATCAAGGTCTATCTCCTACTTTCTCTTTCCTTTTCTGTCACGGCATATTTTTATCATCATTCCTATGTTTCCCTATTTGATCAAGCAAGAAACCAATTTAGCAAGCAAATTTAAGAAAAACTCTAGTAGTCTATTAAGGGCCGACAAGTGCTGGAGCTAAACAACGCTTTATAGCAAAAAAGCAGTCCCATCATTAATAGATAGGACTGCCATATTATTAGATAGTGTTCGCAGCAGGTTCTTCGTTTCTGAACTTCTTCATTTTGATTCTGAAGAAGAGAAAGGAAGCTGCCAGCATTGGAACCATAAAGTATCCGAGTATGATCGCATTCTGCCACATAAGACTGTAATCCCCCGTCGTTATGACAGCACGCAGCCCTGCGATAGAATAGGACATCGGCATAAAAAAGTGAACCGTCTGCAGTGATGAAGGAATCATTTCTGTCGGGAATGTCCCTCCGCTTGATGTTAATTGGAAGATCAGCATCAGAATCACGATAAATCGTCCGGGGTTCCCCATGGTTGTAACAAGGAACTGAATGATGGCCATGAACGTTAAGCTGATGATGATACTGAACAAAACAAATCTGCCTGTGCTCTGTACTTCGAGATCAAGACTTTGCAGCAAGATCAGATCCGCGATCAGAGCTTGAACAATGCCTGTCACTGCCATAAAAGCATATTTGCTGAAGAACCAGCTGAATGCATTTTTGGGTTTCATCGCTGGTTCAACGAGCGGGAACACAATGGTCAGCATGAGGGCACCTACAAACAGTCCCAGGGACAAGAAGTATGGAGCAAGCCCGGTTCCATAGGTCATATCTTTTACGGTGCTGGCGTTCAAGGTTTTTACCGGATTGGAAATCATTTTGACTTCATCATCCGTAGCTTTCGCTTCGTGAGCCTTTTCTGCCGCTTTGTTCAATTCTCCAGCCAGTTTTTCATTGCCTGATTTAATAGAATCGACACCCGAAGCCAGTTTACCAGCCCCATCATTCAGCTGGCGTGCGCCATCGCTCAGCTTGCCTGAACCGTCTTTTGCACTCTGGAGGCCATTCGTAAGATCAATGCTTCCTTTTGCCAGTTTAGACTGGCCTTGGCTGAGTTTGCCGACGTTATCGACAAGACCAGACCAGCCTTGGGACAACCCTGCTGTTCCTGCAGACAATTTAGCGGAGCCATCGGCTAATTGATCGGCGCCACCTTTTGCTTCTCCGATTTTGGACATAAACGTTTTTGTTCCTTCAAGCAATTCCTGCTGTCCAGAAGCCAGCTGAGCCGTGCCGTCTACCAGTTTCTTCTGGCCGGCATGAAGGGCTTCTACACCTTTTTGAAACAGTGCCTGGCCTGCTGATAACTTGTTAGCTCCAGCAGAAAGTTGATCGGCTCCCGCTTTTAAAGGCGCTGTCCCCTCGGCTACTTTTTGAGTACCGTCGCTGACTTGCTTGCTTCCAGCTTCAAGAGCTGCGATACGGGCCAATATTTCAGCCTTTGGCATATCGGGATTTTTCGCCATATCCTCTTTTAAAGAAGCAAGTCCCTCATTCACGGTTTTTGCCCCTGCTGCTGTTTTGTCAGCACCGTCTTTTAACGTTGTCATCCCGGAGGATAACTGAGCCGCTCCGTCCCTAATGCTGCGGGCGCCATCCTCTAAATCTTTTCCTTTATCATCGAGTACGCCTGAGCCTTCATAAGCAGCCGCTGCTCCCGTCTTCAAATCATTGGCTCCTTTGGCCAGCTGTTCCTGTCCAGACGTTATCTGATTTCCTTTTTGATCAAGCTGATCCAGTCCCCCGGATAGGCTGTTCAGGCCCTTTTGAAGGCTGCTTGCGCCGTTATTGAGCTGGTCGATCTCAGGGGATTTCTCTTTCATGCCTGAGTACAGCTTTCCAGCTCCGTCTTCGGATTGTTTCAAGCCCTCAGAAAGCTGTGACGATCCTCCCGCCAGCTGGTTCAAGCCATTGTGGAGGTCTTCTGTCTTGTTCGAAAAGGCTTCAGTGCCTTTAACAAGATCGTGTGAGCCGCCAGAAGCTTTTGAAGAACCATCAGCTAATTTTCCCGCACCATCTGATGCTTTCTTGAAACCATCGCCCATTTCACCAATTTTATCAAAATGAGTCCGGTATACGTTTTGGAAATTTCATTAGAGAGCTTGTTTTCAAGCTGTTCTACACCTTTTTTCCCGATTTGGGAGGCAAGATAGTTATAGCCAGAATTTGTTTTATAATTTAACTGAAGTTTATCAGGATGAGGATCCATCGCTGTTTTAGCTTTTTCTGAGAAGTTTCCCGGAACCTCAATGACCGCATAATACTGATTATCCTTTAAGCCCTTTTCAGCTTTGTCCGAACTGACAAATTCCCACTTGAAGTCTGAGTTATCCTTCAGTTCTTTTACTAAATCATCACCGATTTGAAGCTTTTCTCCATCCAGCTTAGCTCCCTTATCCTCGTTTACTACAGCGACCGGCAGCTTATCCGTATGCGAATATGGATCCCAGAAAGCCCACAAGTAAATTCCACTGTACAAGATGGGAATAAACAAAATGGCTGCAACCGGAATCAGTAATTTCGGATTGCGGAGAACGGCCTGAAATTGTTTTCTTATCATGCTAATTTCACCCATTTCTATCATTTCATGCAATATGACTATTTCGGTCAATCAGTCATTTCATTTCAAAAAAAAGAGAGATCTTGCAATTAAAGATCACTTAAAATGACTAAAATTAAAATTTGGTCATTTACAAAAATACCACGAATATAACAGGTTTGCAACTGTTACCTTTTAAGTCCCGTCATTAAAATATTTTCAATAATGTCCGCAATCTCTTCCTTGCTGAGAGGCTCATGTTCCTGCTCCCAATCAAAGACGAGCGAAACGTACATTTTCAGCATCACATAAGAAGTAATTTCTGTGTTGCACTGCCTAATTTCTCCTTTTTCAATGGCTTTCTGAAGCTCTTGTTTAATAAAAGTGATAACAGCCGTTTCAAGCATGACGCTTGCCTCTTTTACGGCAGGAGTATTCAGTTCTCTTCCTTCCTGTGCAATCTTGATTGCAAGCTGATGGGACTTGCGGAAATCCAGGACACCATATAAGGCGGAATGAAGATTTTCATGAAATGCTCGGTCTTCCTTTATCGCATCTGCTGCGACATGCCGTATCTGCCTTACAAGATCGGTTACAATTTCCCTGAACAGTTCTTCTTTATTATCAAAAAAAGTATAAATTGTCCCTTTACCGACATTAGCAATTTTAGCTACCTGATCCATAGTGGTGGCTTTATATCCAAACAGCGAAAAAGACTTTGCTGCAGCTTCAATAATATTTTGTTTTCGATCAATCATGGGCTCATTCCCTTTCACTGACCATTTTTTCCATCTGGTCAATTTCAAACTTTACCACGTTATTGCGGATCACACAAGTATCATTAGGAAGATTTAACTGGCAAGGTCAATAAAACCTTCGTCCCTTCCTCCGGTTTACTTTCATACCGCACGCTCCCTCCGATATCACGGATGAGCCGGCTAATAATCATTGTGCCCAAACCTGTGCCCTTAGTCTTTGTTGTATAAAAAGGAAGCCCGATCTGCTGAAGTTCTTCTTCAGACATGCCTTTTCCATTGTCTTCAATCGCCAGTGTAATGGAGTCTTTGGAGAAAGAATGTTTATAAACAGTAATCAGCCCTTCTTTTCCATCCGTTGACTCAATGGCATTTTTAATAATATTGATCAGACATTGTTTCACATGATGCTCATCAGCAACGATTTCATCATTCTCTCCAGTTAGCTCGTACGCAATGACTGTATTATGAAGAAATCCGTATGGCCTTATCAGTGAGAGCGTATCCTTGATCAATTTATCCAGTTGAAGGACCTTTAGATCCGGCTTTCCGGGTTTGACCAAATTTAAGTAATCAGTAATGATTTTATTGGTTCGGTCTAATTCATCCAATATTAAAGGAGCAAACTCTTCCAGCTTTTTATCTTTCGTATCCTTTGCCAAAAATTGAATGAGACCCCTGACAGTAGTCAGCGGGTTCCTGACCTCATGAGCGATCGCTGCTGCCATCTGCCCTACGACAGAGAGTTTATCGAGATAGGCGGTTTCTTCAAGTCTCATATTAATGAACGTCAATCTTTCAATAAGCAAGATAGAAGTAAAGAAAGACACATTAAAGCAAATGAAATAAATCCAATAAAAGTCTCTTGGAAGAAAATTCATCTCACTATGAATAATCATCATATAGATGATCGTGTAAACGGCCGCAATAACTATTCCAGCTCTCCACTTTTTCATTTCCTCAGTAAAAAAACCTTTGTATGCCCCTGCTATGACAAACGCCACTAAGGCAAGCACAACGCCAAGGAAAGCAAAATGGCCGCCGATGATAAGCCTCGCTATGGAAACAATGATCGTGCATATCGCACCTGGCAGCAATCCGCCGTAGAGAGTCGCAACAACAATCGGAACGTTTCTAAGGTCAAAAAAGGAGTCCTTCAGCGTTTCAATAGGATAGGCCATACAAAGCAAAGCACAGATGCCGGCAACCCCCCCATAAAGCATTTTGGCCTTTAGCGCCAGCTTCCGCTCAATAAGAAAAGGTACAATCGTATTGGCGATATAGGTTAAAGAAAAGATAACAGCTATATTCACAAACAGCGGCTGTAAAAAGTATTTCATCACATAAGTCCCTTCAGTAAATCCCAGCAAACCAAGTATATCAAATTTATCCCTTTTATATGTTTTGAGCACAAAAAAGCGCGATAGGTCCGATGTGGCCTATCGCAAGGTTTTGATAATATGGGTAACCGCCTTTTCAGCTGAAGCTACACAATCGGGAAGCCCTACACCTTCATAGGAGGCACCTGCAGCATATACACCCGGGTAATGTGCTGAAAGATTGTCCTGTAGTTTTTGCCACAATTGTTTGTGGTTAACCTCATATTGAGGCATGGACTGAATCCAGCGTGAAACATAATAAAAATCAGGTTCAGAGGTAATGTCCATGATTTTATTCAGATCATTCAGTACGGCTTTCAGAATAGCTTCGTCAGACTCAAAAACAATTTCCTGGTTGTTCGCCCTGCCCACGTAACAGCGGAGCAGAACTTTCCCTTCCGGCGTTGTATGCGGCCATTTTCGGTGTGTCCACGTACACGCGGTGATGGTTGTTGGTTCCTTCCGCGAAATAACGAAGCCTGTACCGTTAATATCATTTTTCAGAACGGAAGCCGGAAAAGCCATCGCTATGGTTGCAACTGATGTTGATGGTGTGGAATGGAACTCATCGACCCTGATTTGTTCTGGCAGCAGCTGCTTGGCTACTGAATAAGGAGAAGCCAGAATCACAGAATCACCATGCGTATTTGTTCCATCTTCCAATTCAACCCGGTATCGTCCTGTTTCTTCACGTTCGATGCCTGAAACCTTTTTGTTTTTCCAGATACTCTCCGGCTCAAGAAGCTCCTCGAGTCTTTCTACAAGAGATTCCAAACCGGAAGAAAGGGTCAAGAACTGGCCTTTCTTCTTTTTACCATAAGTTCCCGGTCTTTCAGAAGCCTTTGGTATATTCTGTTTCATACCGAGTATAAGGCTTCTGGACTTTCTTTCCACATCCTGAAACTGAGGAAATGTCGACTGCAGGCTCAGCCGGTCGATGTCTCCTGCGTAAATTCCAGACAGCAATGGCTCGATCAAGTTTTCAACAACTTGGTCTCCAAGCCTTCTCCGGAAAAAATGGCCGACAGAAATATCCTGATCCGCTCCTTCACGGCGTGGAAGCACAAGATCCATTGCAGCCCTCGCCTTGCCGGCTTTGGAAAATAACTTGGTCTTGATGAACGGCCCCACTTTGGTAGGGACACCCATTACGGCTCCTTCAGGGATAGGGTGCAATTTGCCGCCAGACATCACATAGGCCTGACCTGTTTCATTGGTAACCAGTTTTTCTTCAAGTCCGGCATTTTCAATGAGTTTCGTCAGGCTTTGCTTGCGTCCTAAATAAGAATCCGGACCACGTTCAATGACAAAACCATCACGATGAATGGTTTTAATTTTTCCACCGAGCCGGTCAGTCGCTTCAATCAGCGTGTAAGTAATGGGGAGATTTTTTTCTTTTGCTTCCTTCTGCAAGTAAAAAGCGGCGGTCAATCCTGTTATACCGCCGCCGATAATTACTACATGCTTCCGCTCTGGCATGATTATCACTTTCCTTTTTGAGTTAAGGCTTCTGAAACGACATCAGCAAGTGAATCGATGAATTCATCCTTTGCATTCGGCATGGCCGGACGATAATAGTTAACGCCAAGCTCTTCTGTCACTACTTTGCATTCATAGTCGTTATCGAACAGAACTTCCAAATGATCGGCAACAAAGCCTACCGGACAATAAACATAGGAGGTATACCCGTGCTCTTTATACAGATCTCTTGTTAAATCCTGTACATCAGGACCAATCCATGGTTCTGGCGTATTCCCTGCGCTTTGCCAGCCGATCGTATAATGTGAGAGGCCAGCCTTGGAGGCAATGAGATCAGCTGTTTCCTTGAGCTGATCCGGATAAGGGTCTCCCATCTGCAAAATCCGTTCCGGAAGGCTGTGTGCGGAGAAAATAACAACTGTTTTTTCTTTCTCGCCAGAAGGAATCTGATCCATAATCTTGTTGATTTCCTTCACCCAATAATCTATAAACTTAGGGTTATCATACCATTGATCAATAGAGGTGATGTTTATGCCTCCTAGATTTCCCGCTTCCTCAGCTGCCCTTCCGTTGTATGATTTCACACTGAACGTAGAGTAATGCGGAGCAAGGACTAGTGAGACTGCCTCATTTATTCCATCTTCCTTCATTTGTTTTACGGCATCTTCAATAAATGGATCTATATGTTTTAAACCTAAATAACTCTTAAACTCAAGATCTTCATAACGGCTGTTCATCATATCTTCAAGCCTTTGTGCCTGTTCTTCTGTTATTTTAGCGAGAGGAGAGATTCCCCCGATCATTTCATAACGGCGTGTTAAATCTTGAAGCTGCTCTTCTGAAGGCTTTCTTCCGCGTCTAATATGTGTATAATATGGCTCAACTTCTTCAAGGCTTCTTGGAGTTCCGTAAGCCATGACAAGCAATCCTACTTTTCGTTTTCCCATCATCGTCACCCCAGTCTGTTAGAAGAATAGTCATGAATAAACGCGGTTAAACGCTGCAGGGTTTCCACTTGTACCTGGGGGAATATCCCTTTTCCAACGTTAAAAATGAAACCTGGTTCTTCCATTCCTTCGTCAAGGATCTGCTTCGCTTTTTCCTCAATGACCTTCCATGGGGCCAGTAAGATGGATGGGTCCAAATTACCTTGCAATGCTTTAGTAATCCCCATCTGTCTAGCTTCTCTTGGAGAGGTTCTCCAGTCAAGTCCGATAACATCGATCGGCAGGTCGTTCCACTCGTGAAGAAGGTGCCGGGCTCCAGTACCATAGAGGATGAGGGGAACCCCTTCACCGCGAAGCGCTGTAAAGATGCGGTTCATTACTGGTTTGATATATGTTCTAAAATCTTCTGCGTTCAGCGCACCGACCCAGGAATCAAATATTTGGAACGCCTGAGCGCCTGCAGCGATTTGTGCTTTTGCATAAACAATCGTCATATCTCCAAGCTTGTCCATAAGCAGGAACCATGCTTCAGGATCAGAATACATCAGTGCTTTTGTATGGTGGTAATCCCTGGATGGCCCGCCTTCGATCATATAGCTTGCTATCGTGAACGGCGCACCTGCAAATGTAATCAGCGGCACTTCTAGCTGCTGGCGAAGAAGTTTTATTGTGTCGAGCACATAAGGTACATCCTTCTCCGGCTGAATAGCTCCAAGCTTTTCTACATCTTCCATTGTGCGTACAGGACGGTCAATAACAGGCCCAACACCAGCTTTGATTTCAACGTTGATGCCCAAAGCGGGAACCGGCGACATAATATCCTTATAAAGGATCGCTGCATCTACACCATGCTGGTCGACAGGAAGCTTCGTGACCTGAGCACAAAGCTCGGGCGGTGAGTAATGTCAAAAAGCGAATATTTCTCTTTCAGTTTTCGATACTCCGGCTGTGAACGCCCTGCTTGGCGCATATACCAAACCGGTACAAAACTGTTTTTCTCTTTTCGGCAGGCTTTTAAAAACTCATCGTTAACTGTCAAAATCAACACACCTTTCTGCTTTGAAGCAAAAGCCCGATCCACGTTTCTTCCTATACTTTGTGTCCCGACCTACTGTGAATTCCTGTAATTTAACGTTTAGAAACCCGTTCGCTCCATATCCATTAAACATTGTAAAAGAATTCACAATAAATGTATAGCTTCCGGTTTTAAATGTCATGAATTTGACAATCAGCAACGGGCAAATATCACAGCACGGGAGGCAAACAAGGTGCCAGGCACCAAAATGGCGGTGTCAGACACCGCTTCGAAGCTGGTGCTTGCAAAAACTTCGTCGATTGGTGCCTGGCACTGCTCCGATGCGGGTGCCTGGCACTACCTTTTTAAACATAAACTTCGAAGTGAAGTGCCTGGCACCTTGTTTACTCCAATTGAAGTGCCTGGCACCTTGTTTACTCCAATTGCGAGTGCCTGGCACCTTGTTTACTTCGAAGATATTACCTGAACCACTCCATGGAGACGGTGTTGGACGGTTCGCCTTCCTGATCGGTCTGGGGATTTAGCGGGACGACATAAAACTTTGGCATGCTGAACAAATACTTGGCGGATACGTTGTAGCTTCCTTTTCCTGTTACGGTATCAATATGTGTTGCCTTTCCTTCTTTGACTGAATAGATTTTATACTGCAATCGTTTATCAGCCGACGGAGTCCATGTCAGTTTTATTCCTGGAACACCGAAGGATCCCAGTGCGAAATCAGCCTTCAGGTCCTTGATCTTAACGAGATCGACCGGAGGCTCCAGCTCTTTTACCCCTTTAGGCTTTTTAAAGGTCAGGCCCCGCTGTGAGGGCATCTGATTGATGACATCTTTAAAGAGCCTTGTTGCTTTTTCGCTGGACGTGTTGAGATAGCTTTCATTCGTCGTTTTATCGTATCCAATCCATGCTGCTCCTACTACTTTCGGGGTATATCCTACAAACCATGCATCTTTGTTGGCATGCGGCACACCTTCATAGTTTGTTGTACCGGTTTTGCCCGCCAGCTCTGTATCAACCGTGCCGTATCTCCCCGTTCCTTTTTCCACTACTTGCTGAAGCATACGTGTCATGTACCATGCGGTTTGTTTTTTAAATACTTTCTTTTCCTTGTGGCTTGCCTTTCCTACCAGTTCGCCGTTTCGGTCATAAATTTTGGCGATGACGTAAGGTTTGACAGTTTTTCCTTCACGTGCAAATGATCGGTAGGCTGCCATCATCTGATAAGGGGTTACACCATGATCCAGACCTCCGAGTGCAATGCCGAGTCCTTTATCTGGAATATCCATCCCCAGACTGCTCAACGCTGCTTTTGATTGATCGACTCCCAATTCGTTGAGCAGCCACACAGCAGGAGCGTTGATGGAATCGCGGATCGCTTCTGCCATGGACACCCTTCCCCTGTACCGTCCATCGTAATTTTTCGGTTCATAGCCGTTGTAGCTGAGCTGTTCATCTTTTAACATCGAATACGGTTTATAGGCCTTTGATTCCAATGCAGGCGCATAAACTGCAAGCGGTTTAAAGGATGAACCCGGCTGCCGGTTAACATATACCCGGTTCAGCCCCTCCGTGAGATAGCCTCTTCCTCCCTGCGCAGCAATAATTCCGCCTGTATCAGCATCCATGAGCACCATGGCTCCTTCAGGACGCTCTTTCCCTGTTCCTACAAAATAATCCGGCTTTAAAAAGGTCTGGTACATCGCCTCTTGTGTACTTTCTTTCAGCGGCACGACAACTTTGTAGCCGCCTTTTCTCATTTCTTCCCTGGAAAGGTGATATTTCTGTTTAGCCTCATGGAGCACCATATCAATGTAAGTAGTAAGTGCTGGATTCCGCTCTTCCTTGTGGATATTAAGAGCAATTGTCTTCCCTTTCGCCCTTACCGCTTGTTCGGCTGAAATAAAATGATGCTTTGCCATCAGCTCCAATACGAGGTCTCTTCTTTTTTTACTCGCTTCTTCATGTTCGATTGGAGAGTAATAGCTTGGGGCTTTGGGCATCCCGGCAAGCATGGCCCCTTCTTCAACCGTCAGATCGCTGACATCTTTATTAAAATAAAATTTGGACGCTGCCTGGATCCCGTATGCGCCATGCCCAAAATAAATCTGATTTAAATACATCTCCAAAATCTTGTCTTTGCTGTATTTTCTTTCAAGATTGATAGCGATTACTGCTTCCTTCGTTTTTCGGAGCAATGACTTCTCATGTGATAAAAAAACGTTCTTCGCAAGCTGCTGAGTGATCGTGCTGCCTCCCTCAACTTTATGGCCTGCCGCGATATCACGGTAAACTGCACGGGCGATCGAGCGAAAATCCAGCCCGTGATGCTCATAAAATCTTGTATCCTCAACCGCAACAAAAGCATCCTTCACTTCATCTGGGATTTCATCAGCTGAAACCAGCTCCCGATTTTCAGAATAAATCCGGGTGATTGTGCTGCCCTTCATATCAACAAGTTTAGAGGCAGAGCTCATTACAAGATCTTTCTCGTCGACGACATAGTCGCCAGCCATAAGTATAAATAAATAGCCCATGAAACCTGCTATCAATATTCCTATTAATAAACCGATGCCAAGCATTCCGTTTTTAAACACGTCTGTACCTCTTTTCAATACAAAGTTTCCCTATCAACGTGCCCATACCTGATTGCTTATTTTACTATATTATTACAGAATCCGCTAAAACAAGGATAAAGTCTTTTTAATTGCAGACGCTAGTAAAAAATTGCTTGCGCTGCCTGCTGTCCGTTTTTGCTTTCGTTTATTATTTGCTTACCTCGGGTAAATCATGAATTAGAGTTGACTGCATTTCAAACATAAAAAACATAAGGAGCGGATTATATGAAGCTATATATCACGTATGGAACCCAGCACTATTTAGAAAATCTTCCAGAAGCCTCTTCTGATCACTCCATTCTGCTGGAAAGCAGCGGCGATGCGGCACTGATCGCAGAGCTTGAAGGAGAAAATCCCTTCCAAGAGGGCCATGGCTATGAGATTTTAAATGCAAGGGGCCAATTGAAGGAAGGCTCTTTCGCCGTCTTAAACCACATACAAGTAACTGAAGAAGGAAGATCGCTCTTTGAAGAACGTTTTAAGCAGCGCGCAGGTCTTGTTGAACAGGAACCGGGCTTTGCTGCCATCAGGGTACTGCGCCCAGAAGAAAACGACCCTTATATTGTGATGACCCTTTGGAAATCCCAAGGAGATTTTACGAGCTGGCAGCAGTCGAATGCCTATGCCGAAGCCCACAAAAACAGAGGCACTGGCTCAGGACTGCCCCAGACTCTATTTTCCGGCCCCTCTTTTGTAAAAGAATATGATGTCGTTTCAAAATCGTAACTGCTTTTAAACATTGGACGTCCCGAAAAGCCAGCGGGCAGAATTGCTGCTCTGCAGGCTTTTTCCTGACTGAAAAAAACAACGGCAATGGTATTAAAAACAAAAAACTCAGTTCGAATTTCTTTAGTAACAAGAATGGGGAGGCGCGGATATGAATAAAGCCGCCATTATCGTAAATCCGAATGCGGGAAATAAGCAACTTGTTGAAAACATAAATGAAGTGGTACGAAAACTAGAAGAAAAATACAGCGAGGTCATCGTCCATCAAACGCAGGATGTTGGAGATGGAGGAAGCTTTTTGACGAAGATTGCAGGTGAAGTCGATCTCGTGATTGGAGCGGGAGGAGACGGTACCATCCACGAGCTCGTAAACGCGCTTTGCCCTCTGGAAAAAAGGCCTTTGTTTGCTATACTTCCCGGAGGTACATGCAACGACTTCTCAAGGGCGATCGGCATGAATCAGAATCCCTTCAAAGCTGTTGACCAGATCTTGGAGCATAAGGTCGAGCAGCTGGACGTTGGACACTGCAATGCTAACTATTTTCTTAACTTTTGGGGAATCGGTCTCATTACACAAGTTTCCACCAATATAGACAGCCAGTTCAAAGATAAATTCGGACGGCTTTCCTACTACCTTTCAGCCGCCCAAACATTAAAAAATTATAATCCGTTTCAACTTGAAATCGAGAGCCCCGACTTTACGTATCAAGGGGAAGCCGCTATGCTTATCGTTGGAAATGGCCCTTTTACTGGAGGCATTAAAGCCTTTTTCCCAGATACCGATATACAGGACGGAAAATTCGATATTCTTATCGTAAAAGAACCATCTCTGCGTTTAATCTGGGATACGATTCAATCCAAAATGCTGAATCAGAATCCCGCCAATGACGATATCCAATACTATAAAACCAGCCGCCTTAAGGTAAATACAGCGCCTGATCAATTGATCGACTGTGATGGTGAACGGAATGTCCATACACCCGCTGAACTGGTTAACCTGGAAAAGTATCTGTCAGTCATCGTCGGCAACTTTCCAGTCTGAGGGATCATCTCCTTGGCGTTTATAAAAATAAACAGCCTCCAGGGCTGCTATGCATAAGAGAAGCCATACCAATCCTGCAGAGTAACCCGCAATAATATCAGAGGGATAATGAACACCGAGATAAATGCGGCTGATGCCGATTCCAATTATGGCGACCGCAAACAATAAGGTCCACCCTGCTTTTCTTAAGGGCTTTCTCTTGCTCCTTACAACCAAATATCCCAAGAATCCATAATACACCATACTGCCCATTGCATGTCCGCTTGGAAAACTGAAGCCGAGTGCTTCTACCAAAGGATCTGCATTGGGCCTTTTTCTTTGAAAAGCATTTTTGAGCAGCAAGTTCAATAAGCCTCCCCCGCCAACAGCCAGCAGGAAGAATACCATCCCCCATAAATTCTGCCGTTTGAACCACAGCCAAAGCATACCCACAGCAAGCAAAATGCCTAGAGCCAGCTTGGACCCTATTTCTGTGAAAAATAACATCACACGATCCAGCCCCGGTGAGGAATAAGAACGTATGGCATCAATAATTACCGGATCAAATTCAAAAGGTTCCTTTTCAACAATTTCCTCAGAGAGGGAAGCAAAAATAAAAATAGCAGCCGCCGCCAGCAAAAAACCAATCACAAGCAGCATAGCCGGGACGATAGGGAAAGATATTTTTTTCATCCATTTTTGCAGCATTTTAACACCTCTTGCTTCATCAGTCATAACATCTGGCAATAAGAAAAAGCTGCTAAGAGCAATCAAAGCAGCTTTTTCTGCGTCCTATTGTACAAGCTTTACAAGCATATGCGCCAGTTGATGCCTTTGATTTTCGTCTCCTGCCTTCCAAAGCTCTTTCAGAAGGTTTTCTTCAGCATTGCGCGGCTCTTCGGTTTCAGCCAGATGATCTGCCACTTTTTGTGCAGCTTTAGCAATTGTTTCTTCATCTAATCCAAGTTTCTCACCAAGCGCCACCCTTGTATGAAGATACGATTTAAATTCAGAAAAGTTCCGTAAAATTTCATCTTTGCGTTCATCACTGATGCGTCCAACGGTATCATCTACTTTGTTGATGTTCACTGTATCGTCTTTGTGCAGGATATGCTTTTCTTCATTGCCCATAGCTTTCTTCTCCTTTATTGATTTAATTTTGAAAGAATGGAAAGGGACTCCTTGTTGAATGCCGGGATGTCATCAGGCTGTCGGCTGGTCACAAGGTTGCCTCCGCAAACTGCCACTTCTTCATCGACAAAATTAGCTCCCGCATTTTTCAAATCCACTTTAATGGAGTTATAGCCTGTTACTTTTCTGCCCTTTAATACTTCTGCTGTAATTAATAGCTGAGGGCCGTGACAGATCGCAAAGATTGGTTTTCCGTTATCAGCAAAGTCTTTTGCGAAACTCACAAACCGTTCATCATCCCTAAGTTGATCAGGCGAGAAGCCGCCGGGGATGAAAAGAGCATCAAAATCAGAAGGGCTGACATCACCAATGCCTGCATCAGCAGTAACGGTTTCTTCTTTCTGCTTTCCTTCCAGCTGTTTTCCTTTTTCCGAGCTGATCACCACTACCTCGTGACCCGCTTCTTTATAAGCTTTCGCTGGGTCTGTATATTCAACATCTTCAAATAAATTGGTAAGTACAGTTGCGATTTTAGCCACTGAAATCCACGCTCCTTTACATTTTCATCTGTCTACACCTCTTAACATTTCCTTTTGCCAACTGAAGTAAACCCTTTTTTCCATAGTTTATCCATTATGCAAACGGGGAAGAATAACACAGAATGAATTTTGGGAGGTAATGTAAAGATGGAAAAAGATTTACAAGCACTAATTGATGGACTAAACGAGGATCTAGCCAACGAATATTCAGCGATCATTATGTACAATCACAACGCAGCAACGGTTTCAGGAATCTTTCGCCAAGTGCTAAAGCCATTCTTTGAGTCAGAAATTAGCGATGAACAAGGCCATGCCCTTTACCTTGCAGAAAAGATCAGCACACTCGGCGGAATACCTACAACAACTCCAAAAGAAGTCAAACAGGTATCAGATGTACGCCAAATGCTTGAAGAAGCAAGAAATGCAGAAATTGACACCATTCGCCGATACGAAGAACGCAAAGAGCAGGCAGCTCAGCTGAAACTGACGGAACTGGTTGTCCAGCTCGAAGACATGATTGCTGATGAAACCAAACATAAAGAAGAAATGGATCGTCTATTAAAAGACAACCGTTTCTAAAATAAAACAATAAAGCTGCCCCTGGAAAACCAATTGGTTTTCCAGGGGCAGCTTTTCTTATGGCTCTTTCAGCCAGCCTTTTTCCTTTAATTGATTGATTGTCCTCAGCCGGAAACAATTCTTCGCGGTTTTTCCAAGTTCATCCAAAAAGCGATAGTTCGCATAAGCACCCACTACTGCTCCAAAACCGGGGATCATCTGCAGCATCTTTACTAGATCGATATGATCTCTGTAATCCTGCTGCAAAGATTGCCAATCAATATTCTGCAAATATTGCTGTTCAGACGGAAAATCTGCAATAGTCCGTTCCCAGTTCATGATTTTCTCCAAGAGTTCTTTTCTCTTAAACGGGCTTGAGTAAGAAAGCTGAAAGATATACAAAATATACAGGCGTTCACGATAATCTTTAACATCGTATCCGTAGACTCCAGCCACATCGAACAGAAACTTCATTTTAATTCCTAATAAGATTGGAAAATCCGCAAGGCCCAGTAAAAATCCCCCCGCCCCTGTTCCCGCCCCCTCAACTGCAGCTGTCCGGCGGTAAGCGGTGATTAACGAATCTGCCGCTTGATCACTTTCCCTGAGGGCGAGAGGAGCAAGCGGCTGCTTTTTCGAGGTATATTCTGAACCAATCAGTGTGCCATGCACCATGCTTTTGATGCTTTTCGTGATCACCTGATGAACCTTTTCGGGCAGAAGATCATTTATGCGGGTTTGCAGTTTTTTAGCTGATCGGTCCCAGAGAGAGGGATTTTTGTTGATCTCTTTTTCCCAACTGTTCAGTTCAGCCAGAATTTGTGTTTCATACTTTCCCATACAGCTTCCCCTCAATCCTTCCCAGCCTTGCTTGGTTGTATTACTACTACATTACTCGCAACAGCTGTTTTTTAGTATAGTAAGAGGTAAACAGCCAGACAAAGATAACTGCAGCCACTCCTGATACAGCTCCAATCATCCAAGTCCCTCCCGTCAACAGCAGAAAGGCAATATAAAGGACGGCCTGGATGGTTAAAAGGATACGAAGCCATTTTTGAAAAGCCTGAAAACGCCATTGGTGTTTGACTGGATACAGCTCGAACCATACGTTTCCCCTGTGGTGACCGTAAAGCGGCAGCAATTGTACGCCTGTTGCATGCATAAATAACAAGACGAGTAGAGGATGCCACCACCCGGACGGGATCCAGAAAAGGAAAAGAACGCCGATGATAATCAGTCTAATGTAGATTCCATAATAATCATTGGATCGAAAAAACGTCTTGCGGTATAAACCGTCAAACGTATGGCTCTGTTTAAAGGCCACTTTGGAAAGCGGTGACAGCCACTTTCTCGGCTTTACTTTTTGAGACAGCTGAGGGACGTCTGTAAACAAGTTGGCAATCCGATATAGCTTCATCATCATGCCATTTTCCACTTCAAGCAAATGCTCCCACTTGTAGCCGTGCACTTTCTTGATATAACCAAAAACAAAATTTGATAAAACGTACATAATGGCAAGAATAGCGAGGATGAACACATAAGCCTTCTGAAAAAGAAGATACAGGAACACTGCATTAACAGCCAAACGGATAGCCATATAGTTCCTCCTGCTGCGGTCAAAGGGCAGCCGCTGTTCTTCCCATGAGGTTTTGACGTTCCATATTTTTGCTGCCAGCAACAGAATAAAGGTCACCAGCATTTCAAACAGCCTTCCGGAAATGAACTTTGAAAACACCGGCCCGAATGCGAGAAACACAACGGCGATCACGAAGCATTGAATGATGATCGTATAACGCAGGGAATGCCTGAAATATTCTTTCATTCTCGATTCGACAGGCAGGAGAAACACGAGGTCGCCTTTTTTCAAAAACGTCCGTACAGGGCTTTTTGTCAGCAAATAGGCAAACACCGCGACAAGCAGCCAGGACGCTGGAAAGTTTTCAGGGAGCTGTTTAAGGATTCTGGCATAATAGAAGCTTCCCATCACAAACAAAATGTAAAGCGAGAGCATGAACCCGCTGTTTCCAATCAATCTGAAGTAGCGGAGCGCTATTGCAAAATACTGGTCCTTTCTGCTCTGCCATATCTTTGTGAAATCCATCATGGCCTGTTTCCTCTGCTGGTATAAATATAGATCTCATCGAGCGTAGCCTGAGGATTTCCGACCTGATTTTTCAATTCCGCTAACGTCCCTTCCAAAGCGATCTTGCCTTCATGCAGGATGATGAAACGATCGCAGTACCGTTCCGCCGTTGCCAGGATATGTGTTGACATCAGGATGCCTGCTCCGTTATTTTTAAACCTTTCCATCAGTTCCAGAAATGAATGAATGCCGAGCGGGTCCAGTCCGACGAATGGTTCGTCAACGATGTAGAGTTCAGGCTCTACCAGGAAAGCGCACAAAATCATGACTTTCTGCCGCATACCTTTTGAAAAATGTCCGGGAAACCATTTGATTTTATTTTCCATGTTAAATTCCGCAAGCAGAGGCCTTACTCTTGTTAAAAACGTCTGCTCCTCCAGGCCATACGCCATGGCAGTCATCTCGAGGTGTTCCCAAAGAGTAAGCTCTTCGTACAGGATAGGTGTCTCTGGTATGTAGGATAACTGTCCGCGATATTCCTCCGGTTCCTCCTGAAACGTCTTCCCATTAATTCTGGAAGTACCTTTATTCGGCTCCATAAGACCTAAAACATGCTTGATGGTCGTACTTTTACCCGCTCCGTTCAAACCGATCAGCCCTACGATTTCATTGGCATGCACATTAAAAGAAACATCATGCAGCACAGGCCTGTCAGGTGAATAGCCTCCTGTTAATCCGTTGACTTCAAGAATTTTTTTCATGTTCGACCCCTTCTTTCCCAGCTTCTCCTCTATTTTACCGAGATTGTCCTTTTTATATGAAAAACCGCACAGCGTACCACGTTTTAAAAAAGCTGTCCTTCGTTTCAGGAACAGCTGCGACACCTCTAATTTGTTATCAATTCGCCTTTATTTCATCTTCATCATACTATGTTTCTTTTTTGTTTTCCAACGGCTGAATTTTTTATGGATAAACTTCTTGAATCTTGGCAAACCTATATTTGAAGAAGGCATCCCCCCTTCTTCGAGGGAGATTTTAGGTGCTATATACGATTTGAACAACCAAATTCAGGGAGATGATTCTCTTGGAAAGATTATTGCTTACCTAAGCTTTTAATCCAACAGAATGAGGTGTTCGCAAAAAAATCGAAATGTATGTTTCCAGGTTCTCCTTTCTTCTCTAACCTCTATAAGGAAGAGGGCTCTACAAACGTAGGGTCCTCTTTCTTTGTTTAAATTTCTAAATGTTCCAATAACATATTGTTCGCACTTATGCTAAAATGAGAAAAAACATTTTCAGAGGTGATGAAATGAACCATGACGAGCATTGTATTTTTTGTAAAATCGTGAAGGGCGAAATACCCGCCTATAAAGTATATGAAGACGAAAACGTGCTGGCCTTTCTCGATATCAGCCAAGTCACAAAAGGGCATACCCTCGTAATCCCAAAGGAGCATTACAAAGATATTTTTGCCCTGCCTGCTGAAGCAGCAGGAAAACTGTTCGCAGCTGTTCCGGCCGTTGCCGCAGCGATTAAAGAGTCATTTGATCCCATCGGTCTTAATGTACTGAATAATAACGGAGAACCTGCAGGACAATCCGTTTTTCATTACCATGTACATATCATTCCCCGCTACGGCAAAGGAGATGGCTTTGGAGCAGTGTGGGAAACCCATGATTACTCACAGGAAGAGTTCAGTGAGATTTCCAGCTCGATCGCTTCCCATCTTTCTTCATAACATATGTATATCTGCTGCCTGAATCAAGGCAGTTTTTTATTTTATAAGCTCTGTTAGTCCATGTTGTTGATTTTTGGCGGGGTGTGATTGAACCGCCTTCTTATTGGAGAAAAAACTGAGGGCCTTTTATATAGCATTTGAAACCACTAAATAAGGGGAGGAATTGCATTCATGAAACAGGTATATAATTTTAACGCAGGACCTGCCGCTTTACCCCGGCAGGTATTGAAAAAAGCAAAAGAAGAATTTTTGGATTTCCAGGACACGGGGATCAGCATTATGGAACACAGCCATCGCGGTAAACACTATGAGGAAGTTCATGAAGAAGCAAAAAACCTTTTAAAAGAACTGCTTTCTATACCCGATCAGTATGAAGTTCTATTCTTGCAGGGCGGTGCGAGCCTGCAATTTGCGATGATACCCATGAATTTTATGAAGCCCGGCGAACAGTCCGGCTATATCTTAACCGGTTCCTGGTCTGAAAAAGCGTTAAAAGAGGCCGATAAATTTGGAGATGTAAAAGACATCGTATCAGGAAAAGCTTCCAACTATGCCTCTATTCCTGATCTTCCTTCTTTTTCTCCTGAAGAATATTCGTATGTTCATTTAACATCCAACAATACCATCTATGGTACACAATGGGCTTCATTCGACGGTATTGACCACCCTTTTTTGATCGCTGATATGTCCAGTGATATTTTAAGCAGAAGGATTCCCATAGATAAGTTCGGCCTAATTTATGCAGGAGCTCAAAAAAACCTGGGTCCTGCCGGTGTGACGGTTGTAATTTTTCGAAAAGATGCAGCCGAACGGGCAAATGAAGGGCTTCCGGCCATTCTTTCGTATGAGACACACATTAAAAACCGTTCGCTCTATAACACCCCTCCTACCTTTTCCATCTATCTTCTGAAACTCGTTCTTGAATGGGCGAAAAATCTGGGCGGTCTGGAGGAACTCGAAAAAAGAAACCAGGAAAAAGCGCAGCTCATCTATGAAGCCATTGATCAAAGCAGCGGCTTTTATTCAGGACATGCTGCCAGGGACAGCCGATCATTGATGAATATTACGTTCACCTTAAAAAATGAAGAGTTGACGAAGCAGTTTTTAAAAGAAGCACATGAACAAGGATTTTACGGGCTGGCCGGCCACCGGTCCATCGGCGGATGCAGAGCCTCAGCCTATAATGCAGTTCCTCTTGAGGCCTGTCAGGCACTTAGGGATTTCATGGAAAATTTCCAGAAAAAACATGATAAATAGTCTTTATTTACTGTTCAAAAAGCTCCAGATTTGTTATTATAGGTGATAACTTCTTTGCATAGGGCAAAAGTGCACCTATGAAAGATGAATTAAGAGTTGAGTTGAGGAGAGATGAGTAATGAAAACTAAATCATTAGCACTGACAGGTGTTTTATTAGCATTGGGGTATGTTCTTCATGCCATTATGCCGCCCTTCTTTTTAGGGATGAGGCCAGATATGATGCTTACTATGCTATTTCTAACGATTATCATGTTCCCGTCGCTTTCTAACGTCATTGTAGCTGCGCTGGCAACAGGAGTCATTACAGCCATAACAACAACTTTCCCGGGCGGGCAGATCGCCAACCTGGTCGATAAACCAATAACCGCACTCGTTTTTTTAGGACTATTCCTACTCGTTTCGCGCTTTAAACTAAATGCATTAACAGCTGCGATATTAACTTTCGCTGGAACGATTGTGAGCGGATCGATTTTCCTCGGTACAGCTCTTCTCGTTGCCGGCCTGCCTGGTACGTTTTTGTCCATCTTCCTGGCGGTCGTATTGCCGACTGCTGCCGTAAACTGTGTCGTCATGTTCGTCTTGTATCCGGTAGCACACAGCATCAGAAAGCGTTCAATACCACCGCAATCGAAAGAAGCACAAGTATAATTCATTTTAATAAGCCATAAATAAAGCCGGTACCTTATTTAAGGTGCCGGCTTTATGGTTTGCTCTTCTTCTTCCCATTCCATGTAATGATCGATTTCTTTTTGATCGTTTTGTATAAAAAAGCCAAAACAGCAGCATCATCCAATAGGCCAATGCCTACCAAAAAGTCTGGAACTGCATCGATTGGACTGACAAAATACAGCAGGGCCGCAACAATAAGCATCATCGATTTTTTTGATACATGCCGGTATGAGCCGTCACGATAATGCTTTACCAGCCTGATTAACGCTTTCACCTGAGAAGTCAGTTCCCGCAAGCTGCTGTTGTTTTGTGCAGATTCTGTTTTTTTCTCGGCATTGGTGATCAGTTCACCTGTTTGATGATCATCATCCAGAATAACAGAGGCCTTGCTTTTCATTCTGTTAAAATAATTACCGATGGTGTGACGCTCCATAATACCCTCCTCCTGACTTGTTGTTATTATACCTTTATCTATTATAGTTCTAACATAAAAAAGCAGATTCAAAAAGAATCAGCTTTCCCTATTTTTCGTTATTTTGTGACAAAAGTAAGCAAACAGACAACTAGCCCCGTAATCCCGATCAAGCCGAAAACGACAGCGGTTTTTCTCTTTTTTTGATGGAAGTGTTACGAAAGGAATATTGGCGGGTAGTGTTTAAGGAGTACATCATGCGCATAATTAAAAGCAGTCCTGCAATCAGCAATATTATGGTTTTCCAATTCATTGTCCATCCCCCCCATACTATAAATATGCAGGTGCCTGTCCAATCATGCCGAAAATCATCGTTAAATATTTATGTTTTCGGGAAATTTCTCAATAGGAATTCTTCTGATCCACCAAGAATGTAATACTAACTATAAAAGAGGAGGAATTATTTATGTCTAAAGCAAAATCTTTACTTTACGGCTTCGCCATCGGAACAATCGTTACAGGTGCAACAACCCTGCTGTCTGCGCCTAAGTCAGGAAAGGACGTCAGACAGGACATCAAAGACAGTGCGTATAAGTTAAAGAACTCTGTCTCCCAAATGAAACGTGAGAGTATTACTCTTAAAGAAAAAATTATGTTTGTTTCCAAAGAAGGAAAGGACGCGTTCAAGCAGGCTTCTGCTGACTTAAAGAAGGATATTGATCATTGGAAGGAAGATGTTCAGCCCAACATGGAAAGTATCCAGGAGAACGTAAAAGAAATCCAGGACACGCTTGAGGAAAGCAAAGCTACCCTGGCTAAATAATCACTGTACAATTGAGGATCTCCCTTGAACGGGGAGATTTCTTTTATTATTTAACTATTATGATCTCCCATATCTTATCATACTTAAGTTTTATGCCTTTATTACCAATTTTTCTTTTAGTTTTGAAAAATTTTACTTTCTTATTATAGAAAATACTGGCATAATGAGGGGTAGATTGATGTTCTTATATGTAGTAATGGAGGGCATTTAGTATGGAAAAGGACAATTTGTACAGTGTAAAGGAAGCGATGATTTTCAGTCATAAATTCGCGCAGATCAGCAAAGCATTATGGAAGAGTGTGGAAAAAGACTGGCAGAATTGGATTAAGGATTACGGATTAAACATCAACGAACATCACATTTTATGGATTGCACATCAATTGGAAGGAGCCAGCATTTCCGATATTGCAAAATTCGGAGTCATGCACGTGTCGACTGCTTTTAACTTTTCAAAAAAGCTGGAGGAACAAGGCTACCTTTCATTTTCCAAAAAGAAAATGACAAGCGCAATACATACATTCAATTGACGGATAAGGGTGAAGAGCTTCTCCTAAAAACAATGGAAACCTATGATCCGTCAAGCTTCGGTGTCTTTTCATCCGCTTTACCGATCAAGGAACTCTTCGGAAAGTTCCCTGACTTCCCTGAGATCATGTGCATGATCCGAAACCTCTACGGTGAGGACTTCATGACGATCTTTAACAAACTTGAGATGAAAGTTGAAGAAAGCTTGGAGGAAAAGCCCCCAAGCAATGTCATACCAATGACTCCTGAGCTGGCAGGCATTCACTCGTAACGCCGTGCCAAATCATACAGCTTATCCATAAGTTCAGGATAGACGCCTTGGGTACGAAGTGCTTGAACGGTTTCTCTTGGCTTCAGCTTTTGATTCAGCATTCCTGCAAAATGGAGAAGAAGAGGAAGGTATTGCACATAACCGCTCTCCGTCTGGACCTCAAAACGTCTTTGGAGTTCATCGCACAATGAAAGGACATCTCCCACCTCGTCTTCGCTAAGGTGTTTTTCCATCACCAGCGTATAGAAGGGATATGTCCTTAAATTTATCGATTGTACAGTAAGCCGGTTATAATATTCCAGCCGTTCAACACGTTCTTCAATCGTTTCCATCTTCATCCTGCTTTCTTATAGTCGATCTTTAGTTTCTATTGTATAGTAAAGCCGCCTTTTTTGTAAGGCGGCTTTTTTTTTTCTTCTAAAATTCTCCATCTGCTTATTTTCCAAACACGTCTATCGAAATATTATTATGGGGCAGATCGACCTCTTTGGCCTTTACCTTAATGTGCTTCTTTATGTTCATCTTGGTCAGCTGCACGTGAATCATTTCTTCCTGAGGGTAAACCTTTACCCATTTGGGGAGGTCTACACTGTTTGAAACCAGATTAAGCACCTGCTCGCCCGGCAGATTCAAACGTCCGACCTGTACATTTTTTTCATGCAGAGCCAGATCTCCATTCGGAAGAACCTCTGGCGCCATCGACATCTGGTATACTACTTCTCTTCCAAAAACGTCTACCCGCCCGAACAGTTTCATCTGATTCGTAAGCTTTACCTTTAGGTCCAGGTTTTTTTGTTCCTCAATTTGTTTGTTCATTAGAAACGCAGCCTGTTCTTTCCCCGTATGTATAGTGAATAGTTTCTTTCCCGCCAGTGATCCACCGGTTTGTTCAGCTTTATCAAAGTCCTTTTCTCCCCCTGAAAATATCAGCGATGCAATGACAATGATAACGATGACGATAACGGCAGCCAGAGCAAAGAAGCTCCATTTCCATTTGTTTTTCATTTTCATCCTCCAATAGTTGCATTTTTCTATTCTTATTCTCCAACTTTTGTTAAAGTAAGAATGGTAGCTTTTTATGGAGGTATTGTAACATGCCAGATATGATATTTGTAATTCTTGCCCCTGTTTTTTTATTTGTTTTTAATACCCTCACCAATGAACTCTGTTCACGTAAATCCATTCCTGATGAAACACAGCCCAGTGTGTTCCGTACCATAAATGTTCTGATTACCATTCTTTTAATCAGTGCTTATGTAGAAAACATCTTTACATACTAAGGAGGCATTCCTATGCTTCTACGAAAACAAAAGGGATGGCAGATGCCATCCCTCTCTAGTTCTCCTCAACAGAAACAAATACATCCGATAATAATGAGTAGGATTATCAATACAACAATCAGCTCAAAGCCGCCAGAAAAACCGCTCATTGAAATACCTCCTCCGGCAGAGAAAGCCGGTTTACTACCGATTATGAGGAGTGATTAACACCATCCTCCCCAACATACACATCCGACGATGATCAACAGAATAAACAACACAACGATTAACGCAAAGCCTCTTCCATGTGTAGAACCCATGATGCCACCTCCTTTATTTCTTACGCTATCCTATGCAGCCCACCTATTGCTCGCATAGGCGAATGCCTGTAAATCGAAATAAATTTCAAACTTTTGCCTACGTCCTTGTCCTTACCACGTGAAGCAAGTACAGCCAATTATTATCAATAAAATGAAAAGAATGATCAGAATTAAAAAGCTATGTCCGAAACCAGCACCGCATCCCATCATCTATCTCCTCCTTTTTTCTTCTCCACATCATATAGTGATATGTCTTGGTTTGATTAGACGAATGTCCCGGTTTATAAAAATTTCCTTGCTCAATGAAAACAGTAAATATGTGTAATTTTTCTCATAATTCCGAGTATGAATAGGATTTTATCCAATGTTTATGCTATAGTAGATACTGTGAAAATATTACTCGAACAGTGGGAGTGTGTCAGATGAAAAAATGGTTATTATCCCTTGGACTTGCTGCGGGAGTGTTGTCGCTGTCAGCGTGCAACTCCGGTGCAGGATCAGAGAAGGTTGTGGAATCCAAAGCTGGAGACATCACCAAGGATGAATTCTACAATGAGCTTAAGGCACAGTACGGAAATCAAGTTCTTAAGCAAATGGTTGATAATAAACTTCTCGAAAAAGAGTACAAGGTTACCAATAATGAGATTGACAACGAGATCGCTAAAATCAAAAAACAGCTTGGCAGTGAAGACCAGTTCAAGCAAGCCCTTCAACAAAACGGCATTAAAAACGAAAAAGATTTACGAAAACTCGTTAAGACACAGCTTCTAAATAAAAAGGCAGCAACAGATGGTGTCAAAGTTACCGATGCTGAAATGAAAAAAGTATTTAACGAAAAATATAACGAAGAAGTAAAAGCAAGCCACATCCTGGTGGATGATGCTAAAACAGCAAAAGAAGTAAAAGCGAAACTTGATAAAGGTGAAGACTTTGCCAAACTTGCTGAAAAGTATTCCAAAGACCCTGGTTCTAAATCAAAAGGCGGAGACCTTGGTTACTTCGGTAAAGGCCAAATGGTTCCGGAATTTGATAAAGTAGCATTCAAGCTTAAACCTGGACAAGTCAGCGACCCTGTAAAATCTCAATTCGGCTACCACATCATTAAAGTCGTAGACAAGAAAACCAACAAGTTTGAAGACAAGAAGAAACAAATCAGTGAAGAACTGAAACAGCAAAAAGCGAAACCAACAGATCAAGTCATCACTAAGCTTCAGAAAAAAGCTGACATCAAGATCAAAGATAAAGATCTAAAAGACGCACTAAAAAAACAAGACACTCAAATGCCAGCCCAGCCACAGCAATAATGAAAGGCTGAAACGCTTTGCTCAGAGCCCCGTTGAACTGGAGCTCCTGAAATTCAACACGTTTTTTGTGTTGGGTTGAGGGAGTGAAGTTGGCGGGGCTCTAAGCTTTGAAGTTGGATCGATGAAAAGCTGAAGGACCCATTCAAAGCCGATAGACGGTGGAACTCTTACACAGCAACAAAAAGAGGATGTTTCCCACAGGGATCATCCTCTTTTTTTATAGGGTTTGGAATAAAGGATGGGCAAAAATTATCGAATCGTGTCAATATAAACTGTTCGATAATAAAATGGAGTGTTTCGATCTTTCCCGCCCGCAAAAACAAAAAACCGCCCAACAAGGTTTCATACACAATACCTTGCCGGCCGGCTTGTTAAACATTTACCCTATTTACTTCTGCGTTCACGTTCTTCAGCGATTCGTTTCATGAATACTTCCCCTTCTTGTTCGATCACCTTCAGGTCGAGCAGCTTCTGTTCAGAACCTAAATTGTAGCTCCGGTATCCGCTGAAGATGATGCCTGCGACCACAAAGTATACCCAAAATGGCGTTAAATCAAAGAAATATTGAAGAGGAGCAACAAATTCTTTTAAAACAAAAGCAACAATGAGTAAGACTCCAAGTCCCAGGGCTACATATCCTTTCATTCCTATTCCTCCTAAAGACAAGCTTCGTATTCCCATCTTATGAAGCATGGAAGAAAGATATGTCATTTGATTATTGTTTTTTTTAACCTGCCGCGTTGGGAGCAACTGAGTTTTGTTTCTCTGTTTCTGCCATTTTTTTATCATGCAAACGGAACATCACGTGATATAAGCCTGCACTGATTACGGTTAGAACGAACAGCATAAAGAACGTCCATTGAAAACCAATCCACATGGTAAGCGGAATTGCTAACGGTGCTAAGCTTCGTCCAATGGAGAAACGCAGTCCTGCTGCGGCAAAATATTGTCCGCGCATATGTTCCGGAGCCAGCTTGGAGATAAAGCTCTCCTGAATGCCGACGACCATCAGCTCAGCAGCTGTAAAGACGGTAATAGCCAGGAAAAGGAGCCAGATGACAGTCGTGTTTCCGTAAAGCAGCATCCCTACTCCATATAAAAGAGAGGAAATGACAAAGATGTTTCCTTCTTTGTATTTGTTCATCCACTTTGACATAAAAACGGTAAACAGCGCGACCAATAAACCATTTGTTGATACGATGTAACCGAACGCTTTTTCACCTGAAAGCGATAGTGACCAGTCACCGAGATGAAGCAGCGTCTGTACAGGAACCTTTTCTGTCGTATACACCGCAATCAATAAGTCAAGCTGCATAAAGGTCTGTGCGACGAGCACACCTGCCAGAATAAACAATAGGAAAAGTTTATCTTTTGCAATTACCCGGTAATCTCTCAACTGATCCCAGACGACCTCGGACCATTTTTTCGGCTCGCCGTTCTTGTCTTCAACGATCGGCTTCTTCTCCGGCACGGTTTCCCTGATAAACCTCTGCAGGACAAAAGTCAGGATAATGCCAACAATCGTACAGGCCAGCAGCAATTCAAACCGGTAATCGAAAAAGAAGATACTTCCCAATGCCGGTCCGAACACAACTGAAATGTTAATGCTCGTATAAAAGACAGCAAACACTTCACTGCGGTTCTTCTCAGGCACTACATCCGCGATCATTGCATGGCTTGCCGGCCAATACAAAGATCCGAACAAACCTAATGCCGTAAACGCCAAAAAAGTCAGCACAGGCGAATTCAGCCAAGGAGAATTGGCCAGTGCGAACAGCGCAAAGGAAACTGCCTGCCCTGCACCGGCAACCACCATCATTTTCTTTCTTCCGAATGTATCGGCACAATAACCGCCGACCAGGTTGGTTACGACTCCCACCAACTGGGAAGCAACCAGCAGCAAACCGGCTTGTTCTTTTCCAAGTTCATCGGAAAAATAAATCGCCATATACGGAAAAAACATCCAAAATAGCAGATTAATTACAAACTCTCCCAAAAGGCGAACTTTAATATTTCTGTCCCAATCTTTCCACTTCATCCCTATCACTCTCTTTTCATATGTTTCAATCAAATAACAATCAACCGATCTCTTGAGCGCTTATTAATGGAAAGTGCTGAATTGGGCATAAAAAAGCCTATAGCTGCGCATTCCACGTCAACTATAGGCTTCTATTACGTGCTGAAGGCTATAGCATGACAAATGGGTCCATCGCTCAAGAGAAAAGGTCATAACTAAATAAATCACACTTGTACGCTATAAACGTAAGGAAACAGAGCTCCTTCAGCCGTCCGGTACAACATTAGATTTAGTTAGTTATTTAGCAGACACCTTTTCTTGAACAATGGGTTTCATTTGTCATTGCCTCCATCTCATTTATCTCTCTCTAAATTTACCATATTCAAATTGTTACGACAATTACTTTTTTGCTAATTCTTTTTCAAAAAGCGGTTTGTAGAGGCTGCGGTTTTCCAGAGGAAAGATTTTTTCCGTAAATTCCCCTGGTTCCACCTTGACCAGCGCTCTGTCCATCATGTTGATTTTTGCATCGAAATTATCAATCATATGAAGGATCTCCGCTTCACGGATCATCGGTGCTTTCGGGCTTCCCCATTCTGGTTTGCTATGATGGCTTAACACGAGATGCTGAAGGACCGTAACTTCTTCTCCTTCAATTTCCAGTTCTTTTGCGATAATCCCGATCTCATTCACCATAATGGAAATGTGGCCGAGAAGCTTTCCTTCCAGCGTATAATTGGCAGCCACTGGACCTGACAGTTCAATCACCTTGCCCAGGTCATGAAGGATGATGCCGGAATAAAGCAGATCAGTATTAAGCGAAGGATACAGGGTTGATATTCCCCTGGCCAGATCAAGCATGGACACGACATGGTAGGCAAGACCGGAAACGAATTCATGGTGATTTTTCACGGCTGCCGGGTACTTTAGGAAATCATCCTGATATTTCTTTAAAAGGTTCCTTGTAATTCTCTGGATGTTAGGATTTTGCATCTCAAAAATGTACTGTGTGATTTTCTCCATCATCACATCTTGTGTAAGCGGTGCTGTTTCTACAAAATCACTAATCTTCACGCCGTCAATCTCAGATGCCGGACGGATATGTTTGAGCTTGAGCTGCATCTTTCCTCTGTAGTTGCTCATATCACCGGTAACTTTGATCAAAGCCTGAGGAACATATTGCTGTTCGTCCTCCGGGGAGCAGTCCCATAGCTTTGCATCGATATCCCCTGTCTGGTCCTGCAGGATTAGGTTTAAAAAGGGTTTACCGTTGCTTGCTGTAGATTTTGTGGATGATTTTATCATTAAATAGGAGTCTACCACTTCTCCCACTTTATAGTGAGCAAGACCTTTTTTCATTATGCCACCTCATATTTTATATAGTTTAAACTTATGTCTGCCTGTCCTTTGGAAGAATGACTTCGAATAGAATACCATCTTCAATATTGGTTACTTTGGGTATCCCGCCATGCAGCTCGGCAATTCGATTCACGATCGCTAATCCAAGCCCGAACTGCCCTTTATTGCCTTTACGGAAAGGCAGGAAAAGATTTTCACGGTCCCGGTCTGAAAGCTGCTCTCCATCATTCCATACGCCAAGGGTGATGTTGTTTCCTTCTTCTTTTGCCGATAAAATGATCCTGGATCGTGCATACCTCATCGCATTTTGGATAAAGTTCTCAAAAACGATTGTGATCTGCTCACGGTCACCCCAGAATAAAACTTCATCACCAATGATGGAAAGCTCAATATCATCCCGCTGAAAACGGAAACGGCTGATAATTTCTTCCGCAAGTACTCCAAAATAGATCATTTCCCACTGAAGGGTCTGTTGTTTCAGTGTATCAAGCTTTGTATAATACAGCATGTTTTTTACCCGGTTTTCCATCCGGTCGGCTTCACTTAAGATTACATCCATCATATCTTCAATGTTATTTTTCGGCATGATGCCGTCCTTGACCGACTGGGCATAACTCTTAATGGTCATGACCGGTGTTTTCAGTTCATGTGAGGCATGCTGGATAAACGTCTTTTGAGCCGTATCGTACCGGATCAGATTCTGGCGCATGGATTCAAACTGCTGTGAAAGCTTCTGGAATTCATCGTCTTCATGCCAGATGAAGGGCTCTTTCCAGTTTCGCTTGGCGATCTGTTCAAACCGTCTGCCCAATATCGTCAATGGAGCACGAAGATAACGGGCCATCCAAAGAGCCGGGATAACGGCAATCATCCCTGTGAAGAACAAGATCCAGAGAAGCCGTGTCCATAGCCGGTCCACCATCTGGTCACGGTACGTATCCCACATGTAGGAAATTAAATAAAAGTTGCCATGTGAATCAGTTTCCAGTCTTTTAACGATGTAAAACAGCGTGGCATCGCCAAACGTCAGTTCATACTTTTGCTGGTCAGATTTCTGCTTATAGGCATGTGAACTCATTTCAGCCAATACGCGATCGGGAATATAATCTCCTTTTGTGCCAAGATAATCATTTTTGATGACCACATGTCCGACAGAACGGCCTAATTTTCTGCGCTCAATAAAATCAATCGATGTATCAGGCTGAGGAATCTCTTTATCCTGATCCATAAGTTTATCCTGTTCGATTTTGATAATCTTATAGGTTTCATCTGTCATCGTTTTTTTAATAGATAGCGGAAAGATAATAGCAAGAATAAGCCCTATGAGAAGAATTAAAATGGCGAACGATATCCAGATTCTCTGTGTCAGGTTTAAACGGATCATGAGGTTACGATCCTATACCCGTTACCGTAGACCGTTTCAAGATTTAAGCGCGGCATCTTTTTTCTTACCCGCCGTATGACATCATCAACCGCACGTTCAGAGCCAAAATAATCAGAGCCCCACACGTGAGCCAGGATCTCTTCCCTGGCTTTTGAGGTACCAAGATTTTCAATCAAATACAGCAAAACATCCATTTCTTTTGATGTCAGATTGATCAGTTCCTCGTCAAAGGTAATCTTTCTCGCGACCGGATCAATGATATACCCCGTGATTTCTATTTTTTTAGGAACCAGTGCTCCGCTTTCATATACCCGAATCAGAAGTTTTTTAGCACGTATGACAAGTTCCCTTGGCATAAATGGCTTTGCAAGATAATCATCACTGCCCAATTCCAGGCCGACGATTCGGTCGAGGTCCTGATCCCTGGCTGAAATAAAAATAACCGGAGTATCGGAATGCTGTTTAATCTTTCGTAATACTTCATATCCGTCAATTCCAGGGAGCATAATGTCTAATATCCAAAGATGAGGGGTATCTTCTACGTTTTTCGCGGCCTCTTCGCCATTGTCAAAAACGGTCACGTTCCAGCCTTCCTGTTCCATATACGCTTTTAAAACCTGTGAAAGATTCTCTTCATCTTCCACCAGGTAAACATTATAGTCACTCATTGGTCGTTCCCCTCCTGTGTGCAGGTTCAGCTCTGAAAGCACTTCTGCTACTCTTTTTATATCATAAACACGTCAATTTATAAAAATGCACCGTCGCCCGGTCTGACAGGCTGCGGTTTCTTTAAATGGATGACCGGCACGGAAGGCCTGTCATTGAACAGTGTTTCGTGGCACGTAAAGAAGATGATCTGATGCTTTTCACCGATCTCCATGAGCAGGTCCAAGGTCTGTTTTGTACGGACAGGATCAAAATTAACGGTCACATCATCCATAATCAGAGGCATTCCTTCTCTCTGGTATAAAGAAGCGAGGGACAGCCGCACACATAAGTATAGCTGTTCGGCTGTCCCGCGGCTTAACTCCACGGGTTGGAAACGGACACCGTCATTCCGCTCAATGATTAAACTTTCCTTTTCCCCTGCAAGGAATAAATCCACGTATTTCCCCGCGGTGATGCGGGAGAAATATACTCCTGCCTTTTTTAAAATGGCCGGCAGCCGCTCCGCATGAAACTGTTCTTTCGTTTGTTTCAGCAGACCCCCGGCTGTCCTGTAAACAGTCCACTTTCTTGCGTGATCCTGCAGAACATCCTTTAACGTTTCATAACGCTGCAGGCATTCCGAGTAGCTGCCGTCTTCCTGCAGCTGCTGCAGGCGAAGGGACAGTTCAGCACTTTTACCCTTGAAGCTTTCTAACTCATGCTCACTTTCTTTTAGAGAGGCTGCTGCCGCTGCAATCTCCTTTTCCAGATTAAAGGATTTGTCCAGCAGCCTGTCCGAAAGATTGAAAATTTCTTCATCGCTGTATCCAAAAGCATAAAGCTGGAGCAAAGCCTGTGACAGTTGCTCCTGTATCTTTTTCCTTGAATCTGCCGCTTCTCCCTTTTTTCTGTAACTCTCTTCGTTATCAGCATCGGCCTTTTGAAAGAGCCGGATTCTTTCTGCTGTGTAACTTAAACGCTTCGTCAGTAATTCCTGTTCATTCTCAACAGCTGCCCGTTTTGCTTCCTGAAGCAATTCCAGCCTCCGCTGCTTTTCCTTTTCCTGCTGAAGCAGCATGCGTGCTTGCATTATTCTCTCATGATAAGAGGCATGCTCTGAAAGGCCGAGCTGTTTTGAAAGCTGGTTCACATCTTCTAAAATAACGGAAATATTCTCTTGAAGCTGCGAAAGCCTTTCTTCCAATTGATATTTTTCGATCAACAGTTCCTTCAGTCTTTCAATCTTTTCAAAATAGCCAGGCAGAAGCAGGTGCTGCCAAGGTCCATTAAACCCATTTTCCCTGCTCCACTCCTGTATGCTGGCCTCGTTGTCAAACTCCTCCACCTCCAGCTTGTCATAGCCGGCTGCGGTTTGCTGGTAGGACTGTTCCAGCCGCTTTGTTTCTTCCTGAAGCCTATTGTACTCATTGCGCTGCGCTTGCTCCTCGATCCATTGCTGCTGTAGACGGTCAAGCTCTTCAAAATTTGAAATGCCTGCAAGCTGTTCTTCAAGCTTTTGCAGCTGCACCAAGAGAGCCGGAAGATCTTCCTTCCCTGTCTGGCTACCTCTTTCTTTCGTTCTGCTTTTCATCCAATACAGGAAACCGGCACCCAGCGCCAAAGCTGAAAGCAGAGCTCCAGCCATTTCGCCTTTACTTACAAGATAGATGATAATGACGGCAATAAAAACAAATAAGGCTCCTGCCGAAATCCAGTTCTTTTTCCGGGGAACTGAGCGTGACGAACTATATCCCTCTGCACTTTTGATTTGCATCTGAAGCTGTTCTTTTTCGAGCATGAGCCTTCGATAGGTTCTATCCTGATCAGCATGTTCCTTCAGTTTCTGAAAATCCGCTTCATGGAGCAGCTTTCCTTTTGCAAGCTTCAGCCGCTCCTCTGCTGATTCCAGACGGCTGCGGGAGGCTGTCAGCTCCTGATCCATCCATTCTTTCTTCTGCTGCAGCAATTCATGATTTTTTGTCATGAGAACAAGGCCGTTTTTTGCTGCAAGTCCATTGTTCAATTCATAAAGGTTATTGTCTTCTCCTTCATAGCCTGTTTCATGGATAAGACGTTGAATATCTTTGCTTAGCAATTCAGCCTTTTGGAGCAAGCCCGCTTTGTCGTTCAAGAGACTCTCAAGATAATGGATTTTCTGTCCAACGGCTTCAATACGCGCCTCTTCTTTCAGTACTTGTTCATCGATTGCCAGAATTGCAAGCTGCTTTTCAATTTCATCGTTTTTATTCTTGCAAACTGCCAAGTCTCCTTCAAGATCAAACAGCTTTTCCTGCAAATACTCCAGCCGCTGCAGTCCATTTTCAGGAAACTCACCCTCTTGCAGCTGATCGAGTGCCAGTTTATTTTCTTTCCACTTCTGGAGAGGCGGAAGCACCGATTTCCACTTTTGAGCCTGATACCATTGTTCCTGATGATGAGCCTTTTCTTTCTCCGCTCTTTGTATAGAGTCCTTCACTTCTTTTAATTCCAAAGCGGCGGGTTGAAATTCTTCGTTTTTCCTTTTCCACTTCAGCAGATCTTCTTCTGCCGTGTGTAGCTCCTGAAGCATTTCGTTGATCACCGGCTTCCTGCCGCCGGGTTTAAAAAGCACAGCCTGCTTTTTTTCCAGCAGGGCTTCAAGCTCCTGCAGCTCCTTGCTGCCTGTCATACCCGCGCCGAGCAGATAGCTCCCCAGCTGATCCCGGCTGATCTTTTCGATTTCCTGGAGTCCATCGATGTCAAAACAATAGATCCCTTGAAAAAGCGAACGGTCCAGCCCTTTCAGCACGCTTTGCAGAAAATCTTCACCGGCCTGTTCACCATTCTCCAAATAGACTGTAACATCACCTGCCGCTTTTCCTGCTACGCGCTCAATGGCCAGTTCTCCGTGTGATTCTGTCATTAATGTAAGAGATCCGCCCATCCGGTTCCCATCTTTTGGCTCATACCTTCTTTCGCTGGTAAGCTTAGAAGGAAAACCAAAGAGCATACATTTAATAAAACTCATCAAGGTAGATTTACCCGCTTCATTTTCACCAGAAATAAAGCCCGCTCCCTTGGACAAATCCTTTATTTTGAGGTTTTGAAACTTGCCAAAATGATAGATGTGCAGTTGTTTAATCCACATAGCTTCATACCTCCTAATCTTTCAGCAAAAACCGTAATAGAAATGTTTCTGCCTCCTTGATGATTTCTTCTTCCTCTTCCGGTTCAAGAGGCTTTAAATATCGTCTGGCTCTTTTGTGCAAAAACAGCTCTCTCGTGGTTTTCAGCATCTCTTCGTATTCACTGCTGTTGTGCAAAAGGGCTCCGACGAACCCTCCATCGTTCAATAGCTGATCACGATTCCAGCTTCTTCTTAAACTATTTACAACAGCGAACGGGTAAACAAAAGATAAGTTCTCCTCTTCACCGTCCTGAAGGGTCTCCATTAGGTCATCCAGGAACAGTTCATCACTCAGCTCATGAAATAAAGAAGAATCGCCCTCTAAGATCAGTTTAAGAAGTATACCCTTACCTTCTGTTCTGGCATTCTCTTTCACTTCGATACACGTTTCAATCACTTCCGACATGGCCGAACATCCCGTAAGATCAATGAATTCTTCCTTCCATAGGATGTCTGCCATTGCGTGGAAGTCCTGTACACCGTTATTAGTGTCAACGATATAACAGCCTTTCTCACCCGTTTCCTTTTGATTTCTGCCTTGAATGTTTCCAGGATAGATAACAGGAGGATCCTGGCTAAGCTCCATTCTCTTATGGATATGCCCGAGAGCCCAATAGTCATATCCCTTCCCTAAAAGCTCCGTCACTTTAAACGGCGCATAGGATTCATGTTCGCTTTGTCCATCCGCGTTTCCGTGCAGAATACCGATATGATAAGCTTCATCCTTTTTCTCCGGAAAATGAGGCGCACGGTTCTCGGCTACAGACCGTTTCTCATAACTGAATCCATGCAGCATGGCTGCCAGCTTTCCGTTTTTATAAAAGGGCATCGAGCTTGGAAGCCCTCCCTGAAAAATATGAACAGTCATCGGCCATTCAATATCTATCCATGAACCTTCGAGATGATCATGATTTCCATGAACCATAAAGGTGTAAATTTCGTGTTTTTCCAGTCTCTCAAGCTCTTTCCGAAAATAAGTCTGCGCTCGTAAACTTCTGGATTCCCCATCATATATATCACCTGCAATCACAACAAAGTCCACCCTCTCCTTTATTGCAAGGTTTACTGTTGCAGTAAAGGATCGGAAGGTGCTGTTTTGTATCCGTTTAAAAATAGGTTTGGGCAAATATTTCAATCCTTTGAAAGGGCTGTCCAGATGAAGGTCAGCACAATGCAAAAACTTCAACACCCATCTCTCCTTTTTCTTACACATTCTAACCTTTATTTTACCATATATACGAAAGCACGTTCTCGTATTTGGGAAAATACCCATAATTGTGGCAGCTGTTTTGATAAGTGAAAGAAAACATAAAAAAAGGCAGGAAATTTGGCGAAAAACAAGAAATATAATTTAAGAATCTTGAAGGGAGTTTACACACCATGAATAAGTATTTTCTTACCGTATACGATAAGAGCGGCGAAAAGCTGCTCGACGAAACCATTCAGGCCCAAGACGACCAGCAAGCCAAAACACTTGGAGAAGAGCGATTGAAGGAGAAAGAGTACAGCGAGCGCACTCACCGCCTCACTTCTCCAGCTGGTGCCCTGCTTCTCTTTCATCGCTGATCATAGTTTCTGCTAGCCGATCTGGCTGCATATAAGCCAGACATCTCTGTATGTTCATTTCCTAATTTTCTTATCTTACTAAAAAGAGGTGCGAAGATGAGTGAAATTTTCAT
Source organism: Fictibacillus marinisediminis (assembly GCF_023149135.1). NCBI lineage: Bacteria > Bacillati > Bacillota > Bacilli > Caryophanales > Fictibacillaceae > Fictibacillus > Fictibacillus marinisediminis. The sequence goes on along the minus strand of NZ_JAIWJX010000002.1, from coordinate 802,301 downwards.
TCGGAGGGGGACGATTGAGGATAGCCTGTCTCTCTCTTATTTAATGGGCGATCTCGGCTATCCTACCACCGAAGAAGAAATGAGAGACCGATTAACATATATTCTTCAGGATCCTTCCTACATTTGCTTTGTCGCTTGCTATAATGATCTTGTCATTGGAATGATCGGTCTCGTCAAGGGCTATTATTTCGAGAAGAACGGGACGTATTTGAGGATTATTGCCCTCGTGGTCTGTGAGGAGTATCAAGGAAATGGATTCGGCAAATCGTTAGTGCGCCATGCGGAAGAGTGGGCAGAGGAACAAGGGTGCACATCCATCGTTCTCCACAGCGGAAAACACCGTACCGATACCCATGAGTTCTACCGTAACCTTGACTATGACGATACCGGACTCCGCTTTATAAAAGTTATGATTTAAAAACAACATAAAAAAGCCCGGCTGCTGGATCTAGCAGCCGGGCTTTTCGTTTCCGTTCAGTTATTGACCCCTTAATCATGTATATCTATTTGCCTGTGCCGGGTCGCTTCCCTGGATCACACATGCTTTTGCTTGTCTTTTTATTTTAGGTTAACCCACACACTTTTTACTTCTGTGTAGTTATTTAGCGCATAAGAGCCCATCTCACGGCCCATTCCGGATTGCTTGTATCCGCCGAATGGAGAAGCTGCATCAAACGCATTATAGCAGTTAATCCAGACTGTACCGGCTTTTAAGTTATTGGATACATAGTGTGCCGTTTTTAAGTTTTCAGTCCACAATCCTGCAGCAAGACCATACTCAGAACGGTTCGCACGCTCGATAACTTCGTCCAGGTCTTCAAACGGCATCGCTGCTACAACCGGTCCGAAGATCTCTTCTTTAGCGATCGTCATCTTATCGTCTACATCCGCAAAAATAGTAGGCTCTACAAAGTAACCTTGCTCAAACGGCCTCGTTCCTCCCGTTAACAGTTCGGCTCCTTCATCTTTCCCTTTTTCAATGTAGCTCATGACACGGTTATGCTGCTCTTCTGATACAAGCGGCCCCATCGTGGTGTCCGGATCAAGGCCAGGACCCTGCTTAATGTTCTTCGCATGGGAAACCATGTCCGCCATTACATTGTCAAAAGCTTTCTTTTGAATGAACAAACGGGAACCTGCGCAGCAAACTTGTCCTTGGTTGAACATGATTCCGCCCAATGCACCAGGAATAGCACGTGTCATGTCTGCATCCGGAAGAATGATATTCGGTGATTTACCGCCAAGCTCAAGCGTTACACGTTTTAGTGAATCCGCTGCATTTCTCATGATCATCTTACCGACTTCAGTTGATCCGGTAAAGGCGATTTTGTTCACTTCCGGATGATCAACAAGAGCTGCTCCTGTTTCACCCGCACCTGTTACTACATTCAGAACGCCCTCTGGGAATCCTGCTTCTTGAGCAAGCTGTGCAAGATAAAGAGCAGACAGCGGAGTTTGCTCAGCTGGCTTCAGTACAACTGTACAGCCTGTTGCAAGTGCTGCCCCAAGCTTCCATGCAGCCATTAAGAGCGGGAAGTTCCAAGGGATGATTTGTCCTACAACCCCAACCGGCTCGTGGCGGGTATAGTTAAAGAAACTCCCTGCAACCGGGATGGTTTGTCCGACGATTTTAGTTGCCCAGCCAGCATAGTAGCGAAAATGCTCAATTGCCAGAGGAACATCTGCATTCATCGTTTCGCGGATCGGTTTCCCGTTATCCAGCGTATCAAGCTGTGCAAGCTCTTCTTTGTTCTGTTCCATCAAGTCTGCAAGCTTATAGATTAAATAACTGCGCTTCGCTGCGCTCATTTTAGTCCAATATCCAGAATCAAAAGCTTTTCGCGCCGCATCAACCGCAAGATCGATATCTTCTTTTCCGCCTTCTGCAACAAGCGCCAAAACCTCTCCTGTTGAAGGATTAAGTGTTTCAAACGTTTTTCCTGATTTAGAGGTTACCCATTCACCATTAATAAAAAGTTTCTTCGTGCCGTTTAGGAATTCTGCCACCTTTGGCTTCAAATTCAGGTTAACTGTTTTTTCCATTACAATCCTCCTCATATACTTGTTCCTTACATCAAAATGATTCGACAGTACTTTATGAAAACCCTTTCAAAATTTGTCGTTTTTCAATTTGTAATAAAAATGAAATATATTTTACATTAAAAACCAAAGGAAAAAGCCCCGTTTTCGGAGCTTTTTCGTTAATATAGTCCCACTCTCAGCTGCTTTCGGAAAACTTCTTTTATCATATATGGCACTCCGAGCTGATCGTTCGTCCTGGTGATCCAATTTGCAGCCTGTTTCACATCTTCAGGAGCATTGCCCATGGCCACTCCAAGTCCTGCCATCTCAATCATTTCCCTGTCATTATGAGAATCACCGACAGCCACCATCTCCTCAGGGGTCACATCAAGCTTCAAGCCGAGCAGTCTTAATGCATTGGCTTTCGTGACATTGGGGGAAGTAATTTCGAAATTGCACTTCGTCGAGGAGGTATACTCAAAATTGGCAAAATGCGTTCTCAAATGCTGTTCCGCTGACCTCCGCTCTCTTTCCTCAAAGAACTGAACGTCAATCTTAGACGGGGTAATCTCTTTTTCCAGTACATTACTGCTCAGGTTCTCCGTGAACGTTACTGGGTAGAAAAGCGGATCCCCTGCACCCAATGTTACCTTCGCAACGAGCTGGTTTTTCTGCTGAACCTGGTTTCCGACTGAGAACCGTTCATGCACAAGCCGGATATGACAATTGTAATTCTCTAAAATATTGACAATCCGATACGTGTCTTCTTTTGAAATATGTGATTCAAAAAACGGTTCATCCACACTAGAAGCGATATACCCGCCGTTTTGGCTGATTAAATAACCATCAAGTTTCAATGCCTTAGCGATCTTTTTTGTAGATGGAAAATTCCTCCCTGAGGCCAGTGTGATATAAACGCCCTTCTTCTTCACATAATCTATCGCTTCCCTCGTTTCCTTATCCAAACGAAAATTGCTTCTCAACAGGGTCCCATCGATGTCAAGAATCAGCATCCGGTATACCATGGCAATCCCCCCTATTTATCGAATAAAGACTCTCTCTGTCAAAATGTATTCCCCTATCGAAGAAGGTAGAACAGATAAAGAAAACACAGCTTGCGTATTGTGCAAGCTGATCTTATTTTCGCTCAATTATTTTGAGTTCGGCGCATTTAATCTGAACTAGGCACAATTATGCAATGGTTTGGCTCAATTCCCCCCCCCCCCCGTGCAACAAAAAAAGCCGTCTCCCTGCACAAAATGCACACCGGAGACGGCTTTTCACATGATATATTTATTGCTCGTTATCTACCATTGGTCCGTAGATCTCTTCGAGCGGTTTAGTGATGATTTTATTCAGATCAGAAATGGTTAGACTCATGCGCTGTTCAGTTGCCATGAGTTTGCTGATGATTTCATTTTGCTGAACGGCTTGGAACATGGCTTGAGCTTTTTCCACTTCCTCTTGTGTTACTTGTTCGCCGGTCATTTGTTTTTGCTGAAGGCCCATTTGCAGATTGCGGAATTCTTCAAACATTTTTTGTGCTTCTGCATCAGCATTAACTTCTGCATAGCATTGTTTTAATGTTTGGAAATCCTCGCTGTCGCGCAAAGCTTTTTCAAGGCTGTATGCCAAGTCATAAATATTAGACATGATTGTATTCCTCCTTAAATCTCTGAATCTCTACCACTATAACAGACCTTACATGAACATCACAATTAAAGCCTGGAAGAACCCGATGGCTCCTCCCAGCAATGCGCCAAGCCAGGTAATCATTTTCAGTTCTTTTCTCGCATTTGTCTCCTAATTGTTAAACACGATTATCATACTGCTATCATAGTATACGATATCGGCATAAGCCTAATCAATCGAGAATGCCATCGCAAGGCGCACTTCTCGTGGGGAGGAAAAGAAATGCAGCATGTACTTCCAATCTGCAAAGGCAAGGATGATGGAAGCAGAGTCTATGTGCCGGAATATCTCTTACAACACGGCAGGCACCGCGTATCCTTGTCCTTTGGTTCAAGAACCGTTTTATGCGAAGCTGTTCCTCATTCCAAAAGGGAAATTCAATTATCGAAGTCCCTTTGGGATTTGCTGTCCATACCTTTTGAAGCAAAAATCCACGTACATATTGAGGATTCACGCATCCTGATCGGGCCGCTTGTGGGTATTTTTACATCAGGGGTAGGCCTTTTTCCTTCCCGTCCGGTAGGAGAGAGATCTGCTTTTTTCAGTAAGCTTCTCTCTGCAGACCGACAAGTCGGGGCTTATTATTTTGTATTTGGTCCTGAGCAATTACAGCAGGAAAATCGGATGATTCAGGGATTCTTTTACTCGGAGAAAGGATGGTCACAGCACCTCGTCCCCCTTCCCTCCATCATCTACAACCAGATTCCCAATCGGCGAACAGAAAGCAGCTTGAAATATCAGAAAGCTGTTCATCTGCTTGACCTTGAATGGGAGATTCCATTCTTTAACCCTTCTTTTTTCAGCAAATGGGAGATTTTTCGGTTTCTGCAAAAAGATAAGGAGATGAGGGACTACCTGCCCTATACGGTGATCAATCCAGGAGTTCAGCTAATTGAAAATATGTTAAACACGTATTCTGCTGTTTTCTTCAAGCCGATCGGGGGCAGCCATGGTCGAGGAATTCTTTCCGTGCACAAAGAGCCGGCTGGAGGTTACAGCTGCAGATTCCTTGAAGATCACCGTCCTAAAATCGAGCATTTCCAAAGTTTGATCTCTCTTCTGAAAACACGAAAACTCTATGGCCGGCTTCAGGATACGCTAGTACAGCAAGGGATAGACCTGATCACTTGGAAACAGCGGCCGGTTGACTTTAGAGTGCATACGAATAAAAACCGGGACGGAAAGTGGGTGGCCAGTGCGATGGCCGCAAAGATTGCCGGTACACAGGCCCATACCACACATCTGGCTTACGGCGGTGAAATAAAGCGGGCCGAAGAGGTAATCCAGCATGCCGGCCTCCCTTCAAAATCAGCTTTGAAACTAACAAAAGCCGCATTACAGCTCAGCCATAAAATTGATGAGAACATATCGGGCCTCATCGGAGAAATTGGATTTGATTTTGGCTTGGACCAGCAAGGAAAGGTTTGGCTGATTGAAGCCAATTCCCGTCCAGGAAGGGGCATTTTCTCCCATTCTTCCTTTAGAGCAGAAGATTATTCGACGAGAATGCTTCCTTTGCAATATGCTGTTCATCTCGCCAAACAGGCCTTTGTTTCCAAAGGGCTGAACGTGACCTAAGTGCAGGTCCCCTCTTTTTTTGTTACATCCTGATCTGCACTGGTATACTAACAGTAGATTAAACAAAGGGGTTTTCGGCATGCTATCCAAACTTAAAGATTATTATGGAGACCATTTCACTATATCTACCAGCCGCCCGGAACACTATTATTGGTTTGCAGATCAACAGGGAAAAAGATTCGGGATTGCCAAACCAGCGGTTACCTCAGATGAACTGAGCTTATTAAACTCGCTGTTCTCACAAGAAGCTGAAGTACCTCTCTCTCAGCAGCAAATCTTTTGGAAGAACGTGCTCGCAGGAAATCCACCCGAAAAAGAGGCCGGTACCAGCTTCAGGTTCATTCATTTCTTTTTAAAAAGCCCCCTTTCCGATCAGGAAGCAGAAGCATTTATGGAAGCCGTATCAGGCATTTTCCCTTCTGAAGTAAACGTTTTGTTTATAAACGCTCATTATGGCGTTCTGATCGAGCCGAAAACAGATGAAGCGGAAGAATTGCCCTACGATCAGGTAAAATCTGTCCTGACGGGTGATTTTTACACCGATCTGGACTTGTTCCTCGGGATGTGGCTTCAGGATTATGAAGCCGCATCTGAACAATTCAAACTGGAAAGGGAACTGTTCTCTTCAGTGCGGCCGTTTCTTCCACCACAAGAGGTGTACAGCCGTGAAGACCTTGTCCCTTATCTGCTGCTCACCCAGACGGACAAGCCTGCCCATCATTATATTTCCCAGCTGATCCCTGATGAACTATTTGACGACAGAGACCTCATTCAAAGCATCCAAGTGTTCCTTGAATGCAACATGAACCTGTCGATGGCGGCAAAGAAACTTTACATCCACCGAAACAGCCTTCAGTACCGGGTTGATAAATTTATCGAGAGAACCGGAATCGACGTTAAACAATTCAAACCAGCCGTTGCAGTGTATCATGCGTTAATCAGCCGTGAACGAACAAACAGGTAAAGTTTTGAAGTAGTGTTTTATACACAGCATAATTAAGGTTATTTTTTATGCTTTGCATAAAAAACCTTTTGTGCACTATGCACAAAAATAGCGCTTTCAATTCGGCCAAGCCTCCAATATACGAAAGCCCTTACATTCGATACAATGAAGGCAACCAGCAAATGCTTTTCTTTTGCGAACTTAAGGAGGCAGTAACAATGGCAGAAATTAAACTTCAAAATATTGTGAAACGCTATGACAATAAAGTCACTGCAGTACATGACTTTAACCTTGATATTAAAGATAAAGAATTTATTGTATTCGTTGGGCCGTCCGGCTGTGGTAAGTCCACTACTCTTCGTATGATTGCAGGACTTGAAGATATTTCTGAAGGAGATCTTGTGATTGGCGACCGTGTTGTAAACGATGTTGCTCCTAAAGACCGTGATATCGCCATGGTTTTCCAGAACTATGCCCTTTATCCGCACATGAACGTATATGACAATATGGCATTCGGGCTGAAGCTTCGCAAATTCAGCAAAGAAGAAATCGATCGCCGTGTAAAAGATGCTGCACGCATCCTTGGACTTGAACAATACCTTGACCGTAAACCGAAAGCTCTTTCAGGCGGTCAGCGCCAGAGGGTTGCGCTCGGACGTGCCATCGTTCGTGATGCTCAAGTATTCTTGATGGATGAGCCGTTATCCAACCTTGATGCAAAATTGCGTGTTCAGATGCGTGCTGAAATTTCCAAGCTGCATCAGCGCCTTCAAACAACTACGATCTATGTAACGCATGACCAGACAGAAGCGATGACGATGGCAACTCGAATCGTTGTTATGAAAGACGGACACATCCAGCAAGTAGGATCACCGAAAGAAGTATACGATACTCCTGAAAATGTGTTTGTCGGCGGATTTATCGGAAGCCCGGCGATGAACTTCCTCCAAGGAAAAGTAGAGGACGGATTCTTCATCATCAACGATATCCGTGTTGCCATTCCTGGAGGCAAAATGAAAACGCTGAAGGACAACGGTTACCTTAATAAAGAAATAACCCTCGGAATTCGTCCAGAAGACATCCATGATGAGCCTGTGTTCCTTGAGTCTTCTACAAATACAAAGATCACTGCCCGCATTGATGTAGCAGAGCTGATGGGAGCTGAAACTTTCCTATACTCTACAATCGCTGGCCAAGATTTCATCGCGCGTGTTGATTCCCGTACAGATGTTCAGAACGGGCAAAACATTCATCTTGCCTTTGACATGAACAAAGCGCATTTCTTCGATAACGACACGGAAGAGCGCATTAGATAATTTCAAGTTCAAAAACCTCTTTTCTTCCTGAGAAAGAGGTTTTTTTATTTTTTCTTCATTTCATGTGAAAATCGTTCTGAAATAGGGAATAATGTTTAATCATTGACAACAACTTAGTTTACTGATTAAAATGACTAAAGAATTCTGATGTGTTTTATCGGTTTAAACTAAAAAAATAATCCAAATTTGGATTTATAACGGAGGTTTTTTACATGAAAAAGCTGTGGGCATTACTCATGGTTTCTGTCATGCTTGCTGGTGTGTTAACCGCTTGCGGCAACAATGGGGAAAAGAAAAAAGAGTTGACGATCGGAACGGAAGCTACATACCCTCCATTCTCTTATCGTGACAAAAAGACGAATGAAGTCACTGGCTATGATGTTGAAGTCGCAAAAGAAGTGGCAAAACGCCTTGATATGAAGCCAAAAGTTGTACCAACCGAATGGAAGAACATGTTTAGTTCTCTAGGAAAGCGATTTGACATGGTAGCGAATCAGGTAACGATTACTCCGGAACGCAAAAAACAATTTGCTTTCTCCAGTCCTTACACCGTGTCTGGCGGGAAAGTAATTGTTAATAAAAACAACAAAGACATTAAAAGCATTAAAGACCTTAAAGGAAAAGTGGTTGGAACCACACAAGGAAGCAACTATGCAGCTCAAGCTGAAAAAGCGGGAGCAAAAGTTAAATATTACAAAGGCATTGCTCAAGTACTGACTGATCTAGATGTTAACCGTGTGGATGCTGCCTTAAATGATGAGCTCTTTATTTTAACCGAGCTTAAAAATACAAAATACAATGTGAAACCTGTAGGAGAGCCATTCTCAGAGAATAAAATGGCATTTGCTTTTAAGAAAAATGATAAAGATTTAGCAAAAAAAGTGGATAAAGCACTCGCTGACATGAAGAAAGACGGCACTCTTTCCAAGCTTTCCAAAAAATACTTTGGAGCAGATGTAAGTGAGTAGTTCTCTCCAATACATGGTGGACTCCCTCCCGTTTTTACTGGAGGGAGCCAAAATCACCGTTATCCTCAGCCTTGGTTCCATAATTGGCTCGCTGATTTTCGGCCTGATCATTGCACTTTGCCGGATGTCTAGCAACAGTGTGCTTGTCCGTTTTGCAAAGGTTTATATCTCTTTTTTTCGCGGAACACCGCTCCTTATTCAATTATTGATCTTATATAATGGTTTTACATTTGCGATTACCCCTGAAGGATGGCAAGCAGCTCTCGTAGGATTGATCCTGCATTTCAGCGCTTATATTGCAGAATCATACCGCGGGGCCATTCAATCCATTCCAAACGGACAATGGGAAGCCGCTTATTCCCTCGGCATGAACTACTTCCAAACGTTCAGGGAAGTAATTTTTCCGCAAGCTTGGCGGATTGCTATCCCATCGATCTGGAATTCATTGATTGATGTTGCTAAATCCTCTTCTCTGGCTTCGGTGATTACCGTTCCAGAACTTACTTCCATTGCAGACCAGCGCAGTGCATCAAGTCTCATCGTCCTGCCGGTACTCTTGGAAGCCGCACTTATCTATTGGGGTATATCCACCCTGCTTGAATGGGGCCGCGAACGCCTGGAACGGCGATTGCGCCTGGTAAAATAAAAATCACCGCTCTTTTTAAAGAGAACGGTGATTTTTTTTGCCTATTGCAGTTCCTCTGAGTTCCATTCAGAAATGAACATAATCATTTCATGCCGGCATATCCGGCAATAATACATATGCGGGCACTGGCCTTCTTTAAAATCAGCCGGATAACCATTTTCAAGCTTTAATCCATCGGAATCCACATAAGGGCTGTAATCATCAAAGTAATCGCTCAGCTTCCCTAGATCTTCACTCAAATTACCGCATTCCGGACAGCGGAAGGCAACATTATGTAATTGATTGCAAACCGGGCACATACTCATTTTGCCTTCCTCTTTTCCTTATCAAAAAGGGCGGATTGCTCCACCCTTTTACAGCCATGATTATAGAGTTATCGAGCTGATCCGCTGATTTGTTGTTGAGCCATTGCTACAAGACGTTTCGTGATTTCTCCACCTACAGATCCGTTAGCACGAGCAGTTGTGTCAGCTCCTAATTGAACACCAAACTCAGAAGCGATTTCGTACTTCATTTGATCAAGAGCTTGTTGAGCACCAGGTACTGCTAATTGGTTTGAGCTATTGTTGTTTGCCATTGATATCACCTCCTCTTGAAACATATTGTGCATCAATTAAAAAAGGTTATGCGCCGGTTTTTTTCCAATTTATGTGGAATGGCCCCAAACGCTGAAAATACAGCATCCTCTTTCCACGTGTGACATATCTTTGGGTTGAGGGTGAAAATATTAACGTGCTCTGTTACAGTGGGGGTGAAGAAATACAACGTTTTATTCGACCTGCATTTTTACAAATTTAAAGAATCGGGGTGGAACAGTGAGTGACAAGTGGCTAATTAAAGAAGGGAAGACGTGGGTACAGGATGGAATTATTACGGAAGAACAATACAAACAGATTCTTTCAAAATATCCAGACGGGCATTCAAAGCAAGGAATCGGACTCATTCCCGTCTTTGCAAGCATTCTCATCGGCCTTGGGATTTTATCCTTCATCGCATCCAACTGGGATGGAATATCACCTCTTTACCGTCTGGTGCTTCTGATTGCCGTTCTCAGTGTGTTCTACACTGCGGGCCATGTTCGGCTAAAAAAAGGAAATCCTGTTCTGGGAAGAGCTTTTATAGCCCTCGGAATCGCGTCTTTTGGAGCTGGACTTATCCTGCTTGGCCAAACATTTCATTTTGTATCCTATGATGCACGCACTTTTATCATTTGGTCCGTTCCAGCTTTGCTTTATCTTTATTTATTTCGCGGGAAGCTTTTGTTCTTTATTTCCTTTGCGATCCTGACCGGAGGCCAGCTTTATGCATTATCCGAATTCTCCAGCTACAGCTATGTGATACTTATTTTGTTTGCGATTGGTCTAGGCTGGTTCGTTTCCGCATCAAAAGACAAGCTGCTTACTTGGTTTTTTTCTGCCGGTCTCGTTTTGCACCTTGTCCTTTATGCCTTAACACTTGAGGATAACTGGCTCTGGCTGATTGTAATCTTGATCGGCTTATATGCCGCAGCTGAAGGATTGAACCAAAATCTCGCTTCACCGTTGCGTTTTTTTACAACGGGTGCTGCCTTTATCACCAGTTTGCTGCTTTATTTCTTCTTAACCAATACTGCCAGTTCGTTGGATTATCCTGATCCGTTATGGTTTGGCATCATATATATTTTGTTGTTTGCTGCAGTTATATCATTAATAATGAAAAAGGGTACTTTTTCCTCATTTTTGAAGACAGGATTATTATTTTTCCCCTGGTTTTATTTCACCTTCCTCATTGGGGAATTCACAGCAGGCATCATTTATTTGATCTCGGCATTCCTATTCTCCGGACTTCTTTTGACGGAAGGATATCAAAAAGAAGAACGATCCCAGATCAATTGGGGAATTATCCTGTTCTTGATTGTAACGTTCATCGCATACATCAATCTGGCGTGGTCATTTATGCCAAAATCTCTCTTCTTCCTGATTGGCGGAATTCTCTTGTTTGCTCTTTATTTCTTTTTGCAGAAAAAGAAAAGGGATGTTCTGGAGGAAGGCGGTGATTCTCATGAAAAAAAATAAATGGTGGATAGGGCTGATCGTTCTTCAAGTACTTGTCCTTTTGGGGATTGCAGCCAGTTATTATGCAGCAGATCACTATGGCAAGGATATTGTTTTAAAAACAAAGCCTGTTGATCCGTCTGATGTTTTCTACGGAGATTACGTAACGCTGAACTATGAGATCAACGAAGTCTCTTCCTCACTTTGGAATGGTAAATCCATCGAGGATCCGACCCCTGTATATGCTGTCCTGTCTCCGGATAACGACGGCTTATATAGGGTAACCAAGGTAACTGGCGATCGTCCTGATGTTAAGGGGCAGCAAGTATATTTAAAAGGAAAAGCAACACCTTCTATGGAAGGATTCCTGCACCTTGAATATGGGCTTGAACGTTATTATGTAAAAGATAACACCGGAAAACAGCTTGAAAGTCCTCATCGTGAATATAAAGTAACCGTTAAGGTCGCATCTTGGGGAAAAGGCGTCATTCAGAGGATCCAGCCTTTAAATTAACCCTCTAATCACATACGATTTATAACGTGTACTCTCTTGGTAACAGGGTTTATTCTGGTGGTTTCAGGGTACATTGTTAAAGAGGTGAGCATAATGAGCGAATTAAAAATTATCGACGTAAAAGACCATATAAATAACTGGGCTGGCCATCAGATTTCCATTCGAAAAGAAGAAAATGGAGATTTGGATCAGATCAACATTCAGCTGGAAGAGGCGACTTTTGAACAGCGGGATGCCATTGATGACTATCTATCCGATAATGTCATGTTCCTGCACGGTAGAGCTTACAGTACGGAAGATGGAGAGTCGACTGAACTTCCATCTGTTTTATATGAGGTTCCCCTTGATGGGATTAGCGGAATCAATATTGATGGCAGCATCATTTCATTTATAACAAACAGAGGGCAATATGCCATCATAAAATCATAAAAAAGAGCCCACTTAGGGCTCTTTTTTTATAGATGATACGTACTGTCTGAAAGGCTTTCAGCAGAATGAGCAATTTGGGCAATGGCATGTTCCATCTCTTTAATAATTTTTGCGATATCCTGTATCTTTCCTCCAACGCTGTTGCTCTGTTTTCTGCTTTCCTCCATGTTTGTGAGAATTTCATTGAAAAAATCGTTCATTTCCTCAACCTCAGCTGTATTCTCATTGATCCAGCTATTGATTTGAGCCGAAGAAGCCGTAATTAAATCCATCCGCCCATTCGTGTTGGAGATATATTCAGCGACTCCTCCTACTGAATCTTTGGTTTGCTCTGCCAGTTTTCTGACTTCTCCCGCTACTACAGCAAAACCTTTACCCATTTCCCCTGCTCTTGCTGCTTCAATGGCTGCATTGAGGGCAAGCAAATTGGTCTGTTCAGCGATCCCTTTCACGAGATCAACAATTTCAATAATATGGCCAGAGTCTTCTTTTAATAAAAGAATCTCTTTTGATATTTGATTCATTTTCTGCTTGATCTGCTGTACCGATGATAAGTGCAGCTCGATCTTTTCTTTGCCTTCTTTTGATTTTTCAGATACGAGAGAGGCATACTCTACACTGCTCTGTGCATGTTCTACAACATCTCCAGACTGTGCGGCAAGCTGTTCGATCGCTGCACTCGCCTCCTGGGCAATGGCAGCCAGTTCGTCAGAAGAAGAGTTGACCGTTTGTTTTACCAATGCTTTCTGCTCTTCAATTTTCATCCTGGCTCTCTCTTCTTCCAGAGAGAACGCCTCAAGAACCAGCTGCTGTTCAAGGTTCAGCATTTTGGTAATGGCTGTTGCCGCAAGATAAAAATCCTCTTTCCCCTCCAGATGTTCGTCCATGATGGATAAAAGAGATAACTGAAGATCCTGAAAAGCGGAAATATACCATTTCGGCTCTAATCCAATTTTAAAATGAATGTGCGCGATCATTTTCCTTTGTTCAATGAAGGCATGGTGAATCTCACCGTTAAACATCTCACGAATATGACGCTCAAGCGTCAGTCTCAGCCGTTCAACAGAACTGTTCTTCTCTATAATCTCAGAAAGCTGAGGTACGTGGGCAATTGTGCTGTAGAACCCAGTGACAACTTCTTCAATATGCTGCGAAACAAAAGGCTGTAGTGCTCGGAGAACCGCCAGATCTTCCGGGGTCATTGAAATCATGGCTAACTGCTTGTCCAGACTGGATCCAGGGCTTCGTTCCATCACAACATGGCTCAATTCATGCAGCACTTGTTCCTGAAGGCTTGATTTCATTTCTTCCTTTTTAAAATACCGAATCATTTTAGTTTTCATTTTGTCTTCTCCCAATCTGCATTTTGGGTATACATTATCCCGTTTTAACATACATTGAATTACATTTATCCACCTAGTTATTATCGGTTAATTATGGATAGGGTTTAATATGTTTTAAGAAGGGGTAATTCTCCACAAACTGGATTTTCTTAACATTAAGTAGGAGGGTATTCATGCATCCTGATTGGAAAAAGAAAATCGTTATTACAGGAATGGCTGCTATATTAAACGTATCAAGTACCGCTGCCGCATCCGGGGGAAGCGAGGGCTCTGGACATGAAAATGGTAAAGGCGGAAAGCTCGATACCAACTGTGCTGAAAGGGAACAAAAGGAAGTACAATAGATTTTCAAAAAAAAAAAAGGGAGCCGGCTGGCTCCCTTTTTAATGTTATACTGCTTTACTCGCTTTCTGTCCTTGTTGAATTTGATACATTTGAAAATAGCGGCCTCGGGCTTCCATCAATGAAGTATGATCGCCCTTTTCAACAATTCTTCCGCGATCCAGGACAAGAATCTGGTCCGCATTTTTAATGGTGGACAGCCTGTGGGCAATGATAAAGGTCGTTCGCCCCCTCTTCAGCACATCAAGCGCCTCTTGAATGATGGCCTCCGTTTCAGTATCGATACTAGCCGTTGCCTCATCCAAAATTAAGATTGCTGGATTGAACGCCAGGGCCCTTGCGAAAGAAAGAAGCTGCCTTTGACCGGAAGAAAGAGTGCTTCCTTTTTCGATGACGGGTTCATCCAATCCTTTTGGAAGGATTTGTACAAACGGCATCGCTCCTACATCAGTAATGGCCTTTTCTACCATCTCTCTTGAAATCGCGGGGTCATCCAGGCTGATGTTTGAAGCGATTGTGCCCGTAAATAGAAATGGATCCTGAAGGACAATCCCCATATGCTCCCTGAGCACCTGCTTTGGCATTTTCATAATATCCTTGCCATCAATAAGGATTCTCCCCTGCTTAATATCATAAAACCGGAAAAGAAGGTTCATAATAGAGCTTTTTCCTGACCCTGTATGGCCGACAAGAGCTACCGTTTCGCCCTGCCTTGCTTCGAAGGTAATATCATTCAAGACATTCTCACCTTCTTTATAAGCAAATGAAACTCCATTGAATGTTACATTTCCTTTATAACGATCAACTTCCTGGACCTTCACATCCATACCCGGCTCATCCAGCAGTACAAATACACGCTCTGCTGATACGAGCGCCTGCTCAAGCTGGGCGAGCTGGTTAACCATCCCGGTGATGGGCTGGAACAGCCGGTTCAAGTAATCAACAAAAGCATAGAGGACACCAACGGAAATCAGGGCGTCCGTCTTAAGTGAGGCCCCTCCGAAGTACCAGATCAAGGCAACAAACGCTAAATTCCTAAGTACACTCACAAGGTTGTGAGAAGTGAGGCCATTTAAACTCAATAGCCTATTTTGAAACGAAAAATATTTCTCATTCATCTCTTCAAACTCTTTTGTCGTTTCCTTCTGCCGTTTAAACGCCCGTATAATTGGCATGCCTTGGATGGATTCGTTGACCATTCCATTGATGTCGCTCAGTGTTGAACGGATAATATGGTTATACTTAGAAGCAAGTTTTCGATAGAGTGTAATCCAAACAACCAGAATCGGCACGAGAATCATCGTGATCAGGGCGAGACGCATATCCAGTATGAACAGCGCTGTGAAGATTCCCGCCATATAAATAATTCCTGTGAAGAAATTAGAAAGTACATTAACGAACAGCTCTTTAATTGCTTCTGTATCATTCGTCACCCGTGATACTATTTTTCCTGCCGGCTGATTATCAAAATACGTAATCGGCACTCTCTGGATCTGTGAAAATACATCCTGCCGCAGCTTCTTGATGACCAGATTGGAGGAGCTCTGCAGCATGTACCTTTGTCCGTACTGAAACAATCCAGCAAATAACAATAGAACAAAATAAATGCCCGTCAGCTTAAACAGCCCTCTTATCTCCGGCTTATAAAATTTAAAAAGCTCACTGTTCTTCAGCTGTACTGCCGGATATTTAGTGGTTACACCTTTAGAAGTGACCATGATTTCCTTGTTTTTGTAACTCTTTTCCCCTTCTAATTTTGCGGACTGATTAATGAAGTAATACTTTCTCCCAATCTGGGTAATCCTAGCCTGTTTTCCTTTTGGTTCACCGGACTGAAAACGATCTTCGCGCTGATATCGGCTCCCCTTATAAGTAACCGTGTCTTTATCTTGAGCAGTCGTTTTGTACCAAGGCTTTTCAATGCCTAGAATGTGCACATCAATCATGCGCTTGGCGATGAACGGACCGGTTAACTCTGCAGATACGGCCAAAGCCAGCAATAGCAGACCTATAATAAAACTTTTTTTATAAATCAGTGCATAACGAAATAATCTCTTCCCTACGTTCAAATCTTACACCGCCTTTTCATCGAAGGTTTCTTCGACTTTTTGCCGTTCGTACTGCTCACCATACCAGCCGCCGGAGGAGATGAGCTGTGCGTGTGTACCTTCTTCGATAATCCTTCCTTCGTCCATTACGATAATCCAATTAGCATGTTCTACTGCTGATAACCTGTGGGTCGTAATAAAAGTGGTCTTTCCTGCCCGTTCTTTTCTGATGTTTGCGATGATTGCTGCTTCCGTCTTAGCATCAACAGCCGATAGCGCATCATCAAGCATGAGGATTTCAGGGTCAATAAATAATGCCCTGGCGATAGAAACACGCTGTTTCTGTCCGCCCGATAACGCTACTCCTTTTTCTCCGACAAGCGTATTCAACCCTTCCGGCAAATATTTCACGTCACGGTCAAATGAGGCCATCCGAAGGACGTGCTGAAGCTCTTCTTCTGTTCCGCTGCTTTTGCCAAATAAGATGTTCTCTCTTATTGTTTTAGAAAATAGAGTGGCATCCTGAGGTACATAGCCGATCCATCCCTGGATATCTTCAATGGCCAAGTGATGAAGATCAATGCTGGAAATTTGGATTTCTCCTTCACCTAAAGGATATTCTCTGAGCAGCTGTTTCAGGAACGTCGTTTTTCCGCTTCCTGTGCGGCCGACAATCCCAAGCGTCTGCCCTTTTTTCACCCTTGCATTCACGGAGACAAGATTATCTACCTCAGAAGAAGGATAGCGGAAGGTCACATCATGAAATGCAATCTCACCAGGTTCTTTGAGAGGGATGAGGTCATCTTCATTTTTAACGTCTGGTTCATAAGCGAGAGTCTCATTCACCCTGTCGAGTGAAGCATTCCCCCGCTGCATGACGTTGATCAATTCTCCAACAGCGAACATCGGCCAAATGAGCATACCAAGGTAAACGTTAAAAGAAACCAACTGCCCTAATGTGATACTGTTATGAAACACCAGATACGCCCCGTACCCAAGACCGATCAAGTAGCTGATGCCGACGAGTACTTTAATAGTCGGTTCAAACAGCGCATCGATTTTAGCAACGGCGATATTTTTACCGTACACATCGTCGGTAAGGTCATTGAACCGCTTGATGTCTTCCCGTTCTTTCACGTAGGCGCGAATAACCCTTACTCCTGAAATGCTTTCAAGCACCTGGTCATTCATGTCCCCGAAGGCATCCTGTGCTTTCATGAACCGCTCATGAACTTTCTTTCCATACCTGTTCATGGCAATGGCCATCAGAGGAAGCGGCAATACAGCTGCCAGCGTCAAATTCCAGCTGATGAAAAGACCCATTGTAAAAAGGATAACCAGCATAAATACACTGGAATCAACAAGGGTTAATATCCCGAAACCGGCAGTAACTGAGATCGCCTTCAAGTCATTGGTAGCTCTTGCCATCAAATCCCCTGTTCGGTTCTTTTCGTAAAATGCCGGTGTCATTTTCAGCAGGTGGCGCATGAATTTCGAACGAAGAATCCGCTCAACAACAAACGCCCCTCCAAACAACTGATACATCATGAAATACGTTAAAATATAGGTTACTGTTAACAAACCTAAATAAAATAAGATCGTTTGAACAAGCGACTCTTTTGTCAGCTTGCCGAGATTGATCGCATCAATCGCATTGCCGACGATCTTCGGCGGAATGACTTCCAAGATGCCGACAACAATTAGTAACAGAACAGCAATCGTATACCGTTTCCAATGCTGTTTAAAAAACCAGCCTAATTTGCTCAGTACCGAAAACATAAATTCTCCCCTTTCCCCTTCTTGTTACTGTAAACAAACGTGCTACCCCGATTCGAGATGGGCTTCAGAATTCAACCTGACCATAGAAAATACATACATAGTGCAGAGCTCCTTTATGTGAAAAAATTTGTGAAACCAATTTGAAAAAAGCTGTAATTTTCGTCCTCCGAGGACTAGGGATGAAATAATGTTATGGATTTCATCATGCTGAAAACAAGAAATACGTTTTCAGCCCTGGGTGCTGGAGCTAGACAAAAGAAAAAAGCATACCGCCCCTGTGGCGATATGCTTAGAAAAACAGAAGACACCTCACAAAGGAAAATGTGACCGGTGCCTGTGAATAAACGAAAAAGAATGACTAGTGTTCTTTCATCTCTGGGTGGCCGGCCGCCCTATGAAATTGAGAAACAGCGATATGACGAACATCATCGATTTTTACTGACTTTTTCATGACCAACCATCCCTTCAAAAATTTGGTATTGTTTTTGACTTTGCTAATATTAACACTATTCTAACTATAATGTCAATATGAAAAACACTGTATTTTCTCTACTCCCATCTTCCCAAAAAAGAAAAAAATCCGCGGTCTGCGGATTTTTTTCCTGGTTAATCATTAAAAATTAAATTGTCGGTTCAAATTAGCCATTTCGATGGCTGCAGCAGCTGCTTCCCATCCTTTGTTTCCGGCTTTTGTACCAGCACGCTCTATCGCCTGCTCAATGGAATCTGTTGTCAGGACTCCAAAAATGACAGGTACACCAGACTGAAGAGAAGCAGCGGAAACGCCTTTTGCCGCTTCGTTGCAGACATAGTCAAAATGAGGTGTAGAGCCGCGGATGACTGTTCCAAGGGTGATAACGGCATCATATTTGCCCGCGTCTGCCATTTTCTTGGCGATCAATGGAATTTCAAAAGCTCCAGGCACCCAAGCGATGTCGACGTTCTCTTCTTCTACACCGTGGCGTTTTAAAGCATCCTGCGCCCCGCTTAACAGTTTTCCAGTAATAAATTCATTAAACCGACCTACTACAATTCCAACCTTTAATCCTGATCCAACTAAATTCCCTTCATAAATCGTTGCCATTATTAAATTTCCTCCTCTGATTAAAACTGCAGCAAGTGCCCTAGTTTTGTTTGTTTTGTTTTTAAATACTTTTCGTTATCTTTATTTGACGGCATTTGAATCGCTATGCGCTCCACCACTTCAAGGTCATAGCCTTTTAATCCTGTAATCTTTCGCGGATTATTCGTCAGCAGGCGCATCTTCTTTATACCGAGCTCTTTCAAGATTTGTGCTCCGATACCATAATTTCTGAGATCTGGTGCGAATCCAAGCATTTCATTGGCTTCTACCGTATCGTAGCCCTCTTCCTGGAGCTTGTAGGCCTTCATTTTATTAAGAAGTCCAATCCCTCTGCCCTCCTGCCTCATGTACAATAGCACACCAGAATCAGCTTCCTGGATCTGGCGGAGCGCTGCGTGAAGCTGAGGGCCGCAGTCACAGCGGTAGGAACCAAATACATCCCCTGTTAAACATTCTGAGTGAACCCTCACAAGCACTGGCTGATCTGGATCGATGGTACCCTTAACGAGGGCAACATGTTCTTTATCATCGATTAAATTGGTAAAACCGATTGCCGTAAACTCTCCGTATTCCGTCGGAAGCTTAATCTCAACTTCTTTAGCCACCAGCTTTTCCTTCTGGTTTCTATATTGGATTAAATCCTTGATGGTGATGAACTTCAAGTCATGTTCTCGGGCGATTTCCTGCAGTTCAGGCACCCTAGCCATGCTTCCATCCTCATTCATGATCTCGCAGATCATCCCCGCCGGTTTGCAACCAGCCAGAATCGCCAGGTCTACAGCAGCTTCCGTATGGCCCGCACGCTGAAGGACGCCGCCTTTTTTTGCGATCAGAGGAAAGATATGTCCCGGGCGTTTAAAATCAGCTCCCTTCGACTCTTCCTCCACCATCTTTTGAATGGTAACTGCCCGCTCAAGTGCAGAAATGCCGGTTGTGGTACTTTTATGATCAATACTGATCGTAAAGGCTGTTCCATGAGGGTCTGTGTTATGGCTGACCATTGGAGAGAGCTCAAGCTTAGCAGCAAGCTGCTCATCGATAGGCGCACAGATCAGCCCTCTTCCATGCTTGGCCATAAAGTTTACGGTTTCGGGTGTGACTTTTTCTGCAATGGCAACAAAGTCACCTTCATTCTCTCTATCCTCATCATCTACCACAATTACTGGTTTTCCCATAACTAAATCCTGTACGGCCTCTTCTATGCTGTGAAACATGTAAAACCCTCCTTTGCCTCTAGAATCCGTGCTCCGTTAAATAGTCCATCGTGATGGCTGTTTTCTTGTTCTCCGGCTGAGTCTTACCGGACAGAAATTTTTCAGCATATTTTCCAAGCATGTCGCACTCGATGTTTACCGAATCTCCCTTTGCTTTTGCACCCAGTACGGTATGTGAGACCGTATGGGGGATCAAGGAGATCGTAAACGTATCATCTGTCAGTCCAAAAATCGTCAGGCTCGTTCCATCTACAGCAACTGAACCTTTCAGCAAAAGGTAGTTCGCAAGGTGCTGCGGTACTTTAATGTCATAATAGATGGCATTTTTTTCAGGCCGTTTCTGGACAATCTCTCCCGTTCCGTCGATATGTCCGCTGACAAAGTGCCCTCCAAACCTTCCGCCGGACGCCATGGCCCGCTCCAAGTTGACTTTAGAATGGAATGACAATTCTTTCAGCCCTGTACTTCTGTACGTTTCCGGCATCACATCAACAGTGAAGCTCTTTTCAGAAAAGGTAGTGACCGTGAGACAAACTCCGTTTACAGAAATGCTGTCCCCGAGCTGTACATCATCGAGAACTTTTGCAGCTGAAATGGTGAGTACAATGGTTTCATTGCCTTTTTTTATTCCTTCAATGGTTCCTAATTCTTCTATGATTCCTGTAAACATTCATTCACCCCCTGAGTTTATTATTGAAATATCTTAATTTAAGGAATGGGCTGAACTTGATGATTAAGCATCAGAAACAAAAAAACCCCCGGAAGACACAATTCTCCCGGGGGTTCCTATTTATTGTTCTGAATAAACTCGTAGCATCAATAAACAGTTATGACGAAATAAGCTTTCAAGGATTGTATTTTTAAACAATGCCAAATAAGCGTTCTTCATTCCTTCTCCCATCCAGACTATACTGTCGGCTCTGGAGTTTCACCAGATCCACCGTCTATGCACACTGCACAGCCGGGTCACGGACTAAGAGGACAAATCCTCATCACCGCCGGTTGGGAATTTCACCCGACCCCGAAGGAAACATATTTAATTGTAAAGCATGATACAAGTATAACGTTGTTTTATTTTCATTTCAAACATCATATCTCAGAACTTTTTCTCGCTATTGCTTATCAAGCCCTTTCGACTCAATAAATTCTTTCATATAGGTCCGCTTTGGCTGCGCCATTGTTCTCGCCATTTGAGTGGCCCACCCTTCATCCCGGGCTCCGCCTGTGCGCTCTTTATAGTACTCTGCCGTTTTCATCTCGAATTCCTTTAAAACCGGCAGCGCTTTTTCGTCATCCTTGTACTGATTTTTATGGAAGACGGCTTCTTGAGGCAAACGCGGTTTTAGACCAGGGGAGGCATCAGGAAAGCCGACAGCCATGCCGAACAGCGGCACTACATGATCAGGGCAGCGAAGCAGCTCGGAAACTTCCCGAAGATTGTTTCTAATACCACCGATATAGACGATGCCTAAGCCAAGCGACTCTGCAGCCACAGCAAGGTTCTGTGAGGCAAGAGCAACATCGATCATCCCTACCATGAATCCTTCCTTGGATTGTACGGTCGCATCAACATTTCCGCCTGTCATTTCAGCCATAAGCTGATGGCGATGATAATCAAGGCAAAAGACGAAGAAGTAGCCATTCTGGGCCACATAGCTTTGATCGCCTGCCAATTCAGCAAGCTTGTCCTTTAAACTCTGCTCCTCCACTCCTATGATGGAATATACTTGCTGATAGCTGGAAGTGGAAGCAGCCTGAGCACATTGGACAAGCGTTTCAATGGTTTCTTGCGGAATCGGTTCATCTTTAAACCGGCGGATCGACCGGTGAGAAAGAATATTTTTTATCGTTTCGTTCATTCTCCACAATCCCTTCGTGTTAAAGTACTTAGTTATGTTTCCTAATCTATCACAAGATTAATCGTGACAGAAAGCTTGGCGGCTTAGTCGTGTTTCATCCTCTCATGCCTATTCGTAATATTAATGGTACCGTAAAAGATGGCTTATAAATTCTTTGATGGCAAAGGTCTTATATTTATGTTTTTTCATCACAATTCCCAGGTGCCATGGGATTTCCTTGCCTTTGATCTCCACCTTTTTCACTTTTTGATCATTTACTTTCTCATAGATGGACTGCGGGAGAAAAGAAACGCCAAGGTTCTCTCCTACAAGACCTGTAATAAAGTCCCACTGTGAACTTTTATAAGCGATCTGCGGTTCAAAACCGGCCTGGCGGCATTGTGTAAGCATGTAATCATACAAAGCAAATTCTTCTGTGAAAAAGATAAAATCCTCATTGCTTAATTCTTTCAGCTCCACCTGATCCTTTTCGGCAAGCGGATGCTGGCTGCTGACGATCAGCGTCATTACGTCTTTCATGAATGGAACCACATCAAACAGCTCGTTATCTACAGGCAGCACCGATATTCCAAGTTCCAGATTGCCATGAAGCACTTCATCCTCTATTTTTTTCGCACCGTACTCCACCAGCTTGATGGCAATCTCAGGATAAGATTTTTGAAAATCACCAATGATCTTTGGAAAATACAATATTCCAATAACCGGGGGCAGACCGATCGATACGGTTCCTTTCTTCAAATGCATCACATCATATAAAGAAGAAGATAGATCTTCCATAGAATGGAGGATCTCTTGCGCATGGCTGTAAACCGCATGTCCCGCATCCGTTAGCTCAATATGCCTCCCCGATCGGTCAATGAGCTGAACTTCAAGCTCTTCTTCCAGAGATTTGACCATCTTGCTTAAGCTCGGCTGTGAAAGGAACAAGGTGTTTGCTGCTTTCGTAAAGCTTCTCTGTTTTCCGACTTCTACAAAATATTTTAATTGCCTTAAATCCATAAATGCATCCTCTCATAACTAAAAGTTATAAATTATATTATTAACATTCATTTTACCCATGATACATACAGGAGTAAAATATAGCTATAGCAAAAAAACAACACGAGTCTTTTTGATGTAGTTGGTATGCAATGTGATGTCACGGATGAAGAACAGTCGAAAAGAATATCGAGCCTGCGGTCATTCCAAGGTGCTGTAGCTGGACAGAGAAAAGCCGCCTCACAACATATGAGGCGGCTTTTCTTATTCCTTTATACTGGAAGGCTCTCCAGATAAGCACGAACGTCTTCTGGTGTTTTTGCATTGGCACTGTGAAGATGGGCGAGTTTCTCTCCATTTTTAAACAAAAGCAAGCTTGGGATTCCCATGACTTCGTACTTTTCAGCAAGTTCCGGAAACTTATCCCGGTCGATCTCATACCAGGCTTTGTCGTTGTGTTCTTCGATAATATCTCCAATGAATACTTCCAGTCTGCGGCAGTCCGGACACCAGCCCGCTGTAAAAATCATAATGGTTTCTTTATCCGCTGAAATGACTTCATTAAATTCTTCTAAAGTTTGAATCTCTTTCATTTTATTCCCTCCCTTATTTAGCTTACACTATTATATATACCACGCCTAATCTTGATCATGAAGCTTAATGCTCTGTAATTTCTATTATTTGATGTTAACATTTTTTTATGTTTCTTGTTATGATACTAATAAGAAATTCGGCGGAACGAAAGGACGAAGACCATTGAAAATTGACGTTTTAAAAACACATGGCTCTTGCAATGACTTTATTTTAATTGATGAATACAGCAATGATTACGGACTCGATGATGAAAAACGTACCGTTTTGACAAAAGTCCTCTGTGACCGCAAAGACTCTATTGGGGCGGACGGCATTTTGTTTATCCAAAAAAGCGAGAAAGCGGATGCTAAATACCGGATTTTCAATTCAGATGGCACCGAGCCGGAAATGTGCGGCAACGGGCTCCGCTGTGCAGGAAGATACATTACTGAGTTATTAGGAAGGGATCATGCCATCGTCGAAACGCTAAAAGCAAACCTCGATGTACAAAGAACTGAAAATATTTACGGCGATATTCAAACCTTTGAAGTTCTGATCGGACCTGTCTCGTTTGATGTTCACACCTTGCCCTTAATCCATGACCAAGAAACACTTGAAAATAAGGTGATTCCTGAATTGTCTCCAGAACTGGCCTTCACTGCAGTAAGTATGCCGAATCCGCATATCATTACACTTGTCGATGATATTGATCAAGATCAAGTAGCAGAGATCGGGAAAAAAGCGAATGAATTAAAAAGTGTGTTTCCCAAGGGCGTGAATGTCAGTTTCGTCAAAGATTTGGGTGATTCAAAAATCTTTGTCCAAACGTATGAACGCGGTGTGGGAATCACTAACTCATGCGGAACAGCGATGTCCGCAGCAAGCCTGATTACGTGCCGGCTAGGCATCAATCATCCCGAAAAAGATATTACAGTGTTAAACAACGGCGGTATGGTGCGCTGCAAAGTAAATGAACTGAAAGAAAGCAGCGGCTATTCTGTACTGCTTAAAGGAAACGCAACCTATGTCTTTTCTGGAACGGTTGAATTTGACTTCAACTCTCCAGAAGAATTTGTATTTGAACAAGAAGAAGAATTTACACAAGAAGAAGCAAGCTATCGCAAGCTTGAAGCGTATGCTAAAAGCGCCGTATAAAACAAAAGACAGTGGCCGTAAAAAGGCCCTGTCTTTTTTAATTTCTTATTTGGATAACCTCCTTGTTATACACCACTTACTGATGCGAAGAGAAACCCTCAAATTTATTCATCTAACAAGCAGGAATGGGCTGGCGGCGAAGTATGAGCCAGCCAGTTTGTGAAACAAATGAAGACATGAGCATTGAACAGGTAATCAGGCTTACCCTGTTCATAAGCGAAAGCTATTCACGCCCATTCCCACATTCTCGAGCCTAACCTTCCCCCTCCAGCAAGACTATTTTCGTAAATCAAGGACTGAAAGCTAGAACCGCCAATCACTTCAGGGGGAACCACATGGAACCTTTCAATGTGAAAAACAGAAGACACCGTCTCTTGAATGTCTTCATTCGTAAAGAAGGAAAAAAATCGCTTCGGATCATAGGAATCGCCTTCCCATACCCCTTCAGAATCAAGGCCGCCATACACTCCCATAAAGAAGAGTCCGCCTGGCCTTAACACTCGCTTTATTCCTTCGAGTACATTTAAAATCTCGCTTTTTGGTACGTGCAAAAGAGAATTCAATGCCCATGCAGCATCAAACGACTCATCTGCAAATACTAAACTGTCAAAACTCATTACTTCTGCAGCCAGTCCTTTTTCCCGGCATAATCCAACCATCTCAGGTGATAAATCAAGAGACAGGGTGGACAATCCTTCTTGATGAAAAAATAGACTGTCACGCCCCGGCCCGGCACCAAGGTCCAAAAGGCTTTTTTTGTTATCACGCAAGAGCAGGTCAGCAAATATTCGTCTCTCTTCAACCTTCCATGTTTGCGTCTCCTGTCCGTTTCTGCTCTTCGATTCTTTATCATAGGATTCTCGTAATTGCTGTTTTAGTCCTGTATTCATCTCTATACTTCTTATGTACTCTTTACGGTCACTTTTCTTTCTTTATCAACCGGCCGACTTCCCCTTTGCCTCCCTATTCATTTCGGCACGCCGCTCCATTTTTCCTCGTGAAAAAAAGGATTTGTCAGCGGACATACCCTTTTTCCATGAGCTTTAATTTGAAACTGTCTTGTTTGCTGATTTCGATGCCCGGGATGCGAATCCCGTAAAGATTGAGACAAAAGCAATGATGAAATGCAGCACGTTGTCTGCCGCAAGAAAATGGATTCCCGCAAATTCATGTGTGAATAAACCTAAGATAGCAACAAGCAGATACACAAATCCGAACACTTTCGCATACAATTTCGCCTTCGCTTTTGTACCGCTCATAATGATCGCCACAATTCCTAGAGCTAAATGAACAATATTGTGGACCGGCGTCAGATGAAAGAGTCCCTCCATCGTTATAATGAAACCAACAATTCCTAATACGATAAAAATAATACCCAAAGTTCTAACAAATATTCGTGCCATCGTTTTCATCCTAAATACTTTGTTTTCATCTAGCTAACGTTTCCATTCTTGATTTGGATCACTAAATATTTAAAATTTACTATCGTATTTGATTGACGAAAAATTCCATTAAAAATACAATGATAATAAACCACATAGTCAGTTTAATTTTAAAACTACTGAGGAGGATCCCATGGAAGCATCATTTTTTATTGAAAACAGAAAAAAACTAACAGACCAGCTCCCTGCTGAATCAACAGCTATTCTTTTTGCCGGCCAGGCCCCTTATAAATCTGCCGATGAACGATATCCCTTTACTCCGAACCGCAACTTTTATTATTTAACGGGGATTAACCGCCAAAACATCATCCTCGTCATGAAAAAAACGGAGACTTCCGTGGAAGAGACGCTTTTCATCGAGAAAGCAGATCCTGTGATGGAAAAATGGGTTGGCGCGTCACTGACAAAAGAGGAAGCTCAGAACCTTTCCGGGATAAAAAGCATTTCATATCTGGAAACCTTTGAAACGTCCATGGCAAGAACATTTTTTGCAGAATCCGTAAAGAATGTATACTTAGATTTGGAGCGCAGAGAATGGTCTGAAGCACAAACCAAGGCTTTCTCCTTCGCAAAGCATTTACAGGAGCATTATCCTCATCTTGCGATTCAAAATGCGTATCCTCTCATTACAGAATTAAGAGTGTTCAAAACCGAAGAGGAAGTTCAAAAGATTAAGGAAGCCATCAACATTACGAAAGAAGGCATCTATAACGTACTAAAACATGCAAAAGCCGGTATGATGGAAAACCAGCTCGAAGCGCACTTTGACTTTGTCCTCAAATCATCAGGCGTTAAGGATTTTGCCTTCCATACCATCTTGGCAGGCGGAAAAAACGCTACTGTTCTGCATTATGAAGACAATGATTCTAAGATCAATGATGGTGATCTCATATTACTGGATCTTGGTGCTCAAAAGGACTATTACAATGCTGATATCAGCTTCACGTTCCCTGCTGATGGAAAATTCACTTCCCGTCAGAAGGAAATCTATAACATTGTTCTTAAAGCATTGAAAGAAACAACAGCCCTTATTAAACCAGGCCTAAAGTTCGCAGAATTAAATGAACACACGAAAGCCGTTCTCGCAGAAGAATGCATAAGAATCGGCTTATTTAAAGAAAAAGCCGAGCTGTCTAATTATTATTACCACGGCGTCAGCCATTTCCTCGGACTCGACACTCATGATGTCGGTTCATACAAAGACCGTGTTCTTGAGCCAGGAATGGTCCTTACGATTGAACCTGGTTTGTATATTGAAGATGAAAGAATCGGCATCAGGATTGAGGACGACATTCTCGTAACCGAAGACGGATATGAGAATCTTTCAAAGGACATTATTCGTACAGTAGAAGACATTGAAGCGTTCATGTCTGACAAATAAACAATCATAAGAAAGAGAACCGCAGACGATGGAGTCTGCGGTTCTCTTTTTTAAGGCTGTTTTCGTAACCTTTGCTGATCTTGGGAGTGATTGATTTCCGTTTCAGGCTGCTCGCTTTCCGCGGGGCGTGCGGTGAGCCTCCTCGGCGCAGGCGACTGCGCACCTGTCCCGCTACTCCCGCAGGACAAGGAAGGCTTCGGCAGCGTTTTATCGCACGAAGAAAATGTGAAATTCATTTTCGAGGAGTCTCGCACCTTGCACTCCAATCAACTGATCAATGAAGTTTCTATACATAAATGTCCCCAAAGCAACAATTTTTTAGAAAAGAGCCTTTTTAAAACAGGACAATACTGACACATTAATTACCACCAGAAACGTCTAAAACCTCTAAATCCGAAGAAAGGAAAACCGAACAAACCGAAGCCCGGGAAAAAAGGTCCTACGAAAAACGGGTTGAAACCAAAACCTCCGAAACCAAAACCAGGGAAGCCTCCGAAGCCAAAACCAGGGAAGAAGCGTTCAGATGCTTCGTCTCTGTGCTGCATAGGCATGATGAGATAAATGTTGTCATTATCATGGCTATGAATCTTTCCATGATAAATCTTACCATCTGCCATCTCAATCTCACAGTTGGCTCCTGCATACTGCTTGCAGAGATGCATCCAGTGCTGTTTGTGGCTTGGGCTTACCTGGTACGCTTTATTGTCTTTCGGCATGTGATAGCCTGGCTGAATATTACTCATGTGTTCGTACAAGTATAGATCCTCCTTGTGTGGTATATAGCCAGTTTATTCTCTGAGACAAGGTTGGTTACCAAAATGGTTGTTTCACCTATACGTTAACTATCATTCCAAAGACACCGGCACATTTCACAGCTTGCCTAAACCAATTAAGTCAAGCCATCATATTCTAAGTTGAGGAGGTGTAAACTATGAGTTTTTTTGGCGGCGGCGGAGCTTCTTTTGCTTTAATTGTCGTATTGTTCATTCTTTTGATCATCGTTGGATGCGCGTGTATCGGCTTCGGAGGCTTTGGGGGCTTCGGAGGCGGATTTGGCGGAGGCGGTTTTGGTGCAGGAGGAATTGGCTACGGCGGAGTCTATTAATTCATGTTTTACCGTTAAGTATAGTAGAAATCAAAGAAGATGTTTCTCATCAAGAGAAACATCTTTTTTACAATATTGATGTTATTCCTCCCGTTCACCCTGAAAAAAAATCATGATGAATTTCAAAAGTTCCAGGAGAGAGATCAATGCAGCGGCCACATACGTAAGAGCCGCGGCGTTCAGTACCTTGTTCACTCCCCGCTCTTCCTCATTGCGGATAAATCCTTCAGTCACAAGATACTGTTTTGCCCGTGAGCTGGCATTAAACTCCACGGGAAGCGTAACAAGCTGAAAGAAGACTGCGAATGAGAACAGCACAATTCCAATACCGATCAATGAAAATTGATCAAGCAGAAACCCTCCCAGCAATAGAAATGGGGCAACACCGGAGGTCAGGTTTACCAATGGAAACATACGGTGGCGCAGCGCTAATGCACCATAGGATTGCTTATGCTGAACGGCGTGGCCGACCTCATGAGCAGCAACAGAAACAGATGCGATGGAATCCCCGTAATATACCGGTTCTGAGAGGCGCACCACTTTCGAAACAGGGTCATAATGGTCAGTTAGCGTCCCGCGGACCGGTTCAACCGGGATATTGTGCAACCCGTTGTCATCCAGGATCGACCTTGCGATTTCAGCCCCAGTTTTCCCGGAATGAGCCTCTACTTGTGACCATTTCTTAAAATTCCCTTTAACTTTAAACTGCGCCCACAACGAGACGGCAAATGCAATGATGATCAAAAAATCCATCGGGTGAAAAAACATATCTTTATAAATCCTCCTTTTTTGTGCTCCGTATATTAAGAGATGTTTCGAGCCTTAGCCATATAAGCCAGTTTAGCTTTAAGCTCGTCTTCAACGTCTTGTCGGTTTCTTAGTTTTTCATTCAAAAAAAAGTGTTCTTTCCTATTTATCACGCCTTGACGGCAATGGGTTTCCAGTAAAATTCGGATTCCGTTATTTTCACTCCCTGCCTGGATATGGACTTCTCTTATTTCTTCTTTCATCAGTACAGCAGGGAAAAAAACAAACGTCTGAAGTGACCCGTTGAACTCTCCCGATTCTGCACTTTCACGGAATCCGAGAGCGCCAAGTCCATAGAAAATCTGCAGGAAAGCATCCGTGCCCTTAAGCGTAACACCTTCCGTATTCCTTACATCCATCCCATCCTCCAACTCGAGACGCGTACAAAGTGAATAAGAAACAGAGTGGCAAGAGATCGGCAAATCTTCTGGCAATGGGTAAATAATTGGAAGAGTAATAACTTCATCTGCATCAATGACAAACTGTTTAGCTGCCGAAACGGAGCACATCACTTTGGTAGAACGGACGCCCTTTATTTCATACTCAACGAGCAGATTCACTGACAGCGAGTGGATCATCTGAGGAGCTCCTCCTCCCCTTACCACAATCCGGCCTTCTAATATCCCTCCAAGCACATAAGTTGAGCCTGTAAGCTGCAGATCCACAGCGGCCCCGCCTTTACCAATCTTTGAAAAAATCATTTTAATCACAATCAACCTTCCTGTTGAAATGAATGTTTACCGTTATATACGGACAACACTCTCTAAGGTTTCATTTTTGCACAAAAAAGCAGGCAACGGCTGGGCCATTACCTGCTGCTTAACCTTTTATCCGATAGGCTGCTGTCAGCATTACAAAAGAAATACTGATGCTTGCGAGGACGAGAAGCCAAGCCTCCCTCATGTTCCCTGAATCAATGGCAAGATAGATAGCGGTCGGAATCGTTTGAGTCTGACCCGGGATATTTCCGGCAAACATTAAAGTTGCTCCGAACTCGCCAAGCGCCCTTGCAAAGCTTAAGATTGCTCCAGAAATAATGGATGTCATAGAGAGAGGAACAGAAATAAGAAGAAACACCTTCCATCTCCCGCCTCCATCTACCCTGGCTGCATCCTCGATCTCTTGATTGACACCTTCAAAACCTGTTTTTGCCGATAGATACATAAGAGGAAAAGCCACCACACTTGAAGCAAGAACAGCCGCCCACCATGTAAAAATGATCGGTTGATGAAACACCGCTTCGATCAGCTGTCCAGCCGGACTCCTCTTTCCAAACACAACAATAAGTAAAAATCCAATAACCGTTGGAGGGAGTACGAGCGGCATCATCAGCATCGTTTCAATGATCACTTTTCCTTTAAAACGCCTGCCTGCCATAGTCTTACCCAGTATAACCCCGATGATTATAACGATGAGCCAGGCTGTTGCCGCAATACTGATGGACAAAGAGATCGGCGGCCAAATATCTGCTAACATAGTTCCTCCTCGGGATGTGAATTTTGTATGTAAAATGATACGTCAATATTTATTATAGCGAATGAGGATGTGATTTTACAAAAACTTGCCGCATCTCTAAAAAAGCCGAGCTCACAGCCATGAGGTTAACTGAGCTCAGCTCTTTCGTATTAGTTACAGTGATCCCCCTTTTTACAAGGATGGCCGCCTGCATCAATCTGTATCGTCGTGTGTTCAATATGGTATTCATCATGCAGCAGGCTGTTTGCTTGTATTAACAACGCTTGCTGATCAATCCCGGTATCCGTAACCAGGTGGCAGCTGAAGGCCGGAAAATCTGAAGTGATTGACCAGACATGCAGATCATTCACCTCTTTTACTTCCTGAATGGATAATAGTGTTTGTTTAACCTTATCTATATTGACGTTGGCTGGAGTCCCTTCCATTAAGATGTGGATGGATTCTTTCGTTACCCTCCAGCCACTTATCAGTACAAGGACAGCTACTATAACACTTGCTGCCGGATCCGCCCATCCCCAACCGAAGAACATAATAAGGAGGGCTGCGATAATCGCACCTACAGATCCAAGCAGATCTCCAAGCACATGCAGAAAAGCACTTCTTACATTTATGTTTTCATCTTTATCGCCTCTCATCAGAATAAATGCAGCTATGATATTCACAACAAAACCGATGACTGACACAATCAGCATGCCAGAGCTGACAATACTGACAGGCTGTAAAATACGATGATACGCTTCCCAAAAGATATAGATAGCGATCGCGATCAGAGCAATTCCATTAATAAAAGCTGCTAAAATCTCAAAACGTTTGTAACCAAATGTTTTAGAATGAGAAGAGGCCCTCTTACCATACGTCATGGCTAAAAAACTTAATCCAAGTGCCGCTGAATCGCTCAGCATATGCCCTGCATCTGATAACAGCGCCAGACTGTTGGTCATTATTCCTCCGATGACTTCAACCACCATAAACAGAGTAATGATAATGAAAGCCCACTTTAATGCATCCTTATTTCCACTGGCGTGATGATGGTGGTGCTGGTGATCATGAGAATGTCCCATAGCAATAACTCCTTTCATATATGAATATATGCTCATATATATTATGGCAATGCATCCTGTTATGTGCAACCTTTTTAGGATGGATATAGAAAAAGCAGCCTTAGACGGCCGCTGCTGAAATTTCAATAAAATGGTCCTTCATATAACGACGATTTAATCACAGATTTAAACGGAAGCCTGTATTTTTCCAGAACGGACTGTACCACCTCCCTCAGCCATTCAGGGCTTGTTGGCGATACATACACTTCATCAATTAATGTGTTCAAATTACAATGTACATATGCTCCGTCTTTATGGTCAAAAATGCGGTTATTCGGATTATCAAATGCGAGCAGACGGATCTCGTTCTCATGACTGAAGGAACGGCGTTTGTAAAAGAGCGTTTCATAGGGATTCAGGCTCGCCATTTCAGAATTGAAGTTGATGTACTGAACCTGTCCTATATACGTATGAAACCTCTTATCCGATATGCTGCTGTATAATTTCTCCACAGTAGAGCAGATGGCGATGCCTTCATCGGACTTCAAGTACAGATTCCACATGGCCGCAGATTCCTCTTCGTTCAAGTGCCAGCAGTTCACTCCGACATAATCATGCATCTGCTTGATGTATTCGTGAAGCTGGCTTCGCTTCTCTTCTTTCGATAGTCTTTCATCCACAGGTATGGTCAGATAGGATAAAGGATCATTCAAAATATTATTAACATCCAGCGCCGAATAACTGCCTTCATGATTATCCACGAACAGCGAAGGTTTTGGAAAGAACAAGGATTTTTGATATAGCATACTGACAAACTTAGCAAAGTCCATATACTTCCATACCTTTGATTTATCTGATAGCCGACTGTTGTTTTTTATGTTGTATGAGTTGTTTTGATCAAACTGAGATTCGAATTTGACCAATGCCTTCTCAGCCCAGTATTCACTCATAAAACAATCCTTTCTACGATATCCCTGCTCATCGTTTATATTTTAATTCCCTGTTTTCCATATCTTCCAATCACGCTATATAGAAAAAAGCTTCTGATTATACAGAAGCTTTTCATAGTTTATACTTATGCCTGTCTTTAGCCTTTTATGATGGGTTCAAGGACCTCTATTGCTACCCTATCCATCTAGCCGTTTGGGCAATTGCAAACGTAACGAGAATAGCGATCGCTGTAGGAATAATAAATGACAGGAAGGTCCATTTAGCACTCTTTGTTTCTTTATAAATGTTAACCAGTGTCGTACCGCATGGAAAATGAAGCAAAGAAAAGAGCATCATATTCAACGCGGTCAGCCACGTCCAGCCATGGCTAACAAAAATCTGTTTTAAATCACCGAGATTATCAACTTCTGTCATGGCTCCTGTAGAGAGATAGCCCATGATCAAAATCGGCAAGACAATCTCATTTGCAGGCAGCCCTACAAGAAACGCCATTAGGATGTAGCCATCAAGTCCGAGCATTTGCCCGAACGGATCTAAAAAATTGACAACATGCATTAAAATACTCTGATCCCCTGCATTCACGTTGGCCAGTACCCAAGTTAAGATTCCAGCGGGTGCAGCCACTTTCACCGCTCTCATCAATACGGATAAAGAGCGCTGAAGTGAAGAACGGATCACTGTTTCCCAGAACTTAGGCCGACGGTAAGGCGGAAGCTCCAATGTATAGTGAGTTGGAACCCCTTTTAGAGCGGTTTTGGAAAGAACCCACGAAACCAGAAAGGTCACTAGAATTCCAAAAAGAACGATTCCAACAATGACCGCTGTCGTCACAAGTGACTTTGCGCCGCCTGTATAGCCGGCCGCCATAAACAGCGAAGCCAGGACAATCAGCGTTCCCCATCTTCCATTACACGGAACAAAGTTATTGGTTAAGATCGCGAGCATCCGCTCTCTTGGTGACTCAATAATCCTTGAGGACAGCATGGCGGCCGCATTACAGCCAAATCCCATCGCCATCGTTAAGGACTGCTTTCCGTGCGCCCCGACTTTTTTAAACACTCGGTCCATGTTAAACGCTACTCTTGGGAGATATCCATAGTTCTCCAACAGTGCAAACGTCGGGAAGAAGATCGCCATTGGAGGAAGCATCACGCTGATCACCCAGGTCGTTCCCCGGTACAATCCTAAAACCAGCAGTCCGTGCAGCCAGTCTGGAGCATTCATGAACTGAAAAAGTAAGGTGATGTAATTCTCCAGCCATCCAAAAAAACTGGCAATCATGTCAGATGGAATATTGGCTCCAGCAATCGTTAGATAGAACACGATACCCAGCATAACGATCATGATGGGAAAACCCCAGATCGGCGACGTGAAGATAGCATCAAGCTTCTCCGTATGCTTATCACGTTTTGTCTTTCCATAGGAAACACTATCTTCACATAACTGCTTGCTCTCCTGATACAGATTTTGTACGATCTTGTCGCGAAGGTTAGGTGACGACATCTCCTTTGCTCTTTGGTACAACTGGTTTAAATCACCTGAATGGCCAGCTAGCTCAGATTGCATACTGTTTCCTCCTTCGCTTTTAATCTTTCATTCAGCTCGTTCAGCAGGGATTCATCTCCGTCCAGCAAACGTAATGCTACCCATCGGGATGAAATACGGTCATCCACAACTTCTTTTACGAAAGGCTCCAAAGAAGCAATCCCGGCTTCAATTTCACCATCATATTTGAATTGTGCAGGTTCACACGTGATCTTTCCAGATACAATCCGATCAATCGTATCAAGCAATAAAGGAAATCCAGCCCTGTTTCTTGCGGATAGTTTAATAACGGGAACCCCAAGGCGCCTCGCCATTAAACGTTCATTGATCGTGATGCCTCTTTTATCTGCCTCATCGATCAGATTAATGCAGATGACCACATTCTTTGTCATCTCCAGGATTTGAAGAGCGAGGTTCAGGTTCCGTTCAAGAGACGTAGCATCAACGACAACGAGTGTAATGTCAGGTTTTTCAAAAATGATATAATTTCTGGCTGCTTCTTCATCCGCTGAATTTGAAAAAATGGAATACGTGCCCGGCAGATCGATAAACCTGTACTGCTTATCTTTATGCCTAACGGTACCTTCAGCAACCGAAACCGTCTTGCCTGCCCAGTTTCCGGTATGCTGCTTCAGTCCTGTTAAAGCGTTAAATAAAGTGCTTTTACCAGTGTTCGGATTGCCGGCTAAGGCTACACGAAATGTATCAGTCACGCTGTATCAGCTCCCCCTGTATTCTTGTGCTCTCTTCTTTCCTTAAAGCAATCGTCGTCTGGCTCACCCGAAAAGCAATGGGATCTCCCAGCGGACTTTTCCTTATAACTTCCACAACAGCTCCCGGCACAAAACCAAGATCCAGCAGCCTTCTTCTCATCACACCTTCGATCTCCATGGAGGTGATGCGAATGAAGTCGCCTTTTTTGCCTTCAAACAAGATTCCACATTTAGTCCCATCCATTTATTTTTCCTCCACTCTTATTTGTTTCCCTCGCGCAACATTTGCTTATATCATATGTATATACACTGTCTTTGTCAATGTTTCTAAAAAAAATAAAAAAAAGGGTGTCCCAAAAGAGCGTATAAAACGACGACTTTTTTAGGACAGCCGAGTAAAAATCCGCTAATAAGCTATTCTTTTTCCTTATTGGGCCTGAATGTGTGGGTTTCAGGGAGTTTAATGCGTTTCGAAGTGTGTTTGGTTAGAGTCATAGGGCAATCGGACGCCTGGGGTATATAATTTGGCGGCTGAAGCAAATATTCAGGCGCCTTGAGGGAATAATTTGGCGCCTGAACAGAATAATCGGGCGGCATCCATTTTTACCCTCTCATACATGATCAAATATGATCTATCGACTCCCCCAAAAAAGGGTTGCTCCATAAGCTTTGCGGGCTACACTGCATACCAAACTCTCCTTCAATCCCGTTACTGGCCAGAACATGGAATTTACTGGCCGAGCTTACTGATTTACTGGCCAAACTCTAAAAATCCTGTCCAAAACTCAACATTTACTAGCCAATGCTTGATTACGGAAAACCAGCCACCCTGCAACATGCCCTTAAATTAAAAAAGAACAGCAGATTTATCTGCTGTTCTTCTCCATTAGAATCCCTTTCAATTCTCCCCAGTCTGTAAGGCGTTCGGCTTTGTAATGCCTGTTATACGACTGGTCCCTCACAAAGACCTTCAGTGTATCGCTGGACAGTGTCTCCAGGACACTTGGTTTATCATCGAAATAATAATCCAAACCTAACTCTTCGATGATTTTTACCTTTTCATGGTCCTTCATCCCACAGAAAAACTTATCTTCCTCTACTGGAAAGCCTTGCTGAATCATCCATTCCATTGTACGCTCGCCATGTTCTCCAGGACGGGCAGTAATGTAATAGATTTCATGGCCCTGCTGATGAAGCTCTTGCAGCGTTTCTACTGCCTTTGGATATGGAGGACAGGATGTAAAATATATTTCTTCGAGCGAGCTGTTCCACATCTCTTTGCCCTCCTGATCACTGAGGCCAAACGGATGATGAATCTCCACTGTTTTCAATTCCTCAAAAACATCCAGTGCATTCTTTTGATTTAATTTCTTATTGTAAATGGAAAACGCGTATCCTCTTAAATTAATCAATGTATCATCTATATCAAAACCGAATTTCATGTGACTCTCCTTACTTTCCCTGATACACCGGGTAACCGGTGAATTTAAAATCATTGCCTGTTTGTTCGACGCTCAAATCCCGCAGTTCAACCGCATCGCTCATCTTTTCGATCCCCGTTCCTTCAAGAAAAGTAGGCGCATGGCTTCCGCCAACCAGTTTGGGTGCCATATAAACTACCACTTTATCAACGAGCTGATGCTGAAGAAAAGCCGCAATAACAGCTCCTCCTCCTTCAATCATGAGTGATGAAACGAGCTGTTCTCCCAGCAGGTCAACGACTTCCACAGGGCTTACCTGATCGCCGGGGCTTTTTGTTACAAAAACAGAGACCCCTGCATTTTCAAGCTCTTTTATTTTCTCTTCACTGGCGCGCTCGGTAGTAAAGATCCACGATTCTGCTTTGCCGTCCTGAACAACCTTTGATTCAAGCGGGATTCTTAACGTTGAATCGAGGATCACCCTTATCGGATTTCGGCCGTTTGGAATCCTTGTTGTTAGCTCAGGATCATCCTTGATCACCGTATTGACACCCACAAGAATGGCCATGTTCTCGTTACGGATGTTATGAACGTCTGTCCGTGCTTCTTCCGACGTAATCCACTTGCTGTCTGAAGTGTAGGTGGATATTTTGCCATCAAGTGTAACCGCTGATTTAGTCGTTACGAACGGCCTCTTCTGGACGATAAATTTGTTGAATACTTCATTCATGTTTTGCGATTCACGCTCAAGAACACCCGTTATGACCTCTATACCCGCTTCTTTTAAAATGGCGACGCCTCTGCCTGAAACGAGCGGATTAGGGTCAAGGCTTGCGATCACTACCTTTTTAAGACCGGCTTTCACAATGGCTTCAGCACATGGCCCTGTTCTTCCGTGATGTGAGCAAGGTTCAAGGGTAACATAAATCGTTCCTCCTACTGTCTTCTCACCCGCCATCCGGATCGCATGAATTTCAGCGTGTGGTTCCCCCGGCTTTAAGTGTGACCCGATTCCTACGATTCGGTTATCATTAACAATGACCGCCCCGACCATGGGATTAGGATCCGTTTGGCCCTTCATCGCACGTGCATTATCAAGTGCCAGTCTCATATAAAATTCATGATTAGCCATTTGGGCAGCCTTCTTCCTCTTTTAAGTGTCCGGAGCGGGCTACCTTTGTATTCAGGTAAGTCTCATTAAACTCTGAAACGTCTCCCCATAATGGTGTCCGACCTGACAGATGCATGCCTGAATTTTTTAAGGCCGCCAGCTTTTTAGGGTTATTTGTAATTAATGTGACGGGTTTTTTACGCAGCGCTTTTAATACATGTATAGCGTCCTCATAGTTCCTTGAATCATCGACGAATCCTAAGTTCAGGTTTGCTTCTACTGTATCGTAGCCATTTTCCTGAAGAACGTAAGCCATCGCTTTTGAGAATAAACCGATGCCTCTTCCTTCGTGATTGGCAAGGTAAAAGAGAGCGCCAGTTCCATGTTCCTTAATCATCTGCATGGATTGCTTTAATTGAAATCCGCAGTCACAGCGTTTGCTTCCGAAAATATCTCCTGTATGGCAAATGGAATGCATACGAATTAAGGCCTCTTCATTGTATTCAAAGTCTCCGTACACCAATACGCTTGACTGCTGGTATTCGGCCAGGTTGTCAGAAGACAATTTTTCAATAATTTTTTCGTAATCATCCGTAATTTCATTTCTTTGAAGCCAGCAATACCACTGAAAGACGACTGTTTCCCCGTAGAGGTTCACAGGCAGGCGAATCGGTCCGACCAAATAGATACCGCCCCCTTCAGGTGTTTTAATCAGCTGAATTTTATCTTCAAGTATGGAAAGAACTTTAGAGTCAAGTTTCGCTTGTTCCATTATGTTTAATCCCCTTTTTTATGAAACAGATGTTTGCTTTTAATTTTATCATTCTGTTTTCTTAGTTTGCAAAGCTGACAGACTGACTATTCCACTTAAAGGAATGTTCCTATGTATTATATACTACCAACGCGTAAAAAGTAAGTAGGTATTAAAAAGTATTGAACAAAAAAACCGCCCTTTTATAAAAGGCGGCTTTCTATCATGTCATTAAAATATCGATCCATATTTTTAATGCTGTTGCGATGATCAATACTGCAAGAATAACCTGCAGGACATTTGAATTCATTTTCTTTCCTGCTTTAACTCCAAACGGAGCAGCAATTAAACTGACGATCAGCATGATGACGGCCGGATGGTACAGAATCTGCCCAGTTGCCATTTTTCCAATGACTGATCCGATGGACGATAGAAATGTAATTCCCAAGCTGGTTGCAATTGTCATCCGGATTGGAATTTTTAAAACGACAAGCATAATAGGAAC
The DNA here is from genome assembly GCF_023149135.1 of Fictibacillus marinisediminis. Lineage (NCBI taxonomy): Bacteria > Bacillati > Bacillota > Bacilli > Caryophanales > Fictibacillaceae > Fictibacillus > Fictibacillus marinisediminis. The sequence continues at coordinate 763,537 of NZ_JAIWJX010000002.1, read as the reverse complement.
TAGGATAAAAGCTCCTCCTGCACCTACTATACCTGCAAAAACCCCGGTAATAAAGGCTAAAATTCCTGCAAGTTTTTCGTTGAAACATACATCTGCTCCTGAAGCATTCTCTTTTTCTTTTTTCGGGAGCATCATCATGATGGCTGCTGTAACGGCCATCAATCCATAAATAATGTTAATGCCGCTCTCAGGCAGCAGGTGTGAACCATACCCCCCAATAAAACTGCCTGCAAGGGAACTCGTCCCCATGATCATCAGCAGCTTTCCATTGATAAATCCACCCTTGCGATAGGCCAGAATTCCAGCAAGTGTTGAGAAAAACACTTGTACGGCAACGATGCCTGATACATTATGTGCTGTAAATCCTGCGAAACCCAATAAAGGGGGAATATATAATAGGATGGGATAATTAATAATTGCTCCGCCTATACCCAGCATTCCAGAAATAAAAGAGCCGATAAAGCCGATAATGAAGATCGTAATGAGATAGCCTGCGTCCATTCTTTACACCCCCGATCTCCTCTTTTATTTCTTTTTGACAAAAAACGTAAAAACTCCGTTTTCTTCCGTTTGCTCCAAAAATTCATGGCCACCTGCTTTTACCCATGCGGAGAGATCGCTTTTCGAACCTTTATCTGTAGCATGGATTTCAAGCACCTGACCGGATTCCAATTCATCCATCGCTTTTTTCGTTCTAACGATCGGCATCGGGCATGCCAGTCCTTTTGCATCTAAAAATTTATCTGCTTTCATCGTTTTATTCCTCCTTTTTTATTAACCGTGAATCGCACAGCGGTTGGGGCCAATCTCCATCTCTTGCTGTTTTTCTTGATCAGGGTTCAATTTCCCCATGTTGGTTTCACGAATTTCCTGATAAGAATTAGGCTGAGGAGGCAGGTTTTCGGTTACTGCTTTTCTAAACTCTTCTTCATCAAGATGAAGTCCAGCATTGTTTTTGAACAAGTCGCTTAAATGAGCGTTTACCTGCCCCTGTTCACCAAGTTCAGATACGTTAGAAAAATGTGCAGGCAATACAATCAACTTTCCATCGAGTTCTTTGTAGGTAGCATAAAGTGTGTTTCTTAAATCTCCAACCCAATCTTCTGCCTTACCTGCAAGATCCGGTCGGCCGATGGATTCAACGAACAGAATATCCCCGGTTAACAAATATTGATCATCCACAAGAAGAGTTGTACTCCCAATCGTATGCCCCGGTGAATAGATAGGATTTACAGAAACCGTAGTACGGCCTACCGTAAGACCCTTCCCTTCCTCCAGCGGTTGAAATTGAAATGTCACTTCCTCAGCATCTTTAGGAGGAAAACAATAGGTTCCCCCCGCTTTTTCCGCAAGCATTCTGCCGCCAGAAATGTGATCGGCATGAAGATGAGTATCTGCCAAATACTTAATCTTTAGGCCCTTTTCTTCAGCGAACGTTTCATACGGTCCAACCATTCGGGCTGCATCTACGATCAATGCCTCACCATCTGATTCAACCAGATAGGATAAGCAGCCTTTTCCCAGGCGCACGAATTGATAGATCGCCCCGCCGTCTTTAAGATCACCAATTCTCACCGGCTCCAAATATTCACTCCATGCTTTCATGCCACCTTTTAGGTATGACACAGAACGGCCTTCCTCTGATAACATTTCTGCTACCATAACGGATGAGCCCTCTTTGGCACAAACAACCAAGGTTTCTTTATCAGCTGGAATTTGATCTAAAATACCTTCTACCCCATCCAAAAGGCCAAAATAGGGTACGCTCAAATGTTCAATATTCTTCCCCTCAATCTTCCAGTCGGCAAACGCATCTTCATTTCGTACATCAAGAATAAACAACTCTGATTGCTCAATCACTCTTCTTGCCAATTGCTTTGCCGTCATCTCTTTTACAGTCATTTCTTATCCCTCCAAAAACTTGGCTTCAACTGATTTTTCAACAGGTCCTTCCCAATTGCTCATTCCCGGAACGACATTGGTAACGATGTTAAAACCTGCTGCCGTTAGCTGCTGTGCAGCAAGGTCACTTCTGTTTCCGGTTCTGCACACCACATAAATTTCAGCATCCTGTTTTAATTCATTTAAACGATCGTTTAAATCGCCAAGTGGAATGGAAATAGCTTTTGGAATATGGCCAAATGCATATTCGGCTGTTTCTCGGACATCGAGAACCATGATGTTTTTCTTTTCATCCAACAGCTTTGAAAGATCCTCGTTTGTAATAACATGAGGATAGCGTTTCTCCTCAGCTTCCTCACCGCTGGCTTTACGGATGTAGTGTTTCAGTACCCCGTTTTCGTCAATCGTGCCCAAATACTGATGACCAGTGCTGGTTGCCCAAGCCTTCATGTCAGCTTTTGAGCCTTTGTCGGTGGCCAGGACCTCAATGACCTCTCCAGCCTCTAGAGAACTTATTGCTTTTTTCGTTTTTACAATTGGCATCGGACATGCCATTCCTTTCGCATCGAGTGTTACGTTTGCTTTAACCATCATTATCCCTCCATATATACCTATAGGGGTATATTAATTCCCGAAATTTTTTTACTCTGTTGGACCTTCCCATGCCAGCATACCGCCAGCCATATTCACCACTTGAAATCCATGGCTCTCGAGCAGTTTATAAGCTTTGCCCCTTATCATGTTAAATAAACAGATTTACGTTGCCTTCAGATGCTTCACCTAAATAGGCAGCTACACCCGCATAATCAATATCATCCATCAGTTCTTCTTGCTGCAGACCCAATAAATCCATCGTCATCGTACATGCAATCAGGTTAACGTCTTGTTCTTTGGCCATTTCAATCAATTGAGGCAATGTCATTGCATTGTGTTTTTTGATGACATGTTTGATCATCTTGGGCCCCATTCCCGCGAAGTTCATTTTGGATAATCCCATTTTGTCTGCACTCTTTGGCATCAGCTTGGCGAACATTTTTTCAAGAAAACCTTTCTTTAGCGCAGGATGCTCTTCTTTTCTTAACGCATTTAATCCCCAGAATGTATGGAATATGGTTACTTCATGATCGTAAGCCGCGGCTCCATTTGCAATGATATAAGCTGCCATTGCCTTATCATAATCTCCGCTGAATAAAACAATCGTCGTTTTTTTCTTTTGTTCACTCATAGTTTTTCCTCCTTATTTCTCCCTTTCCATTATACCCGTAGGGGTATAAAATCGTGTAAAAAAAATTACCTATACGCGTACGGGTATATTATATTTGAAATAAAAAGTCCGTCAACCCTAGAAAGCTAGAGTTTGAAGAACTTTTATCTGCTTTTAATTAATAATTCTACAGCTTCCTTCACCAGATGTTCTGTAGAAGCACCTTTTTCAACGTTTTCTCGCACACATTTTTCAAGGTTTTGGCTGACGATCACACCCATTGTCCGGTCCATCGCATTCCTGGCTGCTGACAGTTGGGTTACGATCTCCCGGCAATCTTTTCCTTGCTCCATCATTGAAAGGACGCCTTTAATCTGTCCCTCAATTCGCTTCAGCCGGTTTTTCACACTGTTATCGTATTCCATTAGCTTCACCTCTTTCCAGACACCTTTACGGTTTGTTCTACCGCTTCATAATATACCCCTATAGGTATAATGTCAAGGGAAAGGGTTTAAAACCCCAGTTTTGCTTATAATGTTTAATTTTATGCTTAAATCTAATTTTTTTTAGTTTCTTTCCATTTAACATATTTTTCATGAAGGCAGTTTCCACATGGACGATAACCAGCAGCTACAGCTATATCTTCAGTAGCAAAAAAGACTCGATTCTTAATATAACCACCTTTAGCAATTGCATTTAATGCTGATGGACAGTCCAATTCCCCATATATTTTATTCTTTCGGTGTCCACCGAAAAGTCCTGGGGTTTCACTTTCATAATAACTGTTATCACTACCTAATAAAGTGTATGATTTTATTAAAGAAACTGTTAGATCATCCTTTTCATAATAAAATCTCCTTCTGGTTTAAAATAAGAGCGAAATTATGTTTTTCTTTGTATACTAATTTTACCAAAAGTATATTTGTTTTCTATTTTTTAATCACATAACTTAAAAAACTTATTTATGCCATACAAAAATAGACTGCCATCTCCCTGGCAGCCCATTTTTTTTATAGATATTTCCGATGCACACTCTTCCCGTCATAAGTAAACAAAACAGGCTTCTCTTCAATTTTTGTCTCCATATGCACGGGTCTGCCCCACAGCTGGTTCACATAAGGCAGTACTTTCTCCAGGTATTTCACATCGAGCTCGATTCCTTCGAACCAGTGCTTCAAGTACAGCTCGCCATTTTTCAGGTAATCACCATCGTTTACCGTAATATAAGGAAAGCCGCCGTTGACGCGCATGCCGACTAGTTGATCGCGCACGCCTTCCCATTCTTTATCCACGACCTTGTAGTCCCTCCCCTGCTTTTGGAAAAGGTACATGTCTTCACGCTGACACAGATCCTTCGTCAAGTAGTTGCGGATGAAGGACATATCGGATTCCAGTTCACGGACTTCAAACATCTTCTCGCGGCCTGATCCCGGTTTCACGCCTTGTCTAATCAGTTCTTCGTCGGGATCATTATATCTTTCCTCAATATCCTTGAAGACCTGAAGACCTAAGTAGTAAGGGTTGATCGATGTTCTGGAAGGCTGAACGACACCTGCATTTAATTTGGCAAACTCAATGGTCTCATGAGAGGTCAGGTCCATCTCCTGCAGGATTTTAGCGTGCCAGTAGCTTGCCCAGCCCTCGTTCATGATTTTCGTCTCCAGCTGAGGCCAGAAGTAGAGCATTTCTTCCCTCATCATTGAGAGAATGTCTCGTTGCCAGTCTTCCAGCTCTCTGCTGTATTCTTCAATAAACAGCAGGATATCTTTTTCTGGCTGAGGCGGAAAAAGCTTCTTTTTTATATTGGATGTCTTTTCTTTACTGGTTTTTGGTTTATCAATGTTCCAGAGATCATCGTAAGGCGTTTCTCTTTTTACAATTTCCTCTTCTTCTTCATCTTCAAGGTTATAATTCAGCCGATTTCGCATAATGGACGGATCAATGTGTTCTTGTATGGCGAGTACGGCATCCAGGAATTCCTCGACCTCCCGTTTTCCATGAACCAGTTCATAGTGAGAGACTCTTTCTGCTGTGGCCGTCATGCTTTCTACCATATCCCTTCTCGTGTTGGAGAAGCGGACATTGTTTTTAAAGAAATCACAATGAGCAAGAACATGGGCGATAATCAGCTTGTTCTGGATCAAAGAGTTCGTATCCAGTAAGAATGCATAGCATGGGTCAGAGTTGATCACGAGCTCATAGATTTTGCTTAATCCCAAATCATATTGCAGCTTCATTTTGTGAAATTGTTTTCCGAAACTCCAATGAGAGAACCTTGTCGGCATACCATACGCACCGAATGTATAAATAATATCCGCAGGGCAGATTTCATAGCGCATCGGATAGAAATCAAGGCCAAAACCAGAAGCAATTTCAGTAATTTCCGAAATTGCCATTCCAAGTTCTTTATTTTGCTGATCCCAGGTCAAGATTGTTCCCTCCTCTATCATCTCTTTCTTCAATTTATGATGGAAAAATTGATTTCATGAGGAAAGGACAAAAACTTATGTGGCCAAGTATGAATATTTGTCTTTTCTGTCCATAATATTTATACGCTTAAAAGAGGAGACACTTATGGAATTTTTTTATCGAGCATTCATGATATTTCTGTTTGGCTATTTGTTTTTAAGATTTACGGGTAAAAAGGCTGTATCTCAAATGCACAGTTTTGATATGCTTTTTATCTTGATTATTGGCAATGTGATCAGTCAGCCGCTTCAAAAGGACAGTGTTTGGAAAGCTCTTTTGTATACGTTTATGATTGTGGTGTTTTATAAAATTTTTATGTGGATTTCTATGAATAATAAATTACGGTGGATTCTTTATGAGAGCCCGACTGTCCTTATCCGCAACGGGGACATTGACCGGAAAGGCCTGAGAAAAGTACGTCTCCCGGTTGATGAACTTCTTGCACAATTAAGAGTACTGGGCTACACGGATACCCGGAATATTGCGCTGGCCGCGATGGAAGACAATGGACAGATCAGCGTCATCCCCAAAGCCAATTACAGGCCTGTACAGCCTGGAGATTTAAAAGTAAAAGTGAAAAAGGAATTCATCCCGATTCCTGTCATCATGGATGGCCAGATCATCGATCATAATCTAAAGTACCTTAAACTGGAGAGAGACTGGCTGTTAAAGAGAGTAAAGCAAAAAGGAGCGGAAGTACAAGATATTATTTTAGCTACCATTACAGATTCAGGAACGCTTCATATCGATACCAACAATCCGCACAACGAGGATAAAGGTCCCTACTCCTACAAACCCGGAGAGGATAACTAAAAGCAGCCTAACGTTTAGGCTGCTTTTTTTATGTAAACGAAATTAACTTCTTGGTGCCCAAAGAATAATCGAGACTCCGGCGATGCAAACCAGTGCTCCGATCCAATCGTAGATGTCTGGCACTTTCCTATCCACAAGCCATCCCCAGAGAACAGATAAAACGATAAACACACCGCCATAGGCAGCATACACTCTTCCAAAACTCGGGAAATTCTGAAGTGTAGGAATAATGCCATATAGTATAAGAATTAGACTCCCGGCAATCGCATATCCAATCGGCCTGTTCTCTTTGATTGTAAGCCAGACCAGGTATCCGCCCCCGATTTCAGCCAGTCCCGCGAGTATAAACAAAATTGCAGCCTTCATGCTTGTCCCCTTCCATATCACTCGTTTCTTTATTATCCATGAAACAACCGTTCAGCACCAGCATGACATAAAGTCTGCCCTCATTTCGAATATAGTAATGAATTTTCATAGAATGGATGTTTAAAAAGCAAGTTAGCGTGGGATATTACATTATGACTAAAGGAGGTTTCACTCAAATGTCCTTTTTATGCAGTGTACTTGGAGTTTTGGGAATCGCCTTATGCAATGAGATTAAGCATTCCTATATAAAAAAAGCAAAAGCGAAACCGGCAAAACGCCGGCTTCAGACAAAAAAAACAATGGTTTAAAACAAGCAGCCCACCCTGTCATTCAGGGTGGGCTTTCACCTATCTACTTTCATGTTGATTCTCTACTAGTCCTCTCAGCACTTCAAAGAAAATCTGACCGTCATCCACACTCAGATGGACGGTATCCACTTGTTTTGTGAACCCGAATACCATTCTAACGGTTTCAGGTTTGATCAGCTTAATCTCAAAAGCCGGCTTTTCCTTGGCGAACTCCTGCAATACAGCATCAAATGTCCGCTTTTCCTCAACTTTAGTTAATGTTTCAGGTCCAGTGTACCGCTCTATGCTTTGAATGTTAGAAACAGCTATTGTTAATGATTTTGCAAGGCCAGACTGTAGGACCAATTCCTTTTCGTTAAGAACAAAAGGACAGTACCTGATCGCCTGGATATCTCCAAGAAAAAACAGGATCGTATACACATTGAGAAGCAAAAAGGCCCACGCTGCCAGTCCATTCCATTGCATAAGCAAGTAATGGAAACCAATGGACTCAGTCAACAAAGCATGGATAAGCATAAAACGAAAAGCGATTGCGGCTGTTTTTTTATGATAGGTAAAGATTTGGCCGCGTAAACGCTTTTCTTTCTTCTTCCATGAGAAAAAAGCATAATAAAGGACAGTCATCTCCGTGAGGATACACTCCATCGTCCTCGTCATGGTCATACGTAGAGATAAAGTCTGCCTCATCCTGTTATTAAAATAAGCTGAGATTGGTTCTCCCCCACGTACCGCTGAAACAGCTTTTATCAGTGTGATTGCCGTATAAAAAAGGATGCAGAGCTCATAGATGATTAAAATACCTTCAATACTGAATAACAAATAAGAGAAGCCATTCGTTTGAGGAAGTTTTTGGGCTGGAACAATCATTTTTGCCAGCCAGCAGCCGGCGATCACAACAAGGGGCACATATTTTATAGAGTACCGTTTACGGATAATGAACACGTAGGAAAGCAGAGGAATCACGATCATAAAATCAAAGAGAGTGGCAAGCGCGATGTTTTTTGGCAAAGGAACCATAAACTCAAGCCGGTATAAAGAAAAATGGCAGAGGATAATGAGGATGCTTAACGTGAAAAAACAAAAAGGGTTTTTGTTTTTAGAGAGAATCAATTATATCACCTCTTCTATTTCCATTATATAACATAAAAAGAAGAGGAGCTGGATTGTCACGATATTGCCATCATTTTGTATGCTTTTGTGCAGCGCGAAGCCCATTTTTAGAGCCTATCGCATAACCCAATGTACCAAATATGAGAATGGCAGCACACACAAAAGGCACAGCCCACTGAAAGCCTTGAAGATACCGGTTCAGTTGAAAGATGTGCTTTCCGTACTGAGACCCGATCGTAAAGTAAACGACTACCCAAAGGAAACCCCCAGGATAGGTAAGAGCGGCAAACCGGTAAAAAGAAAGCCGGTTACTGCCTACCACAAAAGGCATAAGCAGCCTTAACCCCGGCACGAAAAAACTGAAGATGAGAATTTTATCTCCCCACCGATAGAGCATAGACGAACCCTTTTGAATACCTTTTTTTAACCTGCCGTTCCGGGACAATACACAAAGAACAGCCGTTCCTCCGTATTTTCCCAATGCATAACTTAGTGTCAATACGGAAATGACGCCAAGATATGTCATAAAAAAAGAGAGCGTTGGATCAAGCAGGGCCTTTGAGGAAAGCATCCCGCTGCTCATAATGATCACCTCATTAGGAACCGGCAAACCGAAAAAACCAATCCAGGATAGAACAAATACACCAAGATAGCCATGCTCCTGGAAAAAATGAATCAAGAAGCCGTAATCCATCGTTCCCGCCATCCTTCCAGCAGGCTGCTAGACTCCTCACCTGTTGTCCGAGCCTGTTCTTTATCTCCTCTACCCGTTTCGTTGAAGCATTTCACTCTTTTCAGTAAAAAATTCATCGATTGATCTATTCCTGATCAAACCATCCCTTTTTTCTAAACCAAAAATACATGCTTAAGCCTAAAGCAGTCATGCATCCAAGGATGATAAAGTACCCATTATGCCAGTTAAGCTCGGGCATATACCGAAAGTTCATACCGTAAATTCCCGCAATAAACGTCAACGGCATGAAAATGGTTGTGATGACTGTCAGTGTTTTCATAATGTTATTCATTTTATAGGAATTAAGTGATATATAATTATCACGGATATCCGAGGTCATTTCCCGATTGGAATCAATCATCTCGCTTAATTTTATGAGGTGGTCATAAATATCATGAAAGTAGGCTTTTTTATGCTCAGAGATCATAAACCGTTTAGATTCCAAGATGCGGTACATGAGATCGCGCATAGGAAAAATAGATCTCCGCACTTTCAGCAAATCACCTCGTACATCAAATGTCTGCTGGATTAAAGAGTGTTTGTTCCCTCTCTCATAGTTGTTCTCAATATCAAGCAGATGATCCTCGATATTTTGAACGATTGGAAAGTACGTATCAACGATCTTATCCATAATTTTATGTCCAACTTCAATCGGGCTGACGGCAGAATAATCACGAACCGACTGAAAATAGTTCCAGGTGGAATCCAGCTCTTTCAATTCATCGAAATGAAAAGAAACGATAAAATTTTCTCCAATAAAAAGGTCCACTTCTTTTGCTGAAAGAGAATGGGAATCTAAAGCATGCATAACAAAAAAACTATAGCCTTGATAATACTCCAGTTTAGGACGCTGAAGGAAATGGAGACAGTCCTCGATCGCCAGGGGATGGAAGTGAAAAAAAGTACTGAGAAGCTTGATTTCCTCTTCATCAGGATGAGTGAAATCTACCCAGTACCATGCAATTTGATCGTCTGATAATGATTCAACGGACGGTTGCAGCAAAACTTCGTGATCTTTTGTAACAGCCATTATTCTAAGCATTTCGGTTTTTCCCCCGGTTACTTCAGTCTATTAAACGGGCTGCATCTGCAGCATCGTGTTCTCATTTAGCAAATTTAAAACCACTTCATATGCGCTTTTTTCTTTATGGTTCTCAAAATAGCTCATTTTGCGCAGGATGCCCTTTACTTCAGGCTCATTTTCTAATACAGAAGCGATCTGCTCTTCGAATGGTTTTTCCTCGTTGAGCTGAATGATTAAGTTTTCACTTATCAGCTTTTTCAGGTTGATCTGTTCCTGTCCCGGCAATGCGGAATGAACAAAAATAGGCAGTCGTTTCTTCAAAGCCTCACTGATGGTAATACCGCCCGGCTTTGTCACAATCGCATCAACCTGTTCGTACAGATGGTTCATCTCTGTCCGGGTGGAAATATATCCCCTCGGCCGGATGTTAGGATGATTCCACGAAGACAGTTCTTTATATAGTCTCTGATTTTTTCCGCAGAGAACCGTATACCGGTAATTGGAGTCCTCCTTGATCTGTTTAAGAAATCCTTTGATCTTGCCGAGCCCTATGCTTCCGCCTGAAATCAGGATGTGCTTCTTCAGGACCGGACGCCCAGAGAAATAAGCCCTAATATCCTCATTAACAGGTATACCTGTAATAATGATCTGATCCCTTTCAATCTGGTGTCGGGCGACAAGTTCTTTTTTCATGGAAGAATCGCTGACCAAATGATAATCGATCCCTTTTTTTCCCCAGATATCATTAATAAAGAAATCTGTATACACGTTAACGACCGGAACCTGGATCAATCCCCTTTTCTTCAGGCGGCTAATAATTGCTGATGGGAAACAGTGTGTGCATACGATCACGTTCGGTTTCTCTTCCCGAAGCATGCGCAGCATCTTGTGTTCAAAAAGGAGCAATTGATGGGGCATAGCACCCCTTTTCTTAGCCGGAGTGTACATCACGTGATGATAGATCCAGTCATACGTTTTAGGCATGGTATGAATCCATTTTAAATAGGTCGTTGAAATCACTTTCTCAAGCGGTTTATTCCAATAGCTCAAAAAGTCAATTTTCTTGCAGATAACATGCTCATCGCTGCTCTGCTGTATGGATGACATTAAAGCATCAGCAACTTGATGGTGACCAGAAGGCATTTGGAACAAAGGCAAAAATAATATTTTTTTCATAAAAAACCCTCCCCTACAAACCTTCTAAATCCTGTTTGCAAATCTCTTTCTAAATACTGTTAACAAAAATAAGAGCAAAGCCGCTGCAGCAATCCATGGCAGGTACTTCAATTTAATCTGATCACCAAAAAAATAGCCTATGCTGACAAAGGTCGTTGTCCATAATGCACTCCCAATGAGCGAAAGCAGGACGTAACGATAAAAGGAGTATCGGCTGATTCCCGCAATATAAGGAGCAAGCTGGCGTAGTCCAGGCAGATAGAAACCAAATAAAACAGTCGTCTGCGCATGCCGATGAAACCGTCCCTCGACCACTTTCCATCGATCCGGTGTTATTTTTATATATTTTCCGTACCGTTCAATAAAAGGCAGACCGAGCTTTCTGCCGATCCAGTAGGAAACGAGCATCCCTGCAAACGTTCCGAAAAAAGCATAAAGAAGACTGGTCCCAAATGCAAAATGGCCTTTTGCGACGAGGACTCCAATCAGAAACATAAACGATTCTTCAGGGGCAGGAATACCTACGATTCCACAAAACAAAACGATAAGAATAATCCAATGCCCGTAACTTTGCAAATAAGATATGACGCTGTCTAGACTCATATTAACCTCGTTCATTGTTTTTCTTAAGTTCTTCAAGTGACACAAACCGGTACCCCTTTTGCTGCGCAAACTCCAGAAATTCACGCAGAGCTTCAAGCATAACCGCCGGTGCCTCATTATCCGCTCCCGGATTGTCTCCGCTATCATGAAGCAGATAGATCCGTCCCCCGCCAAGATCTTTTTTCAGCCGTTCTGCCAATTTTTCTTTTCCCTGTGCTGCTTTCCAGTCTTCATTAATCGATGACCACATAATGGTCTTATACGCCCTTGAAGCAGAAAGTGAAAAAAGATTAAAACGGCCCCAGGGCGGGCGATAATACATCGGGGCATTCCCTGTAATTTTTTTTATCGATTGAGCACAGCCTGATATTTCTTCACGCAGGCGATGCGGAAGTAAAAACCAGCTGTTTGAATGGGTCTGATGGTGAATTCCAACAGCATGTCCTTCTTTACTCATTCGCTCTACCAGATGAGGATACCTTTGTGCCCGCTCTCCTACGACAAAAAAAGCGGCTGATGCATGGTATGACCGCAGAAGATCAAGCAGCTTCTCAGTGTAGACGGGGTGCGGTCCATCATCAAAAGTCAGTGCAATCCTGAAATTCTTATCTCCGTACTTCATAATACGAAACGAGAACGTCCTGATCAAAACAGTTGGCAAGATGCCATAACACAGGAAAAGCAGCAATAAGAGAGAAACAATTAATACAATCATCATTCCCCGTGATAAGCTCCCTCAAGCTCATAGACTGCTTCTGAAAAAGAATACAGCTTTTCTTCACATCTCTTCAGGCATTCTTTAGAATGGAGGGAAAGCTCATGTTTGAAATAATCTCTCTTCATGATCTTTCTGTACCACCTTTTCAAGCGCATGAGTTCCATTTCATTTTCTTCGATGTCGCCAAATTGATCCTGGCCTGTTTGGATTTCGTCTTTGATACTTTGCAAGAAGCGGCTGCAGCTTTCAAGCAGTTCCTCATACTCCATAGCTCTCTGCGCATTAAACAATTGGATGAGTTCTTGCTGTGAGTAATGAGAGAACTGTACGATTTCAACCATAAAAGACTCTCCGTGGTGCTCACCAATCAACGTTCTTAATCTAGCCAGCTTATTTTCAATATCGGGTGTTTTGGGCACCAGACATACTGACTGCTGGATATACAGCACACCAAGTGCTTTTAGATTCCTCCAGATCCTTACTCTCAGGGTAGAAGGCTCTGCAGGAACTTTATATGAAAACAAATACCATGTCCTGTTTTCTTCCATAGGGTTCACACCTTATATTATTTAGATAGCATGTTGCCATAATAACATAAATAACAATTGTTGCAACAATAATCGCAACAGATGTTTCAATTATGAAAAACTTTTGATATTCCCATCTTTCAAAAAGAAGGTGAAAGAATTGAAATTATTCATTGTTAAATGGAAACAAATTGCGAAATCATTCAAAAAGAATATCGCTGTATTGTATTTTGCCTATCGGAATCCAAAGACTCCTTTGCCGGCTCGCATAGTGATGCTTATTGTCATTGCTTATGCTTTCAGTCCCATAGATCTAATACCTGACTTTATTCCTGTAGTCGGTTACCTGGATGATTTAATTCTTCTTCCAATTGGAATATGGTTTGCAATCCGGCTGCTTCCAGCTGAGGTCCTTATGGATAGCCAAGAAAAAGCAGCCAACTTTGATCATACCGGCAAGCCTTCCTATTGGATTTCCGGAGTGTTAGTCATCATAATATGGATTGCACTGGCATGGTGGCTCTTCTACAAAGTTATTCATTAACTTAAAAAAATAAAAAGAGGAGGACTCTTATTAGTCTTCCTCTTTTCTATTTGATTTTTACTGACCGATGATTATTTTTTCTTTTGGGTAATGAAAATGCTCCACAACCGTCTTTCCGCGGATAATGAATAGGAAGGAAAGAACGCCGATCCTTCCGATAAACATGAGCACCATAAGGATTATCTTTCCACCCGTACTCAAGTCAGGTGTAATTCCTAAACTTAGACCTGTCGTCCCAAATGCCGAACATACTTCAAACACAATTTTTTCGATAGGCAGAGGATCGGTTACTGCCAAAAGCAGTGAGGCCGCACTGCAAATCAGAAATGCCACAATTAAAACGATAAAAGACTTCTGAACGTCTTCCGTCATCACTTCTCGGCCAAAAACTTTTATTGAATTCCGGCCTTTTGCATAGAACCATATAGCAAGAAAAGCTACGGCAACGGTAGTTGTCCTGACCCCGCCCCCTACACTGCTCGGCGAAGCGCCGATAAACATCATTGCGCTCAGAAATAGATTCGTGGGTGTTGAAAAATGATTCATATCCATTGTCGAGAGCCCGCCGCTCCTCGTTGTCACCGACTGGAACAGAGAATAGAATAACGTTTCATGCCATGTCTTATCGGCAAGAAAATGTCCTGCTTCAAACACATAGATACCCACCGTCCCCATTACGACAAGGATAAAAAAAGTAATCGTCGTAATTTTAGTAAACAGCGTAAAGTTATAGCGTTCCTTGTATTTCCGTTCAGCTATAAAATTCTTTACTTCGATCAGCACTGGAAAGCCTATAGCACCAGCTGTAATTAAAATCATGGTCAGCAGCTGAATGAAATAATCATCCTTAAATGGAATTAAGGACTGGCCCGTAAGATCAAAGCCCGCATTGGTCGTTGCGGTAATCGATGAAAAGAAACCATGGTATAACGCTTCTTTCCAGGATGGATAGTACTTTAAAAACAGAAAAGTAAAAAGAACCATACCAACGAACTCAATAATCATAATTAAGCCAAGGATTTGTCGCATGAGATTTACAAGTCCGGACAGTGTGGACTGGTTTTGATCGGTCATGATTAATTGCCGCTCTCTCATCCCGATTTTCTTTCCAAGCAATATCCACACCGCTGTTCCCATCGTCATCACGCCGACACCGCCGATTTGTACGATCATCGCCAAGGCAATGACACCGCCAGAGTTGAAGGTCTCATGTATGGTTACAACCGAAAGGCCGGTGACACTCACCGCACTGACCGCCGTAAACAGAGCATCAACAAACGTCACCGAGACGCCAGGATTGTGAAATGCAGGCAAACTTAATACACCTGTCGCAATGATGACAGTAATAAGATAAAAAAGAACGATGATCTGAACTGAGGTTAAAAAAAATCCTCTTTTGGTTTTATCCTGTTTTACTCCAAGCACTATTTTCACAACCCTGTCTAATCATATATCATGTTTAAATGATACCCTATTCCAATCCTTGGACAACAGTATCAGTGAATATTTTTCTTTTTGAATCTGCCGCCCTTTACATCATGAATATTTCCAACCGCTAAGAAGGCCGTCGGATCAATATCATTGACGATATTTTTCAGTTTCGCTTCTTCCAGCCTGGTGATTACGGTAAAAATAACTTTTTTATCGTCTCTGGAGTAAGCGCCTTCCCCATTCAGATAAGTTACACCACGGCCAAGTCTGGCAAGAAGGGCTTCGCCTATCCTCATATGTTCGTCACTGATGATCCATACAGATTTAGACTGATCAAATCCATCAATGGTAACATCTATGACCTTAAAAGCGATATAGTAGGCGATCAAGGAATACATAGCACGGTCCCATCCAAATACAAACCCTGCGCTTGCAAGAATGAAGATGTTAAAGAACATCACTACTTCACCAACAGAAAAAGGTGTTTTAGTATTGAATAAAATGGCTAAAATTTCTGTTCCATCAAGAGATCCTCCATAACGGATGACCATACCGACGCCCACCCCTAAAATAACACCGCCGAATACTGCAGCCAATAAAGGATCATCGGTTAAAACGGGTACAGGATGAAGAAAGGATGTTCCAATAGACATGATAATGACACCGAATAATGTAGAAATGGCGAAGGTTTTTCCGATTTGCTTGTAACCGAGGAAAAAGAATGGGATGTTTAACACGACAAGAAACAAGCCAAGATTCAGCTTTGTTAAATGAGACAAAATAATGGAGATCCCGACGATTCCCCCATCAATGATCTGATTGGGAACGAGGAAAATTTCAAGGCCTGTAGCTACGAGCAATGCCCCCAGGGTTATAAAAATTACCCTTTTTAAAAGATTGGTCTTTGTAATTTTCTTATGAGCCGTTTGTTGTTGTTGTAGTGATTCCAACAGCACTCCCCCTCTAGTAATAAGTTTCTCTTATGGTATATTTCAATTATAGCAGTTTTTTATTGATACTTTAAGCAATAAGCCTTATTAAATGAAAAAAGAAGCTCCTGCTTTTGCAGGAGCTTCTTTTTATGATGCTTGTTTAACTTCATTGATATACGCTTCAGCTTTTTGATTATCAAATTGGCCTTCCCACTTGGACATGATGATCGCAGCGAGAGAGTTACCAACTACGTTAACAGCGGTTCTTGCCATATCAAGGATACGGTCGATACCAGCAATAAACGCTAAACCTTCTACCGGGATGCCAACTGTTCCCAATGTAGCAAGGAGGACGACGAACGATACTCCAGGAACACCTGCGATTCCTTTAGATGTTACCATCAGCACGAGAAGCAGTGTGATCTGAGAGGAGATCGGCATGTCGATCCCGTACATTTGAGCGATAAACAATGCCGCGATAGCCTGATAAAGAGTTGAACCATCTAAGTTAAAGGAATACCCTGTTGGGATAACAAAGCTCGCGATGGCTTTCGGGCAGCCCATCTTCTCCATCTTCTCCATTAATTTCGGAAGAACCGTTTCTGAGCTGGATGTTGAATACGCAAGGATCAATTCATCTTTTAATATTCTGAAAATATTAAAGATATTAACACCCGCAATTTTTGCAACGAGCCCGAGTACCACTATAACAAAGAACGCCATAGTCAAGTACACAAGAATAACAAGCTTGCTTAATGGGATCAAGGATGTAACGCCAAACTTGGATACCGTAACACCAATCAGTGCAAAAACCCCGAATGGAGCAAACTTCATGATCTGGTTGGTCACGTAAAACATCGCTTCTGCTGTACCTTGGAAAAATCTCAGAACCGGCTGACCTTTTTCACCAATGGCTGCCACACCAAGTCCGAACATTACCGAGAAGAAAATAATAGCAAGCATATCACCGTGCACGAGAGATTCAAACACGTTTTGAGGTACGATATTAACGAATGTATCCGCAAATCCATGTTCACCAGCTGTTTTAGCTGTATCTACATAACTCCCGATATCTGTTTTGCTCAAATGTTTCATATCTACGCCTGCACCAGGCTTAAAGATATTTGCTACCAACAACCCAACAGCGATGGCAATCGTTGTAATGATCTCAAAATAAAGAATAGTTTTTCCGCCGAGTTTACCCAGCTTTTTCATATCACCTACACCGGCAACGCCGACAATAAGGCTGGAAACTACAATCGGAATGACAATCATCTTAATGAGCCTGATAAAGATATCTCCAATTGGCTGCAAATACTTTTCAATTCCAGGGTTGCCGTAAAAAATAGCTCCGACCGCGATACCCAGAATCAAACCGATAAGAATCTGCCATGCTAGTCCAATTCTTTTCATAATGTATATCACCTCTTGTTGTTTTGTAATCGTTAACACAATAATCCCATTGTATATTCTTTATAAAATGTTTGTCAAAGTTAATAATTGCTAACTAGATATATTTCTTTGATAAACAAAGCAACAACACGGTTTTAAACGTCAGAAAAAATAAAAAACATCCCTGAAAAAGGGGATGTTTTTTAACTGTCGAAACCCAGTTAGATCGGGAAAATCGCTACAATCTCGCATATACGGATAACAACGCGGAATGTACAATTGTTTCTTCTTACACGCAGTACGATGACATCCCGGCCAACTGCAACCAATCTTCCGCGGAATGTCTGGTTTACGGTATCTACTTGTACACGTTCGTTAATTAGCGCAATTGCTTCTCTTCTAAACGTATCTCCCCGGCGGCGGCCAAAACCGTCTCCGCCATCAAAACCAAAACCCATGACTTACTCTCCTTTCATCACCGATTTTATTACCAACCGATGGTACTAATAGTAAATGCAGGAGAAGGTACTTTGGTGTGGACAAACATCACGGGCAACCGCTGATATTTATCGATTAAACAGTTGTTTAAATTTTTCATGCTGCGGGAAAAATGAATAGATAAACCTGTAGAAGGGATGAGTTCAATGAGACAAGCTGAGTCATTTGATGACATACTTGAATTCTCCAAGACGTATACGTCACAAGGTACAATGTATCTCAGCCAAAAGGAAACATCACCAGGAGGAATTTTGTTCAGTGATGAAGATTCAGGAAAACAGCCATTGGAACTTGAGATCAAACTTCTTTTAAATACGAAAGATGACTCCATTTATTTTTTCAAACGATATATGGAAGAAGAGGAAGAGGAATTTGAACAAACGATGAATCAATTGGAAGAACTAAAAAATCAATTTAGTATAAAAACGGTAAACTCTAGTGAGTTCGATTCCATTTTATCCAAAAAATAACACTTAGTCAGTCTTTCTGCAGTAATTGATCCCTGTCCCGCTTCATAAAGTAGGAAAAAGAGGGACAGGAGGCAAATGATGCTTGCAAAGATGACGGCCGTTTTCATCGGCAGTTTTTTAATGGGAATCGGTATTAATGTGTTTATCCTGCCCTTTCATTTATTAGATGGCGGCATGATTGGTATCGGCCTGCTGTTGAAGTATGTTTGGGGGTTTAAGGTAGGCATGACCATTATTCTTCTGAGCATACCGATTTATTTTCTGGTCTGGAAATTTGACCGCAGCTCTTTTATCAACAGTATTCACGGAATGCTCATTTCTTCTTTTGTTATTGATCTGCTCCTGCCTCTCAAGGGATTTATTCATCTTCCAGTTATGGAAAGCGCCATCACCGGCGGCTTACTGATTGGCACGGGTATCGGCATTATGCTCAGATACGAAACAAGTACAGGCGGGACGGATCTTCTCGCACTTTTTATTTCTAAACGTTCTTCTCTCAACGTAGGAGTCATCATCTTCATTATTGATGCAGCCGTTATTTTGTCAGGGTTATATTTTATGGGCGAGGGCATGTTTTTCTACTCTCTCATCACCATCTTATCTGTGGCATTTGCTACAAGTACACTTACACTTATCCATTCCATTTCCATATTTTTAAATCCCAAACCATAAAAAAGTGCCCGCCATCTTACTTAGACAGCGGGCACTTCATATGAATGTGTTACTCTAAATCGGTAACTAATTCAGGGGCTTTTACTGATCCCTCTATATCCTTTGAGATTTCTATTTTACTAACCTCAATGCGTTTGATCTGGTGGCCGTCAATTTCCACTACTTTGAAGATCAAGCCTTCATACTCAATCTCATCCCCTTCAACAATATCGGAGTTTTGAGAAAGCATCCAGCCTCCGATCGTATCGAGATCGGAATCATCAATATCAAGGCCATACAAATCATTCACTTCAGAAATCAGAACTTTCCCATCAAGCACGGTAACTCTGGGGGTCACTTTTAAAATCATCGGGGTTTCATCTGTATCGAATTCGTCCCTGATCTCCCCGACGATCTCTTCAAGTATATCTTCAACTGTAAGCAGACCGGCAGTTCCCCCATATTCATCCATTAGGACGGCCATGTGAACCTGCTGTTTCTGAAGCTTCACTAAGGTTTCCTGAATAGGTATGGTTTCAATCACGGTTAAAATTGGACGCAAGTAACTCTCCAATGATTTTTCCACACCCGACATCAGGTCATAGAATATTTCTTTTACGTTTACCATGCCAACCACATGGTCTTTATCCTCATCAACGACTGGATAACGTGTATATTTTTCACTCGTAATGATGGAAAGGTTTTCTTCAATTGACTTATTAATATATAAACAAACGATTTCCGTACGCGGTACCATAATTTCTTTAGCGATACGGTCATCAAATTCAAAGACTTTATTCACATAGCTATACTCTGACTGATTAATTTCTCCGCTCTTGTAACTCTCTGAAAGAATCAGCCGAAGCTCTTCTTCAGAGTGGGCCATTTCATGCTCCGAAACGGCAGACAGGCCAAACATTTTTGTTAAAAGCCGGGCACTTCCGTTTAGCACCCAGATGACTGGATACAGGACTCTGTAGAACAAGATCAGCGGTCCTGACAGCATCAGGCTGATCTCCTCTGCTTTTTGAATGGCAAAGGTTTTAGGTGCAAGCTCACCAAGTACAACATGGAGAAAAGTAATAATGGCAAAAGCAAGAATTAAAGTGACCGTTTTAGTAAGCGCAGGACTCAAGCTCATCTGTTCAAAAACCGGCTGAAGCAAGTGATGGAGAGTACCCTCCCCAAGCCAACCAAGCCCTAAAGCGGTGATTGTAATCCCCAGCTGACAGGCTGAAAGGTAACCGTCCAGGTTTAACAGCACTTTTCGCACTGCAATGGCTTTTTTGTTTCCTTCCTCAACGAGCTGGTCAATTCTTGTGCGGCGGATCTTTACGATCGCAAATTCAGCAGCCACAAAAAAAGCGGTTAATACAATCAGTAATGCTACTACGAATAACTTAAATATGTCCAAATAGACTCTTTATTCTCTCGTATAATTGGAGAGATAAAGATGTCACCTCCTGATTTATTTTACTGGATACTTTCGGCGTTCCCTTAAATAAGCGGCGTTTCTCCAATAATCAATAAAAGGCTGTGAAGTAAAGTTGCGCGTTCGGCAGGCATATGTTTAACAGCAAGTTTTAATTGCTCCTTGTTTAGCTGTTGAAGAAGAGGCTTTAAATCCTGAACATCTTTTTCAAGTGTGTTGAGCTGCATATCGACTTTTTGCATCGTTTCTGCATACTGCCCCGCATTTTCATTGAATGATGCCATTTTTTCTTTAATCTTCTCTAATGGCAGATGCTGCTTCTTATAATAATTGATCCACGTAAGCCGCTGTAGGGCTTCTTCACTGTAAAACCGATAATTGGATTGGGAACGTTCAGCCTTTAACAGGCCTAGTTTTGTATAATAATCAATGGTTCTTTTTGAAACGCCTGCTAATTCTGCTAGTTCGCTGATACGATACTTCCCAAATCAATCACCCCAATGCATAGATAATAAGTAATTTTACAGAATTGGAACCATACAGTCAAACGTTTCAGTTACTTATAGAATATTCTGCATCAGAAAATAACTTGCCATCAGAATACTCATAACAATAACAAGGGAAATTGAAACCACAAAAACCATTCGAATCGGTGACTGGAACGTTTGATCATTGATTCGTTTTCGTTTATTGAAATAATCCACAGTCGCAAAGATAATGGTAGCCATTCCGAGCAAAAAAGCAATAAACCCAACAGCTGCCACCACCTGATCCTCGATCCGAAAAACTTTGATCTCCATTGTAAAGTGAAGATTTAAGAATACAAACCCTATGCCAGCCATAGCGATGGCCGTCCGAATCCAAGCGAGATATGTCCGCTCATTGGCCAGATGCTGCTGGATGTACTTTGAATCAATCGTTGCTTTCCTGTCTTGTTTATCCATATGAAATCTCCCTGTTATTGTTCCTGATCTGAAAAAAGCAGTTCCGGATCCCGGGACTGCTTTTTACTATTTTTACTGAGCTGCTGCAACAAGCTGATGGACGTGATTCATTACGTCAGTCTTCAGCTCACGCAGCAAGGTTTCACTGCTGCTGAAGGAGTCTGATTTGACGGCAAAGTAAAACTTGATCTTCGGTTCTGTCCCTGAAGGCCGCAAACAGAACCATGAACCGTCACGCAAAACATATTTTAAGACGTTGGATGCTGGCAGGTGAATGCTGCTTTCCTCTTTAGATGCCAGCTTGGTTCTCGTCCCTGTGCTGTAATCCTCTACAAACAAAATCTCTTTACCCGCCATTTCCACTGGGGGACTGGCTCTGAACGAGTCTAATATATGATGGATCTGTTCGGCTCCTGCCTTGCCTTTTAGCGTTAATGATTCAAGGCCTTCTAAGTGATATCCATAAGTTTCAAATACATCCAAGAGGCCCTCATACATGGTTTTCCCTTGTTTCTTATAGAAAGCTGCAACTTCAGCAGCAAGGAGGCAGGCCTGTACAGCGTCCTTGTCGCGCACAAAATCTCCTATTAAATACCCGTAGCTTTCTTCATATCCAAACAGGAAAGTATGCTCTCCTGTCTTCTCATATTCTTTAATCTTCTCACCGATGAATTTAAATCCGGTGAGTGTATCGATGGTTTTCAGGCCAAATGAGCTCGTGATTTCTCTTCCCAGCTCTGACGTTACGATGGTTTTAAGCACAACCCCTTTAGGGCAGAGCGTTTCCTGGGCCTGTTTCTGTGAAAGAAGGTAATGAAGCATGAGTGCACCTGTCTGATTGCCAGTAAGAACAACATACTCGCCTTCCAGGTTTTTAACCGCTACACCAACACGATCTGCGTCAGGGTCGGTAGCAAGCAGGATGTCTGCATCTTTTTCTATTCCATATTCAATAGCAAGCTCAAATGCTGCATGCTCCTCAGGGTTAGGTGATTTAACAGTAGAAAAATCCGGATCTGGCTGTTCCTGCTCCTTTACAACAGTAACATTTTTAAAGCCGATGGCATCAAGTCCGTTCCTTACGGGATGATTGGCAGTCCCATGAAGAGGTGTAAATACAATGCTCAAATCCTGCATCTCATGGACGAGATCCGGATTTACGGTAATTCTTTTTAATTGCTCAAGATAAGCCTCATCAATTTCTTCTCCGACCATTTGGATGAGCCCCTCCGCTTTTAACTGCACTTCAGGCACAACAGAGATAGCCAGTTCATTTTTGATTTCTTCAACTTTTTCTGTTAAGAGATCCGCTTCATTCGGTGGGAGCTGTCCTCCATCTGCTCCATATACTTTGTATCCGTTATACTCAGGAGGATTGTGGCTGGCTGTAATGACGATTCCGCTGAACGCCTTTAAATAACGGACAGCAAAAGAAAGCACAGGTGTTGGTCTCAAGCTTTCAAATACATAGGTTAGAATTCCTTTTGATGCTAATGTACTTGCAGCCTCCATCGCAAATTCAGGTGATTTATGCCTTGAGTCATAGGCGATGACCACACCCCTCGCCTTTGCTTTCTCCCCTTGTGATTCAATAAAACTTGCAAGGCCTGCTGACGCCTTGCGGATTGTATATGTATTCATACGGTTCGTACCAGGGCCGATTTCGCCTCTCATACCTCCGGTGCCAAATTCGAGGTTCTTATAAAAGGAATCCTCAAGGCCGGTTTCCGTTTCTTTTAATTTCTCGAGCTGAAGCTGAAGCTCTTCGTGAAGATTCGGTTCATTCAGCCATTTTTCATATGCAGTCTTCCAGTTCATTACGGAATCTCCTCCTTTTAGGTGCGGGTCTACTCCCTCTATAATTCTTTACCGTACATGTTTTCCCTTCTCATTTGGGAAATTCTCATTAGCATTTTTATTATAACGCAGTGCTAAAGCCACGAAAACTGCTTTCGACACGCCGTTATCTTTTTTCCTTATGATCTGATGTCCTGCGACAATATTTCCCGGTAAATAAAATTTTATAAGCAAAAACGACAGGGAATTTCCTGCCGCTTTATTTTCAATCTTTACTTTTACTCTTTTGAACCACTTCATAAAGATCCAGTCTCCGGTTACGAAGCTGAGTGACGTTTCCTGTCTTGCGCTGTCTGCGCAAGATCTCAAGGTCAACGTCCCCGACCACCACTGTTTCGATGTTCGGATGGCACTCACCAACAATTCCGTCCCGAGGAAAAGCGAAATCAGAAGGCGTAAAGATTCCAGACTGTGCATACTGGATATCCATATTCTCAACTTGGGAAAGGTTGCCGACCGTTCCTGCTATGACAGTGTAGATCTCATTTTCAACTGCTCTTGCCTGTGAGCAGTATCTTACCCGGACATACCCCTGTCTGTCTTCTGTACAGAACGGCGTGAAGATAATGTTAGCTCCCATGTCTGTAACAATTCGGGACAGCTCAGGGAACTCGATATCATAACAGATCAGAATGGAGATCTTACCGCAATCTGTATCAAATACTTGTACCTTGTCCCCAGGTGTAATCCCCCACCATTTTCTTTCATTCGGCGTAATGTGGATCTTGTACTGCTTCTCGATTGTCCCGTCTCTGCGGAATAAGTACGCCACATTATAGATGTTTCCATCCTCTTCAACGAAGTGGGAGCCGCCGATAATATTAACGTTATAACGGACAGCGAGATTAGTGAAGAGCTCAATGTAATCCTCTGTAAACTCTGTTAACCGCCTGATGGCTTGGCTCGGGCTTTTTTCTTCACAAAATGATAAAAGCTGTGTTGTCAGGAGTTCAGGAAAGACCGCAAAGTCAGAGCCCTGATCGGCTGCAACATCTGTATAATATTCTACTTGTGTAGCAAAGTCTTCAAACGATCCGATGGTTTTCATCATGTACTGAATGGCCGTGATACGGATCGGTTCACTCGTTTTAAAATGCCTTCTCGTATTATGCGGATGGTAATCAACGTTATTCCATTCCATTAAAGTCGCATACTCTTTAGACTGTTTATCATCCGGAAGATAATGGCGGTTGATCCTCATGACAGTAAAACCATTCATCAGCTGGAACGTCAGTACCGGATCGTAGATATTGTGGTGAGTCACTTCTTTCACATAATCTCTCGGCGTCATTTCACTCGAATGTTTGTAATAGTTAGGTATACGTCCACCAAGGATAATACTTTTCAGGTTCCACTCTTCAGCCAGTTCTTTTCTCGCTTCATAAAGACGCTTTCCGATCTTCATCCTCCGGTATTCCGGATGGACCATAACTTCTATGCCGTATAGGTTATAGCCATTGGGATTATGGTTGGAAATGTAACCCTCATCAGTGATCTCGTCCCAAGTATGCTGGTCATCATATTCATCAAAGTTAACGATCAGACTTGAACAGCTGCCAATGATTTTCCCCTCGTATGTAACTACAAACTGGCCTTCAGGAAAAATGTCCAGATGGCTTTCAAGCTGCTCGCGCTTCCACGGCTCCATGTGATCTGGGAAACAAGTTTTCTGCAATTCAAGTATTTCATCTATATCATTGTATTGTATATTCCTAAGCTCAATCTTCTTTTCAAATTTGGAAACATCAACTTCGCTCAATGGATTCACTCCTATCCTTTTTCATGCATCAGATCCAATTGTTCATTCTCTCAGCCAAAGAGCCTGTGTTGAGCTCCAGCTGTATGCCATCAGGATCCAAAAAATTAACGCAGCGTCCTCCGCCTCGTTCTATGGGACCTCTGATGATCTTTACTTCGTTAGCTATAAGGATTTCAACTGCTTGATCAAAATCTGCTTCAAGTACAGAGAAAGCCGCATGGTCTATACCTGCTGATACCTTATCCGTTTTCTTAGCTTCTCCCCGTTCCAGTAAACAAATCCACACTGGCCCCCATTCGAGATATGCGTCAGTCCGCCCTCTGTGAACAAGCTCAGCTTTTAATATATTTTGATAAAAAATCAGCGATCGGCTTAAATCTCCAACAGCAAGAGTTAGGTGATTGACCCCCTGGATTTTGATCATCAGAATCTGTTCATCAGTTCCTTCAACTGTACTTCTGCCAATGATTCCATCTGGTGATCTACATCACCAAATACAAGTCCCTTTGTGACTTCATTTGGAATGACCACGCAATAAAGCCCTGCTGCCTTTGCTGCTCTCGCTCCATTTGCCGAATCCTCAAACGCGATCGCTTCATTGGGTTTAACCCCAAGGCATTTTACGGCTTCCAAATACAGTGCCGGATCTGGTTTTACATGTTCGACATCATCTGCTGTTTTAAGGCAGTCAAAATAGGAAAGCAAATTTAATTTTTCCAGGTGCCCCGTTACCCACTGACGTGAGGAACTGGTTGCCAATGCTATTTTCAGACCGAGTTCTTTAGCAGCTTCAAGATAGTCTTCCACTCCCGGCAATGGTTTTTCACCCTCGAGCATGGATAGTACTCGCTCATGATGCTTGGCACGCAAGCCCTT
This sequence comes from Fictibacillus marinisediminis, assembly GCF_023149135.1. Taxonomy (NCBI): domain Bacteria; kingdom Bacillati; phylum Bacillota; class Bacilli; order Caryophanales; family Fictibacillaceae; genus Fictibacillus; species Fictibacillus marinisediminis. The sequence goes on along the minus strand of NZ_JAIWJX010000002.1, from coordinate 737,798 downwards.
TCTATCGACCTTCTTGTTGATCTGTTCTTCAAGGTATTCAAAGGGATCCAGAAAATCTTTTGTTCCGATGCATTGCTGCCATAACTCTAAGGGCATATTGCAGGAATGCTCAGTAAAAATTTCTTGAATGGCATTATAAACACTCGTCTCCGAATCTAAGATAAGCCCGTCAAAGTCAAAGACTACAGCTTTTATCATTTGCTCCCATCCTCCCTTTACATATCTTTATTTTCTTATCCCTGCCCCAAAAGTGCAAGGGAGAAGCCTTTTTTAGAAAAGCACAAGTGCCCAGCTAAAGTCCGACAAGCGCTGGAGCTCTTACCCAGCAACACGCTTTTTGTGTTGAGGAGTATGAGTGAAGCGACCAATGACGAATTGTGATTTTCAATTCGTCCTCCGAGGACTTAAGCTGAAAACTGAAATTCGTTTTCAGCCCTGGGCGCTGGAGCTAGACATTACTCCTATGCAAACTATATTTTATCCTACCTTAACCTACAAAATCACAAAAAAACAAGACAGCCCAAAGCAGGCTGCCTTATTTAAATCCGTTCGTTCGAAACGTAATTTTATTTCCGTTGCTGATAGCCGTTATGACTCCGAGCTGATCGGTTCTGTAGATGGTCATGTTCAGCCTTTCCAAACGGAACAGCACTTCTTTTGATGGATAATGATAAGGATTATTGTTTCCTACCGAGATCATAGCTGTCTTCGCATGGACTGCTTTTAAAAACGCCATCGTTGTTCCCGTATTTGCTCCATGATGACCTATCTTAATGACATTTGCTTTTAAATCCCTTTTGGATGAAAGCAGTTCCTTTTCCGATTCCATTCCAGCATCAGCCATCAGCAAAAAGCGGTTTTTCCCGTGTGTAATTCTTAAGACCGCAGAGTAATCATTAATGTATTTATAATAAGCAGAACCAGGTGCAAGCATATCAACCTTCACCGAAAAACCAAAACGGAATTTGGTTCCTGCCTTGGCACGTTCTACCGGGATGTTCTTTTCGTTAATAATTTTGAAAAGATCGTGATAATAAGCGGTATCATACGGAAGATTGGGCATATAAATCTTTTTCACATTAAAATTGCGGATCACATCGTCCATCGATCCGATATGGTCATGGTGAGGATGCGTGGCCACCAAAACGTCTATGTCTGCAACTCCCTGGCTTTGCAAGTACCGGATGATCTCAGGTCCATCATTTTCATCGCCTGCATCAACAAGCATATTCTTCCCGTTCGGCATCTGGATCAAGATGCAATCCGCCTGCCCGACATCTAAGAAATGCACCTTCAGCGGCTCAAACCACGTGGCACTTGCGGTTTTGGGGGAGGTGCACAGCACCGAAGCAGATAGAATAACCGCTAACACTATCTGCTTCATGATTCGATTCACTTTCAACGATTCCGTCCCCTCCCATTTGGTTATGAATTAGTTATATGTAACTTTCCTACATAATAAAAGAAAACCCATCATCCAATACATGGATAATGGGCCACAGCTTATTTTGCTTCTTCTCTTTTTCTGAAAAAGCTTTTCATGGAATGATATACATCTGCTTTTTCTTTAAGGATATAATAATTGAATTTAGGATCCGTGATGTTTTTATACACACTCATCAACGTGGAATGGCGGTTATAGGCATTGACCTCGCCATATCCAAACATATTGCTGTGCTCCATAATTTCCTGCACAAGCTTAACGCAGCGAGCATTGTCGCTTGTCAGATTGTCGCCGTCTGAAAAATGAAAAGGATAAATATTAAACCGTGAGGGTGAATACTTTGTTTCAATTAATTCCAGGGCTTTACGATAAGCTGACGAACAAATCGTTCCCCCGCTCTCCCCTTTTGAAAAGAAATCTTCTTCTGTTACAACTTTCGCTTCTGTATGATGTGCAATAAATTCAATTTCCACTGTTTCGTATTTGGAACGCAAAAAACGGGTCATCCAAAAGAAAAAACTTCGTGCCATGTATTTTTCCCAAATCCCCATTGATCCTGATGTATCCATCATAGCAAGGACTACAGCTTTTGATTCCGGTTTTACGACTTCATTCCAGGTTTTAAAACGCAGGTCGTCGTTAAAAATGGGTGCTATTGCCGGTTTTCCTTTTAAGGCATTGCGCTTAAAAGCAGTTAGAATGGTGCGTTTCTTATCTACATTCCCCATTAATCCAGTCTTGCGAATATCGTTGAACTCAACCTTTTCCAGAACGATATTGTCCTGTTCTTTTTGTTTTAAATCCGGCAATTCCAGCTCTTTAAACAAAAATTCCTGAAGCTCTGCAAGTGATACTTCCGCTTCCGAATAATCGGTTCCAGGCTTGTCGCCGGCCTGGCCTTTGCCCTTTCCAGCTCCAGCCTGGTTTCCGTTCCCATCTCTCGCCACCACGTCTCCTACCTGGCTGTCACCGTCACCCTGCCCTACATGCTTATTCTTCTCATAATTGTATCGGATTTTGTATTCATCCAGGGAACGGATCGGTATTTTAATAACATCACGCCCATTGGATAGAATAATGTTTTCTTCACTGATTAGATCTGGCAGGTTGTTTTTAATGGCCTCTTGGACCTTTTCCATGTGTCTCTGATGATCCTGATAGCCTTTGCGGTGGAGGGACCAGTTCTCTTGAGAAACGGCAAAATTGTTTTTAGCTTCCTCGCTCATTATTTCCCCTCCTTCTTTTTTAATTGGCTCATTATTTTATTTGAATGAAATCGGGTCAATTGATAAAAGAACCACCCGCTTTTGAATTGAAAAAGGGTTGGTTACTTTATCCTATGCAGTACAAGATGAGAATTGCTAAGTAATTGACACATTTTTCAATCTATTGAGATAAGCGTAGGTTTTCTCAACAAGAAGTAGGATCCTTAAGTATCTTTCTTGAGGTACGGGGTGCAGTATCGCGAGTGAAAAAATCAATTATGTGCTAGTTTGGCTGAATTATTTAGATTTCGCTCAATTCCATCGTCAAACGGCACAAAAAAAGCACCCCATGAAGAACATGGAATGCTTTGAAGGTTATTTATTGTAGTTTGAAAAGGCAACTTTATCATCCATCATATCACTGCAAGCGGACTGGCAGCCTTTCTTCAATGCACAGGTTGCGCATTTTCCTTGTTTGCTCTTTTTCACAAATCGGAAAATGGTGAAGCCTGCATATCCAAAAATAAGTAAGCCGAGCAAAATATTAAGCAGCATTCATTATCCCTACTTTCCGTTAAAACTTAAAAGCCGAGAAGCTTTCCGCCCTGGTAGATCACCAATGAAACCAGGTAAGCGATGAGAAGGGCGTAGATAATCGAAAACCATGTCCATTTAGTTGATCCGGTTTCCTTTTTGATTACGGCAACCGTTGCAAGACAAGGGACGTACAGCAGTAAAAATGCCATGAAGCTATAAGCCGCCAATGGAGTGAAGTGGTGCGCCATCACGCCCTGCAATGTGTGAAGATCAGGTGCCACATAAATAATATTCATCGTGGACACGACAACTTCCTTGGCGAGGAATCCTGTCAGTAAAGCAGCTCCCGCCTGCCAGCTGCCAAATCCAATCGGTTCAAACAGTGGAGCGAGCACTCCGCCGATCATGGCCAGGAAGCTCTTATTCATTTCAACATCAAAACCGGACGGACCTGCATAACTCAGGAACCAGATCACGACCGATCCTCCAAAGATAAAGGTTCCGGCTTTTCTAACAAACCCTTTCCCTTTTTCCCATGTATTCCTCATGAGCGTACGCCATTGTGGAATGCGGTATGGAGGAAGCTCGATCACGAACATCGAACTCTCTTCCTTAAGTATGGTTGAGGAGAAAAGCTTGGCCAGAGTCAGTGCAATCAGAATTCCCAATAGGTAAAGAGATAGCACTACAAGCGCCTGATTTTGCGTAAAGAACGCTCCCACAAACAGGCTGTAAACAGACAGCCGTGCGGAACAGGACATCAACGGCGTTAATATAATGGTTAAGAGGCGTTCCTTTGGCTGCTCAATGGTTCTCGCTGCCATAATTCCAGGGACGTTGCATCCAAAACCGATAATCATGGGGATAAACGCTTTCCCGTTCAACCCGATGCTCTCTAACGTCTTATCCATAACCATGGCAATCCTCGCCATGTATCCTGAATCTTCAATGAAAGAGATCAGGAAGAAAAGGATCATGATCTGGGGTACAAATACAAGAACTCCTCCCACTCCAGCCACGATGCCATCCAGAATCACTGCCTGGATAAATGAAGAAGCACCGGCTGCTTGCAGGATAGATTTCAATGTATCTGTTAAAGGGCCCGTCAGGAATCCATCGAGCATATCAGAAATTGGACTTCCAAGCCAATCAAATGTGAGTTTGAAAATGAAGTACATGAAAAAAATAAAAATAGGAATACCTAAAAATTTGTTCGTTACGATGTTATCAATGCGATCGGAAAATGTATATTTTACGTCTTTCCCTTTTATTAAGGAGACGTCCACAATATCCTGGATGTAGGCGGCTCGGACAGCTCGTATAAAATACGGCAATGATTTAGCTTTTTCTTCGCTTTGAATACGTTGTTCTGTCTCTGCGAGCAGCGTCTGGAGCTCTTCCTCTGCAATGTACGATTGAAGCAATGTACGCACGACATCATTTCCTTCAAAGAACTGAAGAGCAAGCCATCGCTTAGGCGGCAAGCCGTCAATGTCAGGAATTTTAGCCGCTAATTGATCCATTGCTTTTTCAAGTATACTGCCATAGGAAATATATAAAGGCTGATTCTCTTGCTGCTCATTGGCCAACAGCCCCGCCAGCTCTTTGCAGCCAGAACCTGTTCTGGCGACGATTGGAAGAACAGGGCTATTCAGCTTTTCAGACAGCTTTTTTTCATCAATTGAGATCCCGCGACCTTTAGCAACGTCCACCATGTTAAGGCCAATGACTACGGGCTTGCCATATTCGAGAAGCTGAATCGTTAAGTATAAGTTGCGTTCAAGCTGTGAAGCATCAACGATATTTAAAACCATGGAAAATTGTTCTTCAATCAGGAAACGGGTTGCAACCCCTTCATCTTTTGAAAGCGGGTTAAGTGAATAGATTCCGGGCAGATCAATCAAGTGCCCTTTTTTATTGTTCAGCATTCCGACTTTCTTTTCTACGGTTACACCTGACCAGTTTCCTACATATTCGTAAGAATTCGTTAGGATGTTAAACAAAGATGTCTTTCCGGTATTCGGGTTACCGGCTAGTGCGATTTCAATCATGAATGGCAGACCTGAATCATTTTTGCTTCACTTCTGCGGATCCCAACCCATTGTCCGCCTGCTTCAACAGCAAAAGGCCCTCCAAACGGAAGAATTCTTTTGATGATGATTTCCGTTCCTTCCATGATTCCCAAATCAAGCAGTCTTCTGCGTACCAATGTATTCACAAGTTCCGTATTTATGATTTTTGCTTTTCCGCCAGCTCTAATATCCGTTAAAACCATATTGTAGCACCCCTGAGAGAATGATAATTATTATCAATGTATATTCTCATTATATGAGATTCATTCTCAATAGTAAACAGGTAATTTTCATTCTAATCAAAAAACCTGCTTCGGTTACCCGAAACAGGTTTTTACTGGTTATTCTTCTTTTTATTGTTATGTTCATACTGCGCAGGGTCAGGCGTTTTTCCGCGTTTCTCTACATCCTCATTCGTGGACATTTTCTCCATGACCTTTCCATGTTCCTTCATTTCTTTAAAGTTTGGCGTCATGGAGCTATTTTTTGGTTTTTCTGTATAATCCTGTTCTCTGGACATATACCATCACCTCTTACGTGCACTATTCCCTTATTCCTATCTCTATAAACTTACTTGATAACTTCAAGCTCTTTTACAGGCCAATAGCGCAGGTTTACTTCACCCACTATTTTTTTCATATCGACCAGACCGATATGGCGGCTGTCAATGCTGTGCAGCCGATTATCTCCCATAACAAAGACTTTTCCTTTTGGAATGACCTTTTGGCCGGTTACTTCTTCCAATGTAAAATCACCTGTCAGATTTCCGCTTGTAATATGCTTCTTGTAATCATCTAAATAGGGCTCATCAATTTGTTTGCCATTGATATAAAGGTGATCATTTTGATAGGCAATCCGCTCACCCGGCATGCCAATCACCCGTTTAATATAGTCCTCTTTCGCATTTGCATGAAATACAATCAAATCAAACCGTTTAGGCTCACCAAGATTGTAGCCTAATTTATTTACAATCAGCCTGTTTCCATTTTGAATGGTCGGCATCATGGATTCTCCATAAACTACGTACTGTTCAAATAAAAATTTCTTTATCAGCAACGCTAGTATAAGTGCTATTCCAATGGCTTTGATCCAATCCCATAATTGGCTGCTATCCTCCCTGGAACTCATCCTTTCACTTCCTTTTTGTTAGCGTTTAGTATCAATTTACCACTATAGTTTATCATAATACAAGGTATTCTCTTTCTAAGTCCCTTTTATTCTTTTATAATCCACATATTCTTTTGCCTTGGGCCATTACTTCTGGGCAAGACTTTATAAAAAAAACGCATCCTATGAAATCATAGGGATGCGTTTTTAATAACTAGCGGTTTAAAAGGCTTCCTACATACCTTAGGAGTTCGTTCGCTGATGTCGTATTGTACCCATGGTCTTCGACGAGGCGGGCGATGACTTCATTTACTTTTTTGAGCTGTGTTTCATCAGGTGTCTTTGAAGAAGTCGTAATTTTAACGACATCTTTCAAATCTGCGAACAGCTTCTTCTGGATTGCTTCTCTTAAGCGTTCGTGGGAATTATAATCAAATTTCTTTCCTTTTCTCGCATAAGCGGAAATTCGGATTAAAATTTCTTCCCGGAACGCTTTCTTCGCATTTTCAGAGATTCCAATCTGTTCTTCAATAGACCGCATCAGCTTTTCGTCTGGGCTCATCTCTTCACCAGTCAGCGGGTCTCTCAGTTTATTTTTATTGCAATAAGCTTCCACATTGTCGAGGTAATTATCCATCAGTGTTTTTGCAGATTCTTCATAAGAATAAACAAAGGCTTTCTGAACTTCTTTCTTCGCAATCTCATCATATTCTTTTCGCGCCAGGGAGATAAAATTAATAAAGCGCTCTTTATCCTCTTTCGTAATCGAAGCATGGTGGTCCAGTCCATCCTTCATGGAGCGGAGAACATCGAGTGCGTTGATCGATGGAATGTCTTTGCGGATGATGGCAGAAGAGATCCTGTTGATGACGTAACGAGGATCGATACCGCTCATTCCCTCATCCGAAAACTCCTTCTGCAGCTCTTCCAGATCGATATGGTTGTAGCCTTCCACGATCTCACCATCATACAGCCTCATTTTCTTGATCAGGTCCATACCCTGCTTCTTTGAGTCCTTCAAACGGGTTAGTATTGAGAAAATCGCTGCAACTCTCAAGGCATGAGGAGCAATGTGGACATGGGACATATCACTGTCTTTGATCATCTTTCCATAGATGCGTTCTTCTTCAGAAACCCTTAAGTTATACGGAACTCCCATAACGATAATCCTGGAGTGTAAAGCTTCGTTTTTCTTATTGGCGATAAACGAGCGGTATTCCGATTCATTCGTATGAGCAACAATCAATTCATCCGCAGAGATCAGCGCAAATCGTCCCGCTTTAAAGTTGCCTTCCTGAGTAAGAGATAATAAATGCCAGAGGAACTTTTCATCACACTTCAGCATTTCCTGAAACTCCATCATCCCCCGGTTCGCCTTATTCAGCTCTCCATCAAAGCGGTACGCACGGGGATCTGATTCTGATCCGAACTCTGCGATTGTTGAAAAATCAATACTTCCTGTTAAATCAGCAATATCCTGTGATTTCGGATCGGATGGGCTGAATGTTCCAATCCCTGTCCTTTTATCTTCGGAAAAAAAGATTCGTTCAACCATCACATCTTCAATGCAATTATCGTACTCTTTCTCAAGTCTCATCGTGTTTAAGGGCGATAGGCTTCCTTCAATTCTAATACCATAATCTTCATAAAAATCTTCACGCAGATGATGAGGAATTAAATGCAATGGATCCTCATGCATCGGGCAGCCTTTGATGGCAAATACCGACCCTCCGTCTGTTTTTGAATATTTCTCCAAACCTCGTTTCAGCATGGTAACAATCGTGGATTTACCCCCGGAAACCGGCCCCATCAATAAAAGTATCCTTTTTCGCACATCCAATCGTTTAGCTGCGGGATGGAAGTACTCCTCTACCAGCCTTTCGATTGAATCTTCAAGTCCAAAAATCTGGTTGGTGAAAAAGTTATACCTTTTGGCCCCGTTCACTTCCTCTATTCCTGCATCTTTAATCATATTATAGACTCGGGAATGAGCGGACTGAGCGACATAAGGACGTTCCTTTAAAATCTCAAGGTATTCTCCGAAGGTACCTTCCCAGGCAAGACGCCTCTCCTCTTCACGGTGCAATTGGATTTTACCTAAAATATCCATGTGTACCCCCTTGCGTAGTGTTTGCATCCTTCGTTTGTTAATCTACTTTATGCGAGGATGTCCCCAATCATTCAAGTTGTTTATGTTTTTCCGATAGAAAAACTTTGTTGTAGCAGTACCAAAAATGATAGTGGTTTTAGTATTGTTATGTTTCATGACGATGGATTAGTCTTGATATTTTCAAGCTTGTTTTTTACACCAGTTTTACGTTGTGCGGATACAGCGGTTTCGATATAATAAAGAAAGGATATGGAAAATTGCACCCAAAGGAGGAGATCGCATGAGTTTCATCCTTATACTAGGAGTTATGCTCGCGTTCTTAACCGCCATTTTCACTGCGGGATACAATGACAATCCCGGAGCAAAATAAGCTGTACATATAAAAAAACGCCCCAATATGGGACGTTTTTTTATTTTTTTTGCGCTAATCCAATGTTGGAAACTCCTGCTGTCTCAATGCTTCATAAATTAAGATCGCTGCAGTATTGGACAGGTTCAGTGACCGAATGTTCTCGTTCATCGGCAGTCTGAAACAGCGTTCCTCATTTGCCTTAAGCAGCTCTTGCGGCAATCCGGTCGTCTCACGGCCGAACACAAAAAAGTGATCGCGTGATGACTCGCTGTAATTCATATCGCAGTAGCGCTGTTTTCCGAATTTGGTAATATAGTAAAACAATCCTTCTGGAAAACCCTCGAACAGTTCCTCCAGAGAATCATAATAATGAACATCAACGTGTTCCCAGTAATCCAGTCCTGCCCTCTTCAACTGTTTATCATCCGTTGAAAATCCAAGCGGACGGATCAGATGCAGAGATGTTCCTGTTCCCGCACAAGTACGGGCAATATTTCCGGTATTGGCCGGGATCAGGGGCTGATAAAGAACGACATGTAAACCCAAAACTCTCACCTCGAATGCTTATTCCTCCATTATTATAGCACTTTTATCGGAATATAGCCTTGAGGCACACGTTTTTATACAACATGAAAAAACTTATATTTGATTTGCGGGGTATAAGCGGTGGAATCCTCGTACTTCCAAAACCTCATCCGGCTGTCTGTTGAATGTGCATTGACCAGCGGCTCACCCGAAGAATCCTTGGCTACCACAATCGTTGTATGCTGCCAATGTCCGTCACCATCAAAATCATAGCAGATGACGTCACCTGGTATGAGCTGACTCGCTGAAGACATCTCCCTCGCCTGCAACTGTGATTTGGAGCCGCTCAAATACCACCGCATGGCGTTAGCTACCGTCCAGCTGTAGCTCCAGTCATGATGTTTAAACCACCATCCCTTTGAACGGGTGCCATGATGGACCATAGGAATGCCCCCGCCAGCATGAAGACACTGTGAGATATAGTTTGTACAATCGACATCAAAGGATTTGAAGGAAGGGTTATAGGTATTCCACCATCTTTCCGCGTACCTTACTGCTGCCAGCCGGTCATACGGCTGCTTTCGCAGGACGGGAGCCTCAGTCTCTCTTTCGATCTTTACTTTTTCTTTATGCTGCCCTTCAGGATTTAACACTTTATCACTGATCAGCTGATCCTCTTTAAAGACCGCTCTCCTCTCCTGGGTCCATTCTTCTACATAAAAATCATAACCATGCCTGATCAGGTTACTGAAGTGAAGAATGTAATCCACCTGACGAAGATCATCGAAGTTGGAATGCCTAAGAACTTGTGCTTCTACATTATTGTTAACAAGGACGGCATTTCTCTCGTGCAATGCCTGTTTTTTGCGGGCAAAACTCTCCCTTTCTTCCAATGGCAAATAAACACTATCAGTCCAGTTTTCGTTGACCATCCAATCAGTTAGCCGCTGAATATAGAACTTCAGATGCTCTAGCCAGTTCATAGGCCACCCCCGTGTTGCAAAATTAACGTACTATCAGCATATGAAACAGAGCCAAAAAAAAAGAACCGTTTAAAAACGGTTCATGAGGTCTTTGGTATAAAGTTTTGAAGTTCAATGTTTAAAAGAAGTTCTTTTTTATCCAATCCGCCGCCATAGCCCACAAGCGCACCATTGCTTCCAACTACCCGGTGGCATGGAATAACGATGGGGACTGGGTTTTTATTGTTTGCACTGCCTACAGCTCTCACTGCTTTCGGGGCGCCTATTCCCTGTGCGATATCCTTATAGGAGCATGTAGCGCCATAAGGAATTCCCTTCAGTTCCTCCCAAACTTTAATTTGAAAGGGAGTGCCATACAGGTCTAATGGAATAGAAAACTCCTGCAGTGTACCGTTGAAGTAACTCTCAAGCTGCTCAACAACCTTCTGCAGCTGTCCTGGTGAATGAATCAGTTCCCCCTTAAGGTAGTTCTTCGACATCCAGGATTGAAGGGATGGTAAATTTTCTTCAAGGCTCCCAAAGTCAATCCGGCAAACACCATTTTCGGTTGCAATAATAGTCAGGAGGCCAATCGGGCTTTTCATTTCCTCATATGAGAATAATGTTTTTATATTACACATAAAAATCCCTTCTTTTATTTTCTTAATGATTTCTATACTAACGGACATGTTCCTGTGAAGCGATTAGTAAATTCCGTGATTTTCAAGCAAATTCAGCCCTTTATCGATTTCTGCAGCCACATTTCCGTCTTTTTCTCGTTCTTTTGCCGCATTAAGATGCTTTCTTGCGTTCACTGCTCCTATTTTCCCTAGAGCCCAGGCAGCTGTTCCTCTAATTACTGGTCTAGGGTCTTCATTCATCAGCTGGACGAGTTCACCTGCAGCTGATTCATCTTTAAAATGAGCAAGAGCAAGAATAGCATTTCGCTGGATCGGTTTTTTCCCTCTCCATGAGCCGGAGACATGCCCGAACTTTTCCTTGAACTCCCGGTTGCTCATATGAAGGATCGGCTTTAATAAAGGCTTCGCTATCTCAGGATCCGGTTCCATCTCCTGATGAAGATGGAAATCCTTCCCCTTATTTTTCGGACATACCGTCTGGCAGGTATCACAGCCATATAAACGGTTTCCTATTTTTTCACGGTATTGGTCAGGAAGAAAATCCTTGGTTTGTGTTAGGAAAGCAATACATTTATTGGAGTCCAGCTGTCCTCCCTGTACAAGGGCTCCAGTTGGGCATGCATCGATACAAATCGTGCAATCTCCGCATTGATCGGTAATCGGTGTATCGGGAGGAAGGTATACGGTAGTCAGCAATTCGCCTAGATACACATAAGAGCCGAACTCCGGTGTGATGGTGGCACAATTCTTTGCACTCCATCCAATCCCCGCACGCTCTGCAGCAGCACGATCGGACAATTCCCCGGTATCGACCATTGACATCACCTCTGCCTCCGGAACCTTTTCTGTAATAAAGGCCTCTAACAGCCGGAGCTTCCCACGCAAGATGTGGTGATAATCCACTCCCCAGGATGCCCTGCAGAAAATCCCTCTGCGTGCACCTTTTACACTTCGGGGAGCATCTTTCATTTTTGAAGGATAAGCTAGAGCGATGGATATAATGGTATGTGCACCTTCCATCAAAAGCTGAGGGTTCGTTCTCTTTTCAATGTCTTCTTCTTCAAACCCTGATTGATAACCGAGCTCCTGCTGCTGGATAAGCCTTTCCTTCAATTCAGTAAAAACATCTGAAGAAGCAAATCCAATTTTGTCGATACCAATTGATTTACTATATGCAATAAGCTCTTCTTTAAACTGGGCGCCTGTCATAACTGTACCTCCTTTCTCCATAAAAGGATTTCTTCATCTATGGTAAACTATCTATAAAATACATTGATAAGCCAAGGTGATCTGATGATAAAACTAGCAGAGGATATTAAAAAGCTTGTCCCTTCCTTTAAACTGGGAACAATACTATATCATGATATCGTGATTGGAGAATCACCGCAAATGCTAAAGGGCAGATTCCAATTATTTCTTGAATCGCTGAAATTGGATGCTGAGCAGCTCAGCATCGCTGACCATACCGGCGTTCAGGAATGGAGAACAACCTTCAAGGCGCTTTCCATGGATCCATCAAGATACAGACCTTCAGCAGAAGCTCTTCTTCGGAGAGTTTACGGCGGAAAGGATATTGGATTGGTTAACTCAGCCGTTGACGTTAATAACTTCTTTTCTCTTCAATATGGTGTACCTATAGGCATATATAATGCAGGCGTGCTGGCCGGAGATATTGAAGTAAGGATGGGGAAATCAGAGGATCAATATGAAGGTTTAAACGGCCGTTTAATGAACATGGAGGGCAAATTGCTGTCTTCTGATGAAGCCGGCCCTTTCGGCAGTCCGATTGTTGACTCCAAACGTACGATGACAAACGATAAGGTGACAAGCGCACTTCAGATCGTTTATCTGCGCCCGTCCATGTCAACGGAGGAATCAGCCAAACTAGTGGCTGCCATTGAAAAAATGTTTATTCAGATTCATGGCGGATCTGCCGAATCAGCCATCATCCAATAAAAAAAGCGCAGTACTTCATTTAAAACGAAGTACTGCGCTAAAACCTACAACTGCCTTGATTCAATATAGTCCCAAACACCGAATAATATGACAACCTGTTATATTATTTTTTTAAGCTTTTTTCTAAAAGATTGTTGCTTTGGGAACTTTTTTGAAAAGAGTCTTCATTGACAAGTTGATTGGAGTGCAAGGTGCGAGACTCCTGAAACGGAAATCAACTACTCCTAAGAGCAACAAAGGTTACGAAAACAGCCTTTTTTATACTCTGAATCCTGCTGTGTCTTCTTGTGATGTATGTCTTCCTCTGCTTACAAAGATGACAGCAAACGCCAGAAGAGCAAATGCTACAAGATAGATAAACAAAACACTCGCATTAAACAGAGCTGTTCCTGGCGCATCCAGAGACAGAACAGACTTGAATCCTGCGATGCTATACGTAAATGGCAGGAATTCACTCAAAGCACGCATATTTGCAGGGAGCATATCGATTGGCAGGTTCGCTCCGGTAATGGAAAGCTGGAGTACAACAAACGCCAAACCAAGAAACCGGCCAATTATTCCGAGTGCCGCAAAGAAAGTAACGATGGCAGAAAATACAATGCTGACAAAAATAGCAAACAGTACAAATCCTGCCGGGTTCTCAACATTAACAGCTAAAATCATAACTACAATGGAAAGCAGCAAAGCCTGAGCAATTGCAAGGACTGATAAATTCATAAACTTTGCTCCAAACCAGGCAGCTGCCGATACTTCCTCCGTCCTTTTAAAATTCATGAACATGGACATGATCAGGATTCCTGCAAACAAGGCAAGTGTTAACACATAAGGTGCTGTAGAATCACGATAATGAGGGAATTTGAACACCTTGTCGCTTTTTAGTTTCACTGGAGAAGCAAACATGTTGAAGTTTTTGCTGTCTGGCGTTTTTAAACTGCTTGTTTTGGCTGCTCCATCTTTCAGTCCGGAAGCGAGCTCGCCTGAACCGTCATTCAGTTTTTTTGCACCATTATTTAGTTTGGTAACACCTGAAGTCAAATCTCCCCAACCTTTTTCAACCGTTGCATTACCATCGCTTACTTGCATCGTTCCCGAGTGGATTTTATTGGCACCTGCTGTGAGATCTTTCCACCCCTTATTAACATCCGCATTGCCTCCGCTGACCTGTCCAGAACCAGCATATAGTTTAGTTGTTCCATCAGTAAGCTGGTGCCAGCCTTTATTGACATCGGCATTCCCATCTCTCACCTGAACTTGGCCATCATGGATTTGGGCTGTGGCATCTTTCAAGTCATTCCATCCTTTATTAAAAGAGGCATTTCCCGCTGAAAGGAGTCCTGCACCATTATCAAGCTTCGTAACTCCATCAGTCATGGAACTCCAGCCCTTATTGACCGTTTGGTTGCCAGCAGCGATCTGTGCAGTACCGGCATGAAGATCACCGACTTTAGTTACCATGGTATTCCACCCTGTTGCAACTTGCTCGGTGCCTGCTTTTAGCTGTGGTGCTTTCTCGTTCAGTTCACCTACACCATTGTCAATCAAGGTCTGTCCAGCCACCAGCTTTTCAAGTCCAGCAGTCATAGCACCGTCCTTACCAAAAGCACTCGCAATATTTGCTGACCCGTCCTTAAGTGCGCCAAGCTGCTTTGCATTTTCAGGATCATTCGCTTTTTGGGACAGCACTTGCCCTGTTCCAACTATTTTCATAAAATTGGGATCATTCTTCAAATCAGGATGTGCCTCAAGGTAGCTGTTTAAAGCTGAAGACAGGCCTTGAAGCCCAGCTCCAAGTGCTTGTGCATTTTCAGCTACTTTCGCCACTCCTCCAGCCACTTGCTGAGTTCCAGGCTGAAGTTCCGTACTCAATTTGTTCTGCATATTCTTTAAACCGTAAAGCACCCCTGCTGTTCCTTCTTTAAGCGCTGGCATCTTATCATTCAGCACCTTTGCACCAGCAGCTAACTCAGCAACACCTTCCTGTTTATCCTTTAGGGAATTCAGCAGCAAGCCAGTCCCTTCATTCGCTGCTTCAGAACCTGCAGCCAACTTCGCAATGTCTCCTGAACCAGCTTTTAAAGAAGCCAGTAGGGTGTTGGTTCCATTTTTAAGATCTTCAGAACCAGATGCCAATCGCTTAACATTTCCTTGATTTGCGGTCAAAGAGCCTAGAACTTGACCTGTCCCTTTTTCCAAAGCACTTGACCCGTCTGCAAGCTTTTTAATATCTCCTTGCTTGCTGGTCAAGGACTGAAGCATTTGTCCAAGGCCATTGTTGACCTGCGCGGAGCCATTGGCTAATTTGGTAATATCATTCTGCTTTTCAGACAGGGATTGATACATCTGCCCTGTTCCTTTTTTAAGCTCTTTCGCTCCTGCAGCAAGTCTGGATATATCGCCTGATTTATTTGTAAGCGATTCCAAAAGTGTGCCGGTGCCTTTCTGTAAATCAGATGTGCCTCCATTTAGCTTTGAAGAACCGTCTGCAGCCGTCTGAATTCCGTCAGTCACATCTTTCAGGCTGACAAACATATTGTTCACGTATTTCTCCGTAATGCGGTCTGCCAGCTTTTCCCGGATCTGTGCTGTCGCGCTCTTTGTAACCTGTGCAGCCATAAAGTTTAAACCTTCATTCTGCACATACTTCAGTTCCGGTTTTTGAGGATCGGTTGAGAGAACGGTCGTTACCTTCTTAGAGAAATCTTTGGGGATTTCAATGACCATGTAATACTTCAAACTCTTCAATCCGCTTTTCGCCTCATCGGAATCAACAAATTTCCAGCCGAGGTCTTTTCCTTTTTCCAGATCAGCGACTAAATCCTTCCCTGCATTAATCGTCTCTCCATCTGTATCAGCTCCCTGATCGTTGTTAACGACCGCTACCGGCAGGTTTGACAAGTTGTCATATGGCCCCCACCTAGGAGACAAGAGTATCCCGCCGTACACAACAGGTACGAGCAAGGTGATAATGACTGAAATCAGCAGCCCTTTTTTCGCTGCCAAGCCAGCCATCTCCGCCTTGAACAAACTAAAGACCTTCATCCGCTATTCCCCCATGCTTTAGATTAAAATAAAATACAGGCGAAGGGCTTATGACCAATCACCTATACTAGCACTAAGTATTCTAATAAATGACAAAAAAATCCTTTCTTTTTATGTCTGAAAATTAAAAATATTTTTTATGAACAAAAAAAGAGATCTGAAGTTAATTCAGATCTCTTAGCAGCCCTTAAACAAAGGGAATATTCATTATGTATGGTACCGGTGGTCGGGGTCGAACCGACACTCCCAAGGGAACACGATTTTGAGTCGTGCGCGTCTGCCAATTCCGCCACACCGGCATGCAATTAATCATTAGGCAGTTAAGTTATAAAAATATTATGGTGCCGAGGGCCGGACTCGAACCGGCACGATAGTCACCTACCGCAGGATTTTAAGTCCTGTGTGTCTGCCAATTCCACCACCCCGGCGTTGGGGAATTATGTAGTGGAGGCGGCAACCGGATTCGAACCGGTGGATAAGGGTTTTGCAGACCCTGGCCTTACCACTTGGCTATGCCGCCAGAAACAAACAAAATAATATGGAGCGGAAGACGGGATTCGAACCCGCGACCCCAACCTTGGCAAGGTTGTATTCTACCACTGAACTACTTCCGCATTGATGGCTGGGCTAGCAGGATTCGAACCTACGAGTGACGGAGTCAAAGTCCGTTGCCTTACCACTTGGCTATAGCCCATCATATGGGGCGACTGATGGGAATTGAACCCACGAATGCCGGAATCACAATCCGGTGCGTTAACCACTTCGCCACAATCGCCACATGGCAGGGGCAGTAGGAATCGAACCCACACCAAAGGTTTTGGAGACCTTCGTTCTACCTTTAAACTATGCCCCTAAATTGTTAATGTGCAACAAAAATTTAGATGGTGGAGGGGGACGGATTCGAACCGCCGAACCCAAAGGAGCGGATTTACAGTCCGCCGCGTTTAGCCACTTCGCTACCCCTCCATGAGAGACAAAACCTATTTTAATACAAATCCATCTATTCTTCAAGAAGTAATTTCTTACAGTTCTTGAAAAAAGTGGTGCCGGCTAGAGGACTTGAACCCCCAACCTACTGATTACAAGTCAGTTGCTCTACCAATTGAGCTAAACCGGCAAAAAAAATGGTGGCTCGAGACGGAATCGAACCGCCGACACGAGGATTTTCAGTCCTCTGCTCTACCGACTGAGCTATCGAGCCAAAATGGCGGACCCGACCGGGGTCGAACCGGCGATCTCCTGCGTGACAGGCAGGCATGTTAACCACTACACCACGAGTCCATTTTGGTTGCGGGGACAGGATTTGAACCTGCGACCTTTGGGTTATGAGCCCAACGAGCTACCAGACTGCTCCACCCCGCGATAGTATTGATTATAAGTATAAATGGTGGAGGATGACGGGTTCGAACCGCCGACCCCCTGCTTGTAAGGCAGGTGCTCTCCCAGCTGAGCTAATCCTCCGAAGAAGTAATATGTATAAAAAATGGTGACCCGTACGGGATTCGAACCCGTGTTACCGCCGTGAAAGGGCGGTGTCTTAACCGCTTGACCAACGGGCCATATATTGAAAAGTTATGGCGGAGAGCAAGGGATTTGAACCCTTGATACGGCGGTAACCGTATACACGATTTCCAATCGTGCTCCTTCGGCCACTCGGACAGCTCTCCAAAATATGGCTCCACAGGTAGGACTCGAACCTACGACCGATCGGTTAACAGCCGATAGCTCTACCACTGAGCTACTGTGGAATAATATTAGCCTGGCAACGTCCTACTCTTACAGGGGGAAGCCCCCAACTACCATCGGCGCTGAAGAGCTTAACTTCCGTGTTCGGTATGGGAACGGGTGTGACCTCTTCGCTATCGCCACCAGACATATTTTGAGGTATATTCCCTCAAAACTAGATAACTTCTTCATCCAAACTTTCACTGATGCTAACGTCCAGCTCCATGAACCATATCCTCGAGGTCGTTTCAATCCCTCCTGCGAACACCAAAAACGTGTTCTCGTAAGGATTTCCAACGCTTGTCGGATATAAACGGTTCATACCGCTTTTGTTAATAAGGATAAGCCCTCGACCGATTAGTATCTGTCAGCTCCACGTGTCACCACGCTTCCACACCAGACCTATCAACCTCATCATCTCTAAGGGGTCTTACTCACTTAACGTGATGGGAAATCTCATCTTGAGGGGGGCTTCATGCTTAGATGCTTTCAGCACTTATCCCGTCCACACGTAGCTACCCAGCTATGCCCCTGGCGGAACAACTGGTACACCAGCGGTGTGTCCATCCCGGTCCTCTCGTACTAAGGACAGCTCCTCTCAAATTTCCTGCGCCCGCGACGGATAGGGACCGAACTGTCTCACGACGTTCTGAACCCAGCTCGCGTACCGCTTTAATGGGCGAACAGCCCAACCCTTGGGACCTACTTCAGCCCCAGGATGCGATGAGCCGACATCGAGGTGCCAAACCTCCCCGTCGATGTGGACTCTTGGGGGAGATAAGCCTGTTATCCCCAGGGTAGCTTTTATCCGTTGAGCGATGGCCCTTCCATGCGGAACCACCGGATCACTAAGCCCGACTTTCGTCCCTGCTCGACTTGTAGGTCTCGCAGTCAAGCTCCCTTGTGCCTTTACACTCTGCGAATGATTTCCAACCATTCTGAGGGAACCTTTGGGCGCCTCCGTTACAATTTAGGAGGCGACCGCCCCAGTCAAACTGCCCACCTGACACTGTCTCCGAACCGGATCACGGTTCCAGGTTAGAATTTCAATACAGTCAGGGTAGTATCCCACCGACGCCTCCATCGAAGCTGGCGCTCCGACTTCTCAGGCTCCTACCTATCCTGTACAAACTGTACCAAAATCCAATATCAAGCTGCAGTAAAGCTCCATGGGGTCTTTCCGTCCTGTCGCGGGTAACCTGCATCTTCACAGGTACTATAATTTCACCGGGTCTCTCGTTGAGACAGTATCCAAGTCGTTACACCTTTCGTGCGGGTCGGAACTTACCCGACAAGGAATTTCGCTACCTTAGGACCGTTATAGTTACGGCCGCCGTTTACTGGGGCTTCAATTCAGAGCTTCTCCCGTAAGGGATAACCCCTCCTCTTAACCTTCCAGCACCGGGCAGGTGTCAGCCCCTATACTTCGCCTTGCGGCTTCGCAGAGACCTGTGTTTTTGCTAAACAGTCGCTTGGATCTATTCACTGCGGCTCTCTCGGGCGTTAACCCTATCAGAGCACCCCTTCTCCCGAAGTTACGGGGTCATTTTGCCGAGTTCCTTAACGAGAGTTCTCCCGATCATCTTAGGATTCTCTCCTCGCCTACCTGTGTCGGTTTGCGGTACGGGCACCTCTTTCCTCACTAGAGGCTTTTCTTGGCAGTGTAGGATCAGGGACTTCGGTACTGTAATTTCCCTCGCCGTCACAGCTCAGCCTTCACGATTGCGGGATTTGCCTCACAATCAGCCTAACTGCTTAGACGCGCATTTCCAATCGCGCGCTCTCCCTACCTTCCTGCGTCCCCCCGTCGTTCAAACGGAAAGGAGGTGGTACAGGAATTTCAACCTGTTGGCCATCGCCTACGCCTTTCGGCCTCGGCTTAGGTCCCGACTAACCCTGAGCGGACGAGCCTTCCTCAGGAAACCTTAGGCTTTCGATGGACAAGATTCTCACTTGTCTTTCGCTACTCATACCGGCATTCTCACTTCAAAGCGCTCCACCAGTCCTTCCGGTCTGACTTCACTGCACTTCGAACGCTCCCCTACCACTGTACCTTACGGTACAATCCATAGCTTCGGTGATACGTTTAGCCCCGGTACATTTTCGGCGCAGAGTCACTCGACCAGTGAGCTATTACGCACTCTTTAAATGGTGGCTGCTTCTAAGCCAACATCCTGGTTGTCTGGGCAACTCCACATCCTTTCCCACTTAACGTATACTTTGGGACCTTAGCTGATGGTCTGGGCTGTTTCCCTCTTGACTACGGATCTTATCACTCGCAGTCTGACTCCCGCGGATAAGTCTCTGGCATTCGGAGTTTGACTGAATTCGGTAACCCTGTGGGGGCCCCTAGTCCAATCAGTGCTCTACCTCCAGGACTCTAGCCGCGAGGCTAGCCCTAAAGCTATTTCGGGGAGAACCAGCTATCTCCGTGTTCGATTGGCATTTCACCCCTACCCACACCTCATCCCCGCACTTTTCAACGTGCGTGGGTTCGGGCCTCCATTCAGTGTTACCTGAACTTCACCCTGGACATGGGTAGATCACACGGTTTCGGGTCTACGACAACGTACTATGGCGCCCTATTCAGACTCGCTTTCGCTGCGGCTCCGCCTTATCAGCTTAACCTTGCACGTTATCGTAACTCGCCGGTTCATTCTACAAAAGGCACGCTGTCACCCGTTAATGGGCTCCAACTACTTGTAGGCACACGGTTTCAGGATCTCTTTCACTCCCCTTCCGGGGTGCTTTTCACCTTTCCCTCACGGTACTGGTTCACTATCGGTCACTAGGGAGTATTTAGCCTTGGGAGATGGTCCTCCCGGATTCCGACGGGGTTTCACGTGTCCCGCCGTACTCAGGATCCACTCAGGAGGGAACGAAGTTTCAACTACAGGGCTGTTACCTTCTTTGGCTGGCCTTTCCAGACCGCTTCATCTACCCCGTTCCTTTGTAACTCCATGTTGAGTGTCCTACAACCCCAGAGGGCAAGCCTTCTGGTTTGGGCTGATTCCGTTTCGCTCGCCGCTACTCAGGAAATCGCATTTGCTTTCTCTTCCTCCGGGTACTTAGATGTTTCAGTTCCCCGGGTCTGCCTTCTCATATCCTATGTATTCAGATATGGATACCATCCCATTACGGATGGTGGGTTCCCCCATTCGGAAATCCCCGGATCAATGCTTACTTACAGCTCCCCGAGGCATATCGGTGTTCGTCCCGTCCTTCTTCGGCTCCTAGTGCCAAGGCATCCACCGTGCGCCCTTTCTAGCTTAACCTTTATCGACGATTGATCAGCTTCCAATCTCTTCGTCAGCTTTGCTCTTCCGGTGCTCATGTAGACGAACTACACTCCGCTCCTCCAGAACTTCGCTTCCTCGATCTTGTCGCTGCTGAATCGTCTTAATTGTTACTAAATCAGCGCACAACTAATGAATTAGTTGGCTTTGTTTGGATGTTTCGTTATCTAGTTTTCAAGGAACATGGTCCGTGCGCGCAAAAAAATGCGTCACATAACCTCTATTGTTTGAAAGAAACGATGTTCTTTCAAAACCAAACAAAAGCTCAGGTAAGTTCATGAGGCATCAAAGTGCACTCATGTCTCCATAGAAAGGAGGTGATCCAGCCGCACCTTCCGATACGGCTACCTTGTTACGACTTCACCCCAATCATCTGTCCCACCTTCGGCGGCTGGCTCCTAAAAGGTTACCCCACCGACTTCGGGTGTTACAAACTCTCGTGGTGTGACGGGCGGTGTGTACAAGGCCCGGGAACGTATTCACCGCGGCATGCTGATCCGCGATTACTAGCAATTCCGGCTTCATGTAGGCGAGTTGCAGCCTACAATCCGAACTGAGAGTGGCTTTTTGGGATTGGCTCGGCCTCGCGGCTTTGCAACCCTTTGTACCACCCATTGTAGCACGTGTGTAGCCCAGGTCATAAGGGGCATGATGATTTGACGTCATCCCCACCTTCCTCCGGTTTGTCACCGGCAGTCACCTTAGAGTGCCCAACTGAATGCTGGCAACTAAGGTCAAGGGTTGCGCTCGTTGCGGGACTTAACCCAACATCTCACGACACGAGCTGACGACAACCATGCACCACCTGTCACTCTGTCCCCCGAAGGGGAAAGTCCTATCTCTAGGATGGTCAGAGGATGTCAAGACCTGGTAAGGTTCTTCGCGTTGCTTCGAATTAAACCACATGCTCCACTGCTTGTGCGGGCCCCCGTCAATTCCTTTGAGTTTCAACCTTGCGGTCGTACTCCCCAGGCGGAGTGCTTAATGTGTTAACGTCAGCACTGAGGGTGGAACCCCCCAACACCTAGCACTCATCGTTTACGGCGTGGACTACCAGGGTATCTAATCCTGTTTGCTCCCCACGCTTTCGCGCCTCAGCGTCAGTTACAGGCCAAAAAGCCGCCTTCGCCACTGGTGTTCCTCCACATCTCTACGCATTTCACCGCTACACGTGGAATTCCACTTTTCTCTCCTGCACTCAAGTTCCCCAGTTTCCAATGACCCTCCACGGTTGAGCCGTGGGCTTTCACATCAGACTTAAAGAACCGCCTGCGCGCGCTTTACGCCCAATAATTCCGGATAACGCTTGCCACCTACGTATTACCGCGGCTGCTGGCACGTAGTTAGCCGTGGCTTTCTGGTCAGGTACCGTCAAGGTACCGGCAGTTACTCCGGTACTTGTTCTTCTCTGACAACAGAGCTTTACGACCCGAAGGCCTTCATCGCTCACGCGGCGTTGCTCGGTCAGACTTTCGTCCATTGCCGAAGATTCCCTACTGCTGCCTCCCGTAGGAGTCTGGGCCGTGTCTCAGTCCCAGTGTGGCCGATCACCCTCTCAGGTCGGCTACGCATCGTCGCCTTGGTGAGCCGTTACCTCACCAACTAGCTAATGCGCCGCGGGCCCATCTGTAAGCGTCAGCACAAGGCCGACTTTCAAAAAAGAAACAGGCGTTTCTCTTTATCATCCGGTATTAGCTTCGGTTTCCCGAAGTTATCCCCGTCTTACAGGCAGGTTACCCACGTGTTACTCACCCGTCCGCCGCTAACCTCAGAGAGCAAGCTCTCTTTGGTTCGCTCGACTTGCATGTATTAGGCACGCCGCCAGCGTTCATCCTGAGCCAGGATCAAACTCTCCAATAAAGTGTTTGATATAGCTCTTAAAGTTTAAAAATTGATGGGATTGTAAAATCCCTGACTTACCTGGCTTTTGTTTGGTTTTCAAAGAACATTTTGTCGAATGTCGCTCGTTTTGGCGACTTTCTCAGGATAACATCTTTGGTGTAAGGTGTCAACCTCTTTTTTGTTTGTGTTTGTTCATGTTTGCCGCGTCGTTTCAGCGACAAGTAGTACTATACCATGATAGCAAGAAAGAGGTCAACACCTTTTCAGAAAAAAGTTTAATTCCTTTATTTATTCGTTGTATAGTGACGGTGAAACAAATGCTTGCCTTTGGTCTGCTGGCGGATTACATCCACAATTCCTTTTTCAATAAGGTGCTCAAGCAGGATTCCAAGGTCAATAGAGTAATCTGCAATTTCACGGTGTTCCATCAGTTCAGCGACTGTCCACTCGTATTGTTCTTCGAATATAGTTAATAAGTGGCCCGCGCCTAGCTTCGTTTTGGAGCTGATGGAAAATTCGCTTGCTATTAATAGAAGTTCGATTCGTTTAGCGATGGATTCATTTCCGGTAATCAGTTCTTCATATAGTTTGTAGATTTGAGGCTCGATTACCTTTACTTGATTCCAAACTGTAATTTCCGGGTGGAACCCCCGCTCGATAACAGCCAGACGTGCCAGATGATGGAGAGCATGGAGTATATGATTGAACGAATCAAGGTGCTGTCCACTGTGAAAAAGCTCTTTTCCATCAGAAAAGCGGCGAAGCAGTTTGGCAAATTCTAGAGTAATCTTTTTGGAACGTTCAGGAACTGGGAATTTATCAAGCCTGTCTCTCAATTCAGTGATATATTCGTTTCGGTTAAACAGGACTTTCCCATTAATGACCCAATCGACGACACGGCGGTTTGAGCCGAGAAGAAGCCATTCATTCAGCCGCTCTTCTGTCACAATATGTAAAGCAGCAATCTTATCATCAAATTCATAATGTTTGACACTCCATGGTTTCTCCCCATGAGTGACAATGATAAATAAGATGCAGTCAAAATTATCCGTTAATGGACTAAATGGTTTGTTCTTTTCAATCAATAGAACTCCAAGTGTGTTTTCGTTACTTGCCCTTTCTTGATAAAGCGGGCGTAACAAGTCTTCCATGCCTTCAACTCCCGTTCTAATTTCGGTCTCCATACATTTCAACGCAGCCGCTGAAAATCCTTTCTTTTTTTTCAAGTCCTTGTATACTGTAATTTAGGAGGGACAACCATGATAAAATATACGAGCAAGATCAATAAAATACGTACGTTTGCTTTAAGTCTTGTTTTTATTGGAATCATTATTATGTATGCCGGCATATTTTTCAGAAGCCACTTTATACTAATGTCATTATTTATGTTAATTGGATTTCTTGCAACCCTCGCAAGTGCCGGAGTTTATTTTTGGATTGGTATGATCTCAACGAATGCTGTTCAGGTTGTATGCCCAAATTGCGGGAAAGTCACCAAAGTATTGGGTCGCGCGGATGCGTGCATGGCATGCAATCAGCCGCTTACGCTTGATAAGGATCTTGAAGGTCTTGAATTTGACGAAAAATATAATTCAAGACGCGCTATGAAAAAGACCGCAAAAAAATAAGCTGATCCAGTCAAGCTGGTTCAGCTTATTTTAATGCTTTTTAGTTTTGCAATCCGGGCAAGTTCCGTAGATTTCCATGCGGTGGTGTCCAACGTCAAACCCCGTTACGGATTCAGCCAGTGTTTCAACCTCATCAAGTCCAGGATAGTGGAAATCCACTATTTTGCCGCATCCCTCGCATATAATGTGGTAATGCTCTGTCGTTACACAATCAAAACGGCTGGAAGCATCTCCGTAGGTCAATTCTTTAACGAGACCTACTTCTTTAAATACCCTAAGGTTATTATAGACCGTCGCAACGCTCATGTTAGGAAATTTACCCTCTAAGGATTTGTATATTTCATCTGCTGTTGGATGTGTCATAGATTGTATCAAGTGTTCCAGAATCGCATGACGCTGAGGAGTAATGCGAACTCCAGACTGTTTTAATGTATCTATTGCTTCATTTATGCGTACTTCAGACATCGTCATGCACCTCACTCTCAAAAGAAATTATTACATTATAATGTTTATAATTAGTGTATCTTGAACTGCCTGCTTTTGTCAATCCATTGGCCTGTATATGTACACTGAACCACAAAAGATCCAGGTCTTTTTTCTTACCCGTTCCATTAGAGTTACATTATTACGATTCCCCAAATGCACATAAAAAGTGCGGGAGAGATTCCCGCACATCGATTGGAAGAGTTATTACTAAATCCTATGCAAATCATGAAACGAAGTATAGTCAGACGCCTTGATGTTTATTTTCTATTTTAGATTCTCAGGATTTAAGCCCTCAAGTTCCGGAATAACAAATAGGCCGTCTTTTCTGACTAATACATCATCAAAATACAGTTCTCCGCCGCCGTATTCAGGACGCTGGATGAGAACCATATCCCAGTGCACGGAGGAACGGTTTCCATTGTCCGCATCTTCATATGCCTCTCCAGGTGTAAAGTGAATACTGCCGCAAATTTTTTCATCAAAAAGGATGTCGCCCATTGGATGCTGGATCATCGGGTTAACACCGATCGCAAACTCTCCTACAAAGCGTGCCCCATCATCAGTATCAAAGATTTCATTGAGTTTCTCTGAGTTGTCAGCTGTTGCTTCTACAATTTTGCCGTTTTCAAACGTAAGACTGACATTGTTGAATATCGTTCCGCGGTAAGGACACGGCGTATTATAGGTAATTGTCCCATTTACACTGTCCTTGACCGGAGCTGTAAAGACTTCCCCATCCGGGATATTGTTCTCACCTGCACATTTAACAGCCGGGATTCCTTCAATGGAAAACGACAGGTCGGTACCAGGCGATACAATTCTTACCTTGTCCGTACGCTCCATCAATTCTTTTAACGGCTGCTGTGCCTGCTCCATTTTCTTATAATCAACATTGCAGACATCCAATAGGAAGTTCTCAAACGACTCGAAGCTCATTTTAGCTTTCTGAGCAAGTCCCTTGGTAGGGTAATTCAAAAGCACCCATTTACGTTCATTAATGATGACTTTTTGCACGGGTTTAAAGTACTCACCGCGAAGCTGGAACTTGTCGCCAGGTACTTCAGACAGTTCGGAATCATTCTCTGAACTTGCGATGGAGATATACGCATCCACCTCTTTGACTCTTTTCAAATCCCAGCCCATTGAGGTTTCCAGCTGCTCTGCTTCATAGCCTGTAATTAAGTAACGGCTGATTTCGTCATCATATATATTCACGTACGGATAAGCACCCATCGCGTAAGCTTCTTTAATGAGGGCTTTAATTAATGGCCTGGCAGTTAGAGGTGAAGTGATCAGCACACGCTCTCCTTTTTTTAATTCTACAGAGTGGTGCAGCAGCGTCCTGGCAAGAGTGACGACTCTTTCATCTAACATTGTAAATCTCCCCTATTCTATGTATCTTTAAAAAATTCCAACAATTCCATCTTATCATTAAAACCTTCATGTTGCCCATAATTAATCCGGGAGTATATACCTGGTTCATATGCTCATACTATAGGAAAAAATAAAGGAGCTTGTTACTTATGAACGTGGATCGAGCAAAACAGATTATTTCTTCGCCTAGCGAAATTGAAGTAATGTATTTTGGTAAGCCAGTATGGATTGAGTCCATAAATTCATCAAGCGGAACAGCCTGGGTGCATCCCAATGATGAACCTGATCATGACATGGAAGTGCCAGTAAGCGATCTGCTTGAGCATTAATTGCAAAAGGGCCTGCTTCCAAAAGCAGTGCCCTTTTCTTTATTTCAGGTTTTCTTTTATATAAATCAGAACTTCGTCAATATGCTCTTTCACTTTCACTTTTCTATACTCTTTCACAACGTTTCCTTCTTTATCGAGAATGAAAGTTGAGCGCTCAATCCCCATGTACTCTTTTCCGAAGTTCTTCTTTAGTTTCCAAACTCCGAAAAGCTCTGCGGCTTCATGTTCCTCGTCTGCCAGAAGCAAGAACGGCAGGCCGTATTTATCAATAAATTTTTCATGTCGGGCAAGCGGATCTGTACTTACTCCGAGGATAACGGCATCCAAGTCTTTAAATTCATCATGCTTATCCCTGAAATCACAGGCTTGCGCCGTGCATCCAGGGGTCATATCTTTCGGGTAAAAATACAACACCACATTTTCCCCCTGAAAATCTGATAGCTTTACATCTTCTCCATTACTTGCCGGCAATGTAAAATCCGGTGCTTTTTCTCCTTCAGCAACTGTCATGGATATCCCTCCTGCTTTACTTTCATCTATATAAAGAGGGTAACCAATTCCGCCCGTTCCTACAACTTTTTTGATGCGGAGTTCCTGTCAATGACTGAAGTCAGTACAAAAGCTGCAGGAAGCAAATAGCCGATCAGCGCTTCAATAATTGATAGCCATCTTCCAAACCCCATAGGCGTCAAATCGCCATACCCTACAGATAGCATTGTCATCGAGCTGAAATACATGGCATCATCAATCACATAAAAAAAATAGCGATGCCCGATGACTTCCCCGTGTTTCATCAGTACATGAAAATCCATGAGAAGCAGTGAGGTATACATGAGACCGAAACCGAGGATGATGGTGATATAGACGATTACGAGCACAAATAGGTGGTTTAATGACATGAGCTGATGCTTCATGACCGGGTGTGAAAAAAGGGATTGAAGACTTTTATATACAATCAACCCCGATAAAAAAAGCATCGCAAGATAAATCAAATCCCCCACCGCCTCTGTTAGCAGTGTATGCAGCCCCTTTGACAAATAGGACAGGTACACAATAGGACTGAACGAACACAAAAAAAAGGGCTGGAAAACGATTTTTTTCTAGCCCTTTTTATATGGATTAGTAACTTACAGCATTTGCTTCATTGACACTCCTTTTAGAGAAATACGTTCCTGTGCCTGAAATCTTGTCCCGCTGTATTTTCAATTGCCGCACGGATTTGAGATGCACTTTTTCCTTGTGAAGCAAGCAATCCGGCTACACCGGCAACAAGAGGAGCCGCCATGGATGTTCCAGACATATAAGCATAGTTTTTTACTGCTTAAATATCCAAAATAAAAAACAGACACTCATAAAAGAGTGCCTGTTTACCGGCTAATTACCTGCCCCACGATATTTGGTTACACCTATATTCCATAAAAAAACAGAGATAGCGAAGAAAATGACGCCGATCAGCGGTGTGATGAAGGCATAATGGTACCACTCTTCCCTGCCAAGAAAATAAGCTGCCGGATAAACTCCGACGAAAGCAAAAGGAAGAATCCACGTAAGTACATAGCGAATGATCCGATTATAAATATCTACCGGATAACGGCCGTAGTTCCCAATGTTGTACATCATCGGCATAATATCCGTTCTGCTGTCCGACCAGAAACCGATGCTCGCCAGCGTAACAAAGATTCCTGCATACACAAGGGCACCGCCTGCGACCAGGACGAGAAAAATAAATGGGTCATACCAATGCAAGCTTAATCCCAGATTGTTACCAGCATAATACATAATCGCCAGGCCAGTAACGCCCCCGAACAATGACTCAAGCTCCATCCGTTCTAAAATAATCTGAAACAGACTATGGATCGGCCGGGTCAGAATTCTGTCCATTTCCCCTTTCACGATATAGCGGTCCGTGAAGTCCCAAATGTTAAAGAAAGCACCGAAAACCGCAAATGGAACGAGAAAAAAGCCATAGATAAAGACCATCTCATCTTTGCTCCAGCCTTTCAGAAGACTGGTGTGGCCGAATACCACGAGTATAAAAATAAGGTTAACAGCTTGAAAGAGCAGATCTGAAAATATTTCAACGAGCATATCTGCACGGTAGGTCAGCCTTGTTTTTAAATATTGGCCTGCATATTGAAAAAAGATAGAAAGATAGGACATTCCTCATTACCCTCCTTGCACGATGAGCTGACGTTTTGCTGTTGTCCACAGCACCTGGATCGGTATAAAGAGAACGAGGCACCACAGTGCTTGATTCATCAGCCCGTGGATAACCTCACTTCCCTGAAACCCTTCCGTAAATATCATGCTCGGAATATAACTGATTCCCTGAAACGGCAAATAGCCCATAATACTTTGGGCCCAGCCGGGAAAGAAGCTGATTGGCAGGATTAACCCGGAGAACAGATCGATTACAACACGCTTTGCCCGGATTAAACCATCATTATTAAATAGGAAGAAGGTTGCAATTCCTGTCAGCAAATTGATCTGAGTATTAATAATGAAGCTTAAAATAATAGATACCAGGAAATACAGCCATGTTGCCGGATGACTAGTAAACTGGATCGGAAAGATGAAATAGACGATGACCATGCCCGGTACCGAGAAAAAGAGAATCCTGAAAACACCTTCTCCCAATCCCTGCATCATCTTCATGCTAAGGTAGTTATACGGCCTGATCATCTCGATGGCCACTTTTCCTTCCTTGATCTCAAGCGCTATTTCCCTGTCAATGTTATTAAAGTAGAAGGCCCTTGCCATCCAGGAGACCGCAATGTATGTAGTCATCTGGACAATAGAGAGATGCTGGATTGATGGTTTATCCCCATAGATTGCACTCCACAAAAAGTAATACGCTCCTATATTGATGCTATAGATCAAAATACCGCTGTAATAGTTTGTCCGGTAGGCCAGCATCATCAAGAAGCGGATGCGGATCATTTCTAAATATTTAGCCATTCCGGACTGCTCCTTCTTCGTAAATATTGCGGATAATTTCTTCTGTCGTAATCTCAACAATCTTTAAATCTGCAATTCTCTTTGCAGCAACGACCTTACCAATGACCGCAGAGATCACTTCCTCATCGTTCTCCACACTTGCTGTCCAGCTGTTCACATTGCTGCCTTGCTCCCACACAACAAGGTGCTCCTTCGTCAATTCCTGCAGTTCATTCATAAACACATCCTCAGTGAAAAGGAATTGAATCTGCTTGCCTTCTCCCCAGTTTTCACGGAGCTGGCGAAGGGCTCCATCGTAGATGATCTTACCTTCATCGAGCATGATGACCCGTTCACATAGCGCCTCTATGTCTGACAGATCATGTGTAGTCAAAAGAATGGTCGTTCCGTATTTTGCATTAATCTCTTTTAAAAATTCACGGATCTTAAGCTTCACCAGCACGTCCAGCCCGATGGTAGGTTCATCCAGGAACAGAAGCGGCGGGTTGTGAATAAGCGCTGCCGCAAGTTCACATCTCATACGCTGTCCTAAAGACAGCTTTCGCACCGGTTTATCGAGCAGAGGTTCAATCGCCAGTGTTTGTATAACATCCGTCATGTGGGAGTTATAGAATTCATCCGGAACATTGTAGACTTTCTTCAGCAGACGGAAGGATTCCTGAACCGCAATATCCCACCATAACTGAGATCTCTGCCCAAACACCACCCCGATGCTGCGTACAAATTTCTCCCTGTCCTTATGGGGGTTCATTCCATTAACCATTACTTGCCCTGAAGTGGGAGTCAGAATGCCTGTCAGCATTTTGATGGTCGTGGACTTACCGGCACCGTTTTCCCCGATATAACCAACCATTTCCCCTTTACGTATTTGCAGAGAGATGTCATCCACTGCTGTCTTGATGGTGTAGTTTCTCGTAAACAGATCACGAAATGCTCCCTTAAGCCCCGAACGGCTTGAATGGGATGTGAATTCTTTACGCAAATCTTTTACATCTATAATATAATCCATTGTGTTTTTCCTCCGAAAACTTTCTTAATGGTGCCAGGCACCCGTTTTTAACCAGCATGAACTAGTTTATCCTAAGTCTCCGCTTACCTCAATCTATTTAGCCTGCTTAAGCGGATCTTCTACAGCATCGCCTAAAACATGCTACAATATATGATGGATTTTAATTGTTTTGTTTCATTTACCCCATGGGGAATGTATGGACAGCAAGGAGGATAATCAATGAATCATCAGCAGTCAGAATTATTATATAAAGAAGCGCAGGAACATATTGTCGGTGGAGTGAACAGCCCTTCACGTTCCTTTAAAGCAGTAGGCGGAGGAGCACCAGTATTCATGGAAAGAGCACAAGGAGCCTACTTCTGGGATGTGGACGGAAACCGGTACATCGATTACTTGGCAGCATACGGACCCATCATTACAGGCCACGCCCATCCGCATATCACAAAAGCCATAACGAAGGCTGCGGAAAACGGCGTGCTGTACGGCACACCGACAAGCCTGGAAGTGAGATTTGCAAAAATGCTGAAAGAGGCTATGCCTGCCATGGAAAAGGTGAGGTTTGTCAACTCAGGCACAGAAGCCGTCATGACAACGATCCGTGTAGCCCGCGCTTACACTGGACGCGACAAGATCATAAAGTTTGCGGGCTGCTATCATGGCCATTCAGATCTCGTACTTGTAGCCGCCGGTTCTGGCCCATCAACACTCGGAACACCTGATTCCGCCGGCGTTCCCAAAAGCATCGCTCAGGAAGTCATCACGGTTCCGTTCAATGATATTGATTCCTACCGTGAGGCGTTAGACCGCTGGGGTGACCAGATTGCTGCGGTTCTCGTTGAACCCATCGTCGGAAACTTCGGTATCGTTGAACCTAAAGAAGGTTTTTTGGAAGCTGTAAATGAGCTGACTCACAAGGCCGGCGCTCTCGTCATCTATGATGAAGTCATAACAGCTTTTCGCTTTATGTATGGCGGTGCACAAGATCTTCTTAACGTAAAACCGGATATGACTGCACTTGGAAAAATCATCGGCGGAGGTCTGCCGATCGGAGCATACGGCGGCAAGAAAGAAATTATGGAAAAAGTAGCGCCTTTAGGCCCCGCTTATCAGGCAGGAACAATGGCCGGAAATCCGGCTTCCATCTCTGCGGGAATCGCCTGTCTTGAAGTTCTTCAAGAAGAAGGCGTATATGAAAGAATGGATGAACTGGGCAAACAGCTTGAAGAAGGCATCTTGGGGCATGCAAAGGCCTATGGTGTTCCCATTACGATTAACCGTTTAAAAGGGGCGCTTACCGTCTACTTTACGAATGAGAAAATCGTGAACTATGAACAGGCCGAAAGCACCGATGGAGAGCGATTTGGAAACTACTTTAAAGCCATGCTTGCAGAAGGAATCAACCTTGCTCCCTCTAAGTATGAAGCCATGTTTTTAACCACCGCTCATACTGATCAAGACATCGCAGAAACGCTCGAAGCGGTTGAACGTTCGTTTAAGAAAATTACTTCGATGTAAATTTATGAAACAGAGTGCATAAACCACTCTGTTTTTCCACTCTAAAATGTAAGCGCTTTCTAAATGATTGCACTCAAAGCACCACCTTAACCCTTCTCTGATATACATTAGTTTGAATAAAAATAATTGACTGACTATTCAAACGATGATAATATTTAACTATATTGTTCAATTGCTTTAAAACATTACACGGGTAAAGAGATAAAACCATTTCTCGCGATGTGGTTTTTTTATGTCTTATAAAGTATGAAACATAGGGGTAAGGGAGGCTTTCGTATGAGTAAATCATGGAGTCCTGCTTTGTTTAAGAATTATCGCAAGCAGGAATTTGACAGCTGTGGAATCGTTTCGGTGATTGAGAAAGAGAACATTCCGACCAAGAAAAATGTGGATGATGCTATTCATGCTTTGATCACGATGAACCATAGAGCAGGCTTTATTGAAAATGAAGGTGATGGTATTGGTATCAATATCGATATCCCCCGACTTCTTTGGAAGGAAAAGCTTACAAGCAAAGGCCTTCCTTCTTCTGCTGTGGATTCTGATCATTTTATTGTCGGCCATTTTTTCATCGACAAAAAGGCGGACAGCCGCTCAGAGATGGAAGCGGTTAAACAATGGTTCGAGAAGTATCACCTTGAACTTATATATGAAGCAACAGAGGTTACAAATTCTGCGGCCTTAGGTCCCATCGCTCGCGGTGAAGAACCAGTCTTCTGGCAGGCAGCACTGCTTCCTGTTAAAAATCATGAGGAGCTGGACCGTACGCTTTATAACCTGCTGATTGATATCGAAACGTCCCCGGCAGTCCATGTCGCTTCTCTCAGCAATCACCATGCTGTCTATAAAGTCATGGGTTCAGGCGAAACACTGCCAGCCTATTATGAAGATTTAACACACCCGCTCATCGCGTCAACCATTACTTTAGGCCACAACCGCTATT
Source organism: Fictibacillus marinisediminis (assembly GCF_023149135.1). Lineage (NCBI taxonomy): Bacteria > Bacillati > Bacillota > Bacilli > Caryophanales > Fictibacillaceae > Fictibacillus > Fictibacillus marinisediminis. The sequence continues at coordinate 704,743 of NZ_JAIWJX010000002.1, read as the reverse complement.
CTACCAATACATTGTCCACCTTTTTCAGAGTCCAGCCTTTCAGCGTTCTTGGACATAACGGCGAATTGAATACGATCGCCAAACTCCGTGAAGAAGCTGAAATTATTGGTATTCCGGTTACTGATGGCGGAAGCGACTCACAAGATTTAAACAGAGTCATTGAAACGCTGATCCTTCGAGAAGGATTCTCCTTGTTCGAAGCGATGGACGTTCTGTTCCCTCCCATCATTCATGAAATCAAGGCCTACCCTTCTCACTTAAAGGATTTGTATACCTATTTAAGGGAAGCCTGGGGACATTTTGCTCAAGGGCCTGCAGGAATCATCTCAAGGTTCGGAAACGAAGCTGTTTTTAGTGTAGATGCCCTTGGACTCCGTCCGATCTGGCAGCTTGAAACAGATACTTCCTTCTACTTCTCATCTGAACAAGGAATTCTTTCCAACAATGACTTTACAGCGGAGCCGAAAAGTTTTGCTCCCGGTGAAAAGGTTGGATTGAAACGGGAAGATGACGGCCGCCTTACTTATTACAATCACAATGATTACCAGGAGCAGGTCTTCCAAAAGATGGAGACCAGAATCTGTGTTGACGGTGCCAGGCACCGGTTAGAAACACCTTCCCTGGAAATTGGGCCCTTCCGTGCAGCTCTGAAAAAACATAATGGATGGTATGCCGCCTATGGCTGGGACAGAGAACAGATCCATCAGCTTGAACAGATGGCAGAAAAAGGGGTCGAACCCATTCAATCGCTCGGACATGATTCTCCGCTGGCCGCTCTTCATCCTGAACGCCAAAACATTGCTGATTTTATTAAAGAAAGTGTAGCTGTTGTTACCAACCCGGCGATTGACAGAGACAGGGAAACCGAGCATTTTTCAACCCGTACCGTTCTCGGAAAGCGGCCTTCCCTCTTTAAAAAAGAAAAAGAACTGAATACGATTGAACTCCTTACACCGCTGCTGGTTGAAGGGATAGATGGGAAAAACCTTTCGGAGCAATTCAACCATCCATCTTATGAGCAAGTAGCAGCCTATTTTGAAGGAAGAAATGAAAAGTATATTCTTCATTCTGTCATGCTGGAAAGTGAGTCCGTGGAAGAAGCACTCTCCCGCCTCTCTTCTGAAGCAGCAGCAGCCGCAGAAAATGGAGCTGCGGTGATCATTCTGGATGACAACCAGGCACATAGAAAGCATCTTTGGCTTGATCCTCATCTGGTTCTGTCAGCAGTGGATCAAAGCCTCAGAAAGAAGTTCCTGAGACGCAGCGTTTCATTGATTCTCAGATCAGCTGCCATTCGTTCTCTTCATGATATCATCCTGACAATCGGGCTTGGCGCTGATGCAGTCAGCCCATACCTTCTGTTTGAGACCGTAACCGAACCTGAAAACCAGCTCCCTGCGGCCAAATTATTTGAAGCATTAAACAAAGGGCTGGAGAAAGTGATTTCTACAATCGGAATCCATGAGTTAAGGGGATACGACCGACTCTTTTCCAGCATCGGACTGAGCAGCGAAATTGCCGAAACATTGAATATCGTAAACTTCTTTGGCTCAGAATCGCTTGGATATAATTTTGCTAAACTGAAAGAAGACAGTCTGGCAAGAAAAGAGGTGTTCAGGCAAAATGACGCAAGAGCAAGCAAGAGCTTCCGCTTGTTCCCAAGAATTTGGAAATCTATCGGAGACATCGCCAGCGGTAAATCAGGTTACAGAACCTATGCAGATAAATTGGAGGACCAGGAAAAAAGCAATCCTATTGCCATTCGCCATCTGACCGACCTGTCCAGTTCTGAAACACCTGTTGATCCGGCTCATGTCGATATTGGTGTAAAAGATCACAGCCTTCCTTTTGTGATCAGCTCTATGTCTTTCGGTTCACAAAACGAGACCGCATTTCGAGCCTATGCTGAAGCGGCTGATGTGCTGAATATGATCAGCTTAAACGGCGAGGGTGGCGAAATCAAAGACATGATTGGAAAATATCCGAAGACACGCGGACAGCAGATCGCTTCTGGACGCTTTGGGGTTAATATCGAACTGCTAAACTCATCCAATCTATTGGAAATCAAAATCGGCCAGGGAGCTAAACCTGGTGAAGGAGGCCATCTTCCAGGTTCGAAGGTTACCGAGAAAATCGCAGAGGCCCGAAATGCCACAGTCGGATCAGATTTAATTTCGCCTTCCAACAACCATGATATCTACTCCATCGAAGATCTTGCACAAATGATCACCGAACTGAAAACAGCCAACGACCAGGCAAAGGTATCTGTTAAAGTACCTGTCGTCCCTAACATCGGCACCATATCCGTCGGCATTGCTAAAGCGGGGGCAGACATCATTACGCTGAGCGGTTTCGATGGCGGAACCGGAGCTGCGAGGGTGCATGCTCTCCAGCATGTCGGATTGCCTGCCGAGATCGGAGTAAAAGCTGCCCATACCGCACTGCTTGAAGCCGGATTGAGGCATAAAGTCGAGCTTTGGGCTGACGGAGGCATCCGCAGTGCTCTTGATGCAGTGAAAATGATGCTGCTAGGCGCAAACAGGATCGGGTTCGGTACCCTTTCCATGGTAGCCATTGGCTGTACGACCTGCCGCGGCTGCCATCTTGATACGTGCCATGTAGGAATAGCCACTCAGATTGATTCCGAGCAAAAAGCGAGAGACCATGGGCTCCGCCGCTTTGTTCCAAGGCAATTTGACCCTGCCGTCCAAGGCCTTGTCAGACTGTTCACTGTGTTTGGCGATGAACTACGGCAGCTTACGGCTTCTCTTGGTTTTACATCGGCACAGGAACTTGTAGGACGATCAGATCTGTTAGTGCAGAATCGCGGACTCAATCAGTTGGATCTCTCTTCCCTGCTGGAAAAATCGACTGTAGAAGAGATGATCCCATTACCGCATGTACAGGAATCTCTTCTTGCTGCCGTAACAATGGCGGCCGGTGCGGAATATTTGGATGACGATGTTACCCAGCTCCCTCATTCAAGAGACTTTCAATTTGTAACGGCCGAACAGCGTGTACTCGGCAGCCGGGTTTCAGGACACAAGACCCGTTCACAGCGAACCGGAAAACAGCCGGATATCCACCTTTATTTTAAAAACGGCTCTATTCCCGGAAACGGGCTTGGGGCCTATACATCAAAAGGCATTAAAATTAAAGTAGAAGGCGGAGCACAGGACGGGCTGGCAAAAACCGCATTCGGCGGGTCCATCACCATCTTGAAATCAAAGGCGAAAAACGGACAGTATTACAATGGTTCTGTAGGTAAAGGATTTGCCTACGGCGCTCAGAAAGGGCTCTTTATGATTCAGGGAAATGCAGATGCAAGAGCCGGAATCCGCCTATCCGGAGCAGATCTTGTCATCGGCGGCAAACTTGCTGCTCCGGTCATTGCAGATCGTGGAAATACCGGAGTAAACGCCAACATCAAGGGATTTGCCTTTGAATATATGACCAATGGCAGAGGGCTCGTACTCGGGGATCCAGGCCCATGGATCTGCGCTGGAATGACCGGAGGGGTCGTCTATCTTCGCCTCCAGCCCGAAATGGGTCTGACGTATGAAGTATTGAGAACAAGGATCGCGAAAGGTGCCAAAGTTTCATTGGAGCCCATCGGGTTTAAGGGTGCGGAGGACATTAATGAGCTGCTGACAAAGTATTCATCTGCGCTTGTAAAATCAGAGCAGTTTGAAGAGGCTGCTGAAATCAACTATCTCAAGGAACATCCGCTTGAACATTTTGTGCAGGTCATTCCTGTAAAAGAACAGGCTGATCCCGATGTTTCCACGGAATAAATAGCCATAATAGTAGAAAAGATCTCTTTATAGAGATCTTTTTTTAATTCATATTTTTGTTATAAATGAATACTTGATTATTACTAGGAATCATTGTATAGTTGTCAAGATTATTAACTTACTTATAGAAGGGACACCAATTCAAGATGAAACTTGGAGCCCGAATGATAAAAACGGGATTAGCCATTACCATGGCCATTTATTTAGCCATGTTTTTTAACCTGAGTACACCTGTCTTTGCTGCAATCGCAGCCACATTTGCGATTCAGCCATCGATCTACAGGTCCTATCAAACCATTATTGAGCAGGCTCAGGGTAATATAATCGGCGCATTCTTTGCCATCGTCTCGGTCCTTTTGCTGGGCAACAGCCCATTTGTCATCGGATTTGTCGTCGTTATTGTCATCGCTGTAAACTTAAAGATGAAGAATGAAAAGACCATTCCCCTTGCCATCGTGACGGTTATAGTCATTATGGAAAGCCAGACACCTAATTTTATATCGTTTGCGATGGGCCGTTTTCTATTGATCATGCTGGGCGTCGTATCAGCTTTTCTTGTCAATTTGATTTTTATGCCGCCAAAACATGAAACAAAACTTTATTTCAGTATCTCTAATCTGACAGACGACATCATCAAATGGATCCGTATGATTATCCGGCATGCCTCTGATTATTCCGCCATCAAGGATGACATAGGGACAATGAAAGAAAACAGCTTTAAAATGGACCAGCTCTATCTCTTATACAAAGAAGACCGCACTTATTTTAAAAACAATCAATTTACCAAAGGCCGTAAGCTTGTTCTCTACCGGCAAATGATTTTTACGACTAAAAAATCTCTCGAACTGCTAAGAAGTCTTCACCGCCATGAGAATGAAATGCTCTGCATGCCTGAAGATCTTCAACATCTGATCACAGAACAGCTTGACTGTCTGACCAATTACCATGAACAGATCCATTTGAAATACACTGGTAAAATCCGTTCACAGCATTCTGTTGGCATGCTTGATGAGCTATGTGAGAATAAAAGTTCTTTAATGCAGTCGTTCATGAGCTATTATACAACTCCCCAAAATGATCAATGGATGCAGCTGTTTCCTGTTTTCGCCTTAATAATCGATTACAGTGATCAATTGGAGCATTTGAATCGGCTCGTTGAGAGCTTCAAAAATCATCACACCGATGACAATGAGCTAACAATTAAAGAACAGAAAATAGATTAGAATATTAGTCCGTAAAAGAAGCCTGACATTTTCATGTCAGGCTTCCTCTATTAGTTTTTCATTCTTGGATCAAGCGCGTCACGAAGGCCGTCACCCATCAGGTTAAAGCCCAAAACCGTAAGCATGATCGCTATACCCGGGAAGATAACGGTCCACGGCGCCTGGATGATAAAGTCCCTGGAATCCGCGAGCATTTTTCCCCACTCAGGAGTTGGAGGCTGTGCCCCAAGTCCTAAAAACCCTAAGGCAGCTGCCTCAATGATAGCTGTTGCGATGGCCAAGGTCCCTTGCACAATGATAGGCGCCATGCTGTTTGGAAGCACATGGTGTATCAAAATTCTGGAATCCTTCATACCAATCGCCTTAGCCGCTGTGATATACTCTTCTTCTTTTACACTCAGAACCCTCGAACGTACAAGACGTCCAAATATCGGCACATTAATGATGGCAATAGCGATAAGCGCATTTCTTAAAGATGGCCCCAATACAGAAACGACCGCAATAGCGAGAAGAATACTCGGAAACGCCAGCAGGATATCAAAGATCCTTGAAATGATGCCATCAATGAATTTTCCATAATAGCCTGCGATGATTCCAAGGGCCGATCCTACAATGACTGATCCGGCTACAGAGACGAAGCCAACCCATAATGATATCCGTGCCCCGTATAAAACTCTGCTGAAGATATCCCGTCCGAATTCATCTGTTCCAAACCAATGCTCTCCCGAAGGCGCCAGATGCTTGTCTGCTAGATGCTGATCCGAAAAGCTATAAGGCGCCAAAACAGTAGCCAGAATAGCGATTAAAATAAAGAAAATAACAATTCCCAGTCCGACCATCGCTAATTTATTTTTCTTGAATGAACGCCACGCATCCTTCCAGGGAGAGATGACTTTGTCGTCACCTTGTTCCACTGTCGGCGGGTTTGTTAACGGTGGTGTTGTTCTTGCTAATTCAGCCATAATAAACTCCCCCTATCAGTATTTGATGCGCGGATCAATGGCCGCATACAAAATATCAACAAACAGATTAATAAGTACAAACAGTGTGGCCACTACCAGAATTCCAGATTGGATAACGGGATAATCACGCGATTGAATGGCATCATAAATATATGTGCCAACCCCTGGCCATCCAAAAATGGTCTCTGTCAGAATGGCACCACCGAGAAGCAATCCTGTCTGCAGACCGATTACCGTGACTACAGGAATCATGGCATTTTTCAATGAATGCTTGTACACTACCCAGAACATCTTTAACCCTTTTGCCTTTGCTGTGCGGATATAATCCGATCGCATAACTTCAAGCATGCTTGATCTTGTCATCCTTGCGATGATTGCCATTGGAATCGTGCCAAGTGCAATTCCCGGAAGGATTAAATGCTTAACGACTTCAATAAACTGATCAAACCTGCCCTCCAGTAATGTGTCAAGCAAATACAGATGTGTGATGGCCTCTACCGGCATCCTGATATTGTCCCTGCCTGTTGTCGGCAGCAAGTCCCATTTGATGGAGACAAAATATTGTTCCATCAATCCCAGCCAGAAAATAGGCATGGATACTCCGATCAATGCAATAAGCATAACCCCATAATCGAACCAGGAATTTTGGAACCAGGCAGAGATAATGCCTGCATTGACTCCAACGACCACTGCAATCAGAATTGCAACCAGTGAAAGTTCGATTGTAGCCGCAAGGTACGGCCAGAGTTCCTCACTGATCGGTGTTCTTGATTTCAGCGACATTCCAAGATCACCTTGAAAAAGACCGGTTAAATAATGAACAAACTGGGAGTACCAGGGCTGATCCAGTCCCAATTGCTTTGTTAATGTTGCGATAGCCTGCTTTGAAGCCTGCTGGCCAAGTATCAATTGAGCAGGATTCCCCGGAATTGCCCTGATCATCATAAATACAATAAACGTCATCCCGAGAAGCACCGGGATAAGCAAACCAATCCTTCTAATGGTATAAGAAAACATGTCCACACCTCATTTACGCGTAGTTGTTATAGCACCCTGATGTTTTTCTCCAAAACAAAAGGGGAGCATGCAAGATACTCCCCAATTTCTTCATTACTTCATGGAAACATCAACAAATGACTGAGACCCTTTTGGATGCGGGTAGAATCCTTTAATTGAATTCGTACCTGCAAGCTGTGGCTTAGCATGCACTAGAGGTACCCATGGAGCATCTTCATGGATGATCTCCTGTGCTTTTTTGTAAAGCTCTTCACGTTTTCCTTCATCTGCTGTTGATTGCGCTTCAATCAATAGCTTATGAACTGGCTCACTCTTATAGCGTGAATAGTTGTTAGAATCGATCGTGTCTTTATCAAGAAGAGCGTATAGGAAGTTATCTGCGTCTCCGTTATCCCCTGTCCATCCAATCAAGAAGGCAGGTGCTTCACCTTTACGGAGTTTTTCAAGGTACGTACCCCACTCAAATGTAACGATGTTTGCTTTAATTCCAACCTTGGCAAGGTTTGCCTGGATCGCTTCAGCAATCTTTTGTCCGTTTGGCATATAAGGACGTGATACCGGCATCGCCCAAAGGTCCATTTTGAAGCCTTTTTCGTATCCAGCTTTTTTCAAAAGTTCTTTTGCTTTTGCTTCGTCATATCCATAATCCTGGATATCCTTGTTTTGTCCTGCAATGGAAGATGGAAGCGGCGTAGCAGCCGGTTCAGCTGTTCCGTTGTAGAAGTTTTTGATCAGTTCGTCTTTGTTTACTAAGTGGCTGATCGCCTGGCGGACTTCTTTTTTGTTAAACGGAGCTTTTTCAACATTGAAGCCAAAGTAAGCAACGTTCATAGAAGGACGCTCAAAAATTTGAAGCTTGTTATCTGCTTTGATCTTATCAAGATCACTCGGGTTTACTCCGTCAATCAAGTCAACTTCGCCTTTTGTAAGTGCATTTAAGCGTGAAGAGTTATCTTTGATGACTTTGAAGGTTACCCCATCAAGTTTTGGAAGCCCTTTTTTCCAATATTTATCGTTTTTCACAACTGAAATGGTATCCCCGCGTTTCCACTCTTTAAACTTGAACGGTCCTGTTCCTACAGGATGCTCGCCATATTTGTCGCCGTATTTGTCAATCGCAGCCGGGCTGGAAATGGCAAACGGGCTCATCGCAAGGTTTTTAAGGAATGGAGCTTGTGGGCGTTTCAATGTAAATTCAACTGTAGTGTCATCAATAGCTTTAACTTCTTTAATGACGTGGCCAGGATCCTTTTTATATCCACCGAACATGGATGCGTAATAAGGGAATTTAGCAGCATCACCGTTCATCCAGCGGTCAAAGTTCTTAACAACCGCATCAGCGTTGAAGTCAGTTCCATCTTGGAACTTAACGCCTTTTTCCAACGTAAATGTGTACTTTTTTCCTCCATCTGAAATCTTCCAGCTCTTCGCAAGTTCAGGAACAACATCTGTATTTTCTTTTTTGTATCCAGTTAGTGTTTCCATCACTTGCTCAGTAACGATGAAAGATTCACCGTCTGTTTCATGTGCAGGATCCAGCCCTACTGCATCACCGCCGCGTCCGTAGATCATGACGCCGCCACCGCTGGAACTTCCTTTTCCGCCGGTGCTTTCGCTTGAGGATTTACAGCCAGCCAGTCCTAAAGACAGGACCAGGATTAATGCAAGAGCTGTCAATAAACTTCTCTTCATCTTCTTTCCCCCATTTTCATATAGATTTTTGCCTCTATTTATGTGTACGAGCTGCCATCAATAAAGATGACAGGCAACGTAGTGGCCCTTCTCAGCTTCCTTAAATACCGGACGCTCTGCAGCGCATACATCCATCGCTTGAGGACAGCGCGTATGGAACGCACATCCTTTTGGAGGGTTGGACGGGCTTGGGACATCACCTTTTAAAATGATGCGCTCCTTTTTCAATTCAACATCTGGAACAGGTACGGCAGAAAGCAAGGCCTGTGTATAAGGATGCATAGGATTGTCATAAAGGTGTTCACTGTCTGACAGTTCTACGATCCTGCCGAGATACATGACACCGACTCTATCGCTAATGTGCCGTACGACTCCAAGATCATGGGCGATAAAAAGGTAAGTAAGCCCGAATTCTTCCTGCAAGTCTTGCAAAAGGTTCAGTACTTGCGATTGGATGGATACATCCAGCGCCGACACAGGTTCATCCGCGATGATCAGTTTAGGGTTAACAGCCAGTGCCCGGGCGATGCCAATTCTCTGCCTCTGCCCCCGCTGAACTGATGGGGATAGCGTTTCGCATGATAACCGCTTAATCCTACGACTTCAAGCAGCTCCTTCACCCTTCTCTTGCGTTCTTTTGTGTCCTTTACTCCGTGAACGATCAGTGGTTCTTCCAGTATTTTTTCAACGGTATGCCTCGGATTAAGTGAAGCAAAGGGATCCTGAAAAACCATTTGCATCTCTCTTCGCATCTTGCGCATCGCATTTGAAGAAAGCGCAGTCACATCTTGCCCTTCAAAATAGATCTTGCCGTCACTCGGTTCAAGAAGCCTGAGCAGCATGCGTCCTGTCGTAGATTTCCCGCATCCGCTCTCACCGACAAGTCCAAGAGTTTCACCCTTTTGAATGGTAAAGGATACACCGTCCACTGCTTTTACTTCTCCGACTGTTTTCCCAAGCACTCCGCCTTTAATCGGAAAGTGCTTTTTTAAGTTCTCAACTTTAACTAATGGTTCGGTCAACGATGTCTACCCCTTTCTGATCCTCATACAGCCAGCATCTTACTTTTTGGCCGCCTTCAAGGGTTTCAAGCGCTGGTGTTTCGCTCTGGCAGCGCTCATAGGCATGGGCGCATCTCGGAGCAAACTGGCACCCCGCTTTCACAGATCCGGGTTTTGGAACATTTCCTGGTATGGAATAAAGACGTTCTTTTTTATCCCTCATATCAGGAACAGATTGAATCAGGCCAACCGTATATGGATGTTTTGGACTAGTGAAAATCGTTTTTACATCTGCCTCTTCAACGACTCTACCTGCATACATAACGACAACGCGCTGGCACATTTCAGCTACTACGCCCAAATCATGGGTGATCATCATGATGGCTGTGTCGGTCTCATCGTTTAATTTCTTCATAAGCTCAAGAATCTGAGCCTGAATTGTCACGTCTAGCGCGGTGGTCGGTTCGTCTGCGATCAACAGTTTCGGAGAACAGATCATGGCCATTGCGATCATGACACGCTGGCGCATTCCCCCTGACAGCTGGTGGGGAAAGTCCTTCATCAGTTCTTCCGCCCGTGGAAGCCCAACCATTTTAAGCATTTCAACAGCATGTGCCTTTGCCTTCTTTTTTGGCCATTTTTTATGTATTTGCAAAGCCTCGATCAGCTGGCTGCCGATAGTAAATACCGGATTTAGACTGGTCATCGGCTCCTGAAAAATCATTGCTATCTCATTCCCGCGAATCTGGCGCATCCTTTTCTCAGATGCTGAAGTAAGATTTTCCCCTTTAAACAAAATATCTCCTTCAACTTTCCCCGCAGGTGTTGGAACGAGTCCCATGACTGATAATGAAGTAACACTTTTGCCGCATCCCGATTCTCCTACAATTCCAAGTACTTCACCGGAATTGATTTGGAAATCGATGTGATTGACAACCGAAACTTCCCCATCATCTGTCTGAAAAGAAGTCCTTAATCCTTTTACTTCCAAGACTGGACTGTTCACTATCCCACCCCTTTCTTCATGATGACATTTACTTACAGCGTGAACAATTTGTAGGACACTCTATTGAAATTATGACACTAGTCTGATAATTTGACAATATTAAAATTTCTAAAAATTTTTAATAATCTTGTCGTTTGTTAGGAAACCCGGGTCTTTTCTAACACAAAAAAAGAACAGAAGCCTATGGCTGCCCCGTTCTTTTTCTTATGGCATGTTATGAAATTACAACTTTCTGCCCATCAATTACCAATTCAATCGCCAAGCTGCTGAACCGTAAACAGGTTATAGTACACTCCTCTTTTTTTCATTAACTCATAATGGGTCCCGCTTTCAGCAATCTCACCGTTATCGACAACTACTATACGGTCTGCGTGAGTGATGGTTGCAAGGCGGTGTGCAACGATAAAGGTCGTACGCTCTTTTGCAAGCTTTTCAAGCGATTCTTGAATGAGGTGCTCACTTTCTAAATCAAGGGCGGAAGTCGCTTCATCAAGGATTAAAATCGGCGGATTCTTCAGGAAGACCCTAGCGATGGCAACCCGCTGTTTTTGCCCTCCTGAAAGTTTGACTCCCCGTTCACCAATTTTCGTATCATATCCTTGTGGCAGATTTATAATGAACTCATGCGCATTTGCTGCTTTTGCAGCTGCAGCAACTTCCTCATCAGATGCTTCTGGATTTCCCATCAGGATATTGGCCTTAACCGATTCACTGAACAAAATGTTATCTTGAAGGACCATGCCAATCTTATCCCTGAGCGAACGCACTTTGAAACTCCGGATATCTTCCCCATCGAGCAGGATGCTGCCCTTCGACACGTCATAAAACCTGGGGATAAGGCTGACAAGCGAGGATTTCCCGCCACCGCTCATCCCTACGAGGGCGATCGTCTGCCCTTGTTCTACTCTAAGATCGATTCCTTTTAGAACGTGCGGTTCACCCTCATTGTACCGGAAATACACTTCGTTAAACGACAGCTCTCCTTTTACATCCGTAAGTTCCCTGGCTTTCGGCTGATCTTTAATATCATATTCCTCATCCATAAATTCGAAGACCCTGTCCATGGACGCGAGTGACTGTGTAAGGGTTGTCGATGAATTAACCAGCCTTCTGAGCGGGTTATACAGCCGGTCCATATAGCCGGCAAATGCGACCACTTCTCCTACAGATATATGGCCTCCAATCGCCCTATATGCCGCAAAACCGATAACTAGAAGCGGTGCGATATCTGTAATCGTATTTACAACCGCAAACGTTTTGGCGTTCCACGTTGTCTGATCCATCGCTTTGTTCAGAAAATGGGAGTTTCTTTTATCAAACTGAACTTGCTCATAGTCCTCAAGAGCAAAGCTTCTGATGACTGACATCCCCTGGACTCGTTCATGCAGATGCCCCTGCACTTCCGCGAGCGCCTGCGAACGCTGTTTCGTCAGACCTCTTAGCCTTGTATAAAAATATTTAACGGAGAGGCCGTAAAACGGCAGCATCGCCAATGCGACAACCGTCAGCCATCCATCCATCGTTGCCATAATCACAATCGCAATCACAATCGTAAACATATCAAGCCAGACATTCATTAAGCCCGTGATGACAAAATCCTTCGTTTGCTCAACGTCATTGATTACCCTCGATATGATTTCACCCGACTTGTTATTGGAATAAAAACGTAAGGAGAGCCGCTGAATATGTCCATAAAGCTTATCCCTGATATCATATAGGATTTTGCTTCCGACCCATTGTGCGTAATACTGCCGATAATATTCGATCGGCGGACGAAGCACACCGAAAATAAAGAAGGAACCTCCCATCAGCCAAAGCAGCTTGCTGAGTCTATCACTGCTCGTCAAACCATGTCCATTTATAATCGTATCGACCACATATTTTAAAATAAGCGGGATGAGCAATGGAATACCAAACTTTAATATTCCAATTACAATGGTCCATCCAATTTGTTTTTTGTAGGGCTTTACAAAGCCCAAATACCTTCTGATACTATCCAAAATTACACCTTCTTATATGAAATGCTGAAGCAGGCGTTTAGAGCCGATAGACGATGGAGTGCTCGCACAACAACACGCCCTTTTGTGTTGAGGTGTGAGAACGAAGCGGCCGAGGCTCTGCCTGCTGAAGCTGGATCAAGAAATGCTGAAGCAGGCGTTTAGAGCCGATAGACGATGGAGTACTCGCACAACAACACGCCCTTTTGTGTTGAGGTGTGAGAACGAAGCGGCCGAGGCTCTGCCTGCTGAAGCTGGATCAAGAAATGCTGAAGCAGGCGTTTAGAGCCGATAGACGATGGAGTACTCGCACAACAACACGCCCTTTTGTGTTGAGGTGTGAGAACGAAGCGGCCGAGGCTCTGCCTGCTGAAGCTGGATCAAGAAATGCTGAAGTGACCTTTTAAAAGCTTAAAACGCCTCTTTAAGGGATCGATATACGGCTTCCCCGCGCAGGCGTTTTTTACGATTACTATTATTATTGTCAGAAAAACCTGTTGAACGCTAGATTCAACAGGTTTTTTCTTATCTAAACTCCAAATACCTTTCGTACCATTGCTCTATAAAGCCTGGTTCGAATGGGCCTTTTCTCTGATTGATCATGGAAATTAATTCATTTAAATTCTTTTTAATAATGTAATCGAGTTCATGGGGATATTTCATCATTTGCCTGTGCAAGCTGTATTCATCTTCATCTAATAGAATATAGGACATGTCGGGAAAAACCTTAATATCCAGGTCATAATCGATATATTTAAGTGCCTCATTATCCCATATATAGGGTGTCCCCAGGTTACAATAATAATAAAAACCGTCCTGCCGGATCATGCCGATTACATTAAACCATTGCTTGGAATTGAAATAGCAAATCGCCGGCTCTCTCGTCCGCCACTGCCTGCCATCTGATTCCGTTACAAGAATACGATCATTTCCTGCTATAACTACAGACGAACTCCCCTTGAGGATAACCGTATCTTCCCAGGTGCGATGGAGTGATCCGTTATGTTTATAGCTTTGTATATCAATAATACTTCCGGGTGTGGGAAAACTCATATGCCTCTCCTTTCCTTCGCATTTCCGGAAGCCAATGGGTTACCAGGTATGTGCGAACTCCTTTCCAATTAAAATTAGAACATTTAGGTAATTCACCAGCTTCGTTGTACAAATTCGTTCATTGTATCGTCTCATCACTATTCTAGCCCTGCCCGGCCTTCATCATCCCCAAGAAACAGTTACTTTACGTTATTTTCTCTCCTATAGTATATCGTTTTAAGAATAGTTTGGAAATGATAGTTACCCTGTTTATTGAAAAAAAGCTCGCCCATTTTTTCATTTTCCATAGTCATTGATCTTTTTCCCTTAGTATGTATCTTAAAAACCTTGTCTAAATTGGCCAGAAAACCAAAAATGCCCCCTGCGTATAGCAGGGAGCATTCTGGATAGAGGTTACTGTTGGTTTTGGTTACCTTGGCCTTTTTGTTGTTGAGATTGAGCGTTTTGCTGACGAACTTGTTGAGCGTCAGTTTCGCTTGCAAACTCAGCACCATATTGACCTTTACCAGCTTGAGACTGTTGGTTTTGCTTTTTAACTTGCTGTGCGTTTGTTTTGTTTTGCTGTTTGTCCATTAGAATCACCTCCACGAAAATTAATTTAACCCTCTGCGGATGTTTTTATGTGAACAAAAAATAATTTTTTATTGTATATTTCCAACGATTGCGGACCCATGAGACAGGGTATAGGATTGCAAATGGTTTCAAAAACTAAAGGCGATTATTTTTTATGGTGCCTGACACCTATAACGCCTTGGGAGGTCGATCTTATGTACGTGGGCAGAGATATGACAGAATTAGATATGGTCGCTAAAACAGAATGGAAAGACAGTGAATTGGCATATTTTCATCAGTCTTTCCAACAAATTGCCCCCTATCTGAATGAGGAAGGAACAACGATACATCGTGAAATTATTAAAGAAATTGAATCCAGAGGAGGCCTTTCGAGTGATGAGGCCAGCTGGGAGAGAGGAACAACCCCGAAAGTGGATTAATGAAAAAAGCTGAGCCTGAATATTCAGGCTCAGCTTTTTTATTTACCAATTAAAAATTGCTGTAGGATTGCCCGCCGTCAACGTTTAACGTCGCTCCTATAACCCAGGATGCCCGGTCTGAAGAAAGGAACACAACCGTGTTGGCAATCTCTTCGACCGTACCAAACCGCTGTGCGGGTATATGCTGCTGTACATACTGGTTGATCTGTTCCGGGTTTTCCTTTAACCGTTTCTGCCAATTTCCAGTAGGGTGCAGCACTGATCCGGGAGCGACACCGCTGATCCGTACTCCATGCTGGATCATTTCATCAGCAAACGACTTAGTAAATGAGATGAGAGCCGCTTTGCTTCCGTTGTAAGTCGGTTTTCCGCCGGATTCCCTTCCGAAAATTGAGGAAATATTAATAATGGTTCCTTTTTCATTTTTAACCATGTATTCAGCCGCAAGCTTGCTCATTCCAACAGCGGATAAAAAATTAAGGTGAACCGCTTCTTCAAACTCCTCCATACTTGTTTCCATTACTGAAGATCCATTACTGCCTCCAGCATTATTGATTAAAATATCAATGCCGCCAAACTCCCCAATAAATTCACGTATGATTCGCTCCCTGTCCTCTCGGGATGTCACATCTCCCTGTAGAATGATGAGTTCGCCGTCCAATTCAGATTTTGCCTGTTCAAGGGTTTCTTGGCTGCGCCCGCAAATGCCGACAGATGCACCTTCTTCCAAAAATAGCTTGGCGATGCCCTTGCCTAAACCTTTTGAACCGCCAGTTATAAGTACCCGTTTGTTTTCCAGATATAGATTCATGCCGTCACCTCTTTTGCCAATTTGATGATTTTTTGATGTGATACCGGAAAAGGATACGACTCCATCTCTTCCAGCGTTACCCACTTTAAATCCGCAGCATCCATTGCTTCATGGCTGCATTGTCCTTCAAAAAGCTGTATGTTCCATTTCAAATGGGAAAATACGTGTTCTATGTTACTCACTTGATCGCCAACAGCAGCAGAAATACCCCATTCAGCTTCAATGAAAACCTTTAGATCCTCTTTCTCGCTTACTCCCCTCTTTTGAACAGGTACATTCGGAAATTCCCAAAGATTAGCAAGCAGCCCTTCTTTCGGTCTTTTATGAATCAGGTACTTCCCTTCTTGATTGCGTAAGATGAGCGCAGCCATATCCACATGTCTGATCTTTATTTTCTTTTCTTTTACAGGGAGTTCTTTCTGTCTTCCTTGATCAAAAGCCCTGCAGTGCTCCTGAACAGGACAGATCAGGCAAGCCGGTGATTTTGGCGTGCAAATGAGAGCTCCAAGCTCCATAAGCGCCTGATTAAACGAAGAAGGGTCTTCTTTCGAAATCAATTTTCGAACAGCATCTTCAAACAGCATTCTTGTTTTAGCTTTTCCAATATCCTCATAGATGAGCAGGATCCTGGAGAGCACCCTCATCACATTGCCATCTACCGCAGGTTCAGGTACTCCGTAAGCAATACTTAAGATCGCTCCTGCCGTATACGGCCCAACACCCTTAAGCTTTGATATTTCATCGGCTGTATCGGGTATTGTCCCTCCATATTGCTCGGCGACTTCTCTTACTGCGGTTTGCAAATTACGAACACGGGAATAATAACCTAAACCCTCCCATGCCTTTAAAACCTTTTCTTCATCCGCTTCTGCCAGGTCGGTAAGGGTAGGAAATAAAGACAAGAAACGGTTAAAGTAAGGAATGACAGTATCCACGCGGGTTTGCTGCAGCATGATTTCGGAAACCCATACTCTATATGGATCCTGGTTCAATCTCCAGGGAAGATCGCGTTGATGCTCTTGATACCAGTTAATTAGATCCTGCTGGAAACCTTGAACTGGAAAGTCTTCAATATATGTTTCAGAACGATTCACGTATTACTCACCTTTCTTTTCAAATGCCCAGCAATGGAGTTTGGACAGTCCGCCCGAAATCATCTGATCAAGCGGTCCATATACCGAATGGCCTTTTAAAAGCCTGAGCTGCTTTAAAGAGTGATATACCTCAGAACCTTCAACATCAAAACTTTCAACATAGAGAGAGTCTTGATCCAGGGCTTTGAGCCAGGAGGTATTGCGGGCGCCGTCTTTCATTAATTCAATCAGCACATTTTGCATATGAGCTTCATATTGTTCAATTATGTCAGGTTTTACTTTATACTCGATAAACACCGTTAATTTTTGATTCATGATTGGTCCTCCAATTTTAAACAATTATCGCAATTATCTTATATGAGTTAGGAGGTGTGTGTATTGGATACTGGAACCCATGTTGTAATGGGATTAGGGCTCGGCGGATTAGCCATGCTTGATCCGGTTGTCTCTGCAGATCCAATAACCGCCCATGCTGTACTCCTCGGTACATTGGTTGGTTCACAAGCACCAGATTTTGATACCATTCTAAAATTAAGAAACAATGCCGTCTATATCCGCAACCACAGGGGAATTACTCATTCTGTGCCTGCTCTTTTTATCTGGCCGGCCCTGTTGTCATTGATCATATACCTGTTTGTTCCGAACTCAAACGGCCTTCATTTATGGCTGTGGACGTCATTGGCCGTATTTTTACATGTATTTGTAGATATATTTAATGCTTATGGTACGCAAGCACTCTATCCCTTCTCAAAAAAATGGGTAGCGCTCGGTGTAATCAGCATTTTTGATCCGTTTATTTTCATTATCCATATTGCCGGTCTGTTGCTTTGGTATATCGGCTTTGATCCTGGAATTACATTTTCTGCCGTGTATTTGATCATGGCAGGCTACTATCTCCTCAGAATCTGGAAAAGGTACAAAATAGCACAGATCGTTCGGAGGAATATTCCTGAGACAATCGAAGTCATTGCTTCTCCAACGCTAAAATGGAGCCAGTATCATCTTGCTATTAAAACAAAGCACCAGTTTTTCGTTGCCAATATTAAACAAGGCCGTCTCAAGGTTCTCGACACATTTGACCGTGTGGAAGTTCCTGACACTAAAATCATTCAGGCTGCGAGAGAAGACAAGAATATTTCAGCGTTCCTTTCTTTCTCCCCGGTCTATCGGTGGGAAGTTGAAAAAAACAACCATGGACATGAAGTGCGTTTTATCGATCTCCGCTATAGAAGCAAAGGGCATTATCCCTTTGTTGCACTAGTCCAGCTTGATGAGGATCTAGAAGTCATTACATCCTATACCGGCTGGGTATACAGCGAGGACCGATTGCGCAAAAAGATGGACTTTACTCCATCCAAGCTTCTAAAAAATGAGTGATGAAGGAAATGTTCCTTCATCACTTTTTTTATGCTGTCACTGCTCTTTTTTTAGGTGTTTGAACTTCGGATTCATGGTCTGGTATTCATGCAGTTTGTGGCCGTAGCTCGTAATCCATTGCACGACCATCTCTTCTGTTTTATTTTTGCCGCCATATTCATAGCCGGCCTTGGCTCTTGTTGACTCAAAATCCTCCCAAAGCCCTTCGATCCAGCTTCTTGCTTCTTCATAGGTCAAATTTTGATTCTTATCTAATAAATTGCGGGCAAGCCGGTCAAATCTATCCTCCATTTTTACTTCCTCCTTATCCATTATTTTGCCGTTTCTGGCTCACATTAAAGGGTTTTATTCAAACCATACTAGGTGAGAACCGATTTTAAGGAGGGCTAATCGATGCGAAACAAAGCTAAAAACTTCCCTAATCGGATCTCCTTCTCAGGTGAGCCGAGAGCCAAAGAAGAATTTTCTTCAAAACGGCCAGATGGATCCATTCAAGATCGACCACAGGAACGAATGTTTTTATCCAATCGACACCGAGACGATCAATAGTTCTTGCGGTTATGATGGATGCCGGACCAAACGGCAATGCCAATAAGGCTTACATTCAAACACGCAAGCATTATTAGTGCCGGAAAAAGAAGCGGCTTACCCCGCTTCTTTTTTCATTATTTATGATGGCTGTACCAGCATCGCAATAGGAAATGCTTCGAGTTCATGAGATTCATTCCTGTACCCCCAAGCAAAAATTCCGTTCATATACAATATTTTAAATGTTGAGCCCGGATCTCCTTGAATGGGATACGTTTCACCTGCTTCAAAGACAGATGGATCAAGC
Source organism: Fictibacillus marinisediminis (assembly GCF_023149135.1). Taxonomy (NCBI): domain Bacteria; kingdom Bacillati; phylum Bacillota; class Bacilli; order Caryophanales; family Fictibacillaceae; genus Fictibacillus; species Fictibacillus marinisediminis. The sequence continues at coordinate 685,889 of NZ_JAIWJX010000002.1, read as the reverse complement.
AGATAAGACTTTGCCATCGTAATTTTTCGTTCATAGACAGAAAACTCACTGATCATTCCCATCTGCTCTGCTTTTTGGGCTTTTGCATGAAGATCTGCAATTTCGGCTGTCAGTTCTGTTTTTGTCATTTCGCTATATCTTTTTTCCATGGTGCGCCTCCGTTCTTCTGTGCTTTTAGTATAATAAATATTGGTTAAGAATCCAAACGTATCGGAGTGGTGAATTTTTATGAAATCAGTGATTATAACGGGAGGCGGCTCAGGTTTAGGGGCAGCCCTTGCAGATGAATATGCAAAGCAATATAAAGTGATCTTGATCGGGCGTTCCTTAAAGAAGCTTAACTCTGTTGCTGACAGCCTTGCAGCACAAGGTTTTGAAGCAGAAAGCTGCGTTTGCGACATAACATCCATGGAAGAAGTAAAACATGTTTTCGATCAGCTTTTTCAGCGTGAAGATGTACATATGCTCATTAATAATGCCGGTTCCGGAATCTTTGGCCCTTTGGAGGAACTGAGTGTGGATGAGATTGAAACGATGCTTGATACAAATGTAAAGGGGACTATTTTTACCGCAAAGACTTGTTTGCCTTTCTTTAAAGACAAACAAGAAGGAAGAATCATGAACATTATTTCTACTGCAGGCCTGAGAGGCAAAGTGAATGAATCGGTGTATTGCGCCAGCAAGTTTGCGGTCAGAGGTTTCACGGAAAGCCTCGTCAAAGAGCTGGATGGAACAGGCATTCAAGTAACTGCCGTCTACATGGGGGGGATGGATACTCCTTTTTGGGACCATTCGGATCATGTGAAAGACAAATCCCGCTTCAAGACACCAGAGCAGGTGGCACTTCAAATCGCTGCGGAAGACCATGGGCAGCCTGAGATTTTTATTGATCGATAAGGCCGGACTCTAATATTTCCTCGATTAAAGCAATTGGAAACCCTTTACCGTATAAATGCTGCTTCATTTTGTTTTTATATTGCAGACCTGAAAATTTTTTATAGCGTTTGTGAGCTTTATTGGCATGCTTTAGCAAAGCTTCCTTTTCCTCTTGTTCTGTGCTGCCAAGATCAACCGTTCGAAGAGCTTCTTCTATCACTTCCCAGGAGTATCCTTTTTGCTGGAGCTGCTGGGAAACTTTATTTTTCCTCTCACTGCTTGATATTCCTTTGCTTTGGTTTGATTTCTTTTGAGCGAAATTAATCGCTGATTCTAATTGTTCTTCATAAGGAAATTCCTTTAATGCTGTTTCCATATGCTCGGAAGATATCCCTTTTTGGATAAGTTCTCTCGCAATAACGCCTGTCCCTTTGGATGTCGTATTCTTTCTTGTCCTAACAAGCATTTTTGCAAATTCAGCATTATCCAGGTATTTATATTCTATAAGCCGTTTAATGACTTCTTCAATTACACTGTCCTCATATTCACTTTTCTTTAAATAGTCATGTACTTCTTTTTCTGATCTCATACGGAAAGACAGGAACTGCAAAGCCCTGTTAAAGCCTTTTTTGATCTCATCTTCATACAATACAGAGCTTAACTCTCCCGTATTGATTTCCAGTCCTTTTTTGAGCTTATACTTTATGAGAATATCCGTATCAACGCTGAAACCGAACTCTTCTCCATTTCCCTGATCAATAAAAACATTAAAACGGTCGCTGTTCTTTTTTTGCGTTGTGATCTTTGTAATTAAGGCCATTTTCTTCTTCACCTCATTTTCTTTATTTTAACATAGCCCCTTCTGCCATTGCTGTTATAGAGGTTTAAAAAAAGCCCGCATAAACAAATGCGGGCTTCCTTTCTAACAGCACCTTTTTGCGGATGCTCCGTATTTTTTGTTAAGAAAGTCTTTAAAGAATTCAGCCTCGGTAGGAGGAGCGACTTCCGGGTGATTCATTTGAATGTGTTTGACATAGGATTCATAGTCCGGAAGATTGGAGATTCCTTTGCTGATTTTTCGGATCACGCCTGCAACGTCTCTGATCCTCTTGATGACGGAACGGAGATTTTGCTGTTTCATTAAGACACCTCGCTTATATTGGTTTGCTTAAACGGCTCCTCACTTGTCGGAAGTTCTTCCTTTTTAAACCATACTTTCCCCCATATTCTCATAGCATCAATCAACACTCCAAGAATAAGAAGCATGAAGATTCCAGTCAGCACAGCATTAAGCTGGTTGTTGAAAATAATCTGCTTGGCCGCTTCTGCAGTTGGAATAGTCGGCGGCAATTTCCCGGCATCCAGCGCTTGCTGAGTGACTTCAGCTTGTTTCAAAAAGCCGATTTTGGGAAGCGAGGAGAAAATTTTCTGCCATCCTGCTGTAAACGTTACAATCATCAGCCAAGCCAGCGGAGCCAGTGTTACCCAGCAGTACTTGGTCTTGCCCATTTTTATGATGACTGTCGTGGCTACGATTAAAGCGATCGCAGCGAGCATCTGATTCGTGATTCCGAATAACGGCCAAAGCGTGTTGATTCCGCCAAGCGGATCGGTCACTCCCACGACAAGGAAGTAGCCCCATCCGGCGACAACAAGGGCACTGGTGATATAAACAGCAGGCATCCAGTCTGTTCTGCCAAGCGGTTTATAGATGTTGCCCAGCAGATCCTGCAGCATGAACCTCCCCACCCTTGTTCCGGCATCAATGGTCGTTAATATGAACACTGCTTCAAAAAGAATAGCAAAATGATACCAGAAGGCCATGAGTTCTGGACCGCCTACGATCTTAGAAAAGATGTGGGCCATCCCCACAGCAAGCGATGGCGCTCCTCCCGTCCTTGAAAGAATCGACTCTTCATCCACCTGCTGGGCGATCGTGTTAATCTCATCTGCATTGACAGAGAATCCCCAGGAAGAAATAGTGGTTGCTGCGGCGCTCACCTCGGTCCCAATCGCTGCAGCAGGAGAGTTAATGGCAAAGTATACTCCCGGTGATAAAAGAGTGGCTGCTACAAGAGCCATCACCGCTACAAAAGATTCTGTCAGCATCCCTCCGTAACCGATCATGTTGGCATGCTTTTCATTAGCGATCAGCTTTGGTGTCGTCCCGGATGATATCAAAGAATGGAATCCAGAAACCGCACCGCAGGCAATCGTAATAAAGAGGAACGGAAATAAGTTTCCTGAAAATACTGGTCCTGTTCCATCCACAAATTTTGTTAGAGCCGGCATTTTAATTTCAGGCATAACGATAAAGATGCCGATAGCGAGCATAGCTATAACTCCTACCTTTAAGAAGGTGCTCAAGTAATCCCTTGGGGCCAAAAGGAGCCAGACGGGAAGTACAGAGGCAAGAAAACCGTAAACAATCATCATGATGGCAATTGTTTTGCCTTCAAATGTAAACATTGGAGCCAGGGTTGCAGAGTCAGCCACCCACTGGCCGCTCAGCAAAGCAAAAATCAAAAGAGCAAATCCAATGAGGGAGGCTTCTCCTACCTTTCCCGGCCGGAGAAATTTCATATAGATACCCATAAATAAAGCGATCGGAATCGTCATTGCAATGGTGTACATGCCCCATGGACTCGCTTTTAAAGCGTTTACAACAACAAGCCCTAAAACAGCAATGAGAATGATCATGATTGCAAATACTCCGACAAGGGCAAGATAGCCTCCAACAGGCCCTATTTCTTCCCTTGCAATTTCACCGATCGATTTGCCTTTTCGGCGCATGGAGATGATTAAAATGACGAAATCCTGGACACAGCCCGCAAGCACGGCTCCCGCAATAATCCAGATTGTTCCCGGAAGATACCCCATCTGTGCGGCAAGCGTAGGACCTACAAGGGGTCCAGCTCCAGCAATCGCGGCAAAATGATGTCCGTAGAGCACCCACTTGTTGGTAGGCACATAATCCTTTCCATCACTGTATCTCTCTGCAGGTGTGGCCCGTTTTTTATCCAAACCAAAGATTTTATTTGAGATAAAACGGGAATAAAACCGGTAAGCAACTGCGTATGTAGCCAGCGATGCCACGACAAACCAAATGGCATTAATGTGCTCGTCCCTCTGCAGGGCAATGACGGACAGACTTAATCCCCCTGCAAGAGCGATCGCAATCCAAATAATTGTCTTTGTGAAAGGATTGCTTTTCTTTTTAATGGTGCTCGGCTGTGTTTCCATTATGCTCCCCCTTAAAAGATTGATATAATTACAGGGACAATTATAACAAATATTCTTAATATTTAAAATAACTTGAAATTTCGGCTGAAGGAGGATATAGCATGAAGATTGCAATTACAGGAGGTACCGGGCTGATCGGCTCGGCAGTAACAAACCTCCTTCTTTCCAAGAATCATGATGTATACATCTTAACACGGTCAAAAAAAGAGGCTGTTGACTCAAAATTGCATTATGTAGAGTGGCTTGGAGATTCCAGTGTTCCTGAAAAAGAGCTTTCCGGTATCGACGCCTTTATTAACCTTGCGGGTGAAAGCATCAATGGCCGCTGGACGGAGGAAAAAAAGAAAAAAATTATGAAAAGCCGAATGAAAGCAACGGATGAGGTCCTCCGCATTCTTGCCAAACTCCCTGAAAAACCTTCTGTACTGGTCAATGCTTCAGCTGTTGGTTACTACGGCACTGCTGAACAGGAGCGCTTTACAGAACGATCGGAACCTAAAAATGAAAATTTTTTATCAGAAGTGGCACAAAAGTGGGAACAAAAAGCGGAGAAGGCATCTGAGCTGGAAATCAGGACTGTATTCACTCGTTTTGGAGTAATCCTCAGTGAAAAAGGAGGAGCTCTCTCCCAGATTGAAATGCCCTATAAGTTCTTTGCCGGGGGCAGAATCGGATCCGGAAGACAGTGGATATCATGGATTCATCTTGAAGACGCGGCAAGGCTTATTGCATATGCTATTGAATCAGACATTGAGGGCCCATTAAATGTTACTGCACCTTTTCCTGTACAGAACAATGATTTCGGAAAAGAATTGGGAGAAACCATAGAACGTCCTCACTGGCTGCCCGCTCCCGCTTTCGCAATCAGAGCCTTGCTCGGTGAGATGAGTGTACTCATCCTTGAAGGACAGCATGCCTATCCTGAAAAAGCGCTTCAAGGCGGGTTTCAATTCCGCTTTCCAAGACTTCAGGAAGCATTAAAGAATTTACTGAAATAAGATACAATATAACTAGGAATAAAAAGAAAATTAGGTGAATGCAGATTGAAAATACTGATCAAAGGGGCAAAAATTTATCCGATCACCTCTCCCGTATTGCAAAAAGGTGATATTTTAATCCAAAACGGAAAAATTAAACAACTCGCACCTTCTATTGTTGAGACATCGGATATGGAAATAATCCATGCGAAAGGCAACTATCTCCTGCCAGGACTGATCGACGTTCATACTCATTTGGGCTTGTATGATGAAGGCACAGGCTGGGCCGGTAACGATGCGAATGAAACAAACGAAGTACTTACTCCCCATATTCGGGCGATCGATGGCTGCCATCCGCTGGACAGCGGGTTTCAGGATGCCATCAAGCATGGCATTACAACCGTCCACATTATGCCTGGCAGTGCTAATGTAATCGGAGGTACGACATCCGTCATCAAGACAGCTGGAAAAGACATTCGAAAAATGCTGATTAAAGAGCTCGCAGGGTTGAAGCTCGCACTCGGTGAAAATCCGAAACGGATTCACAGCGGCAGGGAAAATAACTCCATTACACGGATGGGAATCATGGGGATGCTCCGGGAAGCTTTTTACCATGCAAAAAGCTCTTCTTTTACAGAGGATTTAAGGATTGCCCCCCTGCTAGCAGCTTTGAACCGTGAAATTCCTGTAAGGATTCACGCTCATCGTGCGGATGATATCCTTTCGGCCCTGCGGCTGGCAGATGAATTCCATCTTGATCTCCGTATTGAACATTGCACGGAAGGCCATTTAGTTGCCGAGGAGCTGTCTGGCCGGGGTCTCCAAGTTTCAGTAGGTCCAACCCTAACGAGAAGATCCAAGATTGAGCTAAAGAACAAGACATGGGAAACGTATAAGATCTTGGCAGATCACGGCATTGAAGTATCCATTACAACGGATCATCCATATACGCCGATTCATTACTTGAATGTCTGCGCGGCTCTTTCCGTCCGCGAAGGCCTAAGTGAAGAAAATGCCCTGCGGGGGATTACCATCAACCCAGCAAAGAACCTTGGCGTAGCCGACCGAATCGGCAGCCTTGAGCCCGGAAAAGATGCGGATATCAGCCTCTGGACGGAGCATCCTTTTCATTTTTCTTCCCTTCCGGTAATGACCATGATCGATGGAAAAATAATGTATAAAAATAACCAATATTTTCACAAAAAATAAACAAAAAAACTATTTTCTTTTTTAGAAAAATATCTTATGATTCAAGTATAAATGAATATGCAAAAACCATAGGGAAGGCAATTGGTGCGCCACCAGAATTTCTGGTCCTAGTGGGTTCGATTCCCACCCCGAATTAATTTTTATTCTTAATTCGAGGGTGGGATTTTTCTGCCCTCTAGGAGGGGTTAAATTGTTAAAAAAGCGTGATTTAAACGATTGTCATGTTCTTTTCAATTTAATGGCGCACCCGGATGTCTTTCCTTTTGTTCGGCAAAAAACCGATTCTTTTGAGGAGTTTATGTTTCTTACGAAGCAAACGATTGAAGAAGAAGAGCGAGGGGAAACGATTTCCAGAACCATTATGGATGAGTGGTATAACCCAATCGGAGCCATCAGCTTGTACGATATTCAAGAAGGCTGTGGATTTCTGGGCACATGGATTGGGCAGCCGTATTTTGGCAAGGGCTACAATAAACTTGCCAAAGAAAGTTTTCTGTCCGAACTGTTTTACGAAAAGGATATTCAAACGGTCTTTATGCGGATTCGGAAAAACAATCTGCGTTCGCGAAAAGCGGCAGAAAAAATTCCGTATGTCACATTAGCGAATGAATCACGGGCTGACATCTATGAGCAGCTGAACCGTAAAGAGGATCTTTATAACCTGTATCAGATTGAAAAAGACAACTACATGCTTCATCAGTTAAGAAATCAAAATCAGACAGATGTTTATGAAGAAAATCACCTGAAAGAAGCTTAAATAATTGGCGTCGTTTAAGCCAAACTATAAAGGGGATGGCTCAGTAAGTTATAAACTTGCCGGGTTATCTTCTTTTTATTTTCTAGAAGGGGGAAACGGGCATGAAAAGTAAAAAACGCCAAGCTGAAGAGCGGAACGCCGATCTGACCAAAACACAGGAAATGCTCTATAAAGAAGAAATGAAATCAGCAGATGGAGCAGGGAAAAACGCGTCCCCTTCTTCCCAGCAAACAAGATAGCTTTAAAAAAAGTACCTAATGAGGAGGCTTCACTCATGGATCATGAAAAGAACCAGTTAAGTAATGCACAGGATGGCCTGACAGAAGCAGATCAGATGCAGCCTCAGGGTGTAGATGTTCAATACTCTTCTGAGGTTGCTGACCAGGACGACCGTGAAGCATTAGAACGTGCCGAAGAAGCAGATCGCCGCCAACTTAATCAATAAAGATGTGAAAAGCTCTTCCTCGATAGGAAGGGCTTTTTCTAAAAAACTTTTATGGGAAACTTTATGGCTTGTGGGTAATGTTATCCACAGGATGTTAATATCGTGGATAACTTTTATTCTTTTTATAGACTTTGTAAATTTTTTGACGAATATTGGGGCTTTTATAATTTTTTCATTATTTTACATATGCACAAGCAGTGGATAACATTGTGGATTGTGTGAATATGTCAGAAAATATCGATTTATAAAATACTTTTCAACAAACATTGTGGATAACAGAACCCTACCTTCCTGCCTGTCTTGAAGGTCAGTATCTTTATGGTTATAATTAGAAAATATTAACATAAAGTAAGCTGAACAATGAGGATATTCAGAAAGGTTTATCTTTTTATCTATGTCATCTTAACGATTAGCGCATTAAGCAAGGATCTTCCATGGCCAAGTCTGATCGTGGGTATTGCAGGTTATTGCCTCCATCTCTATATCCATGTAAAAGAGAAAGGGAATGACTCCCTTTCTCTTTTATTTCTCCCAGACAAGTGAACAAACCACTTCGACATGAGCCGTATGAGGAAACATATCCACAGGTGTCAGGCTTTCAACTTTAAACCCTTCACTTATCAACATGTGGACATCTTTTGCCAAGGTGGATGGGTTGCATGAAACATAAACCATTCTCTTCGGCTTAATCTTCCCTACTGTTTTTAAGAAGGCCTGATCACAGCCCGTTCTAGGAGGATCAACCACAATAACGTCCGGCTGCCATCCTTCTTTCAGCCACATCGGAAGAATTTCCTCTGCTTTGCCCGTCTCATAATGTGTGTTCGAAAATCCATGCCTTTTCGCGTTTTCTTTTGCATTTCGTATCGACTCATCGATGACGTCCATCCCTCTGACTTCACGCGCATCTGGAGCAAGCCAGAGCCCGATCGTTCCAGCTCCGCAATACGCGTCCACAATTTTTTCTGTACCAGTCAGTTTCGCAGCTTTCTTCGCCTCATCATACAATTTTACCGTTTGCTTAGGATTCAGCTGAAAGAATGCACGAGCCGACAGATCAAATGACAATTCACCTAATTGTTCACCGATGGTTTCCGGTCCTTCCAATGAAATCGTTTGATCGCCGAAAATGATGGATGTTTTCTTATCATTCACGTTTTGAACGATGGAAGTAATATTCGGAATCCGTTTCTTGATTTCTGACACAAGCAGTTCTTTACGAGGAATCTTTTTTTGAGCCGTTACTAAGACCAGCTGTGTTTCCCCTGTTTCAAAGCCTGTCCTTACGACGATCGTTCTGATGATCCCCGTGCGTTTTTTCTCATGATAAATGGAGATGTTCAGATCCTCCAGAATTTTTTTCACAGCATTGGTTACGCGAACCGTCTCGGGATGCTGTACCATGCACTGATCTAGATCGATAATGTGATGAGAATTTAGTCCATAGAGCCCCGCGATGACCTTGTCTTTATCTTTAGCTGCTTGAAGCTGGCTCTTGTTGCGGTATTCCCAAGGGTGTTCCATGCCAATGGTTGATTTAAGCGGCAGATCTTCCGGTTTTATTTTCGTATAGCGCTCAAAGGCCTGACGGACTACATCCTGCTTCTCTCTCAGCTGTCCTGCATAGCTGAGATGCTGAAGCTGGCAGCCGCCGCATTGTTCATAAATCGGACAAGGCGGATCAACCCGGTCTTTTGATTTTTTGCGGATGCTTTTTACTTTTGCTTCCGCCCGATTGGGATAAACATTTTCAATCTGCGCGGTTATTTCTTCCCCAGGAAGAGCACCTGGAACAAAAACAACCGTGCGTTTATAAAAACCAACTCCCTCACCATTAATGCCGAGGCGTTTAATTTTGAGTGAGATGGTTTGCCCTTTATTTAATGCTGTTTTTTGTTTGTGGTTGGCTGTTTCTTTTGCCATAGCCATTCACTTCTCTCAAAATAATTTTTTCGATCCATTATAGCATTGTTTACACCTTGTTCCCACTAACATGTCCAAACAGATGAAAAAAAGCCTTGATCAAGGCTTTTTAGGTGTTTGCTTCAAAGGTTTATCCAACTTGTTTTTTGAAGCCAGATCATCCAGGCTCCTGAAAGTGTATCCCCGCTTCTTAAGATCATCTATCGCTTTTCCGAGAGCTTCAGCATTGTCTCTTGAAACAGTGTGCAGCAAAAGAATACAACCAGGGTGAATTTGTTTCATGATGTGGTTATAGGAGTATTGCCATCCTTGCTGGCGGTTAACATCCCAATCAACAAACGCGAGCGACCAAAACACATGCGTATATCCCAATTGTTTGGATAGAGCGATTGAACGCTCACTGAATACACCTCTTGGCGGACGAAGATAATGCATATCTTTTTTCCAGTTAGCTTTGTGTATTTATCCTTAACCGCTGTCAATTCTTCTTCCATACGCTGCCCGCTGATTGTCGTCATATCCGGATGATGATTGGTATGGTTTCCGACAATATGGCCTTCATTTGCCATTCGTTTAATCAGATCAGGGTGAGTGTTAATAAAATGTCCGGTAACAAAGAATGCCGCCGGAACTTTTCTGCTCTTTAGCGTGTCGAGGACATCGTCTGTGTAGCCGTTCTCGTATCCGTTATCAAATGTGAGATAAATTTCTTTTCGATTGGGATCACCAATATACATGCCATCATATCTTTTCAACAGCAGCACATAGCGTTGATCCGTCGTCGGCGGTACTTCATTTCCTCTCTTCTGGAAATACCATTCGTACCGTGTATTAGAAGAATCCCCATGTGCAGCTTGTGCTGTATTGCTGGCGATCATGAGAAAAACAGCGGCAATTATTAAATGAATTCCCCATTTTTTCATGTCCGTTCACTCCTCTCCATGCTTTTTATATCATGTACTATTAGTTTTCTTTTTCTGATTTAAAAGCATACAAGGGAGTATCTGCCATGTTGGCTAGTAAAAACACTTGTTAGGACCGTTTTCATTCTCGAAATGAGCTTGTTTATTCTCGAAAAAGACTAACACATCCTTTTATTCTCGAACCGTTTATACGCGACATCATTCGACGCATTTAGCCACGTTGAATTTGTCGAATGCGCAATCAAATTAAAAATAAAAAAAGATTGTTGCTTAGGGAACATTTTGTGAAAAACATTCATTGATCAGTTGATTGGAGTGCAAGGTGCGAGACTCCTGCGGGGGTAGCGTGACAGGTAAGACCCAAAGGCGCTTGCGCCGTGGGGCTTAACGCACGCCCCGCGGAAAGCGAGTAGCCTGAAACGAAAATCAACCACTCCTAAGGAGCAACAATGGTTACGAAACAGCCTTTCTAAAAGATTGTTGCTTAGGGAACATTTTTGCAAAGAATCTTCATTGGCAAGTTGATTGGAGTGTAAGGTGCGAGACTCCTGCGGGGGTAGCGTGACAGGTAAGACCCAAAGGCGCTTGCGCCGTGGGGCTTAACGCACGCCCCGCGGAAAGCGAGTAGCCTGAAACGAAAATCAACCACTCCTAAGGAGCAACAATGGTTACGAAACAGCCTTTCTAAAAGATTGTTACTTAGGGAACATTTTTGCAAAGAATCTTCATTGGCAAGTTGATTGGAGTGTAAGGTGCGAGACTCCTGCGGGGAAGCGTGGCAGATGAGACACGCAGGCGCTTGCGCCGAGTGGCTCAGCGCTCGCCCCGCGGAAAGCGAGCAGCCTGAAACGGAGATCAACCACTTTCAATAGCAACAAACAAAGGTTGCGAAAACAGCCAAATAAAAAAAGCCGCTCCTGAGAGGCGGCTTCAATCTTACCTTATTTGAATACAGGTTCCTTAAATTGTGAAAGCTTCTCAAGAGAAGAGCTTTCCACATCTTGATGAAGGCTGTTTCCATGAGAATCCATTGTAACAACCGCTGTGAAACCTTTAACGTTAATGTGCCACATTGCTTCTGGAATACCGAATTCCATCAGGTCTACGCCTTCTACCTTCTGCATGCATTCCGCATAGTATTGGGCAGCTCCGCCGATGGCATTCAAATAAACACCGCCATGATCGCCAAGCGCCTGAAGAGTCTTTTTGCCCATTCCGCCTTTACCGATAACCGCACGAATACCAAACTTTTTCATGATGTCACCTTGATACGGCTCTTCACGAATAGATGTCGTAGGACCAGCAGCTTTTACGACCCAGTTTCCTTCTTCATCCTTCGCCATTACCGGACCGCAATGGTAGATGATCTGACCGTTCAAATCAACTGGTGCGTCATGATCTGTTAAATATTTATGGATTGCGTCACGGCCCGTATGCATCATGCCATTGATGGTGACAACATCACCGACACGAAGCTCACGGATTTGTTCTTCCGTAATCGGTGCTTCGAGTGTCACTTGACGGACTTCTGCTTTTTCTTCAAGGGCAGCTGCCGCTTCTTCTTTCATCTTGTCGAAGTCGACTTCTTCACCTTCTTGGTAGAGCCATTCTTGAATTTCACCGGAAACCGGATCAACTTTAACGCCTAGACGGCGGTAAGCCCAGCAATTGTAAGCTACAGATACAAAAAAGCTGGCAGGAATACGATTGATGACTCCAACTTTACAGCCAAGAAGCGTTGTTTCTCCACCAAAGCCCATCGTTCCGATTCCAAGCTTGTTGGCGTTTTCCATCACGTATTCTTCAAGCTTGCGAAGATTTTCGTTAGGATTTACATCTTCCGCAGAACGGAAAAGCATTTCTTTTGCCAGTTCATATCCGCTTGTACGGTCTCCGCCGATGCCGACACCGATGAAGCCAGCGCTGCATCCCTGTCCTTGTGCCTGATAAACGGAATGCATGATGCATTTTCTGATGCCATCCAGGTCACGTCCAGCACGTCCAAGGCCTTCAAGCTCCGCAGGAAGGCTGTATTGAATATTTTTATTCTCACAGCCGCCGCCTTTTAAAATTAAACGAACATCAATGTAATCTTCTTCCCATTGTTCAAATTTAATAACAGGTGTACCTTCACCCAAATTGTCTCCGCTGTTATCCCCGGTTATGGAGTCAACAGAGTTCGGGCGCAGCTTGGCATCACTGGTCGCTTCAGCAACTGCTTTTTTGATCGCCTTTTTCATTTCAATCTGGTTCACATTGACCGGAACCTTAATTTTAAACGTCGGCAGCCCAGTATCCTGACAGATCGGCGAAACATTTTCATCCGCCATCTTAATGTTTTTTGTAATCGTTTCTAGAGACATCGCAGCACGGGTTCCTGCGTTCTCCCGTATCTTTGCTGCCGCAATGGCTCTACGTACGTCTTTCGGCAAGTTTGTGGATGTTTCCACGATCAGCTTATACATGCTCTCCTGAAACTTTTCCATGCTCTAACCCCTTTTATTATAGAAGAATAATTTTGTCGTATTAAAACCATTTCCATTATAACAAAAAGGATAAAATAGCGCTTACTTTTCGTTTTTGATCTGCTCTTTTTCTTCCCAATGATTTCGGAACTGCTTGCACTTAAACTCCAGGTCATCCAGCATTCCGATGATTCGGTCGATTTCTTCTATTCCTGCTGTTTCTGCATCAATGGAATCAAGCACCTGCAGCAGCATGTCCACCCGCTGCACAATATACTCTTTCTGAGATGATCTATCTTCAATCGATTTACCCACATTAACCTCTCCTTTCCTTCATACTGTATCAAAGGATCATTTGTCTGCCAATTTAAACTTGAAATTCAGGCTCTTTTTCTTTGCTTCTGATTGAGTTATCATATGGTGTATTTATAGATTATCGCAGCCCTTTATTTTTACCCGTTTTATTTAAAAAGGAGTTTTTTATAATGATGGTAAAAGAACCAATTTCCGTTCAATATGACCCTTGGGAAGCCTACATGGATGTAGAACAGTACGGTTCCATGAAGCTAACCAATATTGAAGTAACAACGACTACCCTCTGTAACATGAGATGCGCCCATTGTGCAGTCGGATATACCTTAAATGTGAAAGACCCTGAACCCCTGCCGCTCGATCTTCTCATCCGCAGACTCGATGAGATTCCGGATCTGCGTTCTTTCTCGATCACAGGCGGAGAGCCGATGATGTCGAAAAAATCGGTGGATCAGTATGTTGTGCCTCTTCTTCAATACGCATCATCACGAGGAGTCAGAACTCAGATTAATTCCAATTTGACGCTGGATCTCAAACGGTATGAGCCCATCCTTCCTTACTTGGATGTCCTTCACATCTCTCATAACTGGGGAACTCCACAAGATTTTGCAGAGATCGGTTTTGCCGTGATGGAACGCAAACCTTCCATGGAACAGCGAACAGCTTTGTTTGACCGGATGGTACATAATGCGCAGGAACTCACAAAACAAGGCGTCCTTGTGTCTGCGGAAACCATGCTGAATAAGACCACTCTTCCTTATCTTGAAAAAATTCATGAACATATCCAGGAAATGGGGTGTCAAAGGCACGAAATTCATCCTATGTATCCGAGCGATTTCGCAAGCTCCCTTCAAGTCCTGTCGCTCGATGAGACGCGCTCTGCCATTCACCGGCTGCTTGATATCCGCAACAAGGATATATGGATGCTGTTTGGCACACTGCCGTTCTATGCATGTTCTTCCTCCACTGAAGATCAACAACTTTTAAAACGCCTGTTTGCAGAAGAAAACGTAACCGTAAGGAATGATCCCGATGGAAGGTCACGGCTGAACGTCAATCTGTTTGACGGAGAGATCATCGTAACCGACTTTGGCGACACTCCTTCACTCGGCAACATACAAAACACTTCTTTTTTAGAAGCCTATGAAAAATGGAACAAAACCGACACAGCAAAATCACTGAATTGCCATTGTCCAGCTGTAAAATGCCTGGGTCCCAACCTGCTGGTGAAAGATACGTATTATAGAGAAATGGACTTTTCCCTCCGTTCTTCCAAAATATAACTTTTTAAAAAGTTATAAACTTTACATTAGTAAGTTTTGAGAGTATTATCAAAGGAAAGACTATATCTAACAGGCTTTTCAGCCGAAAAAGATCAATGCAATGAGGTGAATTGTTGTATGGATTACAATACCATGTGTCCCAAATATGAAGTTACTATAGATATTATCGGTAAAAAGTGGACGGGGCTGATCATCCGTGTATTATTGGGTGGATCCCGAAGATTCAAGGATATAAAAAAGCAGATTCCTGAGATGAGTGACAGAATGCTCACAGAACGAATGAAAGAACTCGAAGCTGTGGGCATCGTTGCCCGCCATGTTTATCCCGAAACACCAGTTCGGATTGAGTATGATCTTACCGAAAAAGGAAAATCCCTGCGCTCCGTAATTGATGCAATTCAAAGCTGGAGTGAAGAATGGGTTGAGAATTGCGAACTTCAAAAATAAAACAGCTCCTTAAAGGAGCTGTTTTATTTTACATATTGGAAGAATGGAATCTGAAGGAAACATGCTCTTGAACCGGGATCCAGGCCCCGATTCCCTGCTGGGTAACATTCTGTACCTCAAGCTTTCTTTTGCTTCCCTTCAATACGATATAGACTTCTCCATATGTCACTCTTCCTCTTTCATTAACAGCTGGCGCATAGCTTGAAAGGTAACCGACCTGCTTAGGGGAAATATTATAGACGTTGCTTTTCCTTGTTCCTGCCCCCACATTGGTCTGAAAAGAAAGAGGAAGCTTTGTTTTCTCTCCTGCTGCAATCAGCATCATCTTTTTTACAGCATCACTATTCGGAATTTCAGCAGTCAAGCCGCCGGTAATCCGTTTATGTGCCTGCTGTTGATATCTGAGCTGAGCCATTGTTTTTCCGCCTCGGTTATCCAAACGATTAAGGTTGATCTGCTGGTACTCCCAATTGACGGTAGTTTCCGTGGACTGATAGGACAATGGCCATTGTCCAAGGAAAATTCTGGCTCTGTACCCGATGGCTAATTTTGATGGATTGATTACCGACTCGTTCAGAATACGGATTAAATCCGGATTTGCAATGGATACATTGGATGTTTTCAGCATGGATTTAGCAAGCTTGCTTGGCTCGAGGTAAGGCAGATCCTGAGCGGAATTGGGATACGTATTTTCTTTTGAAATGCTGACAACAGAGTTAGGTATCCTGGAAGGACTTGCTGCAGCAGTATCTGCTTGGGCCAGCAGGGAAAAAAGCATGATTATAACAAGGAATGTGCGGTTCCGTTTCATATGAATTGCCTCCTTTATATACCTATTTTTTTCTTGTTGAAGAAATTTATCCATAGTAGAGGAATAACAATTTTTAACACATAAAACAGACACTTCATGTTTATCAAGTGTCTTTGTGTTTACTCTTTTAAAATTGGTGGAAACATGATAACAGGCTAATTTTGAAAGGAGAATGGAAGAATGAATCAAGAAGAGTTCAAACAAAAAATCAAAGACATTGTAGATTCAAACCCAATTGGCACCCTTTCAACCATATCAGGCAACAAACCGCACTCTCGGTACATGTCCTTTCAGCGTGAAGATATCACCCTTTTTACAGCAACCAGCAAACAAACTCATAAAGTGGAAGAAATTCAGGAGAATCCGAATGTCCATGTCCTATTAGGATACGAAGACTGGAACGATCCTTATATTGAGCTTCAAGGTACAGTAACAGTGCGTGATGATAAGGAGCTGAAGGAAGATTTCTGGCATGACATGATGAAGAATTGGTTCTCCGGTCCGGAAGATCCAAACTATATCATTCTGGAGATTAAACCTTCTGTCTACCGGCTGATGAACACGAAAGAGCGTGAGCCTGTAGAGATGGAACTCTAAGCCGGAACTCAAAAAAAGCATTCCGAGGGGATTTTCTCTCGGAATGCTTTTTTCTTGGCTGTTTTCTATAAGATTGTTGCTTTATGAACATTTTTGTAAATAAGGCTTCATTGACAAGTTGATTGAAGTGCAAGGTGCGAGACTCCTCGAAAATGAATTTCACATTTTCTTCGTGCGATATAACGCTGCCGAAGCCTTCCTTGTCCTGCGGGAAAAGCGTGACAGGTGAGACTACGCAGGCGCCTGCGCCGAGAAAGTAGGCCATCCTGGAACGGAAATCAACCACTTCTAAGAGCAACAGAGGTTACGAAACAGCCTTTTTCTTATACGATCAATTCGAACGAATCTGTAATCGCTATGCTTCCTTTAACGGATTGAACCATGGAGCAGTTCTTTTCTGTAACCCGCAATGCTTTTTCGATTTTCTCAGAAGAAAGATTGAATCCTTTTATAATAAAGTGCATATGAATGCTTTCTATCCGGTCCGCCTCTTCCTTATTTCGAATGACCTGTGTATGTATGGTAATATCCTCAACCTCAATTCTCATTTTAGCGAGGACTTTTCGCAGTACACCCCCGCTGCAGACAGCTACGGATGATACCATCAACTGATACGGACGGAAGCCATATTGTTCATCACCCGAAATATCAAGCTTGCCGTATTCAAATTGAGTTTGAAAACCTTTCTCTTTCATTTTAAATTCCATTATTGCATCACCTCTTATTTTTTATAGTTTAAACAATTTGTATTTGTTTTTACAAAAATTTCGTCTTAGCAAGGCAAGAACAAAATATTCATTGTAAAATGAGAGTAGATTTGAAAAAAGGATGTATTGCTTATGGCTGTATTAACAAAATCGAAATTTTCCGTGTTAGTCAGTATTGTCTTCATTTCGGGGTTTTCTCAGGGGATGCTCCTGCCTTTGATCGCTATTTTGCTGGAAGAGTCGGGAACCTCTTCTACCTTGAACGGATTAAACGCGACCGCCCTCTATATCGGTATCGTTCTCGCCTCGCCTTTTATTGAAAAACCGGTGCGAATGTTCGGCTACAAAAAAATCATTGTAACCGGGCTTATTCTCGTCACCGTATCACTATTTTTATTTCCATGGTGGAAAGCGTTCTGGTTCTGGTTCGCTCTGCGCATGATCATCGGTGTCGGAGACCATATGCTTCATTTTTCCACCCAGGTATGGGTAACCTCCAACAGTCCTGCCGATAAAAGAGGTCGGAATATCGCACTTTATGGGATAGCTTTTGGTGCTGGTTTCGGGATTGGTCCATTGATGACCCGGCTGGCAGTATTTAGTGAAGCGCTTCCCTTTATGATTTCAGGAGGGTTCTGCCTGATCTCTCTGTTTGTTATGACCTTTATCCAAAATGAATATCCAGAGACAGAAAGCTTTAAAGAAGCTGGTATGAACACGCTCAGCCGTTATCGTGAGGTAATACGTCTAGCCTGGGTCGCTCTGCTTCCAGCGTTCGGCTACGGTTTTCTTGAAGCCTCCTTAAATGGTTCCTTCCCTGTTTATGCATTACGACATGGCATACCGATCGACTGGGTATCCATCTTACTGCCTTCCTTTATTGTCGGAAGTCTGGTGTTCCAGCTTCCACTCGGATTATGGAGCGACCGATTTGGAAGAAGAAATGTTCTTTTAGTTTGTCTTTTCATGGGCTTTGCGGCATTTACTGCTACATTGTTTGCAGGGGAACATATGCCGTTATTTCTCCTCCTTTTTTTTATTGCCGGGATGTTCGTCGGATCTCTGTTTTCATTAGGGATTACCTATATGAGCGACTTGCTCCCCCTGCACCTTCTTCCTGTAGGCAATATCCTGGCAGGCATCGCGTTCAGTGCAGGCAGTATGTGCGGTCCGCTCATCGGAGGATGGTTCATAGATACCTTTGAATCAGGCGCTTTTGTTTATGCAATAAGCGGAATGCTGCTGATCCTGCTGGTGATTACCTTTATACATAAAGGAACAGGCATACGTTCCGCTGCTCAAAAAAATGCATCCTAAAATGCCAATAATAAACCAGCAGTAATGCATACTAAAGAAAGCAATATTTTTGCATTCTCGGCCAGAATTCCTTATACTATAATTGAAATTAAATAATAATTATTATAAATAATTTTCTTAAAAAGGAGTTATTCTTCATGAAACTACGCGACGAAATGCCTGAACTAAATGGTGCAACTGAATGGTTAAATGGTGAAGTAACAAAATCTGATCTAATCGGCAACAAACCAACACTTATTCATTTTTGGTCTGTAAGCTGCGGACTCTGTAAAGAAGCAATGCCAAACATCAATAAATTCCGTGATGATTACAAAGACGAACTAAACGTTATTGCTGTTCATATGCCTCGTTCTGAAAAGGACCTGGACATCGACCAAATCAAAGAAGTAGCAAAAGAGCACGACATCACTCAGCCGATCTTTGTCGATAACCAGCACAACCTTACAGATGCATTCGAAAACCAATATGTACCTGCTTACTATGTATTTGATAACGAAGGCAAACTCCGCCACTTCCAAGCCGGCGGCGATGGCATGAAAATGCTAACCAAACGCGTCAACCGCGTACTAGGAAAAGAAACGAAGTAAGTTCGAAAAGCTGAGGTGTCCGTTTAATCGAGAAAAGCTGAAATCAAAACCCCTGTTGGAATTGGCCAACAGGGGTTTTTTATACTAAAAAGGCTTCCGGGGATCGCCCACGTCTACCTTTTTCTTCTTAGAATATTATTTTCAACAATGCGGTAGATAAGTGCACACAGTTTAAACACCGCAAGACCGACCATCGTGCCGAATCCGTTCAATAGGATGTCATCAATATCAAAGATCCGGTGAGCGTAATTATACTGGATGACTTCAATTACAGAGCTCGTCCCAAATCCGATCACAAACATGAGCCACCATTTTGATAACGAACGGTTAATCAACGGTGGCAGAAAGCCCAGCGGAAAGAAAAGAATGACATTGCCAATTATATTTTTAAAAATCAGCCAGTAATCACGGCTCTTCCACATTAATCGAATACTGTCAAAGAGCACAAGGTTCATTGATTTTCCATACACATAGTGGTTGTATGTAAACAATGTTGCATAAATCAGAATAGCCAAATACCCTATGAACATAAGCCAACCGATATTTCTCCATTTTAGCCGGGCTTTTTTCTTGTTGAGCTTTTTGTTCTTCTTCATCATCATTCTCCATTCACGTGCTTAATCCCGGCCAATTGCATGACATTTCATTTGAGTCAGCTGAAAAAGCCCCGTCCATTATACCATATGAAATCCGTAAGTAATCATACATGATGATGTTAATTTGTCCAAAAAAAAGCCGCCATTGAGGCGGTTTTTGAATCGGAAATCTTATTTGGTTTTTGTCAATAAACCCTTCTCATACGCCTGGTCAATCTTGAACTTATGAAACGTGGCATTGATGACACCGCCAAGGATGATGACCATCCCCGTTAAATAAAACCATAGCATAAGTACAATAATGGCTCCAAGGCTCCCATATGTGGCTGAATAATTGCCGAAACTGTCAACATAAAAAGCAAAGCAAAGCGAGACAAGCAGCCAGGCAACGGTAGAAAAAATGGCACCGTACCAGACTTCACTATATTTTAGCCGTTTGCAAGGCCCCATAAAGTACAACACAGAAAAAACAATAGCAATAACCACAAAACTGATGACCCATCTCAACAAGCTCCACATGCTCAGGAAGAACTGATCGAGTCCCAGATAAGAGAAGATAAATTCCCCAAGCATTTTTCCGAAGACAGGAAGAACCAAAGAAACAACGATAGAGATAATTAATCCAATGGTAAGAAAGATAGCCAAAATCCTTGCCATGATAAACGAACGGCATTCTTCCACACCATAGGCTTCATTTAATGCCTTAATCACCGCGTTGACTCCATTGGAGGCTGACCAGAGGGAGGCGATAATCCCGAAAGAAAGCAGCCCGCCTTTTTTAGATTCAAGCACAGCCTTCAGGTTCTCTCTAATCAACTCCATCGATTGTCCAGGTACGACATTATTAAGAACTTTTACAGCGTCTTCCGGAGAAATAAAGATACCGCCAAGGGTTATTAAAAAGATGAGGAACGGAAAAAGCGACAGCAAAAAATAATATGCCAGCTGTGCAGCCAGGTCCGGAACATCACTCTTTTTAAAGCTGTGCATAAGTTCAATGGCAAATGACTTTGGGGATATATTCTTCAGTTCATGGAACAATTTCATCTGTTTCACCTCGCTGTTTTAAACGATCCGTATACTGAAAAAAGAAGGGCAACTTAATAGCTGCCCTCATTTGGTGTAACCACATGCGGTTTGTTTTGAAGGTCGGAATAAGATGGAGCTGGAATCGAATCCTTTTCGCTTACTTCGCCTACAACATCTTTACCATGCTCTTTAACATTCTGTCCTGCATCTTTCAACTTGCTTCCTATTTTTACAAGCTCACTGCTTGCCCCTCTTACTTGCTGCATGGCTTCCATTGATGTATTTTTTACATCTTCCATTGTAGACATGAGCTGTTTGATATCATCCATAACATCACTAACAGCTGAAGAAGCGGATTGAAAGGTCTCTTTTACTCCGCCTGCGAGCGATTGAGGATTATCTTTCACATTTTTTGCAATAGTAACCGTCTGATCTTTTACATCCAACGTTTTACGCTTTACGGTTTGCCGGGTAGAGCGGTCAAGCATAGCAATTGCTGCTCCCACTGCTGCTCCAATAAGGAGTCCCTTCACAAGTTTGCTGTCATTTCTTTCATAAGTATCAAATGTTTTGTACGACATAAAAAACATCTCTCCTTTATTAAAGTACCATTTAGTATGGTTTACATTCCCCATGGTTGGGACAAAAAAACATTTTTTTGTTTTTGTTTATTTTTTTTAAGTGATGGGTATCTTAACGGTACAGCACAATAACAAAACAAAATTTCAAAGGAGGAACACACAAAATGAGTTTTCTTTGGGCACTTATTATAGGTGGTATCATTGGTTGGTTAGCAGGAGTAATTACAGGACGTGACGTTCCGGGCGGAATCATTGGAAACATTATTGCTGGTTTTGTCGGTGCGTGGCTTGGAGGATTAGTCCTAGGAGATTGGGGTCCTGATGTTGCAGGTTTCGCAATTGTCCCTGCCATCATTGGTGCAATCGTCGTAGTATTAATCGTCAGTGCCATCCTTCGTGGTATGAGACGAAACGCATAAGCATCAAAAAAAAACGGTACGCCAAATGGCGTACCGTTTTTTTTTTAGTTTCCAAAATCCTTTTAAAAACATGGCTGACACAGTCATATCCCATCTTGCCTTCATAGAAGCGATGGGCATCTTTTCTGGCAATTCCTGATGACAGAGCCACGCAGTTGCAGCTGTTATGAAGAGCAAATGATTCGATAAACGAAAGAAGTTCTTCCCCGAACCCTCTTGAGCGAAGGTTTCCGTCAGTCACCAAATCATACACCCACACATGTTTTCCGTAATAAAGGTTTGTCAATATGGCAAAACCCGCTACAGCCACAAGTGTTTCATCATCATAACAGCCAAGCAGCGTATACCCGTTAGTCTGCATTTCTTCATTTAAAGCAAAAAATAACGCCTCGGTTAAATGCGGACGAAGCTGTTTCATAACAGGAAAAGCTCCCTTTATTTCCTTTTCCGTTGAAAGTTGACGTATGATCCCCATTCACCCATCTCCTCTACAAGTTTTCGCGGAGCGCTATATCTTCAAGCAAATGATGGCATCCCTCTGTGACCAGTTCATAAACCTCATCAAAGTTTCCTGTAAAATAAGGATCCGGCACATCTTCTGCTTTACTTTCAGGAACATAATCCATCAGCCTTGCCACATGGTTCGCAGCTACATGGCCTGCCAGCTGCTGAAGATCACCAATATTTTTAGCATCCATCCCGATAACATAGTCATATTCCGTAAGATCTCCAGCAACAACCTGCCTTGCTTTCAATCCTTCAAACGAAATATTTTTCTTCGTTAATAAATCCCGTGTTCCTTCATGCGGCGGTTCACCGACATGCCAGTTTCCCGTTCCGGCAGAGTCCACTGAAATCTTGTCATCCAAGCCTCTTTTTTGAACCATATCCTTGAATATCGCTTCAGCCATAGGTGAACGGCATATATTTCCAAGACATACAAATAAAACTTTCACCATAGTAATCCCCCATCTCTTTATTGCTGTTACATTAAAGTATACCGTTAATTGTGTAAAAAAATAAGGAGAACTCATTTGCCTGTATTATAATTGCAGTAAAAAGGAGATGAGCGGATGGCAAATCGACAAGCACTTGAACAGCTTGCTGAATGGGTGAAAGGTTCATCGTATACCGTTCTGTTAACTGGGGCTGGAATGTCAACCGAGAGCGGGATACCGGATTTCAGATCCCAGAACGGCTTATGGAAAAATTTCGATCCCGCTTATGTGTCATCTGTTGATGCTTTGGAGGATCACTATCATTTGTTTCACGAATTCTATTCGCTTAGACTGCAGGACGTTGAGACACGTTTTCCCCATCAAGGTTACGAAGTATTATCGCGGTTACAGGTACAAGGCCTAATTCATGCAATTGCTACCCAGAACGTTGATGGTTTTCATCTCCGTTCAGGTAGCCAGAATGTTTATGAACTCCACGGATCTTTAAGAAAAATTTACTGTCACACGTGCAGCCAAGAACATTCAATTGAAGCATTTAAAGATGGAACAGCGTGTTCCTGTGGAGGAAAACTTCGTCCGTCAATCGTTCTCTTTGGGGAGATGCTGCCAGAACATATTTGGCAGCAAGCGATAACAGCCATCGAACAATCTGATTTGGTAGTAGTCATCGGAACCAGCCTTCAAGTTTATCCCGTGAACCAGCTTCCTGCTATGACGAAAGGCAAGACGGTATTAATAAATAAAGAGCCAACAGCACTTGATCATCTTTTTGATCTATCCATTTACTCCAGTGCAAAAGACTCATTATTAGAAGTAGAAAACCTCTTGGTTCGGTAAATTTTTTCCACTGCTTCCAATCGCCTACGTTTCTTAAAAAATATTTCAAATAAAACTTTTAACATTTCTGTTTTACCCTCTCAAAGCACTATCTTTATTTACAATTCAAAATTCCCAGCTTTCCCCTTCTTTCCTTGTGCTATATTTACTTTGCAATTCAGCAAACAGAAAAAGGGGAATGGGAATGAACTGGAGTAAACTTGGATTAATCATTTCTTTATGTACAACCAGTTTTTTAGGCACTTTTTATCAGGGGCAAAAAGCAGAGGCTGTCACCACTCATCCTGTCATTAATGAAGTGGCTTGGATGGGAACAACAGCTGATGCAAATGATGAATGGATTGAATTGTATAACCCTTCACAAGTTCCTGTCGACTTATCAGGATGGGTCCTTAAATCCGCAGACGGCACACCTTCCATCCAGCTGACAGGAAAAATAGAACCAAACGGCTACTATTTGCTCGAACGTTCGGATGATACTACTGTTCCAGGAATAAAGGCCAATATGATTTATACGGGAGCTTTATCAAATACTGGAGAAACACTTGAATTAATCGATCCACAGAATACTATTCAGGATTCAATAGGATCCTGGTATGCAGGTGATGCAGCAACAAAGGCCACAATGGAAAGAAAAGATGCAGCTTCAACAGGAAATGAAGCCTCAAATTGGGTTACTTCTACCGCAGCTTATGACGTTGGTTTTGGTACACCCCTGTCCGCCGCTGTTTCACAAGGCAGCCAAACCGAACACCTAAACAGTGTACAGAACGGCACTGGAGCTATGAACGTTTACTTCAACAAATCTGCACTGCCGGAATTTTCCTCTTCAAACAACCAAGCGAATTATAATATCAACCTGGAAAACAGACTGATCAACCGAATTAACTCGGCCACAGCCACAATTGATATGGCGTCATATGAAATCAATTTGCCAAAAGTCGTGGATGCCTTAATCAATAGGGCTGCTTCGGGTGTTCGAGTCCGAATCATTGCGGATGCGAAAGGACCGAGTGATCCAGAACATGATGAACGCTATGAATTAATGAGAGCCGATCTTGAAAAGCTTCTTCGCGGAAAAGATGGCGTTCTTCATACTTCAGATGATGCATCTATTTTTTCTGACTCGGTTATGTTTGCCGTTGAAGATCCAGCGAAAAGACAGCAATATGGACTTCCAGCGGACGGATATACTGACTTTACACAAAAGATCGTTACAGTTGGTTCATCCAGCCAAACAGGCTATTTACTGGTAGATGGTGAATCCAAATCTTCCAACGCGTATTATGCACCTGATAATCAAATGCACAACAAGTTTGTACTCATTGATGGTACATGGACATTTACAGGAAGCTGGAATTTCACCACATCCGGCCTGTATGGAACGGATGCAAACAGAGAAAGCGGAATTCTTGATGGAAACTCCAATCATTCCATCGAATTTCATTCTCCGGAACTGGCAGCTGTATATAAAACAGAATTTGAAGAAATGTGGGGAGGTACTACTTTTTCTCCTGATCCAGTAAACGCCAACTTTGGACCAAGAAAGTCGGATAATACTCCTCATCATGTAACGGTAGGCGGCAAAATGGTGGATGTTTATTTTTCTCCCGGAGACAATGCTGTTCCACAGATGATTGATTTCATAAAAACGTCTGCTAATGAAAATACGTATTTTTCTATTTTCGCCTGGTCAGACCAAGAGCTAGTAGATGCTTTAAAAGTAAAATGGGAGGGGTCGGATCAAGATTTACAAGGTGCATTAACCGGCTTTGACTTAAAAGGTGTGTTTGAAGATTCCTATTGGAACATGTGGTGGTCTGCATCAGTGGACATGACCGGCCGAACAGCAAGCCAAACGAGTACAAATAATCCAAATACCCGCTGGAAAAACCCTGCACCTGTATACATGGATAAAGAAGTTCGTAAGCTGCATCATAAATACATGATTGTGGATGCTGATACATCCAGTGACCCTACAGTGATTACTGGATCAACGAATTGGAGTACAAACGGGAACGATGTAAACGATGAAAATTCTTTATTCGTTCATGATGCAGCTATTGCTAATCAATTTAAACAGGAGTTTCTAGCCCGCTATCAGATGGCTGGAGGAAGCGTTCAATAATTGTTTTCCGTTAGATAAAATAAAGAAATCCTCTTTTAGAAAAAAGAGGATTTCTTTTTTCTTTAATCGGCGATAACCTTTATAAAATAATTGCGGGAACGCGGGCCGTCAAACTCACAGAAATAGATCCCCTGCCATGTGCCAAGCACCAGGTCACCGTTATGAATAAAAACCATCTGTGAAGATCCTACTGTACTCGCTTTTAAATGTGACGCTGTGTTGCCTTCCGCATGCTGGTACTTTGGATGCTCCCAAGGATAAACCTCATCCAGCCTCATCAGCATGTCCGACTTCACATCAGGGTCAGCATTCTCATTGATTGTTATCCCCGCTGTAGTATGGGAACAATAGACATACAACAGCCCTTCCTGTACCCCTTGCTCTTGAACATAAGCACGGACCGTATCCGTTACATCGATCATTTCGTCCCGATGGTGTGTCTTTATTGTGAATTTTTGCAGCAAAACTGATCACCTCGCTATGTTTTTCCGTTATCTTATAAACATTACCATTCTGGTTCTGCATCAAACACCAGAATAAAGAAAGGATGCTTATTTTGGAACATGCTGCTTTTAACGAACTGACTGCTGTACGAGAAAAGTTGATCAGCCACCCGCTGTACAAGGAACTGACTAACGCAGATCGGGTAAAAATTCTTATGAAACACCATGTGTTCGCTGTTTGGGATTTCATGAGTCTGCTGAAGAAACTTCAGATTGAACTAACCAGCGTTTCTCTTCCCTGGATGCCGCAGCCGCACCCGGAGTATGCCCGCTTCATCAATGAAATCGTTTTGGGAGAAGAAACTGATGAAGATGGTGAAGGCGATTATATCAGCCACTTCGAACTTTATTTAAAAGCCATGAAAGAAGTAAAAGCCGATACGAATCCTATCGTCACTTATCTCACACGAGTAAAAGAAGGTGAAGATTCTCTTCTGGCTCTTGAATCGGACGAGGTTCCAGCCAGTGCAGCTGATTTCACGCGTCACAGCCTAAAGCTGGCACAACGAGGAGAAGTACACGAAGTAGCAGCTGCATTCTTTTTCGGGCGCGAAGATCTCATTCCTGACATGTTCCAGGTACTGGTCGATGAAGTTTCTGCAAACGGAATTGAAGCAAAATGGCTGAAATATTATCTTCACCGCCATATTGAGCTCGACGGAGATGAACATGGTCCTCTGGCTGAAAGGCTCCTGCTTTCGGTATGCGGTGATGACCCGGAGAAACTTCAGCAAGCCAAAACGGCCGCCATGGAATCCTTGGAAATGCGTATCAAACTATGGGACGGTGTCCTTCAAGAAATTAAAGAATGCCATGCTTAACAAAAGAGCTGCCCTCAGGCAGCTCTTTTTTCTTATTTACGATTGACGCGTGTTCGGTCACCGGCAATCTTTTTCCACTTTGCTTTTTCAGCCAAAGCCGCACGCTGATCTTCTTTTCTTGCCAGGAAAGCCAGCTCTCTCTGCAGTTTAACGTAACTGTTATAGCGGCCTTCATCGAGTGTTTCATCCTTAATCGCCTGCTGAACCGCACAGCCTGGCTCATTATTATGACTGCAATCCCGGAACCTGCATTGCTCTGCAAGCCCTTCAATATCCGAAAAGCTGTGCCCTACTCCTTCTTCTGCTTCCCACAACTGCAGCTCACGCATTCCAGGAGTATCAATGACAATTCCTCCGCTTTTTAAAACGATGAGTTCGCGATGCGTCGTCGTATGCCGCCCTTTGTCATCGTCTTCCCTGATGGTTTTGACATCCTGCTTCTTTTCTCCATAGAGAGCATTCGTCAACGTGGATTTACCTACCCCGGAGGAACCGAGCAAGGCAACCGTCTTACCCTCTTCAAGATAGGCGGCAAGCTGCTCCAAACCTTCTTCTTTTTCCGCACTGATTGCATGGATGGGAACACCCATCGCCACTTCTTCCACTTCCCTGAACTTTTCCTCGATATCTTCACAAAGATCAGCTTTACTTAGTACGATTACTGGGTTGGCTCCGCTTTCCCAAGCCATCAGCAAGTACCTTTC
Organism: Fictibacillus marinisediminis; assembly: GCF_023149135.1. NCBI lineage: Bacteria > Bacillati > Bacillota > Bacilli > Caryophanales > Fictibacillaceae > Fictibacillus > Fictibacillus marinisediminis. The sequence goes on along the minus strand of NZ_JAIWJX010000002.1, from coordinate 658,433 downwards.
AATCCGTCTTAAATTAAAATCTGTATTCAATGCGTTTACAAGAAGAACGGTATCCACATTGGCCGCGACAATCTGCTCTTCTGTCGTATGTCCTGCCGCTTTTCTTGAAAATTTGCTTTTCCGGGGAAGAATGGCATGAATGGAAGCCTTATGCTCTTCAGGCCTTGCCGTAATCACTACCCAATCCCCCACAGCCGGAAAATCCTGCCGTTCCGACGCCATATGGCGGAGCTTTCCGGTCACCTCGGCGAGAAGTTCCCCGTGCTCCGTGAACAATCGGTACATTCCCTTATGCTCAAGAGCTACCCTGCCGACCGTAAAGCTTTCCTTATCGAATGATGCGTATCCTTCTTCAAAAAATAAGTCCCAGCCTAATTGTTTTAAATTCAATTTGTTTTCCTCCAATGATTAAATGATTAATTTTAATAAAATAAAAAAGACCGGCGCACCGGTCTTTTGGAGATCTGCATAATGACAGAATTCCTTTGCATTAAAAAACCCGTGAACTGTTCACAGCCCACGGGTATAATCACTTAACCATTGAAATATTTCAAAGAAATTAAATGTCCTGATTCCCGGAGGGCTGTAATATGAAATTAACAACAGTAATGGCGTATTCCGTAACAATACTCATATAACATACCTCCTTAAAGACTATTTAATAATCTAACTATAGTATAAGTATGCAGGATTTGTAAATAGGTTATTCAAAAATTCAAAAAATAAACCTGAATGGCTGAAGCCATTCAGGTTTTATTCATGTTAACGTAATTATCTGTGACGGATCCAGACCGCACCAGCAGAGTTGTCCTTCGCTTCGCCAATCACTTGGAACTGCAGTCCTAGATTAGGAACCTTGCGTCCTGCGTCATCGATGACACCGTCTTCTTCGCTGCCATTATAATCAGTCATATCGATGTATTGTTTAGAGTCATCGAATGATGTTACTCCATTAGAACCTTTGTAGTCAAAGATTCCTCTGGATGGAGAGTTGATGTACCAAGCCGGAGCTTTATCAAACGAGAATGCAGCATCTGCTACTTGGTAACGTGTAGAATCCTCAACTGAAGGCTTGCCATTCAACGTACCGACAATTGCTTTCGGATGAGAGTCTACTACTCCAAGGAAGCCTTCACCTGGATGCGGTCCAGTCCAGTTATCAGAGAAGCTGTCATCCGCATACCATACGAGCATACCAGTGTTGTATTTTACTCCGCGCGCAAATTGAAGGGCCTTATCTGCACCAGCGTAGTTTCTCCATTCGATGTAGTAGTTGTTTTTCTTAAAGTCGATTCCATCAGAAGTCTTAGCACCACCAGAGAATGTTAATTTTGGAGTTCCTTCAGCATCATCGGATAGTACAACATTTCCATCCACAGTTACAGATAAGTTATCCATTGCAAAGCCGTTCATCGCAAGACCACCATCTGTAACATACTCAAATTGAACTTTTACTTTTTGGCCTTTATAAGCAGAAAGGTCATAAGATTTGTCTATCCATTGGTCCTTAGTTGTATCTGCGCCTTTGTCTTCATCTACAACCTCATCACCAAATGTATCAATCGTTTCGGTAGTTCCGTCAGCTTTCACTACTTTAACATATAGGTAGTCATAATCTGCTTCAATTTCATAAAGTGTTTTAAAGTCGATTTTTGCATTTGATGCATTAGTCAAATCAATCTCCGGTGTGGTCATCGTAGTATGCAGGTCATCACCTTTTGTACTGTAAAAGTATTTCTCACCGAAAGCTGGCTTAATGCCTTGAACCTTTTTATCCGGCAGATTTACTTTAACAATACCCGGGTTGTTCGATTTGGTTACAGACTGGTCAACTTTTGTGAGAAGACCAATTTTATTGATTTTGCTGTAATCTACTTCCTGTACGTTCGCCCAATTCCCGCCAATTGTGTTTTGGAAGAAATCTTTGTTTTGCGGTGAAAAGCTTGTTGGCGTTGTTCCCGCAATATTACCGTTCCAGCTTCCGCCGCTCATGATGGACCAGGAAGCAACCGGTTCACCGTCACCTGTATATTGAGTGTCATACTCATCCGGCAGACCTAGATCATGTCCGAATTCGTGGGCAAATACACCAACTGCCCCATCTTCAGGTTCAACTGTGTAGTCGAAAGCAGCCATTTGTCCGCCCCAATAAGGTACAGTTGCAGTTGTTCCTGGAACTTTGTAAGGTGCATTTCCAATCGTCCAGCGGTGGGACCAGATCGCATTGTCTCCAAGCTTTCCGCCGCCTGCTTCCTGTCCACTGCCTGCATGGATAACCATCAAGTGGTCAACTAATCCGTCTGGCTCATTAATATTTCCATCGCCATCAAGATCATAAATATCCAAATTATCATAGTCAGCAAGGTTAATTCCGCTTGCCGCTGCTGCATTTAAAGAATCCTTAATAAAATCACGAGGCCCTAGTGGTGCCTGGTTATCGTTACCGCCTTTTGGAGAATCATCTCCATAATCAGCTGCTTTACCAGGGACAGTCAACCACGGTGAAACTGTTCCTTCAACTGTATAGCTTCCTCCGGATTGCTCTTCGTAATATTGCTTAAAGGTTTCTACCTTTGAGCCATCAAACAACTCAAAAGGCTTGTCCCCGAACAGCATATCTTGGTAATGCTGCTGGTTGAAATCCTTGGAATACATATAGCCAGGTTCCTGGTCGATGTTATTATGTTTAAAATCAGAATACTCGGCCAAAAGGACAAGCACCTTATCTTTGCGGACAGGGCCATCATATTTTTTTCCTTTTGCAGGGTCTACTTTTACGAACCCATTCGGAAGACCTTTTTGCATTTTGGATTGGCTTTTATTTAATTTTTTTGATAGCTTCTGTTTCTGTTTATAAAGGAAATCTTTTGCTTTAAGGTCAAAATTTTTCTTGCTTGATGCTGAGGAAGCATTTACTTGAACTCCGCCCACTTTTTCATTTTTTCGTGCTATGTACTTTTGAACGGCTTTGGCAGTATCAACTTTTGAAGCATTCTTTGAGATAATCCCTCGGTCTTTCAAAGCTTTGGCAAGCCTGTCCTGATCCACCACGTTCAAATCGATTGGTGCAAACTGCGTCGATTTTCCTTTTTCCGGCTGTGCATTGCTAGCAAATGCTGCAGGTGACATTAGACTCAATGAAAGCCCTGTGATCAAGAGCGATGAGCCTAATTTCTTAGACCAATTTCCCAATGTAACCCCTCCTGTTTTGAACAGCATGAATTTTCTGTAATCTTTCTTTCTAAAGGTACCATATTACTTAGGTAAAGAGGATGTACTATATTACTAAAATGGCAAATTTTTCTCATATTTTAATAGGTAAAAAGAACTATAAAGCTCTTCTATTAGAAAATAGAAGAGCTTTATAGTTTACTTATAGATTACAATTGCTCCTACTGAATCATCAGAAGCTTCCCCGTTCACACGAACCTTCAGACCATAGTTGTCTGTATTGCGGCCCGCATCCGGCATAAATGGGTTTTTGAAGGAGTTGCTGTCGTCAAACAGTGATACGGCTGATTGACTTGGAGCTGTCAGTGTTTGAACACCTGGATAATCAAGATTCAGACCGGATGTTTTATCCAATCCAAATGCTGCATCCGCAATATGGAATCGTGTGCTTGCCTCTGCGCCCGTATTCCATTTCAAATCATTGATGTGAGAATCTACCACTCCTAGGAAACCATCTCCAGGATGAACACCTGTCCAGTTGTCAGTATACGTCGGATCCACATACCATACGACTAGACCGCCATCATAGCTCATCAAGGATTTTCCACGTGCAATGTGGCCAAGACCTTTATCCACACCTTGATGGTTTCTCCATTCAAGCAAGTAGTAGTGATCGCTGTACTTGTTGCCGTCTGACTTTTCAAAGCCTTTTAGCGTAAATGCAGAAGGGTCTTTTTCTGCTCCATCATCTACCAGGGTTGTTCCGTCAGCTACGACTTTAATGTTATCGGCGAAGAATCCGGCCTGGCTTGTCCCCCAGTCAGTAGCAGAACGAAGGCGAAGCTGAATTTTTTGTCCTTTGTAAGCAGACAGATCAAATGATTGTGCTTGCCAGCCGTTTGAGTTTCCTGTAAATCCAGGCATAGAGTCAAGAATAGTAGGGTAGCCTTCAGGAACCACGTCAGAACGAGTATGGCTGTTTCCAAGGGATTTCCATGTAGCACCGTTGTCTGTTGACACTTGAACAAAAGCAAAGTCCCATTGTTCTTCCATGTCATACCATGCATCAAAAGTAAGAGTAGCAGATTGCTTGCCCGTAAGATCTACGTTCGTAACCATAGAGTTGTCCATCTCATCTGCTTGTCCGCCCCAGTATTGATAAGAGCCAGCTGCTGGGGTGTTAATTGGCGTCTTTTTCTTCGGCAAATTCACCTGAATCGCTTGGTGGTTATCACCATTTGGTGTATTGGCTTGATCTAAAAGGAACTGGGCGCCTTTCGTTGAAACATCTTTCCAGTCCACAATGGTTGGAGTTGTCCAGTTTCCGCCGAGCGTGGATTGGAAATAAGACTTCGCCCAAGGTGAGAATCCAGTCGGTTCTGCACCAGGTACCTTACCTGCCCACGATCCGCTTGCCATGATGGACCAGTATCCAATTGCTTCACCTGTGCCGGAGTAAACCGTATCATATTCATCCGGAAGACCAAGATCATGACCGTATTCATGGGCGAAAACGCCTGTCGCCCCATCTTCTGGCATCATTGTGTAATCATAGAATCCTGGAAGACCTTTTCCAAGTCCATCAGGATCATAGAAAACAGCAGATCTGTGCGACCAAATCGCATTGTTGCCAAGAGATCCTCCACCGGCTTCCTGCCCCATTCCGGCATGGATAATCTGTAAGTGGTCTACTAGACCATCCGCCTCCCAGTAGTTGCCGTCTCCATCCAAATCATGCGGATCTTCAAGATCGTAATCCCCAAGCGGTACACCCGCGGCCTTTGCAGCATCTAATGTATCTTTTACAAGCTGCTTGGATCCTCCTGGGCTAACATTATCGTGGCCGCCGGAAGCTCTATCAGCTCCATAGAAGGCAGCGGTTCCTGGAACCTTCAGCCATCCGTACGCTTTACCATTCACAGTATATGTACCTCCGGACTGCTCTTCATAGAATTGCTTTTGAGATACAAAGTTTTCACCGTTAGGCCCTTCAACTCCGTTTTCACCGAAAATCATATCTTCATAATGCTGCAGGTTATAGTCTTTGTAGTAGTTATCCGTCTCATTTGGCTTAATCGTATTATGTGGGGTGTCTGCGAATTCAACCGTCAGCGTCAGTAGCTTTCCTTCTTTAACTACCTTATCTGGTCCATGATCATTTACTGGATCCGGCTGTTTCTTATATTGCCCTTTCTTTTTGCCGTTCCCATGAAGGAGACCGTTCGTGAACCCTTTGAACTCACGCTGTTTTTCAGCAGCGGCTGCTTTTACTTTTGGAGCAAGCGGATCCTTTTCTTTCACAGTATCCTGCTTTCCTTTTAGCTCAAGGTAAGCATGAAGCGCTTTTTGTTTTTCCTTTTCAGAAGCATCTTTGGAGATGACTCCTTCTCTAATGAGCAAATCTATTAATTTATCATCGTTCACAATAGCCAGATCTAGTGCGGAATGACTATTGCCGTAATGATTTGCAACCGTTTTCTGCATCGCCGTTTTCGCTTTTGCGTCTAAAGACCCTGTAAACACCGATGTGGAAACTAAACCTAACGATAGCCCAGTAATCGCCAATGATGCTCCCAATCTCTTACTCCACTTTCCCAAATGTACCCCTCCTGATAGAATATAATGAAAATTTTGTTATTTCTTGCTATCTAAAAGTATCACATCCCCAGTATTTTGAAATGCTACTAATTTACTATTATTAGAATATTTTTACTAGTTTGAAAATACATTTGTGCATATAGAGGGGACTCCAGCCTCATAGGCTAGAGTCCACAGGCTTCTTATGCCGTATTTTTGAAAAGAAAAAGCCAGGGGATTATCCCCTGGCTGCTGCTTACTCGTCTGAAGAATCTTGATCTTCAGTAGAGCGAACAGTTGGCAGAATTACATTCTTGTTCACATCTTCTGAATCATGATCTTCATCTTCATTGTTTTGATCATGATCATAATCTTGATCATAGTCTTGATCTTCGTCTTCTTGCTGATTAGCTGCAGGCGCTACAGTATCATCAGATTTTTCGGCTTTTTCGCTTTCCTTTTCAGATGTACACTGTTTTTCTTCGTCTTCAACTTTCACAGCGTCTTCCTTCTCTGTTTCTTCCTCTCTCACTGCATCTTCGTCTTCATCTTTTACTGGCTCTGTAACCTTTTGATCTTCATCTTTGACTTCTTTTTCGTCTTCAAGATCTTCTGGAACGGTTACAACCATCTCTGTATCCGCTTCTTCTTGATCTTTGAGATCTTCTTGTTTCACTGGTTCAGACGGTTTCACTGCTGGCACAGCAGCATGTACTGCTGAGTTAGGGGCTGCATTTTTTTTCGCATTCTCACTTGCATGATAGGCTTGAGAATGAGCTTTATTTTCAGAAGAAGGATTTGTTTTTTCTTTCTTTTCTTTCTTTTCTTTCTTTACTTTTACTTCTTTTACAGGCTTCACTTTTTTTACCTTTACTTTTTCTGCTTTTACTTCTTTTTCTTCGGACTTGTGCACGATTGGCTTTTTCACTTTTTCTTCATGTTTAACCCCGTGGACTGCAGAGTGTTTGTTTGCTTTTTCTTTTGCTTTCTCACTCGCTTTTTGCGGTGCTTGAGGTGTTGCTGCATGAGTTTTAACGTGAGTTGTCACATGTGTTTTTACTTCTTTTTCACTGTGATGGCCTGGTGCTGCCGAAGTTGCTTCTCCTCCAGCTAATGCTGCAATAGAAAGTGTTCCTGCAAATACGAAAGATTTAATTAACATACCGTTCATTTTTTTCATGATTGTTTGCTCCTTCAATTCTTTTTTATTTTTTGATTGATTTATTTATAAAAGATTTGAAAGAGCATTTTGGGCGGCTGAGATGGAGGAGCATTCACCCATTGGCTTTTAAGAAAATCCCTGTTTGACGCACCCAGCAGCTTTGCTGAAGAGCCAGTCATTCGATCACTGTCCATTATGTATGCTTTAAAAGTAAAAAGAGTGGATGATTGTCCTCCGCTGTCCCCGTTGCTGCCAGAGTGGCCGGAAGAAGGCGAAGCACCCGGTAAAATCAACTTAGAAGATGGGTTTACAGGAATCTTCTTTGATAACGGTTTCAAAGGGCTGCTCGGCACTTTCTCCAGATGATTCCTGGGTTCTTTATGTTCGGCAGCCTTTGTTGCTTGACGGCTTTCCTTTTTTATAGAAGAAACAGGAGGGACTTCCTTTTGTACTTCAATCTTTTCTTTGCCAGACGGTCTCGTAACAGCAGGTTTCATGTCTTTCTTTTTTTGCTGTATGGGTTTGACCGGTTGAACAGCCTTCTTGAAATCCCCTTTATTTCGTTCCGGCTGACGGCCGGCTGCAGGAGTTGGAGGAAGTGTTTTGGTTTTTTGAGGAGCTTTTTCCGCCTTTACAGGACGGTGAGCGGCCCTCTTATTAACCTTTTCCTTATGATTCCGTATTGGTTTTGCAGGAGTCGTCTTTTCTTTCTGATGAGGAATGTTTTTAACCGTTTTACTGCTGTTCTTCGTTTGTTGATCTTTTTCCTCTGCCGCTCGATTTACCTTTTGCACCTTTTCCAGCTTTTGCTGAGGCTGCTGTAAGGAATGTTGATTTTCTTTCGCCGCTGATACTTGCTGCGGAAGGAAGAGAAGAGCCGCGGCAGCTGCTCCTGCGATAAAATAGCTTATTCTTTTCATCGTTTCACCCCCCTTCCTTTGTCTATATAAAAGATACTGTCGATATGTGCGTTTTATGTCGGTAACTTGAAAAAATAGTCGAATATTCCTATAAATGACTTCATTAGAAGGAATGGGAAGCCAGTAACAAGAATAGAACTTAGAAAAGGAGGGATGAAAGATGGCTGCAAAATCTTTCGTTGAAAAGTATAAAGAAGATCATCAGCATCCCATGAATAAACTTACACACACCATCGGTATACCAATGATCGTTGTTTCGCTTCCACTTTTTTTCTGGATGTGGAAAACAGCGCTCGCTTTATTTATCCTCGGCTGGGTGCTTCAATTTATCGGACACCTCTTTGAGGGCAAAAAACCCTCTTTTCTCAGCAACCCTGTCTATCTTCTTGTCGGGCCGGTCTGGTACGTTAAAAATATTCTTACAGGAAAAGCCTTTAAAAAAGAGCAAACAGAAAAACCGCACCTGTAAAAGGAGCGGTTTTTCTCATACTTATTTATTTCGTTCGATTTCTTCTACAATCTCTGAAAGCTCTTCCCACCGGTTCATCGCTTCTTCCAGCTTATCCGCAACTTCCTGCTGCTCACGGAACAAACCATCAATCTTGCCGAAATCGCTTCCTGCTGAAGCAATCTGAGATTCGATTTCTTCGTGTTTCTCTTCTAATTCAGCAATGACGTTCTCGATGGTCTCCCATTCTTTTTGTTCTTTATAGGAGAGCCGGCGTGCTTTTTCTTTTTTCGGTTTAACTTCTGCTGGAGTCTCTGTTTTTACAGTGGAGGCCATTTCGTCCTCTTGTCTCTTCTGTTCGAGATAAGCTGAATAATCTCCATCAAATCGTCTGACTTCCCCGTTGCCCTCAAGCGCAAAAAGATGTTCCATCGTACGGTCAAGGAAATAACGGTCATGTGATACAGTGACAACAGCTCCAGGGAAGTGCTCCAGATAATCCTCTAATACGGATAATGTTTCAATATCCAGGTCATTCGTCGGCTCATCCAGAAACAGAACATTCGGTTCACCCATTAGAACACGCAGCAAATAGAGGCGCCTTCTTTCCCCTCCCGACAATCGGGAGATGTATGTCCACTGGGCGCTCGGCGGAAAAAGGAAACGTTCGAGCATCTGCGAAGCGGTAATCGAATGCCCGTCCTTCGTATAAATGACGTCCGCTGCTTCACGAATATACTCAATCACTCTTAAGTTCTCATCCATTTCTTCATGGTTTTGCGTATAGAATCCCAGTTTAACCGTGGGGCCGGTTTCAACTTGGCCCGAATCCGGAAGAATCTTGCCGGCCAGGATGTTCAACAGTGTTGTTTTCCCGCTACCGTTCTTACCGATGATTCCAAGCCTGTCATCAGGCATCATAAGATAGCTGAAATCAGTAAAGAGAGTTTTCTCTCCGAACGATTTAGAGATTCCTTCAATCTCCATGACTTTTTTGCCAAGCCTGGCTGAGCCTATAGCCATTTCCATCTGGCCCTTCTGTGCAGGGCCCGAATGCTCCTGAAGAGTTTCCGCACGTTGAATTCTTGCTTTTTGTTTCGTCGTCCTTGCTTTCGCTCCTCTTCTCAGCCAAGCCAGCTCACGGCGAAGCAGGTTCTGCCTTTTCTGTTCCGAGGAAGCTTCCCGCTCCTCTCGCTCTGCTTTTTTCTCCAGAAACATTTCATAGTTTCCTTCATAGCTGTAAAGGTTTCCTTCATCGAGCTCGATCATGCGGTTCGTTACCCGGTTCAAAAAGTAGCGGTCATGTGTCACCATCAGCAGAGCGCCACGATATTTGGCAAGGAAATCCTCCAGCCACTCTACCGTTTCATTATCAATATGGTTGGTCGGCTCATCCAAAATCAGCAGATCGGCAGGCTGAATGAGCGCCCGTGCAATGGCTATCCGTTTTTGCTGGCCACCTGAAAGGGTGCTCACCTGTTGCTCCAAAGAGGCAATTCCAAGCCTGTTGAGGACCGTTTTTGCTGTTGTATTCGTGTCCCATGCATCCATTGCATCCATCTTCTGCTGAAGAGAAAACAGCTGCTTTTGGAATTTTTCGTTTTGCGGTTCGCTTTCCAGCTTTTTAATCGCCGTTTCATATTCCCTAAGCAGCTGCATTAACGGAGAACTTCCATAAAAAACAGCTTCAAGTACCGTTACTCCGTCTTCAAAGACCGGAGACTGCGGCAGGTATTCGATATGAAATTCATTGGCGTGAACAATTCCTCCCGTATCTCCTGTTTCCATTCCCGCAATTATTTTAAGAAGAGTTGATTTCCCTGTTCCGTTGACTCCAATGATACCGATTCTTTGTTTTTCGCTGACCGTAAAGGATATCTCATTAAAAAGGGTTTTGTCCCCATAGCTTTTTGATATATTTTCAACCGATAGTATACTCATTTTCACTCATACCTCATATCATTAGTTATCTCTTCCTATTGTAACAAAGATCACCGGCTGGAAGAACGATAGTGAGCTTGAAGCCTCTTTTTTATGGGCTTTGATTAAAATTCAAAGGAAAAAATTTCTAAAATGTGGTTTAATGAGAAGGAATTACGGCAATTTATCTATTGTCCCAATATGGAGAAAGGAGGGGAATTTGTTATGGATATGATGCAGTCCAATGATCCATTCGATGCACTCGGCGTATTTTTCGGTTTGTTTGGTGTTCTTTATGTTTTAGTGGCATTATTCATGGTTGTATTAACAATTGTTTTTATCTTTAAAGCTATGGGCTTTATGAAACGGAAAAATGAGGCGGACCGCCTTACCAATGAAAAGCTTGAACGCCTGATTCACCTTCAATCAAAAAGGGAAATTGATCCTTATATGGTTCAGGACTAATACATAGGGTACAGCATAAAGAAGGGATTGCGCGTTTTAGCGCAACCCCTTCTTCATTTCCAGTAGGATCAATCACCATCAAAAATATTAAAGAGACCTTTGGCGAGGCTTCCTTCATCTTTGGACTGAGGAATCGCAGCGAATACCCTGCTTGCGAGTCTGCTGAACGGCAAGGACTGAATCCACACTTTTCCGGGACCTCTTAAGGTAGCAAAGAATAACCCTTCACCGCCGAATAGAGCTGTTTTAACACCCTTTACCATCTCGATGCTGTAGTCCACGTCCTGTGTCATTGCAACGAGACAGCCCGTATCCACTCGCAGCACTTCTCCAGGCTGAAGCGTTTTTTCATGAATGGTTCCGCCGGCGTGAACGAAAGCCATACCGTCCCCTTCAAGCTTCTGCATGATGAATCCTTCACCGCCAAAGAACCCTGTTCCAAGTTTTCGCTGGAGTTCAATTCCTACCGAGACACCTTTTGCGGCAGCCAAAAAAGCATCCTTCTGGCAAATGATCTTACCGCCGTGTTCACTCAAATCCATCGGAATGATTTTACCTGGATAAGGTGAAGCAAAGGAAACATGTTTTTTGCCTGAAGCATCGTTCGTAAAGGTTGTCATAAACAGGCTTTCCCCTGTCAGCATCCTTTTTCCGGCATTAAACAGCTTGCCCATCAATCCGGAACCTTGGCTTGATCCGTCTCCAAATATGGTTTCCATGCTGATCCCGTCTTCCATCATCATCAAGGCACCTGCCTCAGCGACTACTGTTTCACTTGGATCAAGCTCCACCTCAACAAACTGCATGTCATCTCCATGGATTTTATAATCGATCTCATGATTGTTCATTTCTTTCCCTCCTAAAGTATGTAAAAGTACCTACCTTTTCTACGAGTGATTCGCTGATAAGTTTCACTATAAGAATACGTCATTCTCTGGCTATTTTCCTGTATTTAAAAAAACTTCCGAACTTGCTATCGGAAGTTTCAAAGTATGCCGCTATATGAAAAACCCTTACTGCACTCCCTTTTTTGCCAATCCGGAACGCAAGGTATGACGTATAAACCACAAATTAATCAGTTCTACTTTTTTATTGTACTCTTTTATGTTCAAAGCGCCTTTCAGGTGTCTTTTCCGAATAATAAAAAAGTACTTCTCGACAACCTGGCTGTAATCTGCCATGTGATGCTCCTCCTCAAAGTTACAAAGATAATCTCTAATACCCTTTATTGTTTTTTTCTAAGCTCATTTTCCGCAATTTTGGGCAAGATATTGAAAAAGGAGGGATCATGTCGTTATGTCAGAAAAAGAAACAGATTATGAAGGCCGAAAAGAGCTTTACCTTGATATCGACCGGATGATTAACGAAGGCATGGCCGGCGGTTCTGTCGCTCATGAATACGACTTAAAACAGATCAGCTATTCAACAGAAATCGGAGGACAAGAAGAGCCTCCAATCCGACAGGATGAAAAAGAAAAGGATTAAAAACCAAACAGAGAAAAGCAGGGTCATCTAGGATCCCTGCTTTTTCTTGCATATCAGCTCGTTGTAGCGTGCTTCAAGAGCCTCTTTTTGGTCTCCTTTCCTCGGCATGGATAACCGCCCTATGATATCGGCAAGCTCGAGCTCAAGAGCCAATCGTTCCCCCTGATTGATCGATGGGGCATTTTCCGGCGTAATGGCTCTCTGCTGAAAGGCGTCATAATTTCCTTCAGAAAACAAAGCACTTTTATTTTGAAATACAAGGACATGATCTGCCAATGCATTCATCAACTGCCGGTCATGTGTGGCAAACACGATCGTTCCGGGGTATTCTTGTAAAACCGATTCAAGCGCTTCTCTTGTAAAAATGTCCAGGTAGTTTGTCGGCTCATCAAGCAAAAGAAGATTATAATCTCCAAGGAAAACCTTCGTAAGCGCCGTTTTTACCTTTTCTCCACCGCTCAGCACACTCACTTTCTTGTGAACATCTTCTCTTTTAAATAAAAGCCGTGCAAGTATGGTCCGAATAAACTCTTCAGTATACGGGCTGTTTTCAGAAATGTTCTCCAAGATGGAAAGCTCTTCATTCAATATATTTAGCTGCTGATTGAAATAACCAATCTTTAGAGCCTTTGATAAGGTTACTGCCGGGTGGTCCGTCTTAATCATGCTGATCAGTGTTGATTTTCCACAGCCGTTGTGGCCTGCAAGAGCGATTCTGCTGCCAGGTTTCACAGTAAATGAAATGCCGGCAAACAATAACTGATCTTCTATATTTTTTTCAGCGTCCTTTACCTGAATTGCTAGCTTGGCATGCACAGGGGTAAATTGCTGGATATCAAACTGGACGGCATCCATCTCACGCGGCTTTTCCTTTTTGTCCAATTGTTCTACCCGTTTTTCCATTGCTTTGACATTCTTCATCATCGCAGCTTGCTTGCTTTTAACTCGCCCCCTCCCGAGATTGGCTTCTTTATAGCTCATCCGGCTAGGCTTTTTCTTCATACTTTTTACTTTCTGTGTCTTTTCCCGGGCAGCCTCAAGGAGTCTCTGCTTCTCTTTCGTGTATTCCTCGTACTCGAAGTATTGGCGGGTTCGTTCATGCTCTTTTTGTTCCCGGTACGCTGAGTAGTTTCCTGAATAGAATGTGGGAACTGTATTTTCAATCTCTAAAATCTTCGTACAGATTTCATCGAGAAACGTCCGGTCATGCGAGATTAGCACAACGCCTCCATCAAAATTCTTCAGTTCGGTCTCCAGCTGCTGAATCCCCTGCAGATCAAGATGGCTTGTAGGCTCATCCAGAAATAAAAGGTCCGGCCTCTGCTCCAGGGCAGAGGCGATTTTCAAGCGGGTTTTCTCACCCCCGCTCATAGTAGGCAGTGCTTTGTCCCTGATTCCCCAGGTTCTTTGCAAAGCTTCCGACGGCTTTTCTACCAGCTCATCTCCAAATTGCAATACAGAAGAAATTCTTCCGAAGACATGAACACTGCCTGTATCTGCGGCTTCTTCTTTTGCTAAAATGTTCATCAGCGTTGATTTTCCGGCTCCGTTCAATCCAACGATGCCAATCCTGTCCCCTCTGTTGATTTTCAGCGGCTCCAAAAGTTTTATAATCAATCGATCACGATATGATTTTTCAATATTTGCGGCTTCTAATAAAAGCATAAAAAAACCTCCCTGTTTAGATCAGAGAGGAAAAAATTCGCACATAAATAACGATACCTGTCCCGTAAAACCGGGAATCACGTAAAAAAAACAGGTATGAAAAATGGGCAAACTAATCCTATCCGAAGTTTAGATTCAAAAATGAATATAAAGTTCAATTAAAATAGGAGTTAGTTACGCATTGGACGATACACCTGTTCCTTTCTAGTTTTATCTCCATCAGTTTAGTTGAATTTTCCATAAATGTCAATCAGTCAATCATCAAATCTTCGGATGTCTACTTTTTTTGGTTTTTGACGATCGGCGGGCAGCCGATAAAGCTTAATGTACAAGAATCCTTTCTTATACGTCGCATGAATGGTGTCACTGCGGACCCGATACGGCAGTTCCACTTCTCTGCTAAAGGCTCCTGAACCGAACTCCTCCTTGGCTATTCTATATTTTCCGCCGATCAAGTTGGTTTTTCCTTTTAGATGAACGCACCTGTCATCCACATACACATCCACATCTTCCGCTTTCTCAAGGCCTGGAATGGCAGCAATGCATAAAAGCTCGTTCTCAGATTCATAAATATTAACAGCCGGAAATCCCCGCTCTTCTTGAGGCTGGGACTGCTGCTGCCTCTGTGTATCTTCCTGCTGCTGGTAAGGAGAAAAGAAATTTTGGCCAAGGTACTGATCAGCAAATTTCTTCCACTCCATCATCTGTTTCCATGAGTCCAATCGAATTCCTCCTTTCTTTGTTTATTAGTGCAGGGCTTTAGGAAGGTGCAGGGAGTTCGACAGTAGGGGCCGCAGCAAGCGGAGGGGCTTCCCCGGTGAAGCCTCCTGTATTGTACAAGTTGGAAACAGGCCGGATCATGCCCGCACTGCCGATCTGCAAGACAGATGAATTCTGAATCCCCTGTACCTTTAACTGGTAGATGGTTATCGTCTGGTTAACAAACAGATTCAAGGTGATTCCTCCCTCACTTCCACTTGGAGTTGCCGATATCTTGAAACCGGTGATAAAGTAACGAGCTCCAGGTTTTTCGGGTCAGGATTGGTTCGATAATCCCTTATATGCTTAACCCTTGACTCGAGGTCGATGTTTTGAATACCGCCAACATGAAGCATTGCGGCTGCTGATATACCCAAAATATCAATAACCCCTACTCGGATATAAGCAGGATCATTATATGATTCCATAGTGACTTCTTTCGGCGGCGTAACCCTTGGACGCGGTATAGTAAACGCCTGGTAGTTTGGAAAATTGATGATTCCGCTTAACGCCGAATCGTAAGTCGGTTCATATTTCTGAATGGCCAGTGCCTGTGAAAAGGCAGCAAACTGGTCTGTATCCCCAATATTTACGATGGATGAAAACAAAATCGAACGGATATTGATATGTTTGACTTCTGATGTCCTCGGGATCATACTAGATTCCTAATGGAACGAGAGAAGTTCCGACCACGATTGATTCCGGAGGAGTATCAAACATGGAAGCCAGCATGATATGTCCCGCGTCCCCAACCAATACGAGTGAAGAGCTGCTCACCCCAACCATTCTGAGATAATCAACAGTCAGCTCATGATTGATCACTTGAAATCTCATGATTCTCGCCTCCGATGTTATTGTTCTTTAAGCTTATGATGAAATGCTCGATTCCTTTGTAAACATCACCTTTGACTTTATTCTCAACGAGCAATATGCCCTCTTGGTTTTGCGGAGAATATTTTTGAAGGTAATGCTCCAGCCTTCCCGGAAGCTGTGTCCGTATATCATTCAAAATCAGTTCACGATAAGATTCATCCAGTTTATGTTCTTGTT
Source organism: Fictibacillus marinisediminis (assembly GCF_023149135.1). NCBI lineage: Bacteria > Bacillati > Bacillota > Bacilli > Caryophanales > Fictibacillaceae > Fictibacillus > Fictibacillus marinisediminis. Next base: position 642,811 of record NZ_JAIWJX010000002.1, on the reverse strand, counting down.
CCTCTTCTATTTTGGTTATGTCTTCCGGTGCCTCAATGTTCATGTATTCTTCAAGGTTTGCCAAGATTTCTGTGTATTCCCGACTTGAACTCAGGGCGTCCGAGGGTGGTTTGCTGCCGCCAACTGCGATGGATTCTCCACCCACTGAAAAATCATCCACCATGTTTTTGCCGTCACTTTCAGAGCTCAGCCCAATGTTCAGCGTTCCGTCAAGCCTCTCAATTTTCAGCTGATCAAAAGAATATTGGATTTGTGTGGTCGGCTGGTCTTTTACTTTCTTCATATCCTTGGTCAATTCTTCAATCTGCTTTTCCAGTTCACAAACTTTATCTTGCAGGCATTGAAGCTGCCCCTGCATCTGCTGGATATAATAGTATTGATTATAGCTATCCGACATAACATCATCTCCTTACTTAGTTTTATGCCGGATCTGCTTTAAATTTGCTTTTAAAATCAACACTTCTAGTTATTTGCAATATTCGTATTATCGAACTGATCCATATCGTACGTATTCGTGAGGTTGTAGCCCGTGTTCGTCCTTATGTTCTCGCCCGTGTTAAACGACCCAGCGCCTGCAAAGGTCTTCGCATTGCTGATAGGATTGATGGCCTGAACATCCCCGATATGGACAATGGAGCTGCTCGAAACTGAGGCAATATTAATACTCCCTACGATTCCAGGCAATTCAAACCACCCCCTGCCAACAGTCTCCTCATATCATATGTCACTTTTTCCTAGGTGTTCACCCTCTTATCTGCTCACCCTTTGAAGAATTTGCACATACATTAATAAGAGCAGCATGCAATCTATACGGTACTTCTAAAAGGGAGGTTCGTTCTCTTGCCATCACTGATCGTGGGGCCTGTAACCATTTCCTCTGTGCAAGCCGATGGAGTAGTTAACTTTGGTGACACCCTTGTCATTAACCCTAAAAGCACAAGCAAAGGGTATAGCGGCTCTGGAGGCGGAAATACAGGCAATTTCCTGCAAACCGTTACATTTATCAGTTCGACCAACACATTAGATACAGATGCTGTTGATTCGAACGTTGCCGGCAACGCCTAATTTACTGAATAAGGAGGGGTAAATCATGCCTGAAAATGGCGGACCCATCATGCCATTCTTTAATGAAAAGTCATTGGGAACGTGGGTAAAATCTTTAGAACAATTCATTGATAAAAGCTTTGAGCATTACCAGACAATGGTCGACCATTTATCGTTTCCATTAGAGATTCAGGAGACCAAAAATGAGTTTATTGCCTACGCCAACCTCGAAAACTATGATCAAAGCCAAATTCAGATCGAGGTGCTGGAACGAGCACTTAAAATTATTGCATTTGCTTCTGAATCCAATCGCTTTGCCGATGATAAAAACAATATCACTCAATACAAACAGGCGAATAAACGAGTCGAGCGACTTGTCCCGCTTCCTTTTGCTGTAAAACAGGAAGACGTGCGAGCCACGTATGGGAACGGTGTCTTAAAAATACGTGTTAAAAAAAGAAAGCCTTCAGCCCACTATATTGATATTCAGCCTGAAATTGAAGGATAACCCTTGTGATTGAACCGCCATCTGAAAAGCAGAGGGAATCCGCGAGCTTGTGCTTGTGCCTCTCTGTTTTTTAGGTTTTTTTACAGTGGAAGGAGATCCGGGAGAGTTCTTTTTTTCATAAAAGAGCGGCAGGAAGACATAATTGAGCGAAAGACAGAGATAATTGAGCCAAACTGATCAGGAATTGAGCCAAACTCGAAATAAATGAGCCTAACTAAAAATTCGGGCTCCTTCACAAACCAGCCGGCTTTTATTATTCCAGGCTTACTCATCCGTACATAAAATTAATTACTTTTTACTAGGTTGTATATCTTGTACACTCTCGTCAGCCCTGCATATGCTATAACTACAGAAATAAAATATAAAATAGATTGGAACGATTTCATGCGTCAGATGAATCCTTACGGGTACGGACAGTATCCGCAGCAGTACGGCATGCAGCCTGGAATGGGCTATGGACAGCCAGGCTATCCCGGTTATCCTGGCCAAGCTTACGGCCCGGGCGGATATCCGGTAGCAGGTTATCCTGGTATGGCCCCGGGCTATGGCCAAGGTGTTTACGGAGGCTACCCTATACAGAATCCTGCATACCCTCAGCAGTACACAAAACCGCCTCAAGGCGGCGGAGGATGCGGCTGTGGAGGCAGATAAAAAAAGCAACCGGAGACCGCTCCGGTTGCTTTTTTACATCGTAGTCTGCCAAACTATTTGTCCTGATTCCATAACAGGGCTCCCGGTTTGCAGGCGCGTTTGTCCGGGAATGCGGTATTCCGATCTTGCTTAAAATTCATCATACTGATTCCCCGCTTTATTTTCGGAATGTTAGATAATCCTAATTTCACCTTTTTTCTTTCTATTTTACATACCCATGATATAAATCACTTCTCCTCCTTCCCTTCATACGATAGATAGACACAGCATACACCTATACGGAAAGGAGGGATTGGAATGAGCATGCCGTATGATGGGAATCAGCCTTATCCAAAACCATCCGTGGAACAATTCAACACGTGCAGCCCTCAGCCTTATTGCGCGGGGCTTGGCGATATCGCTCCCGTGTTTACTGCACCTTCTATTCAAGACGGCGAGATCAAGGATGTTCGCCTGGAGGATTACCGCGGCAAGTGGGTCATTTTATTCTTTTACGGCAGTGACTTCACCTTCGTCTGACCAACAGAACTAGCGGCGGTCGCCGCTTTATACGGTGAGTTCAAGAAGTTGAAAACCGAAGTGCTCGGCATCAGTACAGACAGCGTGTTTTCTCATAAAGTATTTAAAGAAGTTTCTCCTCTCGCTGGTAAAGTACAATATCCGCTCGTCAGCGACCGGAACCATCTCATCAGCCGCGCCTACAGAGTGCTGGATGTCCAAAGCGGTGCTTCCGTCCGGGCTACAATCATCGTCGGCCCCGACGGCTTTATTGCCAGCAAACTCATCTATCCTTCCGATGTCGGCCGGAATGCATACGAAATTCTGCGGCTAATTCAAGCCCTCCAATACGGTGAAAACTCCAAAACAAGCATCCCGGCAAACTGGGTTCCAGGCATGCCCGGCCTCACCATGAACACCGAAGATATTGGAAGGTTTTGACAGAAATGCTGAAGGGTCCGTTAAGACCCGACTAGCGTCTGATTAGTTAAAAAGGAAGTAATTAGTCTTTTCCGCTCTGATTTCCCTCTGTTTTTCTTGTAAAAACGCTGTTGTTTGGGAAATCGGAGCTTTTTTTTGCTAAATAGCCTGTCCAATGGTAAGGAACAGCCGCTGGATTTTCATTTACAAGCGGAAATGAAGAATTTACAAGCCGAAATGAAGAAAATACTGTCCAAAATCATAAAATACCCGCCGAAATTACAGCTTTACCCGCCAAACGGATATTATGTAAACTAAACGGTATCACCCGATCCACCTCAACTACAAAAAAAAGCTGACCCGCCAGCCGGATAAACGGCGTGCAAGAGTCAGCTCCCTACCATTACTTCAATCGGTAGACGCGGGCTTCATATGGTTTCAACTCAATGGACTGAATCTGCTCTTGATCATCGACCTCATAGTTGTTGATCAAAAGTTCATGTGCTTCATACGCCACATGCTCCGGCATCTCAAACACCGGGCGGTCTCCAGAGAAGTTCAGGATCACTACTAGCTTCTCATCACCAAGTGTTCTCGTATACGCATAGATTTGAGGATGATCCTCTAAGATGAGGTCATAGCTGCCATAAACGATAATCTCGTTTTCTTTGCGCAGCTGGATCAGCTTCTTATAGTAGTGGTAGACAGAAACAGGATCTTCTACCGCTTGCTTCGCGTTGATCTCTTTGTAGTTCGGATTCACCTTAAGCCAAGGTGTTCCTTCCGTGAAACCTGCATTTTCACTGTCATCCCATTGGATGGGCGTACGGGCATTGTCTCGTCCTTTAACATAGATGGATTCCATGACCTGGCCTGGGTCCTCACCGCCATCTATCACTTTTTCATGGTACATATTGAGTGTTTCAATGTCCTGGTACTCCTCTATCGTCTCAAATTGAACGTTGGTCATACCGATCTCTTCCCCTTGATACACATAAGGCGTTCCCTGCATCATATGAAGGAAAGTCGCAAGCATTTTTGCCGATTCTACACGGTATTCTTTGTCGTTGCCGAAACGGGAAACCATGCGCGGCTGGTCATGGTTATTCAGGTATAAACTGTTCCAGCCCTTTCCTTCGAGTCCTTTTTGCCATTTCGTAAACGTAGCTTTTAAGTCTTTCAGTTCAAGAGGCTTCAAGTCCCACTTTCCACCCGGGCCTGCATCAAGGTCCACATGCTCGAACTGGAACACCATATTCAGCTCGTCCCGCTCGTCTGCGGTATAGAGCGCTGCTTCTTCTGTATCAACGCCCGGCATCTCGCCTACGGTCATTACGTCATAATGGGAAAGCACCTCTTTGTTCATTTCCTGCATATATTCATGGATGCGCGGTCCGTTCATAAAATAGTCACCGCCCCAGGCGTATGTTTTACCGCTTGGATTATGTGCTTCAGGAAGACCTGGCACTTTAGAAATGAAGTTGATCACATCCATGCGGAAGCCATCGATCCCTTTGTCGAGCCAGAACTTCATCATGTCATATACTTCTTCACGCAGTTTTGGATTCTCCCAGTTGAGATCAGGCTGCTTCTTACTGAAAAGGTGCAGGTAGTACTCTCCTGTCGCTTCATCATACTGCCAGGCCGAGCCGCTGAAACATGATTCCCAGTTGTTCGGTTCAGCACCATCTTTGCCGGGACGCCAGATAAAGTAGTCGCGGTAAGGGTTGTCTTTTGACTTTCGGGATTCCTGGAACCACGGATGTTCGTCGGAAGAATGATTGACGACAAGATCCATGATGAGCTTGAGGCCGCGTTGATGCATTTCATCGAGCAGCCGCTCCCAATCCTCCATCGTACCAAATTCATCCATAATCTTTTTGTAATCACTGATATCATAGCCATTATCATCGTTCGGGCTTTTATAGACTGGCGACAGCCAGATTACATCGATGCCAAGATCCTTTAAATAATCCAGCTTTTCAATAATTCCGTTGATGTCTCCAATCCCGTCGCCATTTGAATCATTAAAACTTCTAGGGTAAATTTGATAGACCGTACTATCTTTCCACCATGTCTTTTTCATTAGTAGACCCACTCCATTTTATAGAATAAAACTAGCAAAACTTATTTCACAGCTCCGCGGGTCACACCGCTGATGATCCATTTTTGCGCAAAAAGGTAAACGATGATCATCGGCGAGAGCGCCATTAAATACGAGGCAAACGCCAGGTTATAGTTCGTTGTGAACTGAGATTGAAACACATACTGCACGAGCGGCAGTGTCATCGAATCCCGATTGTTTAGAATAACGAGCGGCAGCAGGAAGTCGTTCCAAGCCCATAGACAAGTCAAGATGCCGACCGTCGCATTGATGGGGGCAAGGAGAGGAAAGATAACTTTCCAAAAGACCTTCCACGTGCTTGCGCCATCCACATAGGCTGCTTCCTCAAGGGAATAGGGAATGGACCTGATATAGCCGACATAAATAAAAATGTTAAAAGCAAGTCCGTACACGATGTACAAAAAAATAAGTCCCGCCATGTTGTTCAAACCTAAGAAACTCGTTTCCTTTACAACCGGCAGCATAATGATCGGGAACGGGACGAACATCGCGCTGACAAAATAGTAGTACAGCATTTTGAAAAACTTGCGGTGCATGTTCCTTGCAATCGCATAAGCGACCATGGAATTGGTCAAAAGCGTGAAGGCGACCGTAAACACCGTAACAAGTGCACTGTTCCGGAACGCATGGAAGAAGTTGGTGAGCCTAATCGCTTCCTTAAAGTTCTGCCAATGAAAGCTCTCAGGCAGGTCGAGCAGAGACTGCCCCATTTCCTCCGGTGTTTTTAATGCCGTCACCACCGTCAGATACAGCGGAAATAAAATGAACAGTGAACAGATGATCAACAAAATGGTCAGCGGCCAATTCACTTTTCGGCTCATTACATGGTCACCTCTCTTTTCTGCAGAAACTTAATTTGAATGATGGAAACAGCAACGATGATGATGAAATATATGACAGAGTTCGCAGCCTGGTAAGCAAACTCTCCTCCCTGGAAGCCGCCTTTATAGATGAGGATTGAGATAGCTTCTGTTGCCTGGCCAGGGCCTCCCCCTGTCAGTGCGATAATATGGTCGAACACCATTAAGAAGTTTTTCATCGCAAGCACCATGTTAATGGTGAAAAAGGACGCTATGAGCGGGAAGGTGATATGGCGGAACGAATGCCATTTCCCTGCCCCATCAAGGCTCGCTGCTTCGTACAGATCAGAGGGAATCGTCTGTAAGCCTGCCAGATACAAAATAGTATTGAAAGCTACTGCCTGCCAGACGGCTACAATCACGATTCCGATCCAAGCCAGGTCGGGATTTCCGAGTATGTTTTCAGTGAGTGAATTAATGCCTGCCTTTTCCGCGATCTGAGGCACAAAGAAAGCAAAAATGTAGTTAAAAATATAACCGACAATCAAGATGCTTAAAATGTTGGGGATAAAGAAAATCCCTCTCAGTGTACTCCTGTACTTAATCCTGGCGTTCAATCCCATCGCGATCATCAGGCTGATGACGTTTACTAGAATCGTAGCGATGATTGCAAATTTAAACGTAAATCCGTAAGAAGCGAACACACGGTCATCCTGAAACAGGTTCAAGTAATTTTTCAATCCGATAAACTCATAATCTCCATAGCCTTTATAATTGGTGAAGCTGTAGATGATCCCTTGGATGACAGGGATCGTATGGAAGATAAAAAACAAACAGACCGCCGGCAGAGCCATCCAGTAAAAAGCCTTGCTGTTCTTTTTCATTAAATTCTCCTCCTTTTTACCCTTTCTATTGCCGGGCTTTTACTTTGTCCCATTCACGGTCAAGTTTTTTCAGGAATGGTTTTTCTTCCTTTTGAATCAGAAAGCCTTGCAAAAGGTTGGCGATCGGGATGCCCGCCGGGAAGAAATGTTCTGGGAACCCCGTGATCTGCTGTTTCTTAAAATAAGGATTCAAGTTGGCAAGCGCAGGATCGTCCTGGTATACACCTTTGACAGCTGAAAAACTGTTCTGCTCTTTCATATACATTTTTGTGTTCTCCGGTTTAAGCAGAAAGTTAATAAACATGAGTGATTCTTTTTTATGCGGATTATCTTTGGACATGGTCAATACGGTGTCTACTCCGGAAACCAATTTGTTCTTTGCAGGATCGTTGGTCGCAGGCAGCGGGAACGTTCCGATGTCAATATTCTTGTTGAGTGATTTAATGGATGAAATGGCCCAGTTTCCCTGCAGGTACATAAACGACTCCCCGTTGGCGAATGCCTTGTTCCCTGAGTTGTAGTCCCTGCCGAAATTATCTTTGTGGCCATATTTCAGGAGAGTGAGCATCTTTTCTGACGCTTCACCGTACCGTTTCTGAAACGTTGTCCGATCAGCATCCCTTTCTTTGAAGAAGTTCTCCCCCTGCGTGTTGGCTATTAGTGAATTGAACGGCACCATCGCCGTCCATGCATCCTTCAAAGTAAGATAAAAGGGAACCTGTCCCTCCTTTTTAATCTTTTGCGCCGTGCTGATCAGCTCGTCCCATGTTTGCGGCACCTGAAGCCCAAGTTTCCTGAACTTGGCTTTGTTGTACAGCACCATATTGGCATTGGTCGCGAATGGAATTCCATTCACTTCATTTTTTTTGCCAGCCAGCTGATTCAATGCCTGAACATAGTTTGGAATAACCTTGTCCACGGCCGGGTCTTTCGTGAAGTCATAAAACACATCTGCTTCAGCAATATCCCCGTATGTCGCATTTCCGCCGATCCCAAGAATATCAGGAACGTCTTCTTTTACCAGCCTTGTTCTCAAAACGGTTTCAGAGTCTGGGACGTTATTCTGTTCAATATCAATATTGGGATGTTCTTTTTCAAACTTGGAGATCAGCTTATCAAAAGTACCCACAGCTTCCGATTTGTTTTGAAAAAATTCAAGATGAATTTTTTCATCGTCTGATTCTTTGCCGGAGCAGCCTGAAAGGAGCGAGACTGAAAGAGAAAAAGCACTCACCATCACCATCATTTTCTTCATCTAATTTCACCTCATTTTTTAAGTAAACGTTTACGTAAAACCTTTAAAATAAAGAGCAAACCTTCGTTTACTCTGTTGTTTATTTACGAATGGATTTTACCGTTTCTCTTTCTGCTATTTTATGGGGCATGATCATGCTTTCCGTTTTGCCCTCTTCCAATTCCAGAAGCATGCGTACAGAGTTTTTCCCCATTTCATAGAGCGGCTGTCCTACTGTAGTCAAAGGCGGGATGGCCATTTCTGCCACTTTCGTATTATCATAGCCGATCAGAGAGATCTCATCTGGGACACGGATGGACATGCGGTATAAATAAGATAAAGCACCTGCAGCCATCTCATCACTTGAACAAAAAATAGCGGTGAGATCCTTGTTCTGTTCCAGAAGTTCTTCAGCAGCTGCAATGCCGCTGTCAAAACCAAAGTCACCATAGACGACCTTCTTTGTTTCAAATACAATGTTCTGTTCTTTTAGTGCCTTTTTGTAGCCTTCAATCCTCGGTAAGGTGGCAATCGTATCTCCTTTTGTTCCGGCGATCATCCCTATGGAACGGTGTCCCCTGTCGAGAAGATAGGTCACGCCATCAAAAACGGCCTTCTCATCATCCACTTTAATGAACGGAATGTCGTATGGAGACTTGGTCGATACGAGCACGATTGGAAGTTTCATAGCTGTAATGGCGTTATAGTACTCATCCTTAAAAAATTCACTGATAAAAATGATACCGTCCACCTGTTTTTCCCGCAGTGCCTGTAAATATTTCATTGTTCGAATTCCGTCTTTATCCGTATTGCAGACCATTACGCTGTAATCAAGATCATGAGCCATATCTTCTATGCCGCTTAACACGACGGAAGCGAAGGTGTCCGAAACAGCCGGCAGCAGCACACCCAGCGTCTTTGTCTTTTTATTGATTAAACCTCTTGCGATCGCATTGGGCTGATACCCCATTTCCGCGATAACCCGAAGCACCTTTTCCTTTGTTTTCTCTGAGTAGCCTGGAAGATTGTTCAGGATTCTGGAAACCGTAGCAACCGAGACGTTAGCCTTTTTTGCCACATCTTTAATCGTATAAGACATTTACAACCTTCTTTCTACGTAAACGTTTTCGTAAACTTATTACAATTACTATACCACCGCATGAAAGCACTTTCAATGCTGAAAACGGAAAAAGAAAATCTCCTTGTAAAAAGCCAAAAAAAAAATAGCCCTTTTACAGAGCGCTTTTTCCGAGTACCCGCCATATCCTGCATCCTTCCCGATATATAGAGCATGCTTCAGACTCTATTTCTTTCATTTTAAGGGCTGTTTTCAGTTCCTGAAGTCTATAGAGTCCGCTGATAAAGGAGCTAATCCGGTTTTCATAGACCTTTATCATCTCTTTGTTTCGAAATAAACGGCACCCTTCTGCAGCCATCGTGGCATCCCTTTTTAGTTGAACACACCAGATCAGCAGGGCAGATATATAATCGTCGTACGTCATCATTCTTTCTGTTGATCCGGATCAGGCAGGTTTTGAATCGGGGCATAGGTCTTTTCATAGGATGTTTTTGTTTTCCATTTTTCTTTTACCTCAATATTGGGAGGCAGCATATATTCTGCTGTTTCTTTTTGTTCGCCAAACATGAGCTGATAATAATATTTACACATCTCTGCATGATATTTATAGTGCTGGTAGTAGTATTCCATTTTATTCTGAGGGTCATAACCATGGCTCATTTTCTGCTGATGGCTCCTTTCCATGAGATTAAACCGTTTAATTCCTGTTTTTCCTTGCAGTTCTCCTTTGTATTGTATGTCCAATCAGGCGCTGTTTGCTTATGCCAACGCCTACTAAGCCATTATTCTTTTATGTGCAGATACCAGGCGCAGCATAAACAGAGCCAGGCCGCTCCGGCTAACAGACCGCCGAAAATATCTGTCGGATAGTGGACTCCAAGATAAATCATACTGAGTCCAACCAGCAGTACCAGTCCAATTGTTAACGAAAGCAGCTTTTTTGCCAAATGAGCGCCTTCCTCCTGGAATTTTCTCCACAATAAAAAGCTGATGCTTCCGTAAAGAGCAAGGGCCAGCATTGTGTGTCTGCTCGGATAGCCGAACCCATTTTCTGTAATAAGAACATGAACAGAAGGCCGGGGCCGGTGAAAATAGGTTTTTAGCCATCCGTTCAAAATTAAAGCCCCTGCCGCTGTTGAAAAGAGAAACAAGCATTCATTGAACTTTTTAAACAACATAAGATACAGCCCCATGACAGTAATCATTGGGAAGATGACCTTCCTATACCCCAGCTGCTGAATAAATAAAAAGAATGACGTCCATTTGGGTGTCCGTAACGATAAGACAGCAGCCATCGTCCACCGGTCGAACTCTTTTAACAGATGTGTATGAATAAAGACGGAAAAAACAAGAAAGGCCCCGCAAAAAACCAGCGCGAAAAGAAGAAAATAAAAAGGCTTCGAGCAGCCTCTTGCAATAGCTTGCCTTCTCACCCCATCCTCCCCTTTACCATTTCATAAAACAAATGAAATGATGACTCAAGAGTTTCTGGATGAAACTGTGTAAACAGACTTTCCTTTGGCTGATCGTGAACAAGGATGCCCAGAAGTTTAAAATAAGTTGATTCTGAAGGTGTTTGGCTCCCGAAATGGCGATAGCACCAGCTTTCAACTCTCCTCGGAAAAGCAAGAAAGGAGAATAAAAACTTCCATTCATTAAACGAGAGAGACTGGACGGAATGTTCCTGATATCCTTTAATAAACCGGTGGATCACTGCAGGCTTCCAATTGTAGGACGGTGCATAATAATGGATGAACGATGCCAGATCATATGGCCGTTCAGCAAAAACCAAAGATTCCACATCAATGAAATAAATCTTTTGATCCCCATCCAGCAGGATGTTCCTTTGATGAAGACTGCCGTGGCATAGCGCTCCTTTCACTTCTCCATGCTCTTCTTCAAGGCGGTGGATATAAGAATAGGCCAGCCTGCATCTGGTTTCAAGCACATCCAGCATCCACGGCTCGAAGGTCCATTCCGGGACAGGCTTATATTCTGTTTTCCATTTTTGAATATCCTGATAAACACCATTCAGTTTATGGACCCGGCTGCCATACTCCATCCGGGAGCTGTCCGACGGGGGTACGGCCCCTTCAGCTGCATGGTGAAAATGAGCGAGTGCTGCCCCTATCCTCTCACACAATGAAAGGTCAGCAAACAGGATATCCTTTCCCTTCGCCCACTCTTCCATATAGTACAGTTCATTCTCATGTTCAAAATATACCTGTCCATTATGACAAGGCAGGACGCTCGGAATAAAAGAAAAATGGTTTTGTTTCATCCACTCTATACAATGGGCGACAAATGGCAGATCATTGAGTTCATTGGCATTCTTAAAACCAAAGATCCCTTGATCTGTATGCACCTTTGGAATGGCGAGTACGCGCTCAATGGACTGAACCGTCAATCCATAGTGAGTGTAGATCAGGGATGACAGCACAGCATCAGATAAAAAGACTTTCTGACCCCGAACCTGTTTCATCACTCCCGCCTCCCTTCTTCCTAAAGATCTGCTTATTTTACATCTATCGTTTCATCATATGAACAAAAGGAAGCCTGCATTCACCCAAATAAAAAAAGCATCAGGAGGATATCCTGATGCAACATTTTTATGAAGCTTTAGATAGTGTTTTTGCATCATCTTTTTTCTTGGCTAATCCAATTCCTGTGTACCCGTAAAACAGAGTAAACAGCGGTGACAAGTACAGTAAAAAGGCGAACGGGATGTAATCAAGAGCAGATACTCCGAGGGTAGCTGCGAAAAAGGCACCGCTCACACTCCACGGAACGAGAGGATTGATCAGTGTACCCGCATCCTCCATCGTTCTTGTAAGATTTATTAACGGGACCCCGTTTTTTTCAAAGTGCTTTTTAAAGGCCTGCCCCGGCAGAATGATAGAAAGATACATTTCCCCTGTCAAAAGGTTCACTCCCAGCCCTGACGCAGCCGTTGCTGCAATCAGATGGCCTGTTTTCTTAAGCGAGTTTTCAAATGAACGAATCATGATATCGATAATTCCTAGTTCCTGAAGAAGACCGCCTAGTGACAGGGCGATGATAATCAGTGAAACCGACCACATCATCGGGATAAGACCGCCCTTGTTCACAATCGCATCAACCGCATCGCTTCCTGTCTTCATATTCAATCCATTTTCCAGCGCATTGATCATATGAGCGATCGGAAAGTCCGGATTGAGGATGAGGGTCGTGAGGGCAGCCGTCACCACTCCTGTAAGCAGCGTTGGAATGATCGGCATCTTTCGGAAAGCCATCACCATTACGATTAACGGTGAAATAAGCGTGAACGGTGTAATGGTAAAGTGTTCACCCAACGTCTTTTTCATTTCAGCCAACTGTGCAATTGACGTTCCTGACGGCTGATGGCCGGCAAAGAAAAAGATGACTGCCGTAATGATTAGAGCAGGTACAGTGGTCCACATCATATGGCGAATGTGTTCAAATAAATTGACACCTACCGTACCCGAAGCCAGATTAGTGGAATCAGACAGCGGTGACATCTTATCTCCAAAACACGCACCACACACGATTGCTCCGGCGGCTAAGCCAGGATTCACGTTCAGCACATGCGCGATTCCCATGAGAGCTACTCCTACCGTACTAGCGGTCGTAAAACTGCTGCCCGTAAACGTTGATACCAATATGGTAATAAACAAAGCACTCAGCGCGAACCATTCGGGCTGAATGATATTCATGCCGTAAAATAAAAGCGTTGGAACGGCTCCGCTCATCATCCAGCTTGCGATAACAAAGCTGATCATAATCAACAGCAGCAGGGGCTGTATACCGCTTACTACTCCTGAGATGAGCCCCTTCTCAATCGTTTTCCAATCTGCTCCCCAGAACACGGCAAAAATACCGGTAAGTATAACACAGAAAAACAACGGTATATGGGGTTCTACCTTAAGAACAACAAGGCTTGTAAACATTGTTGCTACAATTAATAAAAATAACAGGATGACTCCTGAAGGTTTGATTTTACTGTTCATGCTTGACCTCTCCCTGATGCAATACTATTTTGTTTCACTTATATACTTAAACGCTTTTATGCGTTGAAGCATTGTTGTACAATATCCAATAGTAATGGACTTTCTTTATTCTGTCAACCGAAAAACAATAATTGGAAAATGAAAACAAAAGGCTGTTTTCGTAACCTTTGGTGCTCTTGGGAGTGGTTGATTTCCGTTTCAGGCTGCTCGCTTTTACCGGCGTAAACGCCTACTTTCGCGGGGCGTGCGGTGAGCTTTACCGGCGCCAGCGCCTACTTTCTCGGCGCAGGCGCCTGCGGGTCTCACCTGTCCAGCTGCTCCCGCAGGACAAGGAAGGCTTCGGCAGCGTTTATATCGCACGAAGAAAATGTGAAATTCATTTTCGAGGAGTCTCGCACCTTGCACTCCAATCAATTGATCAATGAAGTTTCTATACATAAATGTCCCCAAAGCAACAATCTTTTAGAAAAGAGCCAAACAAAAAAAACAGCATCCCTGTGGAGATGCTGTTTTTCATTATATAGCTTTACGCTGCAGAGCGGCTGTTTTTTCTCTTTTCTTAATGACCAAGTAATAGTACAGGTAACAGCCAATAAAGAAAGGGACACCTAAATAAAGAGCGAGACGCTGTGCAGGATCAAAGGCCATACTGATCAAAACACCAAGGTTCAGCGTAGTGGCGAAAAGCGGAAGGATCGGAAACAATGGGACTTTAAACTTCAAATCCTCTACCTTTCCTCCATCACGGATGAACTTTCTTCTAAAGGCGAACTGTGAAGCGGTAATGGCAATCCAGCCCACTTGCGCACCCAAACCTGCCAATGACAGAAGCCATTCGAACACCGTTTTTTCCGCTTTAAATGCAGACAATAAGGAAAGCAAGGCAACGCCAATTGTGATATACAGCGCGTTCATCGGAATACCGCGTTTGTTTACTCTTCCCAGAGCTGGACTGGCCATTCCTTCTTTTGAAAGCGAGTAGAGCATACGAGTTGCCGCATACAAACCTGAGTTGGCAACAGACAACAGCGCGGTTAAGATAACGAAGTTCATAATATCCGCAGCATACGGTATTCCGATGCTGTCAAAGACGACGACAAACGGGCTTTCCACTTTTCCTGCTTTAGCCATTGGCATTAATGCGGCAAGCACACCAATCGCAAGAACAAAAAAGAAAAGTGTTCTCCAAACCGTTTGACGAATGGAACGTGGAATGGTTTTTTCAGGATTTTCACTTTCTCCAGATGCTATTCCAATCAGCTCGGTTCCCTGGAAAGAGAAGTTAACAGCAATCATGGTGACAAACAGAGCACTGAATCCATTCGGAAACCATCCCGCTGAAACAAAATTTGTGAAACCTGGAGACGAGCTGGCGCCTTTCATATCGATCAGGCCAAAAATCGCCGCACCGCCAAGGATAATAAATAAAATAATGGCAAGAACCTTTATGCTCGCAAACCAAAATTCTGTTTCTCCGAAAGCCTTCGCAGATAGTGCGTTCAAAGCAAATAATACACCCGCAAAAATTAAGCTCCACATCCAAAGTTCTGAATGAGGAAACCATCTCTGCATCAAAGCAGAAGCTGAGAAAAATTCAAGAGCTACGGTAACCGCCCATCCTAGCCAGTAGAGCCATCCGACGGCAAAACCTGTTCCAGGCCCTATAAATTTAGTCGTATATGTTTGGAAAGAACCGGATACAGGCATAGCAACTGAAAGCTCACCAAGACAGAGCATCGTCAAATACATGATAAATCCGCCAACGAGATAAGAAATCACCGCGCCTGCCGGGCCGGCATCATGAATGGTCATCCCCGAACCGAGAAAGAATCCGGTTCCGATTACACCACCCAGGGAGATCATAAATAAATGCCGTGCTTTCATGCCTCGCTTGAGCCCTTGATCATTTTGATTCGTAATCATCTGTTCACCTCTGTCGTTGTTATGTATGCGTTTTCATTAAGTATTCATAATTTTATCATTTTTTGTCGAAGAAGCCAAAAACAATTTTTTCTAATTTTTTTGATAACTTAGCATATAGTCATTCAGTACTTTCCCAATTAGCGCCAGGGCTTGTCTTCCTTCTTCTTCACTCGGTAAACTTTTCGTTAGAACCACTGCAAACAGCTTTTCTCTCTTAAATGTGAAAATGCCTGCGTCGTGCTCTACTCCCTCCAATTCTCCAGTTTTATTCGCGATGGTTATCTTTTCTTCATCCATATAGGCGGGAAGCTTATAGCGAAACTGCTGATTTTGAAGAATGTTCATGATCGCTTGTTTGCTCTTGGCCTTTAACCTGCCTCCCCTGTCAATCTCCTTCAGCTGAAGAATAACATCTCTTGCTGAAGTATAGTTGTTCTTTCCTTCCTTAACAGCTTCGAAATCCATCAGCTTGCGCTGGAGCAATGTCTGGCTGCAGCCCAATTCAGCCAGCAGAGCATTAATTCTCACCATGCCTGTTTTTTCAATCATAATGTTGGCTGCCATGTTATCAGAAACAGTGATCATTAACGTGAGTATATCTGCTACAGTAACAGCTGATTCATCAGAAAAAAGCTGGAGAACCCCGGCACCGCCAACCCTTACCTCCTGTTTTAATGAAATACGGGAAGCGAGATCGATTTGACCTGCTTCTGTCTGCCGAAAGGCTTCAATTAAAATTGGTATCTTGATAAGGCTTGCGGCTGGGAATACCTCATCTGCCTGATACTCAATGTGGCCATCCTCCGTTTCAATCCAGTAAGCATAATCTCCATTTTGGCCGCTAATAATGTCATTTACCCTGTTATTCAGTTCATTTAACTTCATTCCGTGCTCCTTTCTAGTAAGTGCATTGCATTTTATCTGTATTTTGCAGTGATCGGATCGTATTTCTTTGAGATTGGATCGTATTTTCACGAAATCGGCGCGTATTCTTTCAGATCCGATGGCAACTCCTTTAAGATTATTCTCCACCACTACCACCAGGCTTCTTTTTTAGGGAAAAGAAATCCTTCTCGGCCAAAGAAAAAGAGCGCTCCCATTAAGCGCTCCTTCATTATTTCTGCTGATCGTCCTGTCCTTCGCTTTGACCCATATCATTTTCGTCGTTGTCTTCGTTGAAGTTGATCATATACGCACAGGCATCTGAGCAGTCACCGAACGCCACAACCGCCCCTACCGATTTGGTATTGGCTGTATGGCTGTTCTGGACGGTACTTCCAATATCGATGTTTCCATTTTGAGTCACACCATTTGTGATGATTTTTCCTATTCTGAAAGAAAAACGCAAATCTGTTCCATCCTTTTCGCTCTTTACCTACAGTGTATGGCTTGAACAAAAAGCTGATTGGACAGACTCCCTCTTTCGGTAAAAACAGGCGGGTGAACGTTAAGGCTGGTTAGTGACTGGAGCGGACGGGTTCGCTACCTGGCCTTGGTCGCTGATATCCGGATCGATGTTGCTGTTCACCATAAATCCAGTTGACGGAGAAAAGTCTCCAAGAGAGATCGTAGAACCAACTGACTTTGTATTGGCTGTATGGCTGTTATGGACGGTCGGGCCGATATCTATGTTACCGTTCATGGTCACACCATTCGTTTTGATATTAAAAATATTAAACAAATATGGCATGAGGTGACCCCCCTTCTTCTTTTATTGCTCCATTTCATTAAGGCTGGTTTGCAACCGAAGTATCTGCATTTCCGTATTCATTTTGATCATTAACATCCGGATCAAAGACCATGTTTTTCATCATGGCTTCTGCTGGTGAATGATCTCCAACAGAACTATTGTCGCCTGTAGATTTTGTATTTGCTGTATGGCTATTATGAAAGGTTGATCCCAGATTCAATGAACTGTTGCTCGCCAGACTATTTATCTTCAGATAGTAAATATTAACCATGCACCCCATTGCTATCTCCACCTTTAAAAGTGTTAGTGTAGTGTATGATAAATGTCCCTTAAAGGTGAAAAACGGGAATCAGGCTATTGCGGCTGCTCCTTTCCACTTTTCCACCATGTCTCCCCGAGCAACAGTACCTTAAGCCTGCACCCGCCCATCTGAATGAGAAAAGCAGAATGGCCGATCCATGTGATGGAATGATGCTGCCGGTTTTCTTTTAATCTGCTGATCCTTTTTCTGGCCTTGCGGAATCTGCTGAGCTAAATATTTTTGTTGCCGCGCTTTCTCTTCTCCACTGCAGCAATTCTTTAAATGTATGTGTGTTTTGTATCCCGTCAAGGTTGGTATACTTATTCTTCATAATCGGAGTCCCCCTGTGATAAAAAGCTCAACCATTTTTTCATTTGAAAAAGCTATTGAAATCTTCCAACAATTATTGTAAGGTATAGAGAATTAATTTTATAGCGATTTGGTTTCTTATCCAGAGAGGTTAAGGGAATGGCCCGTTGACACCTCAGCAACCTTCAGCTTTGCAGCTGAAAAGGTGCTAAGTCCAACAAGTTCGAATTGAACTTGGAAGATAAGAAGAATGACCTCGAACTTTCAAAGTCTTCTTCTTTAAGAAGGCTTTTTTTTATTTTATTGGGCCGCTGGAAGATACCGAACTAACAGGAGGACCGCATAATGGGATTATTGAAAGATCTTGAAGACAAAATCTTGATTGCCGATGGGGCAATGGGAACACTTCTCTACTCGTATGGAACGGATTGCTGTTTTGAGCAGCTGAATCTGACGCACCCTGATCAGATTCAGTCCATCCACCAGGCTTACATACAGGCCGGTGCAGATGTCATTCAGACCAATACGTACAGCGCCAACTATATTAAACTGCAAAGATATGGATTGGAGGAGCAAGTCAAAGAGCTGAATAGTGCGGCTGTAAGACTTGCAAAAAAGCAGCTGCCAATGAAACGTATGTACTGGGAACCATCGGAGGAATCCGTGGAACGGGCCCAAGCTCACTTACGATTGAAGAAATAAAGAGAAGTTTTAGGGAACAGCTCTACTGTCTTCTGTTGGAAGGAGTGGATGGCCTTCTTCTTGAGACCTTTTACGATTTGGAAGAATTGGAAACCGTTCTTGAAATTGCACGCAGCGAGACCCGCATTCCGATCATCTCGCAGATTTCTTTGCAGGAAGTCGGTATTCTAAATGACAGAACACCCATCAATACAGCGATTAGACGCCTAGAAGATTTAGGAGCGGATGTCGTAGGGCTGAATTGCCGTCTTGGGCCCTTTCATATGATCAAGACACTTGAGGAAGTAGAAATTCCAAAGCATGCCTATCTTTCCGCTTATCCGAATGCAAGTCTTCCTTCCTATGTGGATGGAAAATTTCAGTATGAAGGTGATGCGGAGTATTTCAAGAACAGTGCTTCACTTTTCAGAAACCAAGGCATCCGCCTTCTCGGAGGCTGCTGCGGAACAACTCCTGCTCATATTGAAGCTTTCGCTGAAGAGCTTCATGGACTGAAGCCTGTTACCGAAAAGGAAGTCAGACAGCGCCCAGAGCCTATTGCCGTTGTTGAAACGAGGCAGAAACCTGAGATTTCCCTGCCTGATATTCTAAAAGAAAGGCGATCGGTCATTGTTGAGCTGGATCCTCCCCGCAAGCTTGATACATCCCGTTTTTTTGAAGGAGCAAAGGCATTGAAAGAAGCCGGAGCAGATGCCATTACGCTTGCAGACAACTCGTTGGCATCACCAAGAATCTGCAATACCTCCCTATCTTCTTTGGCTAAAGCACAGACAGGAGTCCAGCCGATCGTTCATCTCGCTTGCCGAGACCGGAATATTATCGGTCTGCAGTCTCATCTCATGGGACTGCATACACTCGGACTTCACGATATTTTGGCAATTACTGGGGATCCGGCAAAGGTAGGCGATTTTCCGGGAGCTTCAAGCGTCTATGATGTTACCTCCATAGAACTGATTAAAATGATCAAACAGTTTAACGAAGGGGTTTCACTTTCCGGAAAAGACTTGGGACAAAAAACACAATTTACCGTCGGTGCCGCCTTTAATCCAAATGTGAAGTCACTGGAAAGAGCAGTTCAGAGGGCAGAGAAAAAAATAGAAAGCGGCGCGGACTACTTTATCAGCCAGCCGGTGTACTCTGAAGAGAAACTGCTGGAGTTCCACGAAGCTGTAAAAGATCTGCCGGTTCCTTTCTACGTTGGGATTATGCCTCTCACCTCAAGCCGCAACGCTGACTTTCTTCATTATGAGGTGCCGGGGATCAAACTGACAGACGATGTGCGCGGCCGTATGGCGAAGTTTAAAGACGACCCAGTTTCTGGAGCAAGGGAAGGCCTTGCCATCTCAAAATCTCTGATAGATGCCGCTTCTGAACTGTTTAATGGCATCTATTTGATCACCCCATTCATGCGATATGAATTGACGGCTGAACTGACGGAGTATGCCTACGAAATTGACCGCAAAAAAACAAGGAGGATTCAGAATGTCTAATCAAACCCTTGAACAACAGCTTAAGAATAAAATACTGATCATGGACGGGGCAATGGGCACCATCCTCCAGCAAGCCAATCTGACTGCCGAAGACTTTGGCGGCGAAGACCTGGATGGCTGCAATGAAAACCTGAACTTTACCCGTCCTGATGTAATTCTGGATGTCCATTTGCAATATTTAGAGGCAGGTGCTGATATCGTTGAAACCAATACGTTCGGGGCCACTGATATTGTGCTCGACGAATACGGCCTCGGCTATAAAGCATATGAAACGAACAAAATAGCAGCAGAGATCGCGCGGGAAGCGGCCGATAAGGTCTCCACCCCTAATTGGCCCCGCTTCGTTGCCGGATCAATGGGACCAACAACAAAAACGTTGAGCGTTACAGGAGGCGCAACATTTGAAGGGCTGACCTCTTCCTATGAAGAACAGGTAAAAGGCCTTCTGGACGGCGGGGTTGATTTGCTTCTCCTCGAGACCAGCCAGGATATGCTCAATGTTAAAGCAGGTTTTATCGGCATTAAACGGGCGTTTAAATCAGCCGGAAAGGAAGTCCCGCTCATGGTGTCAGGCACGATTGAGCCGATGGGTACGACACTGGCCGGCCAATCGATTGAAGCCTTTTACATCTCGCTTGAGCACATGAAACCTTTGGCTGTAGGGCTCAACTGTGCAACGGGGCCGGAATTTATGACCGACCATATCCGCTCCTTATCCGCACTGTCTCTTTCAGCGGTAAGCTGTTATCCGAATGCCGGCCTTCCGGATGAAGACGGGAACTATCATGAAACACCAGAAACTCTCGCAAAGAAAATCAGCGCCTTTGCCGCAGAAGGCTGGCTCAACATCGCCGGCGGCTGCTGCGGCACGACACCAGACCATATAAGGGCCATCGCAGAAGCGCTAAAACCGCTGAAGCCGCGTACTGTCCCTGAAAGCCATTCCCATGCCGTGTCAGGGATTGAGCCGCTGATCTATGATGATCCATCCATGCGCCCTTTGATGGTCGGCGAACGTACCAATGTTATCGGTTCACGA